>NZ_PPFB01000001.1:1200000-1800000 GCF_002899455.1 Streptomyces sp. DH-12 | reverse complement strand
ACGTCGTGGGCGACGCCGACCCCTGGCGCGACCTGTGGTTCTACTCCAACCCCGTGTGGGTGCTGCCGTCGTGACGGCGTACGCGCTCACCGTCGACGCGGGCGCGCGGGACCTGCGGACGGCGGACCACCTGCTGCACCGGCTGGCGGACCGGCTCGCCCTGCCCGCGGACACCGTCGGCTGCACCCACCTGGTGCGGGACGGACGCCCGAGGGTCGTCGTGTCGCTGTCCCTGCCTTCGGCGTCCCTGCTGGACACCGTGCGGGAGCGGCTCGCGGAGGGGGAGCACGGCGCCGTCTCGGCCGGACTGCCGGACCCGTCGGGGCGCGCGGTGCTCTATCCGGGGGCGTCCCGGCTCACGGGCACCCTGACGGTCGGGGAGCTGCTGGAGTGCTCCGCGATCGACCGGGTGACGGTGCTGGGCTCGCCCCTGCCGCCGGAGCCGGAAGCCCGCATGGTGACCCGCGACCACGTACGGCCGCAGTGGCAGGGCGGTGCGCTGGTCCTCGCCGCCACCCCGGCCCTGGGGGACACCCTGGTGCCCTTCGAGGCGCCGGACCCCACCCCCTGCTGCGCGGACCACTGAGGACGCAGGGACGCGGGGACGCGGGGGCCCACGGGCGTCCGCGTCCCGTCAGCCGCCCAGCACGCCCCGCACGAACGCGTTGCCGAACGTGCCCTCCGGGTCCAGTTCGCGGACCAGGGCGCGGAAGTCGTGCAGCCGCGGGTAGCGGGCGTGCAGCTCGGCGGGCGGGACGGTGAACACCTTGCCCCAGTGCGGTCGCGGCGCGAACGGCGCCAGCGCCTCCTCCACCCGCCGCACCACCGGCAGCACCGCCGCCGTGTCCTCGATCCAGGTGAAGTGCACGGCCACCGTGTCCCTGCCGTACGCGGGGCCCAGCCACTGCTCCTCGGCGGCCACCGTGCGCACCTCGCAGGTCTGCAGCACCGGCGCGACCGTCTCCCGGACGCCGTCCAGGGCGCGCAGCACGTCCACGGCGGTCTCCCGGGGCAGCAGGTACTCCGACTGGAGTTCCGCCCCGCTGCTCGGCGTGAACTCCGCCCGGAAGTGCGGCAGCCGCTCGTGCCACGGACCCGGCGTCCCGAACTGCTCGGTGCAGTTCACCCCGGGCATCCCCGGCACGGGGTGCGCCTTCTCCGTCGCGGGCGCCGCCCACGGGAAGTCCGCGCGAGGCCGGTCGGCGCGGTGCTTCACCCACACCTGCCGGAAGCCCGGCTTCCGCCAGTCGGTGAACAGGCTCACGCTGTACGCCGCCGACATCACCGCGTCGAACGTGCCCGAGTCCAGGAGGTCGAGCGGCAGCTCGGTGAACACCCGCTGTTCCACCTCGTACGCCGGTTCCAGGTCCAGGGTGAGCGCGGTGACCACGCCGAGCGCCCCCAGCGAGGTGACCGCGCCGCCGAACCGCTCGTCGCCGCGCGCGAGGGTCACCGTCGAGCCGTCCGCCGTGACCAGCTCCACCGCGCGCACGGACGCTGACAGCGGGCCGTTGCCGACGCCCGAGCCGTGCGTGCCGGTGGCGACCGACCCGGCCACCGAGATGTGCGGGAGCGACGCCATGTTCGCCAGCGCCAGCCCGTGCCGGTGCACCTCGCGGGCCAGCTCCGCGTACCGCACCCCGCCGCCGACCCGTACCGTCCGCCCCCCGGCGTCCACCTCGATCAGCGGGGGCAGCGCGGCGAGGGACACGAGAACACCGCCCTCGCCCGCGTCGGCGATGCGGTTGAAGGAGTGGCCGCTGCCCAGCACCCGCACCCGGGAGGAGCCCGCGACCAGTGCGCGCAGCGCCTCGAGCGTGCGCGGCCGGTGCAGCTCCTCGGCGGCATAGGTGATGTTGCCCGCCCAGTTGGTCACGCTCTCGGTCATCCCTCGTCCCTCCCGCCGGCGGACCCGTGGACGGGCCCCGACGGAACCTACCTCGGGAGTGAACCGCACCCGGTGGGGGGGACCCGCCGCCCGGGACGTCCGGCCGGGGGCATACCGTGAGGAGTCGTACGTCGGCACCGGGAGGAGAACACGCGATGGGCAGCCGTACCGCGCTGGTCGAGGATCTGATGGAGCGGTTCCCGCACGTGCCGCGCGAGGCCGTCTTCAAGGAGGACCTGCTGCGCGGCGGTGTGGCCTTCGACGCGTCCGCGCTCAGCGACAACGAGGGCGGCGAGGTCAAACCGAAGTCGTACTTCATCTTCTCCTTCGACCACGGCACCCTGCCGGAGCTGGGCGAGGCCGCGCTGCGCCGCCCGCCGGAGGAGATCATCCTCACCGGAGGACCGTACGACCTGCGCCGCACGGTCGTGTCCGTCCGCGTGAACCCGTCGTCCCCGTACCGGGTCGCCGCCGACGAGCACGGCATGCTCGGCCTCTACCTGGACGGCAAGCGGATCTCCGACGTCGGCGTGCCGCCGATGCCGGAGTACTACCGGCACAAGCTGTCCAACGGGAAGTCCGTGATGGAGGTCGCCCCCACCATCCAGTGGGGCTACCTGATCTACCTGACGGTCTTCCGCGTCTGCCAGTACTTCGGCGCCAAGGAGGAGTGCCAGTACTGCGACATCAATCACAACTGGCGCCAGCACAAGGCGGCCGGCCGGCCCTACACCGGCGTGAAGGACGTCGAGGAGGTCCTCGAGGCCCTGGAGATCATCGACCGCTACGACACGGCGAAGGCGTCCACCGCCTACACCCTCACCGGCGGCGCGATCACCAAGACCGTCTCCGGCCGCGACGAGGCCGACTTCTACGGCCACTACGCCAAGGCCATCGAGGAGCGCTTCCCCGGCCGCTGGATCGGCAAGGTCGTCGCCCAGGCGCTGCCCAAGGACGACGTGCAGCGCTTCAAGGACTACGGCGTGCAGATCTACCACCCCAACTACGAGGTGTGGGACGAGTACCTGTTCAAGATGTACTGCCCCGGCAAGGAGCGGTACGTCGGCCGGGACGAGTGGCACCGGCGGATCCTCGACTCGGCCGAGATCTTCGGCGCGCGCAACGTGATCCCCAACTTCGTGGCGGGCGTGGAGATGGCCGAGCCGTTCGGCTTCAAGACGGTCGACGAGGCCATCGCGTCCACCACCGAGGGCCTGCGCTTCTTCATGTCGAAGGGGATCACGCCCCGCTTCACCACCTGGTGTCCCGAGCCGACCACCCCGCTCGGCAAGGCCAACCCGCAGGGCGCGCCGCTGGAGTACCATATCCGGCTCCTCCAGGCGTACCGGCAGACCATGGAGGACTTCGGCCTGTCCTCGCCCCCCGGGTACGGCCCGCCCGGACCCGGCCGCGCGGTGTTCTCCGTCAGCTCCTTCATGGACAGCCTCCCGGCGGAGGAGCCCGTCGAGGCGGTCTGAGCGTCCGCCGCGCACCGCGGCGGACCAGGCAGGACGGAACAGGAAGGGCCGGAACCGAGACGTTCCGGCCTTTCCTGCGTATGGTCCCTGCGAGGGGTCGCGGTACCGCCACACAAAGTGAAGACGGCGCTTGTCAGTTGTGTCGGGGACGTGCGAAGCTCTCGTCCACTGCCGCGAGGTTCCCTTCAACTCCACCCGCCGGTACGGCGAGTTGACCTCGCTCGTGGATGCAGGAGTCTCATGCCCGACCTGCCGAGCCCCCAGGACGCCGCCGAAGCGGCCCTGTTCTCCGAATGCTGGGACGCGGTGCTCTCCTACGCCGACCTGTGCACGGCGGGCTCCGACGCCGCCGCGGAACTGGCCCGGGAGGCCTTCGCCGAGGGCATACGGGAACTGCGCGCGGCCGAGTCGGGGAGCGTGCGCGGGACCGGACGCCGTTCCTCCCGGCTGCCCCGCATCCCCCTGCTGCTGACCGCCGTACGGAACACGGCCGCCGGGTGGGAGAAGGAGGGGCAGGGGCACAAGCTCGACCCCGGCCTCCGGCTGTGGCTGCACTCCGAGGAGGCCGCCCGCCACACCGGGCCGCCCCTCGGACGCCCCATCGCCCTGCGGGGGTTGCGCGACCTCCAGCAGGCGGACGCCGAACTGCTGTGGCTGGCCGAGGCGGAGGCGCTGCCGCTGCCCCTGGTGGCTCGCCGGCTGGGCCTCGACCCGGCCACCGCGGCCGACGAACTCGCCCAGGTCGGCCGCCTGTTCCGGGACCGCTGCCACCGCAACCACCTCGACTCCCCGATGGACGCCGAGTGCCGCAGCTACGCCCGGCTGCTCGACGCCGTCACCCGCTCGCCCGCCGCGGACGCCCCCGAGGACCTGTCCCGGCACCTCGCCGCCTGCCGGCAGTGCGCGGAGGCCGCCGCCTGTCTGCGCCCGCACGGCGGCACCCTGCCCGGCGCGCTGGCCGGCGGCGTCATCGGCTGGGGCGGCCTCGCCTACCTGGAGCGCCGCCGCCGCGCCGCCGAGGTGCGGCTGGGCGCCGGGCACCCGGACGGCGCCGACCCGGACGCCGACGACCCGGTGGGCGGGCCCGGCCGCGGGGCGCGGGTCGCCCGGCACGGGCCCATGGCCGCGGCCGTCGTCGTCTCGCTGCTCGCGCTCGCGGTGTCGCTGATGCCGTTCGGGGACGGCGGGGATCCCGGGACCGCCGCCCCCGACAACGACCGCGGAGGTCCGGTGGCCGCGCCCGTGCCGTCGCTGCCGCCGGTGGGCACGGCGCCGTCCGGCTCGCCGGACCCCTCCGTCCCCGCGTCCAGTGCCGCTGCCGCGCCGAGCAGCGCCCCGCCCTCCCGCACGGCGGACCCGACGCCCGAGCCCGACCCGGAGCCGCAGGGCACGTCCTCCGGCGCCGCCGCCACGCCGGGGGACGGCGGCCCCTCGCGGCCCGCCTGCCTGGTCGACTACGACGTGCTCGACCAGTGGCCGGAGGGCTACCAGGCGGCCGTCACCGTGACCACCCGGCACGCCCTGGACGGCTGGCGGGTCGGCTTCACCCTCCCCGACGGCCAGCGCGTCACCCAGATGTGGGACGCCTCGGTCCACCAGTCCGGCGCGCGGGTGACCGCCACCGCGCCCGACTACAACGCGAGCGTCGCCGCGGGCGGCAGACTCGCCTTCGGCTTCGTCGCGGCGAGGCAGGCGAGGCGGGACACGGACGTCCGGGCGTCGGACTTCACGGTCGACGGGAGGGCCTGCGGGGTGGCGTGAGCGGTTGACGCGCTCGTGCCCGGCGGGCATGCGTGCCTCAAGGGTCTGGCGGAGGGCTGGCATTGGGGATGCCGCTCCGGGGGAGGCACCCCGCGGGCGCCGGGCTGCGCGAACGCCCGGGCTCACCGCAACGCGGGTCCGTCACACTCGTACGTCGCATCAAAGGGCGGCGAGCCGCCCGACCGACAGCTCGGTCCGCCGCTCCGCGTCCTCCACCGGCAACCGCCGGGTCGGGACAGCACCTGCGTGGCATCGTGGCCGACGCCGCGCAGAGTGCCGGAGGGGAAGCCGCGCCGGAACTCGAGGCCGGCACAGCCGATCCCGGGAGCGGGGCGGCCGCCGGCGTCCGGGGCGCCCCTTGCGGCCGGGTAGGGACGGCATGGCGGTGTCCGGCGGCCCGGATGACCGCATCGACCGTGTCCTTCGAGCCGCCGGCCCGGACGATGCCCTCCGGCGTGAGGCGGGTGAGCATCCCGCCCCCCTCGACACCGTGGGCGTCGAGGGGTGCTCCGGCCCACCGGTGAGGCGATGGCGGGCGCCGGGGTCGCCCACCCGGATGCGCCCGGGTTTGGGCTGTGCGCCAGGCGATACACGTTCCATGACAATTCACGCAAGACGCACCATTGCTGGAGGTAATAGTGGCTGCTGTGGTCAAGGACATGCTCCGTGCCTACCCCGCCGATCTGGGCGGTGTGGACAGGGAGAAGCTGGCGCGCTGTATCGAGGAGTGCCTGGCTTGCGCGCAGGCGTGCACGGCCTGCGCCGACGCGTGCCTGTCGGAGGAGATGGTCGACGAGCTGACGAAGTGCATCCGCACCGACGCGGACTGCGCGGACGTCTGTACCGCCACCGCCGCCGTGCTTTCCCGTCACACCGGTTACGACGCGAACGTCACGCGCGCCGTGCTCCAGGCGTGCGCGACGGTGTGCAAGGCCTGCGGCGACGAATGCGAACGCCACGCCGGCATGCACGACCACTGCCGCGTGTGCGCCGAAGCCTGCCGACGCTGCGAGCAGGCCTGCAACGACCTGATCGCCTCCCTCGGCTGACTGGCCGGGCGAGTGTGTTCGCGGGGGCATGAGGGAGAAGTCCGGAAAGCGGGGCGCGGCAGGGCCGTGACCTCCTGCGCGGGCTTCGGCCACACCCTTCTCGGACGGTGATCCGTGGCCGGCGACCGGCAGAGGACGACGGCTGCTGTCCGGTCATATCGGCCGGTGGTCCGCCCTCCGCGTGCCGTCGAGCAAGGGCCGGCCGAGACGTGTCGTGATGAGCTTGCGGACGGCGATCACACCGGCCGCGGCGGCGACACGCCCCCACGACGGTTCGTCGGCGAGCTTGATCAGTCCGGCAGCGGTGAGGAAGTCGAGCAGCACGCCCAGTGACGTGCGGAACCGGCCCACGGCCACGTGGACCACGCAGGCGCTGACCAGCCCCAGGACGGTGGTGAGCGCGGCGGCGGTGTGAAGCCAGGGGGTCATCAGGCCGAGGTCTTCTCCCTCGCGTCGAGTTCGGCTCTTTCCTGGGCGATCTCCCGGCCCAGGAAGTAGTTGAGCGCGGTACGGATCGCGGCGATCGCCGCCAGCTGCCCGATCTCCGCGAAGCTCGGCGCGACGGCCGTCCGCAGTACGTCACCGGCGAGCTGGAACTCCAGGCCCAGGACGAGGAAGCGTCCGAGGCTGAGGCGGATGCGGTTGAAGCCGGACAGCTTGCGGTCGCGCCGTAGTCCGGCCAGGAGGAACTGCGCGAATGCCCAGACGGCTCCCACGAAGATGATCAGTGCGCCGGCGGACTCGACGACTCTGACGAGGAGCCCGATCACGTCGCGCAGCGTCGACTCGGGCAGGAGCTCCATCGACAAGGGCATGGTGAGGCCGGTACCCCGTCCTGCGGGCCCACTCGCCTGCCGGGCACGGTTCTCACCCGGTCGCCGCCGGACGGCCGGCCTTCTGGTCCGACTCGCTGGGCGGCGCCTCGGCCCTGCCCCCCACCTGGACCCCGGCGGCGCGGCGCGCGCCGTCGTTCCGGGGCCGTCCGATGCGCGCATGGGGAGATCGCAGCGGTGGGACCCGCCCGGTACGACGGCCGGCCACGGCGTCACACCGCGGCCCGCTTCGCGCTGCTGGACGGCCGGCTGCGGCACTGGCAGCCGACGGTGTCCGTTCGCCCATCGGCGGCCGGTACGGCTGCGGCGGTGGGGGCGCGGCAGCCCTTGCCCGATGCCTGGCCCGCCTCGGACGGCTCCTCTCCGGCCGGCTCGGTGCACCCACCCGGGCGGAAGCACGGCAGCCATGGCCGAGGTCGCGGCAGTCTCCCGTCAGCGGTGCCGCGAGCCGGTCCGGCTCCCGTCACGACGCGTGCCGCGTCCACGGGGTGGTCGGCTGGAGCACGGCCTCGGTGAGCGCGCGGGACCTCAGCCGGGTGATCTCCCGGTAACCGGGATCGGTCACCATGCGAACGAACGCCTCCCGGCTCGGATAGCGCACGAGCAGCACGGCGTCCCACGCCTGTCCTTGTCCGGCGACCAGGGGGGTGTCGCCGTCCCCGGCGTAGAGGAGCTCGCCCCCGTGCCGTCGCAGGAAGACCGCCGCACGACGTGAGTACTCCTCGTACGACGTGCGTCCGTCAGGCGCGAACCGCAGCAGGTTGAGCATGACGAAAGGCTCCCCGGGCTTCTGGTCACCGAGTTCCTGGAGGACCGCCTCGGGTGGATCGACAGCCATGAACGTCTCCTTGTCGTCGCGGGGTGGAGGGCGTGGAGGGCGTGGAGGGCGTGGGGGGCGTGGGGGGCGTGGGGGGGCGTCCGGCGGACGGCTGGCACGAGGGTAGGTGACGACGCGCCCGGCTGCATACCACCTGGTCGGTACGAGGTGCGCGGCCGGATGTGGCCGCGGCCCTCGCGGAAGCGGGCCGTGACCGCGGTGGTGGCGGGCGGGCCGGGTCTCGGCCGACGTGCTCCCGGTGATCGTGGGGCGGTAGAAAGGAGTCGTGCGCGAGAGCGAGGGCCCCGCGAGGGCGATGGACGATGTGGATGCCGTGACCCAGGCGGTGCTGACCGCGTCACGCCTGCTGGTCGCGGTGTCCGCGCGTTCCCTCGCCGAGGTCGAGGAGCGGGTGACGCTGCCGCAGTTCCGGATGCTGGTGGTGCTGGCCACGAGGGGAGCCACCAAGCTCGTCACGCTGGCCGAGCAGCTCCAGGTGGCGCCGTCCACCGCCATGCGCATGGTGGACCGCCTGATCGCGGCCGGCCTGGCGGACCGGCACGCCAATCCCCACAGTCGTCGGGAGACGCTGCTGCAGCTCACCGCCGAGGGGCAGCGCACGGTCGAGAGCGTCACGGCTCGCCGGCGTACCGAGATCGCCGCCATCGTCGAAAGGCTCACTCCGGTGCAGCGGCTGGCCCTGGTCGAAGCGCTCAACGCCTTCAACAAGGCCGGGGCGGAGCCCTTGGCGCCGGTCGTCGAGGACACGCAGGCGCATCCGCTGGGGTGGACGGGCGAACTGCCCGGCGCCCCGTGAGGCGGGCGCAAGGACCGATGCCCGCCGCAGGCAGGCACGTGCTCCCGTTCCCCACGGGCGCAGGCCGCTCCCGGTGCGTGTCCGCGCGGTCCCGGGCTGCTGAGCGGACGTGCCGGGAACGGCGCGGCCCGCTCCGGGCGCCGAGCCGGTCCCTCGGGCCGCCGTAGCCGTCCTGAGGGCTCCCGCCGCCGGGGCCCGATGGAGAATTTCTTTGCTCTATGCAAAACTACACGGACGGCTGGGCCTGGCGGCCCCGCCTGGAGTGCCGGGAAGTCTGGTCGGCGTCCGTCAAGGCGAACCGTCCGGAGGCCCGGCCATGCCACCGTCCCGTCCCGTGCCGCACGACAAGGCTGCCGACGGCGTCCCGCCCCGTCGGCACGAGCCGTTCCGGACGGGGGGCGCGACAAGACTCCGTGTCCGTTCCGGGACCGGCCACGGCCCCTCGTCCGTGCTGCGCCTGCTCCTCGACGGGGAGCTCGATGCGGACACCGCTGCCACACTGCGGGATGACCTGGCTGTACTTTCCGCGCGCTCGACGGTCGCTTCGCTGGTCCTCGACCTGTCCGGTGTCACCTTCTGCGACCTGGCGAGCCTGTACACCCTGCGGGGCATCTGCCGGACCCTGCCGCTGGCCGGCGTCGACGTGCGGCTCGTGGAACCCAGTGCTGCCGTTCGGACCGCTGCGCGAAGGGCGGGACTGGCCACTGATCTGGACGTGGACAGGGGCGGAGAGGAGCCGTCTCCTGCGGCACCGCCGTGAGGCGTCCACGGTCAGGCACCGGGGGCCGCTGAGGAGGACCGGCGGGCGGCCGGCTGCCCGTCACCCGGTCGGAACACGTCGTGGTACGCACCGCGCGCAGACCTGCAGCATGGCCACGACCCGGGAAGCGGCCGAAGTTCCGTCGCTGTCTCGGCCGGGTAGGACCAGCCCGGCACCATCACTTGATCGGCGAAACTCTTGCATAGTCTAAAGCTGGTGGAGGGATGTGTGGAGGGAGCAGTCGGGCGTTTCGAGGTCGTGAGGGGGCGAGAGCGCAGCGGAACGAACCGCGCGGTCGCCTGCGCGGTCGCCTGCGCGGTCGCCCGCGCGGTCGCCCGCGCGGTCGCCGCGTGGACGGGCGACCGCGAAGGGCGGGAGGCGCAGGAGCGCGCACGGCGCTCCAGCGCGCCGGGCTGGTTTCTCCTGTTCAACCGGCGTGCACGCCGTGTCGGTTCGCCGGAGTGCCGTACTCGCGCCGACGGGACGCGAAAAAGGATGGCGCGCGATCACCGGGGACCCTAGGCTGTGCCGTGTTCGCGAGGCGCTCCACAAGTGGGCGCTGTTCGTCCGAGTCGAGGTTCCTGGGAGGTGTGACCGATGGCTGTCTCTGTGAGGGGCCGTGCCCGTATCCAGTCGTTCGTTTCGTCCACCTCCGTGGCCTCCGGCTGACCTCACCTCTTTTCGCGCGTGCCTGAACGCGCCGCCGGGGCTGCCCTTCGAAGGGTCTCCCTTGAATCTCTCCTCTCTTTCCGCCTCCTCGCACCCCCTCGCTCCCTACGGCTGGGACGAGCAGTGGGAGGACGCCTTCGCTCCGTACGCCGCGCAGGGGCTGGTGCCCGGGCGCGTGGTCCGGGTCGACCGGGGGCTGTGCGACATGGCCACCCCGGACGGCGTGATCCGCGCCGACACCGAGTACGTCGTCCCCCGCGACCCGATGAAGGTCGTCTGCACCGGGGACTGGGCCGCCGTCGACCCCGACGGCGCCCGCCCCCGCTACGTGCGCACGCTGCTGCCGCGCCGCACCGCGTTCGTGCGGTCCACCTCCTCCAAGCGGTCCGAGGGGCAGATCCTCGCCGCCAACGTCGACCACGCGGTCGTCGCCGTGTCCCTCGCCGTGGAACTCGACCTCGCCCGGATCGAGCGGTTCCTCGCGCTCGCGTGGGAGTCCGGCGCGCAGCCGGTCGTGGTGCTCACCAAGGCCGACCTCGTGCCGGACGCGGTGACCCGGTCGCACCTCGTGCAGGACGTGGAGACCAGCGCGCCCGGCGTGCCCGTCCTCACCGTCAGCGCGCAGGACGGCGAAGGGCTCGACGTGCTCTCGGCGGTCGTCTCCGGCGGGACCTCGGTCCTGCTCGGGCAGTCCGGCGCCGGCAAGTCCACCCTGGCCAACGCCCTCCTCGGTGAGGACGTCATGGACGTCCGGGCCACCCGGGACGTCGACGGCAAGGGCCGCCACACCACCACGACCCGCAACCTGCTCCTGCTGCCCGGCGGGGGAGTCCTCATCGACACCCCGGGCCTGCGGGGCGTCGGCCTGTGGGACGCCGGCACCGGGGTCGGCCAGGTGTTCTCCGAGATCCAGCACCTCGCCGAGAGCTGCCGGTTCCACGACTGCGCCCACGAGAGCGAGCCCGGCTGCGCCGTCCTCGACGCCATCGAGGCCGGTGAGCTGCCCCGGCGCCGCCTGGACAGCTACCGCAAGCTGCTCCGGGAGAACCAGTACATCGTCGCCAAGACCGACGCCCGCCTCCGCGCGGAGATCCGCAAGGACTGGAAGCGCAAGGGCGCCCTCGGCAAGGCCGCCATGGAGGCCAAGCGGGGACGGATGAGGTGACACCCTGCCCGCCGGGCGCCCCGTGGGGCGCCCGGCGGGACGGCTCAGTCCGACTCCCGCAGCTCCAGGACGTACCGCGCCGTCAGCGCCACCGTCCGGTCCCCGTCCCCGGTCAGGGACCTCAGCGTGTCCGTGGCCGCCGGGCCCGGGATCTCGGCGAGGGCCTGCGTCAGGCGGCGGCGCGCGGACGGGTCCGGCGCGCCGCCGGCCAGACGGTCCGCCAGCGCCGCCACGATGCGGTCCGCCACCGCCGCGTCGCCCGCCAGCGTGCCCAGCGCGTCGGCGGCGTCGACGTCGTTCGCCTCCTCGACGACCATGCCGACCAGTTCCGGCATCGCGTCCGCCACCCCGCGCGCCCCCAGTTCCAGGGCCGCGGTCCGGCGTACGGCCGGGTCCGCGTCGCCGAGGGCGTCCCGCAGCAGCGCCGTCGCCCGCTCGCCCGGGACCTCCGCCAGGCATCGCGCCGCCCGCCCGCGCACCTCCGGCAGCGCCGACTCCAGCCCCGCCGCCAGCAGCTCGGGCCCCCGCTCGCCCGCCTGCGCCAGCGCCCACCGCAGGGCCCCGGCGACATGCGGGTCCGCCTCGCTCAGCACCGCCTCCACCAGCGCCTCCACCGGCACCGGCACCGTGTCCACCGACGACAGCGCCGCCCGCTGCCGCATCCCGGGGTCCCCGGAGCGCAGGTTCCGCAGCAGCGCGACGACCTGGAGGACGTCCTGCCAGTCGGCGGGTTCCGCCGCGTCGATCCGCTGGAGCCGCGTCAGCAGCTCCGTCTCCCGCGCGATCCTCTCCCGTGTCCGCCGGGCCAGGTCCGCGACGAGACCGGACGGCGTGAAGCCGGGATCGTCCAGGGCGCGGCCCACGTCCCGCAGCGACAGCCCCAGCGACCGCAGGCTCTCCACGTGGAAGATCCGCCGGATGTCCTCCTCCGTGTACGCGCGGTACCCGGCCGCCGTACGGCCCGACGGCCGCACCAGGCCCAGCGACTCGTAGTGCCGCAGCATCCGGGGGCTGACCCCGGACCGCCGCGCCACCTCACCGATCAGCACCTCTGCCTCACTCCTCCCGCCCGTCCGGACCCACGGCGTCCTGCCCGTCCGGGTCCCGGGCCTCCGGC
Source organism: Streptomyces sp. DH-12 (assembly GCF_002899455.1). Taxonomy (GTDB): domain Bacteria; phylum Actinomycetota; class Actinomycetes; order Streptomycetales; family Streptomycetaceae; genus Streptomyces. Next base: position 1,787,646 of record NZ_PPFB01000001.1, on the reverse strand, counting down.
CCCAGCGACACCACGCGCTTCGCCTCCTCCACCGCGTACGCGAACCCCGCCTCGGGGTCGCGCCGCAACCGCTCCGTGGCGAGCGCGTGCTCCCGCACCCGTGGGTCCGGTCCGGCCGCCGCGGCCCGCACCGGCGCGACGGCCGGCTCGCCGAGAGCGATCAGCGCCCGGCTGAGACTGAGCTGGGTCTCCCTCCCGCCCCGTCCGAGCTGGGACACCAGCACCTCCGCCAGCTCCGCCGTCTCCCCCTCGGGCGCCAGCGGCACCGCCGTCCGCCAGGCGGTCCGCGCCACCTCGTCGTCCGGGTCGGTCAGCAGCGACCGGGTGATCGCCGGCCACACCCCACGGTCCCCGATCTTGGACAGGGTGTGCAGCGCCTGACTCCGCGCCCGGGCGTGCGGCGACCGCAGCTCGGCCACCACCCGCGGCACCGTCGACGCCTCCGGGTGCCGGGTGAGCGCCCACGTCAGCATGTCCCGCACATGGAACACCGGTTCCACCCCGCACCGCTCCACCAGCGGTTCCACGAACTCCGGGTCCGGGTCCGAGCCTGCCGCGAGCGCCGCGCGCAGGCGCACCGAGGAATCGTCGTGCCGCAGTCCCGCGAGCACACGTGATGTTGTCGTCTCCGCCTTGGGCGTGGTCATCGGAGCACCTCCAGGCCCGCCAGTGAAGACCTTCTCACCGTGTCAGGGTCAAGCGCCGCCGCACGGGGCGCCGGGTTCCATGTCCGATTCCCGCCGGTCACGCCGTCCCCGCCGGTGGACACTGGACCGTGTGAGGGACGAGGACAGCAGGTACGAGGCGGTGCGCAGCCGGGACGCCCGGTTCGACGGCGCGTTCTTCTTCGCCGTCGAGACCACGGGCATCTACTGCCGGCCCAGCTGCCCCGCGATCACCCCCAAACGCGCCCACGTGCGCTTCTTCCCGACCGCCGCCGCGGCGCAGGGCGCGGGCTTCCGGGCCTGCCGGCGCTGCCGCCCCGACGCCGTGCCCGGCTCCGCCGAGTGGAACGTGCGGGCCGACACCGTGGGCCGCGCCATGCGTCTCATCGCCGACGGCGTGGTCGACCGCGAGGGCGTCGCCGGGCTCGCCGCGCGCCTCGGCTACAGCGCCCGCCAGGTGCAGCGGCAGCTCACCGCGGAACTGGGCGCCGGACCGGTCGCCCTGGCCCGCGCCCAGCGCGCCCACACCGCGCGCGTGCTGCTGCAGACCACCGGGCTGCCGGTCACCGAGATCGCGTTCGCCGCCGGGTTCGCCAGCGTGCGGCAGTTCAACGACACCGTCCGCGCCGTGTACGCCACCACGCCCACCGGGCTGCGCGCCGCCGCGCCCCGCAAGGGGCGGGCCCGCCCCGGCGCCCCCACCGCCGGGGTGCCCCTGCGCCTCGCCCACCGGGGCCCCTACCAGGCGCGGCCCGTCTTCGACCTGCTGGAACGGGAGGCCGTCCCCGGCGTCGAGGAGGTGACCGGCGTACCCGGCGCGCGCACCTACCGGCGCACCCTGCGCCTGCCCTACGGCACCGGCATCGCCGCCGTCGACGAGCGCCCGCACACCGGCACCGGCGCTCGTCCCGGCGGCTGGCTCGACGCCCGCGTCCACCTCACCGACCTCCGCGACCTGACCACCGCCGTGCAGCGGCTGCGCCGGCTGTTCGACCTGGACGCCGACCCCTACGCCGTCGACGAACGCCTCGGCGCCGACCCCCGGCTCGCCCCGCTGGTCGCGGCCCGTCCCGGACTGCGCTCGCCCGGCGCCGCCGACCCCGACGAGGTGGCCGTCCGGGCGCTGGCGGGACGCGACACGGCCGCCGGACTGGTCCACCGCTACGGCAAACGGCTCGACGCCCCCTGCGGGAGCCTCACCCACCTGTTCCCCGAGGCCGCCGTCCTCGCCGACGCCGAGCCCGGCGGCCCCCTGGGCGCGCTCGCCGCCGCCCTCGCCGACGGCGCCGTACGGCTCGGACCCGGCGCCGACCGGGACGCGGCGCGGGACGCCCTCGCCGCCGTGCCCGGCCTCGACGACCGTATGATCGCCGCGATCCGCACCCGTGCGCTCGGCGACCCGGACGTGGCCCCGCCGGGCCCCGGCGTCCCCGACAGCTGGCGTCCCTGGCGCTCGTACGCCCTGAACCACCTGCGAGCCGCAGGGGAGTTGGAGTGACCCTCATGACGACGACGTACTGGACGCACGTGGACGGCCCCCTCGGGCCGCTGCTGCTGACCGCCGCCCCGACCGGCGAGCTGACCTCGCTCACCGTGCCCGGACAGAGGAAGGCGGCCGTGGTGCGGGACGACTGGACGCACGACCCCGGTCCGTTCCGGGAGGCGGAACGGCAGCTCGCCGCGTACTTCGCGGGCGACCTCAAGGACTTCCGGCTGCCGACGAGGGCCGTCGGCACCCCCTTCCGGGAGAAGGTGTGGGCCGCCCTGGACGACGTGCCGTACGGCGGGACCGTCACCTACGGGGAGATCGCCGCGCGCATCGGGGCGCCCCGGGCCGCCGTACGGGCCGTCGGGGGCGCGATCGGCGCGAACCCGCTGCTGATCGTCCGCCCCTGCCACCGCGTCATCGGCGCCGACGGCTCCCTCACGGGGTACGCCGGGGGACTGGAGCGCAAGGTGCGGCTGCTCACCCACGAGGGTGCGCTGCCGCGCGCGCAGAACCCTTGAGGGCCGCTCAGCCCCAGAAGACCGCGCCGATCCACGCCGCCGCGATCAGCTGGCAGGTGAACAGCTCCGTCAGCACGCTCCACCCGCCCGACCGCATCACCGTGCGCACCGCCGCCTTCGCCTCCCCGCGGCGGCCGAGGCGCAGCCGCTCGTGGACGTACACCCCGGCGAGGAAGCCGGGGACCGCTCCGATCACCGGCAGCAGCACGAAACCGGCGAACGAGCCGCCGCCCGCGTACGCCAGCAGCCGGGCGTCCGCACCGCCCGCCCGGAGTCTGCGGGGCGGCAGCGCCCAGCGCACCACCTGCGACAGGAACAGCACCCCGGTCGCCCCCACCAGCACCCACCACGCGACCGCCCGCGGGTCCTTCAGCGCCCACCACAGGACCGCGGCCCACACCAGCCAGGACCCGGGCACCCCTGGCGCCAGCACTCCGCACAGACCGAGCAGGAGCACCAGTCCGGCCAGCAGGAGGTCCCACGCTCCCATCAGTCCAGGGTGCAGGAGGGCGCGGGACGGCGCAGACCGGAAGCGTGGCGTCCGCGCGCGGGGCGGTGATTTTCCCGATGCCCCGTTTTCATCCGGCCCGTCCGGTGGACAATTGGGGGCATGAGTCAGCAGGGGGGAAGACCCGCCGGGCCCACCGGTCCCGGTCCCGAGGACGACTGGTGGGGCCGGCTCTACGACGACGCCTCCGGCGACACGGGGCCGGCGCCCGCGGCCGATTCCCTGGACGACCGTTTCGCCTCCGCGGCGGGCACGGTGAACGCGGGCGGGCCGTCCGACGCGGCCCGCCTCCCGCCGGACCCGGACCCCCGGGACGTCCCCGGGGCCCCGGTGGTCCCGGCCCAGCGGCAGACGCCGTCGCCGGAGGCCATGCCCCCCGGACCCTCCGCCGGTGCGTCACCCCGTGCCCTTTGGGAGCGCCCGCCCCCCACGGACCCGCCTCCGGCGCCCTGCCCGCCGGAGCAGGACACCCCGACCGACGCGCCTCCCGTCCCGGAGCCGCCCTCCGGTCAGGCATCGGCGCCCTCGGTGCCCCCGCTCCCGGGGGCCTTCCCCCCGGGACCGGGCCGGCCGGCCGACGCGCCCGCCACGCCGAACCCGCCTCAAGGGCCACGCCCCTCCGACGCCGCGCCCGCCGCCCCGCCCTTCCCTCCGGCACCCGGCGCTCCCGCCCCCACGCTCCCCGACCGGCCGCCCCCCTCCACCCCCTCCGGTCCCACCGCCGCCCCCGTCCACGGTTCATGGACCCCCGCCGCGCCGGAGGACCGGACCGCTGCGGACGGTCCCGGGTCCAGGCTCGGTCCCCTCCCGCCCCCGCCCCCCTCCCGCGCCTACGTGGGCGCCCGTCCGCCCACCTACGACGCGGAACCCACCGCCCTCCCCGCCGCCGACCCCGACGACCTGGACGCGCTCGTCCCGGACACCGTGCTGGACGGCGCCCGCTACGGCGCCTGCACGCTGCGGGCCGCCTCCGTGCGCGGGGACTCCGCGAGGTACCGGGGCGAGCCCCGGCGCGACGCGCTGCTGACCGCGCGGTTCGGGGCGGGGGAGCGGGCGCTGGTGCTGGTGGCGCTGGCCACCGGCCTGCGGACCGCCCCCGGCGCGCACCGGGCCGCCGCCGAGGTCTGCCGCTGGATCGGCGCGGCGGTGGGCCGCAGCCACGAGCGGCTCACCGACGACATCCGGGCCGCCCGCCGCGCCGACCTCAAGGCCGGCCTGCACCGCCTCACCGACCGCAGTCTCGGCAGGCTGCGCGCCGGCGCGGCCGAGCAGGGCCTCGACCCCGACGACCACGCCGCCGCCCTGCGCTGCCTGCTGCTGTCCGCCGACCCCGAGTGCCGCACCCGGGTGTTCTTCGGGGCCGGCCCCGGAGGGCTGTTCCGGCTGCGGGACGGCGAGTGGCAGGACATCGAACCGGAGGTCGCCGAGGTCAAGGGCGAGCCCGTGCCCGGCTTCGGCTCGCCGCCGCACGAGACGCCGGACGGCGACCGCCGCACCATGGACCTCGGCGTCCCCACACCCCCGAGCCCGTACGAACCGGCGCCCGAACCGACCCGCGAGCCCTTCCGCTTCCGTACCTCCGTAGCCCGCCCGGGTGATGTGCTGCTGATGTGCGGCACCGGGTTCGCCGAGCCCCTGCGCGGTGAGCCCGGACTCCGTGCCCACCTGGCCGACCGGTGGTCGGCTCCGGAACCCCCGGGGCTGACGGCGTATCTGGCCGACACCCAGATTCGGGTGAAGGGGTACGCCGACGACCGTACGGTCGCGGCCGTCTGGGAGGCGTGAGCGCGCCCGGTGTGGATTCATGGATTCCGTCAGGCATCTCCGGCACCCGAGGGGCAGACGGACATCATGGCCAAACAGAACATCGCGGAGCAGTTCGTCGACATCCTCGTCCGCGCGGGGGTCAAACGCCTGTACGGCGTGGTCGGTGACAGCCTCAACCCCGTCGTGGACGCCGTGCGCCGCAACTCCGCCATCGACTGGATCCACGTCCGGCACGAGGAGACCGCCGCCTTCGCGGCCGGCGCCGAGGCGCAGGTGACCGGCCGGCTCACCGCCTGCGCCGGCTCCTGCGGGCCCGGCAACCTGCACCTCATCAACGGGCTGTACGACGCCCACCGCTCCATGGCGCCCGTCATCGCCCTCGCCTCCCACATCCCGTCCAGCGAGATCGGCCTCGGCTACTTCCAGGAGACCCACCCCGATCGGTTGTTCCAGGAGTGCAGCCACTACTGCGAGCTGATCTCCAACCCCCGGCAGATGCCCCGGCTGCTGGACACCGCCATCCAGCACGCGGTCAGCCGTTCCGGCGTCAGCGTCGTCTCGCTGCCCGGCGACCTCGCCGACGAACCCGCCCCCGACCAGGCGCCCGAGACCGCCCTGGTCACCTCCCGGCCCACCGTCCGCCCCGGCGACGACGAGATCGACAAGCTCGTCGACATGATCGACCGCGCCGAGAGGGTCACCTTGTTCTGCGGCGCCGGCACCAAGGGCGCGCACGCCGAGGTGATGGAGTTCGCCGGGAAGATCAAGGCTCCGGTCGGCCACGCCCTGCGCGGCAAGGAATGGATCCAGTACGACAATCCGTACGACGTCGGGATGAGCGGACTGCTCGGCTACGGCGCCGCGTACGAGGCGACCCACGAGTGCGACCTGCTGATCCTGCTCGGCACCGACTTCCCGTACAACTCCTTCCTGCCCGGCGACGAGGTGAAGATCGTCCAGGTGGACGTGCGGCCCGAGGTCATCGGCCGGCGCTCCAAGCTGGACCTCGCGGTGTGGGGCGACGTGAAGGAGACGCTGCGCTGTCTCACGCCCCGGGTGCGCACCAAGGACAACCGCAAGTTCCTCGACCGCATGCTGAAGAAGCACGCGGACGCGCTGGAGGGGGTGGTGAAGGCGTACACCCGCAAGGTGGACAAGCACGTGCCGATCCACCCGGAGTACGTGGCGTCCGTGCTGGACGACCTGGCCGACGACGACGCCGTCTTCACCGTCGACACCGGCATGTGCAACGTCTGGGCGGCCCGCTACATCTCGCCCAACGGACGCCGCAGGATCATCGGTTCGTTCTCCCACGGCTCGATGGCCAACGCGCTGCCGATGGCGATCGGGGCGCAGTTCACCGACCGGGGCCGGCAGGTCGTGTCGATGTCCGGCGACGGCGGATTCGCCATGCTGATGGGCGACTTCCTCACCCTCGTCCAGTACGACCTGCCGGTGAAGGTCGTCCTCTTCAACAACTCCTCGCTGAGCATGGTGGAGCTGGAGATGCTGGTGGCCGGGCTCCCGTCGCACGGCACGGCGATGAAGAACCCCGACTTCGCCGCCGTGGCCCGCGCCTGCGGAGCCCACGGGGTGCGGGTGGAGAAGCCGAAGGAGCTCGCGGGCGCGCTGAAGGCCGCGTTCAAGCACAAGGGGCCGGCGCTGGTGGACGTCGTGACCGACCCCAACGCGCTGTCCATCCCGCCGAAGATCAGCAAGGAGATGGTGACCGGGTTCGCCCTGTCCGCGTCCAAGATCGTGCTGGACGGCGGGGTCGGCCGGATGGTGCAGATGGCCCGCTCCAACCTGCGCAACGTACCGCGCCCATAGCGGTGTTCAGCCGCCGCGCGGACGCCAGGAGCGGTTCAGCGTGTCGTACTCGTAGTGCGGCAGGCCCTCGACGGCACTGGTGCGGAACGGACGGCCCCGGTCGTCGATCCGCACCGTGCCGGCGCGGCCCTGCGAGGACCAGTCCAGCTCCAGGTACCAGCGGCAGTCGCAGCCCTCGGTGCGGGCGGTGACCAGCAGCACCTCGGGGTCGGCCGCGGACACCCGGTACGGCATCCGGACCGCCGGGACCGGGGTGCCCGTGTCGTTCCCGGCGACCGCGCGGGCGATCGGCCGGTCCTTGTCCAGGTCCACGTCGAAGTAACGGGGGGTCAGCGCGCCGCCGCAGCCCTGGTCCATCGCGTACGCGGTGCCGGGCGCCGGCTCCGAGCGGCCGGCCACGCGGACGCGCAGCGCCGTGAGGACGACGGCCGTGTCGGACCTCCCCTGCACCGACAGCTCGACGAGGGTCTCCCCGCCGTGCACGGCGTCCTGGGCGTCCGCCCAGGTCCGGGCGTCCTGCGGGACGGGCGGCGGCGGCACCCGGGCGGGCGGTTTCGCCACCACGTAGTCGTGCCCGCAGCCGTGCGCCCAGGCGTGGGAGTCGACGGACCAGGTGAGGGGCGGCGGCCCCGCGGGCGCCCTGTCCGGTGCGGCGGGCGAGCCGGACGGACGCCGCGCCTCGGACGCCTCGCCGTCCCCGCCCCGCCCGGCGGGGGCGGACCCGGAGGGGGAGGGGGAGCCGGACGCCGAGGCCGAGGGGGACCTGGCCGGAGCGACGGACCGCGCGGATCCCGCACCGTCGCCGGCGCCGCCTTCGGCTGCCTCCTCCGTCGCCCCGAGGGCCTTGCTCCCGGCCGCCGCCCGCCTGTCGTCCGGCAGGAACGACAGACTCCCGACGGTGGCGAGCAGCGCACACACGGCAGCGGCGGCCACGGCCGCCCGCCTCCGCTGCCTCCGTCGCCCCGTGGGCACGTCGCCGTGGCCCGCGGGCCCCCGCACGGCGTGCCCGTCACCCCCGCCCGGCCCCTCGGGGTGGCCTGAATCGTTCGCCTGGTCGGCGGCGCCCGAACCGGCGGCGCCTGAACCAGTGGTGCCTGAATCGGCGGCGCCTGGACCGGTGGTGTCTGAACCGGCGGCGCCTGAACCGGTGGTGCCTGGACCAGTGGTGTCTGAACCGGCGGCGCCCGAACCGGTGGTGCCTGGACCGGTGGTGTCTGAACCGGCGGCCGGAGCGCCGTTCCCCGGGACGTCCGGCCCTGAGCCGTGCCCCGGGGCGCCGGACCGCCGCCCGGCCGTGCCGGGTGCCGCACCGGACGGGTCCGGGGTCTTTGCGTCCCGGGCCGCCCCGCCCCGAGGCCGGCGCCGTGCCTCCGCCGCGCGGAGCCAGCGGCGGTGGAGTTCGAGGCGTTCCGCGTCCGTCGCGCCGCACAGGGCGGCGAAGCGTTCGACCGGGGCGAAGTCGACCGGGACCGCGTCGCCGGCGCAGTAGCGGTGCAGGGTCGAGGTGTTCATGTGGAGACGGCGGGCCAGCGAGCCGTAGCTGCGGTCCGTGCGTCCCTTCAACTCCCGCAGCAGCGCCGCGAACCGCGTCACCTCGTCCTGTGCCGACACCGGCTCCGTCCCCCCGTGGCTCGTCCGTCCCGACCGGCCGGGCGCCTGGGACGGGCATCCCAGGCGCCCTGTATCACTGCACGTCGGACAGGATGGGATGGTTCCATGCCGGGGGACCGGGCGGTGGCGCTTGCGCCGGTCGTCCGTGACGGCGGATGCTCTGACCACGGCGAACCGCCCCGATGGCCCGGACGGGCCGTCCCGGCCGTCGCGGTGCACGCCTCGCCCTTCCACCACGCACACCCCACGGGGGACACCCATGCCCATCCGCACCCGTGCCGCGGCGCTCGCCGCGCTCACCGTCACCGCCCTCGCCGTGGGCGCGGCCGCCACCGCACCGGCCGGCGCCGCTCCGGGCGAGGCCGCACAGAAGCAGGCGTCCGCGCAGAAGCAGGCGTCCGCGCAGAGGAAGGCGGCCGCCCCCAGGTTCCTGGCGGCGTCCGAGCTGCCCCCGCACCCGACCGGCTGGACCGCGGGTCCGGTCACCGACGGCTTCCCGGAGCAGCTCGCGTACTGCCTGGGCGAGGGCATCCCCGCCCACGACCACCGGCACCGCCTGTTCCACACGGAGCTGGACACCAGCGCCGTGCAGGTCACCGCGGTGACCGGGTCCGCCGCGAAGGGCGAGGCGCTGGCCGCCCGGCTGAACCGGGAGATCCGCACCTGCGCGGACCGGCTGGAGCGGACGTACCCGGAGATCGAGGCCGAGGGCCGGTTCTTCGGCACGCTGCCCGTCGAGGAGGGGGCGACGGTGCACGGCCTGCACACCGAGACGTCGTACGGGGCCACGGACGTCAACCTGCTGTCCGTGGGGCGTGACGGCCGCACCGTGACCGTCGTCGGCTGGGGGCAGATGGGCGACTTCGACGACGCCCCCCTGGCGGCGTTCGGGAAGACCGCGAAGAAGGCGGTCGCCAAGCTCCACTGAGATTCCTGAACTCCGCGACCACTGCGGGAAAGCCGGGGCCGTCCTCTCGCCACGGGGGTCGGGAGGACGGCCCCGCGCGGTTGTGTGGCCGTTGCACTTCGGCCAACAACGGCTCGCGGCCGCTCCGCATGACTGCCGCGTGAACGACCGGGCAAGCATTCCCGTGTAGGCGTTCGAGCAGGTGGGGGAAACGGCATCGGCACGCGGGCGGGGGTCATGAGAAGTCAGGCTTCGGCGGATCGGCTGAGGCGCACACTGGGGCGTGCGGATATGCGGGCGGTGGCCGAGTCCCGCCGCGCCCTGCGCGAGCTGTTACGTCACCGGTGCGATCCGGAGCGGTCCGCGGTCGCGGAACTGCTCACCAGCGAACTCGTGACGAACGCCCTCGTCCACACCGACCGCGAGGCGGTCCTCACCGCGGACGTCGGCCCCTGGGGACTCCGCGTGGAGGTACGGGACTTCACCGCCCGCGAGCCCAGACCGCGCCCGCGGGACGGCAACGACAGCACCAACGGACGGGGCCTGGTCCTGGTCGAGTCCCTGGCCGACGCCTGGGGCGTCCGCAGGCACGGGGTGGGCAAGTCCGTCTGGTTCGCGCTCGGACCGGAGGCGGACGCCGACGCGGCGTGAGGGACGCGGTTCCCACCGCGTCCCTCACGCCGCGTCGCGTCGTCGTACGGACGTCAGCCGAACTGCTGCTCCAGATCCTTGAGCTTGCGCTCGAGGCTGTCCAGACGCGGCAGCGCCTGGGTGTCGTCCTCGGCCGTGAGATCGACGGTCACCGCTTCACCGCCGGAACGGCGGACCGGCTGCAGGGAGGGACGCGGGGCGTGTGCGGGCAGGGCCTCCGGCGCCGCTATGGCAGGCTCCGCGGCGACCACGTCGGAGTCCCGCTCCACCGTGGTCTCCAGTTCGCGCCCGCCCCGGCCGCCGCCGAACCCCCGGTGGCCGCGGCTGATCGCCTTGAGCCGGGCCCGCTCCATGCGCTCCTGCTCCCGCCGGCGCCGCTTCTCCTGGTCCTTGCGCGCCTTGTCCTCGCGGACCTCCTCGACCGCCTCCTCGAGGCTGCGCACGCCCTCCAGCAGCATCAGCGACCAGGCGCGGTAGGTCTCCCGGGGCGCGCGCAGCCAGCGGACGATGCGGATCTGCGGCAACGGCCGCGGCACCAGGCCCTGTTCGCGCAGTGCCGCGCGGCGGGTCTGCTTCAGCGCCCGGTCGAAGAGCACCGCGGCGGACAGGGACATGCCCGCGAAGAAGTGCGGGGCGCCCGCGTGGCCGGCGCCGCGCGGCGCGTGGACCCAGTTGAACCAGGCCGCGGCGAAGGCGAACGTCCACACGAGTATGCGCGAGCCGAGGGCCGCGTCCCCGTGGCTGGCCTCGCGCACGGCGAGCACCGAGCAGAACATCGCCGCGCCGTCCAGGCCGAAGGGGACGAGGTACTGCCAGCCGCCGGACAGGCCGAGGTTCTGCTCACCGAAGCCGACCAGGCCGTGGAAGGACAGGGCGGCGGCCACCGCCGCACAGCAGAACAGCAGTACGTAGGAGACGGTGCCGTAGACGGCCTCCTTGCGCCTGCGGCGCTCCTCGCTGCGCTCCCACGAGTCGTCGGCGCTCGTGTCCTTGACCGAGGAGCGCTTGCCGCGCGCCAGCACCGCCACCGCCGCCAGCATGCCCAGGAGCAGTACGGCGCCCGGAAGCAGCCAGTTCAGCGATATGTCGGTCAGTCTCATCTAGGGGTCCCTTGCATTGGGATAGGGCGTAACGCCCGCCATAGTGGCCCAATCCCGGCGGTCCTCAGGGGGTTTCGGGGCAAGAGGCCGCCAATGAAGTGCGAGGGGGTGCCCTGGGCGGCTCAATGCTCGAACTGCCGCATGAGGAGCGGGAGTTGAGTTCGAATAAGACTACCCGTACGGATGGTTCCGCGGGGAACCGCCGCGAGCGGTGAGGACATTGTGAAGTGCTCGTGACCTCCGCGGCACCGCATCGCCGCCCCCCACGCCAGGCGGAACGGCGGGGCGTCCGGACGATCTTACGCCACCGGCCGCCCCGCCCTTCTCGGCGTCGTGTCAGCCGGCCTGTGCGACCAGTTCCCTCTCCCGGTCGCGGGTCCGCGCCGGAGCCTGCTCCTTGGCGCAGGTGCGCGGGCAGGTGGCGCAGATGTCCGCCGGGCGCAGGGTGTAGAACATGCAGCAGCTCACCCGGTCCCGGGTGGCGGCGGCCGGCTCCCCGCCGGGGCCGGACGGCCTGCGGAACGCCGCCGCGCCGACGTACGGCTTGGTCGCGCCCGGCAGCAGCAGCTCCAGCTCGCGCACGGCCCGCTCCTCCTCGCCGAGCAGCTGGGCGACGTACCAGAGGCTCTCGACGATCTCGTCGGTCGCCATGCCCCACAGCGCCCGGCCGCGCCGGCGCATCCGGGGGCCGAAGCCGGCCAGCACGGGCTCCAGGTGCTCGGCGACCGCCGCGCGCACCTCCGCCCGCAGCGCCTCCTCGTCGGGCACGACCCGCGCGCCGGGAAGGGCGGCGGCGGGGTCGTCCGGCAGGCAGGCGAAGCCGGCGGGGCGCACGGCCATGCGGCCGACGGCGAGCCCGGCCGCGCCGCGGTCGAACGAGACGTGCGTCACGGGGTAGCGCGGGACCCGGCGGTGCAGGAACCACGGCACGGTGATCAGCAGGCAGGCCGGCCAGGCGTAGCGGTGCAGGCCGAAGCTGGCGATGACGTCCGGGCGGGCCTGCATGCCGTAGTCCCGCCGCACCTGGGTGTCGTCCCGGGCGAGGAAGGCCTCGAGGGCGTCCCCGCCTGCGGCGAGGTCGGCGGCGGCGACCCAGCCGCCGCCCCGGGGGACCGCCTCTCCGGCGCCGAGTTCGGTGACGGCGAGGGCGGGGAAGGCCTCCGCCAGGCGGGCGTACGCGTCCGCGACGGCCGAACCGGGCACGGCCATGGGACCACCCCTTCACGTCTCGTGGAGTCGGGCAATAAAAAGGTAAGCCTCACCTTACCCAACATCGCGGAGATGTGAACTGGCGTCCGATGCGCTTAGGGTTCTTGACGCGCAGGCGCCGGCCCGCCGTAATACCCCAAGTACCGACACGTCCGCAGGAGGACCTTGTGAAGCAGGGCACGCAGGGCTTCGCCGGGACGACGGGCGAGGCGGCCGAGGCCGCCCGGCCGGCGGGGAACCGCTGCCGGGTGCCCGCCCAGCCGGCCGCCGCGGAGACGGACCGGCGCCGCGGCACCGGGCGCGACCGCTTCCGCGACGACGCGGACGGGGCCGGCCGGGGCTCCGCGCGCGGTGAGCACACGCACGGCGAGCCCGCCCCGCCCCGCCCCCGGCCCGCCGTCCAGCGGTCGTCCGTACGTGGCCAGGTCCTCGCCGCCCTGCGCACCGCGCTCGTCTCCGGCGACCTGCGGCCCGGCGAGGTGTACTCGGCGCCCGTGCTGGCCGAGCGCTTCGGCGTCTCCGCGACGCCCGTCCGCGAGGCCATGCAGCAGCTCGCCCAGGAGGGCGCCGTCGAGGTCGTCCCGAACCGGGGCTTCCGGGTCGTCGAGCGCGGCGCGCGGGAGCTGGCCGAGCTGGCCGAGGTGCGCGCCCTGATCGAGGTGCCGGTGATGCTCCGGCTGGCCCGTACGGTGCCGCCCGAGCGGTGGGCCGGACTGCGCCCGCTCGCCGAGGCCACCGTCCGCGCCGCGTCCGACGGCTGCCGCGCCACGTACGCCGACGCCGACCGCGCCTTCCACGGTGCGGTGCTGGCCCTGGCCGGGAACGACCAACTGGTCCGGGTGGCCGAGGAGTTGCACCGCCGCGCGCAGTGGCCGCTGGTGGGCGGCGCCCCCGGCGGCGGCAGCCGCGCCGAGCTGGTCGCGGACGCGCATGAACACACCGCGCTGCTCGACGCGCTGATCGCGGGCGATCTGGACGTGGTGCGCGCGCTGGTGGGGGAGCACTTCAACGGCGCGAAGTGAGGGGAGCGCTCTGAGCGCCCCCGGTCATGCCTCGGGGCGCCCCCCGGTCGTGCCTCCGGACACCCCCGCACGCCCCCCGAGCTCCAGGTTCACCCGAAAGCGGCACCCGTGGCGTGCCCTCACGCCGTGGCCGCGTCCGTCTGCGGCGGGGCCAGGCGGTGGGCGAGCCAGGTGGGGACGCCGCCCAGCAGGCGGAACAGGCGGCGGGCCTCCTCACGCAGCCGCGAGGCCTCCGGCTCGGTCTCCGTGTCCGCGAGCGAGACCAGCGCGGGCGCCGTGCCGACCAGGTAGCCCAGCTCCTCCCGGATCCGCAGCGACTCCGCGAACCCGTGCCGGGCCTCCGTCAACTCGCCCTCGCGCAGAGCCAGTCCGGCGAGATGCCGCCAGGTGGCGGAGAGCAGCAGCGGGTCGGCGTGGGCGGTGGCGCCCGCGTGGGCGCGCCGGTAGGCGGCGCGGGCCGCCTGCGGGGAGCGGGTGAGGTTCTCCGCGATGAGCCCCCGCCGGAAGTCCAGCAGCGGCCGCCCCGGCGCCCCCGGCGCGATCAGCGCCGCGGCCCGGCCCAGCGCGGCACGCGCCTCGTCGGCCCGGTCCCGGACCTGGAACAGCGTGGCGGCGTAGGCCAAGTACCCGCGTTCACAAGCGGCGGCGCCGCGCTCGTCGTCGGTGTGCGCCAGTGCCTCGGCGGTGCGCAGCGCGTCCTCCGCGTCCTCCCACCCCGTCTCGGTGTACAGGCACCGCTCCACCAGCAGCGATGCCCGTTGCAGGGCGGCCCGGGGGGTGGCGGGGGCGAGCAGCGCGGCCGCGTCCGCCCAGCAGGCGCGGGAGCGCAACCGCCACACCGCTGTCTGGAGGGGATCGTCTTCGGCGGTCGTTCCGTCACCGGACATGGCGGTGTGCGCCACGTTGCCCTCCCCGAGCACGCCATCGAGCTGTTGAGTGGTGGCCGCATCTCAGCACGAACCACCGGGCCCGGCCAAGAGGGCGGGTGAAGGATTTCACAAAGTCGTGGGGCGCGGGACGGAACCGGGGAGTCCGGGTCGTGGGTCAGCTCATCCGCAGGGCCAGGAAGAAGTCCAGCTTGTCCTCCAGGCGCGACAGGTCACGGCCCGTCAGCTGCTCGATGCGGCCGACGCGGTAGCGCAGCGTGTTGACGTGCAGGTGGAGGCGGGTGGCGCAGCGGGTCCAGGAACCGTCGCAGTCGAGGAACGCCTCCAGGGTGGGGATCAGCTCGGCGCGGTGCCGGCGGTCGTACGCGCGCAGCGGGTCCAGCAGCCGGGCGGTGAACGCGCGCCGCACGTCGTCGGGGACGAACGGCAGCAGGAGCACGTGCGAGGCCAGCTCCTGGTGCCCGGCCGCGCAGACCCGGCCGGGGCGCGCCGCGGCCACCCGCCGCGCGTGCCGTGCCTCCTCCAGCGCGCCGCGCAGCCCCTCGGCCGAGTGCACCGCGGCGGACACGCCGACGGTGAGCCGCCCGTCGCCGTCGAGGCCCGCCGTCAGCGGTCCGCGCACGGCCTCCAGCAGCGCGTCGGCCGGCACGCCGGGCCCGGCCTCGTCGTGCTCGCCGGTCACCGAGGGCAGCGGGAGGAGGGCGACCGCCTCGTCCCCGGTGTGCGCCACCGCGATCCGGTCGGACGGCTCGGGTCCGGCCGCCGCCGGGTCGACCAGGATCTCCTCGAGCAGCGCCTGGGTGACCGGGCCGCCGTCGCGGCGCCCGTCCTCCCACTCGATCCGGGCGACCACGACCTGCCAGTGCGGCGCGGTGCCGAGACCGGGCACCAGCACCGGCGCGGCCACCCGCAGACGCGCGGCGATCTCCGCGGGCGCGGCGCCCGTCTGCGCCAGCTCCAGCACCTCCTGCGCGAGCCGCCGGCGCACCGTGCGCGCCGCGTCCCGCCGGTCCCGCTCGACGGCGATCAGCTGGGTGACGCCCTGGAGCAGGTCCAGCCGCTCCTCGGCCCAGTCCCCGGCGTCCGCCTCGACCGCCAGCAGCCAGTCCGTCAGCATCGTCTCGCGCGGGTCCCCCGGCTCCGTCGTGCCGTGCCCGCTGCCCCGCACCGGGAACAGGCTGTACGTCGTCCGGTCCAGCACCACCCGGTGCGGGCCGCCCCGTCCGGTGCGCACGGCCGCCAGGTGTTCCGCCGCGAGCCGCGCGCACGCCTCGGCGTCCAGCGCGGGCGCGGCGCCGCGCGCCCCCGCGGTCCCCTTGGGCGCCGCGATCAGCCGGCCGGTGGGGGAGAGCACCCAGGCCCGCAGGTCCAGGTCGGAGCCGAGCAGGTCGAGCACGACGTCGGGGCCGCCGCCCGCCGGGCCGGAGGTCATCATCCGCCGGTGCCGGTCCACCACGGCCGCCAGGTCCCCGGCCCGCTCGCCGGACACCTGCCGCACGACGTGCTCGGTGACGGTCGCGAACGCCACCGACTCGTGCACGGCGAACAGCGGCAGCCGGTGCCGCGCGCACGCCACGACCAGGTCGTCCGGGACGTCCCCCAGCTCCGCCTCGCCCGCGGCCAGCGCCGCCACCCCGGCCTGCACCAGGATCCGTACGAACCGTTCGGAGTCGGCGGCGTCGCGGCGCCAGGCCAGACCGGTCAGCACCAGCTCGCCGCCCGACAGGTAGCGGCTGGGGTCGCGCAGGTCGGTGGTCATCACCCCGCGCACACTGCGGTTCAGCTCGTCCTCCCCGCCGAGCAGCTTCAGGCCCAGCGCGTCGGTGTCCAGCAGTGCGCGCAGCCGCATTCTCGTCGCCGCCGTTCCTTGTCTCGGTACCCGTGAGGCGGGTGAGGGGATGGTCGAAGGAGGCCCGTGGGACCGGCCGGCCGGCCGGTCCGCCGGCTCCCGGTCGGCTCCCCGGCTCACCGGAGGAAGACCGGAAGACTGCCGGAGCTCTTCGTTCATACGAATCTACAAGATGCCTGCGTTGGCCAGCCAACTCCTTCATGGTTTCCGTGACTGACCCGGGCGGAGTACGCGGCGGTGTACTGGGCACAGCGCGCGAGAAGAGCACATGAACGAGCCCGGCCCGCCGCACACGGATCGGCTCGATCCGCACGCCTCCACGAGACGGGGAAGAGAGCCGGTCATGGACTCCCTTCGCCCCGCCGGCTGGGAGGAGGCGCTCGCCGCGAAGGCCGAGCACCCCACCGCCGTGCCGATCGCGGGCGGCACCGACGTGATGGTCGAGATCGACTTCGACCACCGCCGTCCCGAGTACCTGATGGACCTCACCCGCATCGGTGATCTCCACGCATAGGAGGTGGGCGAGGACACCGTACGGCTCGGCGCCTCCGTCCCCTACGCGAAGATCATGGAGCATCCGCGCGCGGAGCTGCCGGGCCTCGCCCTCGCCTCCCGCACGGTCGCCTCCCCGCAGATCCGCAACCGCGGCGGCGCCGGCGGCAACCTCGGCACCGCCTCCCCGGCCGGCGACGCCCACCCGGCCCTGCTCGCCGCGGGCGCGGAGGTCGAGGTGGAGCCGGTGCGCGGATCCCGCCGCACCCCCGTCGACGACTTCTGCACCGGCGTGAAGCGCAACGCGCTCGCGCCCGACGATCTGGTCCGGGAGGAGGTCCTGGGGCTCGGCCGGCGCAAGCCGGGCTCCTCCCGCACCGCCTGGGCGCACGCCGGACTCCTGCTGGAGGACGGCAAGGTCCTCACCGACGCGGGCGAGGTCCTCGCCGACCTCGTGGACGTCCTCGGCGACGAGGCCGTCGAGGTCGAGGAGGAGCGGCGGCACCGCCCCACCCGACCCTTCGACCCGCACACCGGGCAGGGCGACGGACACGTCCCGTACTCCTTCGCCGCGCACCGCGCCGTGGTGGAGGCCGACACCGAACTCGGCCTGGTGGAGGTCGCCGAGCCGGCCCGCGCGCAGGACGTCGGCAAGGCGCTGAACCCGCTGTCCGTCGTCGGCCAGATCCAGGGCGGCACGACGCAGGGGCCGGGCATGGCCGTCATGGAGGAGATCCTGGTCGACCCGGACACCGCGAAGGTACGGACCCCGTCCTTCACGGACTACCTCATCCCGACCGTCCTCGACACCCCGGCCATGCCGGTCGACGTCCTCGAACTCGCCGACGACCGCGCCCCGTACGGCCTCCGAGGCGTCGGCGAGGCGCCCACCCTGTCCTCCACCCCGGCGGTCCTGGCAGCGATCCGCGCGGCGACGGGCCCGGAGCTGAACAGAACCCCGGTACGCCCGGAGCACCTCACGGGCACGGCGCGGGACTGACCCCCGCGCGGTTCAGTCCCGCCGCAGCAGCCGGCCGACCGCCCGCCCGAACACCGCGCGGCCCGCCCGCGCCAGCAGCGCGTCGCACGCGGGCGGGAGGAAGCGCACGCGGACGTCCTCCCGCCACACCACCCCGCTGCGGCCGCCGGGGCCCGGACGGACCTCGATCTCCGCCCAGCCCAGGACGACCCGGCCGCGCTTCTCCAGCCGGCAGAACCCGGGGGAGCCGCCCGCCGGGGGCCGCCACACCGTGACCTCCATCGGGTCGTCGAAGGCCAGCGGGCCCACGCCCGTGCGGGCGACGAAGACGGTGCCCTCGCCGGTGGGCGGGGGAGTGGTGACGGTGACCCGGGTCAGCGGGACCACCTCGCCGTGCCGGCACCACGTGGTGAGCCGGCGCCACGCCTCGTCGGAGGGCAGGGACGCCGAGCGCTCGAGCTGGAAGGTGGCCACGGGCCGATCCTAGGGAACCCCGCCGCGTCCCGCCGTCCGCTGGTCCGAACGGCTGAACCGCGCTCCGCGACCGCTCCCCGCGCCCTCCCGCCGCCCGCCCGCGCCCTCCCTCTCCGACCTGCGCGGTTCTCCGCCTCGGTGCACGCTGGTGCAGAACACCGCATATAAACGCAGAACGGGACAGGACGTGGCCCATGGTTTGGAACCGGTACGGGTGCGGCACCCGCTCCCCGCAGTACCAGCCCGACACAGGGACGGAGCCCACTCCCCATGCACGACCCCGGTGACCACGCCCCGTCCCCCGGGCGCCGTCCCGCCCCCGCCGGCCCGCGCCGCACGACCGGGCCGTGCGCCGGGCGCGGAGGGAGGGCGCCGCGATGACGCCGTACGCCGTCGTGATCCCCACCCTGGTGCGGGACACCCTCGCCGACTGCCTCGCCGCGCTGGCCGCCGCGCACGGCCCGCGCCCGGAGCGCGTCGTCCTGGTCGACGACCGCCCCCCGACGCCCGTCCCCGACCCGGCGCCCCTGGAGCACGCGCTGACCGTCCTCGGCGACCTGCGCGCCCGCACCACCGTGCTGCCCGGGGAGGCCCGCGGCCCCGCCGCCGCCCGCAACGCCGGACTGCGCGCCGTCACCGAGCCCTGGGTGGTCTTCGTCGACGACGACGTCCAGGTGGGACCGCACTGGTGCGCCCAGCTCCAGCGGGACCTCGACGAGGCGACGCCCGACACCGCGGGCGTGCCGGGCGTCATCACCGTGCCGCTGCCCGGCGGACGCCGCCCCACCGACGGGGAACGCGGCACCGCGGGACTGGCCCGCGCCCGCTGGATCACCGCCGACACGGCCTACCGCACCGACGCCCTGCGCCGGGCCGGCGGCTTCGACGAACGCTTCCCCCGCGCCCACCGCGAGGACGCCGACCTCGCGCTGCGGCTCCTCGACGCCGGCTGGCGCATCCGCCGGGGCCACCGCACCGCCCTGCACCCCGTGCGCGCCGCCTCCCGCTGGGAGTCGGTCCGCCGGCAGCGCGGCAACGCCGACGACGCCCTGATGCGGCGGCTGCACGGCCCCGACTGGTGGGACAAGGCGGTCGCGCCGCGCGGCCGGATCCGCCGGCACGCCGCGATCACCGCCGCCGGCGCGGCCGCCTG
The DNA here is from genome assembly GCF_002899455.1 of Streptomyces sp. DH-12. Lineage (GTDB taxonomy): Bacteria > Actinomycetota > Actinomycetes > Streptomycetales > Streptomycetaceae > Streptomyces. Next base: position 1,768,535 of record NZ_PPFB01000001.1, on the reverse strand, counting down.
CGCGCTCGCCGTCACCGGACACCGCAGGGCCGCCGCGGCCTGCGCGGCCGGCTGGGCGGCCGGCACCGCCGAGTTCGCCCGCGCCCGCATCGTGCCCGGACCGCGCACCCCCGACGAGGTGGCGACCGTGCTCGCCACCAGCGTGGTCATCCCGCCCGCCGCCACCTGGCACCGGCTGGCCGGCGCCTGGCGCCACCGGCGCGCCCCCGCCTGGCGGGAGGCGGCCCGGTGAGCCCCGTGCGGGCGGTGCTGTTCGACCGCGACGGCACCCTGGTCCACGACGTCCCCTACAACGCGGACCCCGACCGCGTGCGCCCCGTCGCGGGGGCGCGCGAGGCGCTCGACGCGCTGCGCGCCCGCGGCATCCGCACCGGGATCGTCACCAACCAGTCCGGCATCGCCCGCCGCCTGCTCACCGAGACCGACGTCCGCCGCGTCAACGCGCGCGTCGAGGAACTCCTCGGCCCCTTCGACGTCTGGGCCGTCTGCCCGCACGGCCCCGACGACGGCTGTCCCTGCCGCAAGCCCCGCCCCGGCATGGTCCTGGACGCCGCCGCCCGCCTCGGCGCCGACCCGGCCCACTGCGTCGTCGTCGGCGACATCGGCTCCGACGTCGAGGCCGCCCGCCGGGCCGGCGCGCGCGCCGTCCTCGTCCCCACGCCCGTGACCCGCCCCGAGGAGACCGCCGCCGCCCCGCACGTGGCGCGGAGCCTGCCCGCCGCCGTACGGCTGATCCTCGACGGCCCGCCGTGGGAGGCCCCCGGCGGCGCCCCCGCGCCCGGCCCGAACGCCGGGGCCGCACACGAACGGGTGGCGGCCGGGCGTGCCGGACGCGTACGGGCCGGCCCGGAAGCGGAGCCGCCCCGGACCGGGAGGTACCTGTGAAAGCCCTCGTCACCCGGCTCGACAGCTTCGGCGACGTCCTGCTCGCCGGACCCGCCGTGCGGGCCGTCGCCGCCCGCGCCGACCACGTCACCCTCCTGTGCGGACCGCACGGGGTGCCCGCGGCGCGGCTGCTGCCCGGCGTGGACGAGGTGCTCGTCTGGGACGCGCCGTGGACCGGGTTCCAGCCGCCGCCCGTGGACCGCGACGACATCGACCGGCTCGTCGCGTCCGTCGCCGCCGACGCCGCGCTCGTCCTCACCTCGTACCACCAGTCGCCGCTGCCCACCGCGCTGCTGCTGCGGCTGGCCGGCGTCCCCTTCATCGCCGCCGACAGCGAGGACTACCCCGGCAGCCTCCTCGACGTGCGCCACCACCGCGCCCCGCACGCCCACGAGGCCGAGGCCGCCCTCGACCTCGCCGAGGCGGCCGGCTTCCCCCGCGTCGACGACGGCCGCCTCCGGGTCCTCCCGCCGCCCGCCGCCGGCGCGCTGACCGGCGACGGCCCGTACGTCGTCGTCCACCCCGGCGCCAGCGTGCCCGCCCGCGCCTGGAGCCCCGGACGCTGCGCCCAGGCGGTGCGGGAACTGGCCGCCGCCGGACGGCGCGTCGTCGTCACGGGCGGCACGGGCGAGCGCGACCTCACCGCGTACGTCGCCGGCGGCCGGGCCGTCGACCTGGGCGGCCGCACCGACGCCGCGCAGCTCGCCGGGGTGCTCGCCGGGGCCGACTGCGTCGTCGCGGGCAACACCGGCCCCGCCCATCTCGCCGCCGCCGTCGGCACCCCCGTGGTGTCGCTGTTCGCCCCGGTCGTCCCGGCCGAGCGGTGGCGGCCCTACGGCGTGCCCTACCTGCTGCTCGGCGACCAGGACGCCCCGTGCGCCGGAAGCCGCGCCCGGCGCTGCCCCGTACCGGGCCATCCCTGCCTGGACACCGTGACCGCGCTCGACGTCGTCGCCGCGGTCGACAAGCTCGTGGAGGTGGCATGAGGATCCTGCTGTGGCACGTGCACGGGTCGTGGACCACGGCCTTCGTGCGGGGACCGCACACCTACGTCGTCCCCGTCACCCCGGACCGCGGACCCGACGGACTCGGCCGCGCCCGCACCTTCGACTGGCCCGACACGGTCGTCGAGGTGCCGCCGGAACGCCTGGCCGAGCAGGACATCGACGTCGTCGTCCTGCAGCGCCCGCACGAGATCGGCCTGGTGGACCGGTGGCTGCGGCGCCGCCCGCCGCTGGTCTACCTGGAGCACAACGCCCCGCACGGCGACGTCCCCGACACCCGGCACCCCGCGGCGGACATCCCCGGCACGACCCTCGTGCACGTCACCCACTTCAACCGGCTGATGTGGGACGCCGGCCCGACCCCCACGGCCGTCATCGAGCACGGCATCGTCGACCCCGGCCCGCTGTGGACGGGGGAACTGCCGCACGCCGCCGTCGTCGTCAACGAACCGGTCCGGCGCGGCCGTACGACCGGCACCGACCTGCTGCCGGTGTTCGCCGCCGTCGCGCCCCTGGACGTGTTCGGCATGGGCACCGGGGGACTGGCCGGCCACCTCGGCCTCCCCGCCGAACGGTGCCGGTCCCACGAACTGACCCAGGCCCGCCTGCACGCCGAGATGGCCCGCCGCCGCGTCTACGTCCACCCGGTGCGCTGGACCTCCCTCGGCCTGTCCCTGCTGGAGGCGATGCACCTCGCCATGCCCGTCGTCGCCCTCGCCACCACCGAGGTCACCGAGGCGGTGCCGCCCGGCGCCGGCGTCGTCTCCAACCGGATCGACGTCCTCACCGACGCCGTACGGGACTTCGTCGCCGACCCGCTGAGCGCCCGCCGCGCCGGCGAGGCCGCCCGCGCCGCCGCCCTCGCCCGCTACGGCCTGCCCCGCTTCCTCGACGACTGGGAACGCCTCCTCAAAGAGGTCACCCGATGAGGGCTCGCCGTGTGCTCGTGCTGCGGGCGCTCGGGCTCGGGGACCTGCTGGCCGGGGTGCCCGCGCTGAGGGCGCTGCGGCGGGGGTTCCCGGACCACGAGACGGTGCTGGCCGCCCCCGCCGGGCTCGCCCCCGTCGCCGAGGCGACCGGGGCCGTCGACCGGCTGCTGCCCGCCTCCGCGCCCGGACGGGCGGTCCCCCGCGCGCTCGACTGGACCGGGCCGCCCCCGGACGTCGCCGTCGACCTGCACGGCAACGGCCCGCCCAGCCACCGCCTGCTGCAAGCCTTGCGTCCCCTGCGGCTGTTCGCCTTCGCGCACCCGGAGACCCCCGAGATCGACGGCCCGCCCTGGCACCGGGACGAGCACGAACGGGACCGCTGGTGCCGGCTGCTGAGCGCGTACGGCGTCGACGCCGACCCCGCCGACCTGCTGCTGCCCCGCCCGCACACCCCCTCGCCCGCCCCCGGCGCGGTCCTCCTGCACCCCGGCGCGGGCGCGCCCGCCCGCTGCTGGCCCGTCGAGCGGTACGCCGCCGTCGCCTCCGCACTGCGCGAGCGCGGACTGCGGGTCGTGGTCACCGGGGGTGCGGGGGAGCACGACCTCGTCGCCCGGCTCGCCAAGGAGGCCCGGTTGCCCGACGCCGACGTGTTCTCCGGCGGCCTGCCCTTCACCCGGCTGTCCGCCCTCGTCGCCGGCGCCCGCGCGGTCGTCAGCGGCGACACCGGCATCGCCCACCTCGCGGTCGCCCACGCCACGCCCACCGTCACCCTGTTCGGCCCGGTCCCGCCGAGCCGCTGGGGCCCGCCCGCGCACCCCCGCCACATCGCCCTGTGGCACGGCCCCGAGGGCGACCCGCACGCCGTGCGCCCCGACCCGGCGCTGCTGCGCATCACCCCCGACGAGGTGCTGGACGGCCTGCGCCGCCTGCCCGCCCCCGAGGGGCCCGCGTCATGACCGGCCGCAGCCGCGTCGGCGTCGTCATCGCCACCCGCGACCGCCGCGAACGGCTCGCGGTCACCCTGCGGCGCCTGACCGACCTGCCCGAACGGCCGGAGATCCTCGTCGCCGACAACGCTTCCGCCGACGGCACCCGCGCCATGGTCGCCCGCGACTTCCCGCACGTGCGGGTCCTCGCCCTCCCCGTCAACCACGGCGCCCTCGCCCGCAACCACGGCGCCCGCGCCCTGGACACCCCGTACGTCGCGTTCAGCGACGACGACTCCTGGTGGGCGCCCGGCGCGCTCGCCCGCGCCGCGGACCTGTTCGACGCCCACCCCCGGCTCGGGCTGATCGCCGCCCGCACCCTCGTCGGCCCCGAGAACGCCCCCGACCCGCTCAACGACCTCCTCGCCGCCTCCCCGCTCGGCCCCGCCACCGACCTCCCCGGCGTCCAGGTGCTCGGCTTCCTCGCCTGCGCCTCCGTCGTCCGCCGGACCGCCTACCTCGACGCGGGCGGCTTCCACCGGGTGCTGTTCTTCGGCGGCGAGGAGACCTGCCTCGCCTACGACCTCGCCGCCCGCGGCTGGGGCGTCACCCACTGCCCCGACGTCGTCGCCCACCACCACCCGGCCACCTCGGGCCGGCCCGGCCGGCCCGCGCAGCAGCGCCGCAACGAAGTGCTCACCGCCTGGCTGCGCCGCCCCGTCCGCCACGCCCTCGCCCGCACCGGCGCCCTCGCCGCCGAGGCCCGCGCCGACATCACGGCCCGGCGCGCCCTGCGCGAGACGCTCACCCGGCTGCCCGCCGCCCTGCGCGCCCGCCGCCCGCTGCCCCCGCACGTGGAACGCGCCGCCCGCCTGCTGGAACTGGAAGGGGCGACCGCATGACCGACCCCCGCACGACGGTCGTCGTCATCACCCACAACCGCCGCCGGGAGCTGCTGCGCACCCTCGACCGGCTCGCCGAACTCCCCGAACGGCCCGAGGTGATCGTCACCGACAACGGCTCCACCGACGGCACCGCCGACGCCGTCGCCCGCCACCACCCGGAGGTCCGGCTGCTGCGCCCCGGCCGCAACCTCGGCGCGGTCGGCCGCAACCTGGCGGTCCGCGACGTCACCACGCCCTACGTCGCCTTCTGCGACGACGACTCCTGGTGGGCGCCCGGCTCCCTGACCGGCGCCGCCGACCTGCTCGACCGTCACCCCGCCGTCGTCTCCGTCACCGCGCGGATCGTCGTCGAGCCGCACGGCACCGAGGACCCGATCGTCCGCGAACTGCGGGAGTCCCCCGTGCCGGGGCCGCCGTGGCTGCCGGGCCCGGCGCTCGGCTCCTTCCTCGCCGCCGCGACCGTGCTGCGCACGGACGCCTTCCGGAAGGCGGGCGGCTTCCACCCCAAGCTGTGGCTCGGCGGGGAGGAGGAACTGCTCGCCGTCGACCTCGCCGCCGCCGGCTGGTGGCTCGTCTACGCCGACCACCTCACCATCCACCACCAGGCGTCGGAGGCGCGCGACGCGACCCTGCGCCGCCGGCACGGCATCCGCAACACCCTGTGGTTCACCTGGCTCCGCCGCCCGGTCGGCCCCGCCCTGCGCCGCACCCTGGACCTGGCCCGCACGGTGCCGCGCGACACGACGTCGCTCCTCGCCTTCACGGAGGCGGCGGCCTCCCTCCCGTGGGTCCTGCGCGAACGCCGCGTCCTCCCCCGGGAGGTCGAGTCCCGCCTCCGCCTCCTGGAACCGGCCCAACGCGCCTCGAAGGCCCGCCGCTACACCGGCTGACCCATCCGGCGCCCGGCCACCGGGCCCGGCCCGCGCCCGCTGTCCCGCCACCCGGCGGACGGCCCGGTCCCGTCCCCCGGCCGGGGGTGTCGGCCGCACCGGCCGGACATGTCGCGGGGGGTGCTCCGCCCCAGGTCCGCGTGCGCGCGGGCGTCCCATCGCGCACGGCCCGTGCGACCCCGCCCGTGAGGTGCCGGCGCCCCGCCCGGCCGCGGTGCTCCGCCGCCCCCCGGAGCACCTACCGCCCGGCCGGCGGCTCCCCGTCGCCCGACCAGCGGCACAGCAGCCGGAACGCCGCGAACAGCGTCACCGGCCACACCGCGGCGAACGTCCAGAGCGCCCACGGCGCCGAGGTGACGATGCCGGTCACCATCACGGCCACCGACACCGCGAGCAGGAGGGCGACCGTCCGTCCGCGCGGGTTGCAGCGGGCCACCCGGCCCAGGAACCGCTTCAGGTCGGGGCCGCGGCGGACGCGATGACGCCGCAGCAGCCGGTTGAGCCGGCGATCGCGCCGCAGCGACCGCTCGATCTCGTCGAGGACGTGCTGTTCATGCTCAGGGAGCCGACCGAGGGACACCGTCTCTCCTCCAACGAGCGCCAGGGGGGAAGCGACGTCCGGGTGCCCGGCGGACGTGCGCCCTAACCGGTGTCGGCGCGGGACGTCAGTGCCTCCAGCAGACGGTCCGCCCCGTCGGGCAGCCGGCCCTCGCGGAACGTCTCGCGGGCCTGCCGCGCGGCCACCCGGCCCGAGGTCAGGCACCAGTCCCACCACCGCTCGAGCCGCCGCTCGTCCACCCGCTCCGCCGCCAGCAGCGCCGGCCATCCGCAGGCCCGCGCCTGCGCCGTCACCTTCGCGCCGCCCGCCACCGGATCCACCGCGAGCGCCGGTGTGCCGGCCCGCAGGGCCAGCACCAGCCCGTGCAGACGGTCGGTGACGACCAGGTCGAGCCGCGCGAGCACCGACTGCACCTGCGCCGGTGTCGCGCTCAGGTGCCAGTCCCGGGTGTCCAGCCGGGTCTCCAGCTCGAGACGGGCGCAGTCCTTCCCCGCCAGCCAGTGCGTCACCCGCTCGGCGACCTCTCCGTGCCGCCGCTGCGCCCCGTACTCGTGCTGCCCGTGGGTGAGGATCACCCCGACCACCGGCCGCGGCGGCATCGCGGGGGCGCGGGCCGCCAGGTCCTCGGTGGGTTCGCTGCCGGGCGCGTCCCGCGCCAGGATCCGGTGGAAGCCGGTGACCGCCGGCCCCTCGGGGTCGATCACCGACGTCCCGACGGCGATCCGCACGCAGCGCGCGAACCGCCGGTGCAGCTCCTCCACCTGCGTCCCGTGCAGCGGCCCGCACACGAACACGAGGTGCGAGTAGTCGTGGGGCCGTACGTCGTCGAAGTGCAGCGCGTCCGGCCGGAAGCCGGGGCTCCAGACGACGTCGTACGGCGTGCCGGACCCGCGCAGGACCGTTTCGACCCGGCGCAGGGCCAGCACGTCCCCGGCGGTCGCCTCCCCGTCGCGGAAGCTGAACCACCCGGTCAGCAGGACCCTGCGCGGTCCCGTACGGCGTTCCCGGTGCACGGCGCCCCGAGTGCCCCGCCCGCCGGGGAGGCAATCGGCGCGCCCGGGATCAGCGGCCGGCGGTCAGTGCCACCGGCCGGCGATCAGCCGGCGTCGGGCCGCCGCTCCTCCTGCTGCTGCGGGGCATCGTCCTGGCGAGGACCGCTTTCCTGCCGAAGATCGCCCTCCTGCCGAGGTCCGTCCTCCTGCCGACGGGGGCCCGGTCCCTGCGGAGCGCCGCCCTGCGGCTGCCCATGACCCTGGCCTCGCCCCTGCGGCAGTCCGGACTCCTGCGGCTGACGGGTCCCGCCCTGCGGCTGACGCGGACCCCCCTGCGGCTGACGCGGGCCGCCGGGGCCCTGCTGCTGACGCGGGCCGGCCTGCGGCTGCCGGGGACGGACGGTGCCCGCCAGTGCCTGGCGGACCTCGAACCGGGTCCGCTCGGCCACCTCGCGGACCTCGGCCACGACGTCACCGCGCTCACGCACGAGACTGTCGTAGACCGGAAGGCCGTCGGGGGAGGGGGCGGAGGAAGTCATGGGGGTCTTTCCTTCGTGGGGGGACGTTCTGCCGGGGCCGGAGTCCGGCCCCAGACAGTCAGCGCCGCGGAGTGCCACGGCGTTACACCTCGCCGCGCTCCGTCCAGGAAGGAGACGGCTGTCCCGGCGCTGTCCGGAGCGGGGAAAGCGGACGGGATCCGGCCTACTGCCTCGCTGGCGTGACTCCCATGACGAAGCCGAAGCGGACCACCGCCCCGCCGTCGCAGCCCGTCCTCGGCCCCCGCGCGCTGAACCGGGCGGCCCTGGCACGGCAGTTGCTGCTGAGCCGTTCCCCGATGTCCGCGACGGCCGCCGTCGAGCACCTGGTCGGCCTCCAGGCGCAGAACGTCAAGCCGCCCTGCTAGGCCCTCGCCGCCCGGCTACACCGACCGCACCCGCGTCGTGCCGCCCGAGCCGAAGGGCCGGCACCGGCAGGGGAACATCCCTACCGCGCCCTGCTCGTGGACGGCTTCCTGGCGGGACTGTGGCGCCTGGACGACGACGCCCTGGTGATCGAGCCGTTCGGGCGGCTCGACCGGACGCGACGGGCGGGGGTCACGGCCGAGGCGGGCGGGGATCACGGCCGAGGCGGAGCGGATGCCCGGGGCGCTGCATCCGGGGACGGCGTACGACATCCGCTTCGGGACGGTGCGGGGCTGAGCCCGCAGGAGCCCGGCGGACACCTGAGGGCGCTGGACAGGGGGCGTTGCGGGCTGCTCGTGGAAGCCCGCAACGCCCCCTGGTCGTGACCTGAGGGGTGCTCAGGAAATCATGGGGCCGTCCCCGGGCGGCGGCGCGGTGCGGCGGCGGCACGGTCCGCGGCGGGGAGGACGGGGGAGAAGGAGACCGGTGCGGTCGCGGCGGCGGTGGCGCATCCGGGGGCGGACGGCTCGGTGCGGGTGAGCCCTGACATGGGTCTCCTCCAGTTGCCGGTGGGGGTCGCACGGGGTGGGGGGCCGGGCATCGGTGGTGGTTCCGATGTGCCCGAGCGATCGGCACGTGTCACACGCTAGAACCGGTCCGGGAGCCGTCCCAATGAGGGAACCCCCTAAGGGAGCCGGACAGGGAAAACCCTCGGTCGCCGGGCGCGGACCGGCCCGTTTCCGGCCGGCCCGGCCGATGACGGCGCCCTCGGAAGGTCCTCGCGGCACGGGGCGACGGCCCCCGTCGTGACCCGGGTCGCGAAAGCCCCGTGACCCGGGTCACGGGGCGTCGCCTACGGCGCCCGGCGCCCCGCCGCGAGCCGCACGATGTCCACGCGGGAGCGTATGCCGAGCTTGCGGTAGACCCGGGTGAGCGTCGCCTCGACGGTCTTGACGCTGATGAACAGGCGCCCGGCTATCTCCCGGTTGGTCGCCCCCTCCATGACCAGCGCGGCGACCTGGCGCTCCATCGAGGCCAGCCCGTCCAGCGCGGCCGGGGTCGCCGCGGGCACCGGCTCCGCCTCCGCCGGTCCCGCCGCCACGGCCTCGTCCACCTGCCGCAGCCACGGCAGCGCGCGGCACCGCCGGAACAGCCGGGCCGCCTCGTCGTACCCGGCGGGACCGGGCCCGCGGGAGCGCAGCCGGGCCCGCGCGAAGGCGGCCCGCGCCTCCTCCAGGCCGTAACCCAGCTTGGCCAGACGTTCCTGCGCCGACGTCAACTGGGCGATGGCGGGCTGGTGTTCACCGCGCGCCGCGCGCACCAGCGCCTCGGCGCGGTCCAGCACCGCCAGCACGCTCGCCCGGTTCAGCCGCAGCGCGTGCACCCGGGTGACGTTGATCAGCTCCTGCGCCTCGCCGGGCTCGCCGATCCGCACCAGCGCCTCGGCGAGGTCGCCCTGCCAGCGGCCGCGCGCCGGGTCGATGATGCCCATGCCCTGTTCCAGCTCGCGCACCCGGCGCAGCGAGCGCACCGCGGCCTGCGCGTCCCCGGACACCAGCTGCGCGTAGCCCAGGGCCGCCAGGGCCAGGGAGAGGTAGAGCTGGTCGCCGTCCACCTCGGCGTGGTCGGCGGACTCGCGCGCCAGGGCCAGCGCCCGGTCCACGTCCCCGCCGGACGCCTCCGCGACGGAGGCGAGCATGGCGGACGCGCTCTCGCCGATGCCGGAGTCCCGGGCCAGCCGCAGGCTCTCCCCGGCCAGGTCGAGGGCGCGCCCGCAGTGCCCGAAGCGCAGCTCGGTGTCGGCGAGCAGCCGGGAGAAGTGCACCTCGCTCTCGACCATGCCGCGCCGCCGCGCCTCCCGCAGCAGCGCGGTGATGGCCGTACGGGCCTCGGGGAGCTGGTCGCTCATCAGCAGCCAGCGGAACCGGGCCATCGCGGCGCCGTTGTGGTGGCTGGCGACGTCGGGGTCCTGGGGTTCCTGGAGCGCGCGCCGGATGGTGGCGGGGGCGTCGGGGTGGCCCATCAGGGTCTCGGTGGACGACTGGAAGGCGAGCGCCATCAGCTCGGTGCGCCGGTCCCCGCCGCGCGCGGCCAGTTCCGCCGCGTGCGCGGCCTCCTGCCGGGACTTCGCGAAGTCGCCGTTGACCACCACCTCGCGCCAGGCGAGCTGGTAGTGGACCAGGGCGAGCAGCCGGGGGTCGTCGCCGGCGTCGGCGAGCACCTGCGGGAACACCGCGTCGACCTCGCCGAGCGCCTGCCCGGCCGCCTCGATGACCACCATCCACGCCCGCACCCGCTCGGCCGGCGCCGTCGCCCGGGTCAGCACCTCGCGGGCGATGTCCCGGGCCAGGTCGACCTCGCCGGCGGTGATCGCGTCCTCGGCGGCCTGCAGCCGCCGCTCGTCGGGGGCGGGCGTGCCGTCGGCGGGGGTGTGCCGGGCGGCGAGCAGCCCCAGGGAGGCGGCGACCGACGGCGCCCCGCGGTCGCGGGCCATCGCGGCGGCCTCGGCCAGCCGGGCCGCCACCTCCGGGTCGGGGCCGGTGGCGGCGAGCGCCAGGTGCCGGGCGCGCTCGATCGGGTCGGAGGCCGCCGTGGACAGCGCCGTGTGCGCGGCCCTCCGCTCCCGCGCCGGGGCCTCCGCGTAGAGGGCGGCGGAGATCAGGGGATGCGTGAAGCGCAGCGCCGGGTCCTCGGGGTCCGTGATGAGCAGCCCCAGGGAGGCGGCCTGCGCGGTCTCCGCCTCCGCGTTGTCCCGGCCGGCCGCGTGCAGCAGGGCCAGGGTGGGACGGGCGCCGGCGCTGGCCACCAGCAGGGTGCGGCGGGCCTCGTCGGACAGCATCTCCAGGCGGCTGAGGACCAGCGCCCGCAACGAGGTCGGCACCGGCAGCGGCTCGCCGGGCCGGGGCCGGGTGGGGCTCTCCGCGAGGGCGCGGCCGAGTTCCAGCGCGAACAGCGGGTTGCCGCCGCTGGTGCGGTGGATGTCCCGGACGGTGGAGCGGGACAGGCTGGTGTAGCCGCGGTGGTCGAGCAGCGCGGACACCTGGGTGCGGGAGAACGGGCCCAGCCGCACGGCCAGCGTGTCCGGCGGGCAGGCACGCAGATGACGGTCGTACTCCTCGCCCTCGGTGCGCACCGCGCACAGCACGCGCACCGGGCTGTCGCCCAGCCGGCGGGCGGCGAAGCCGAGCAGTTCGGCGCTGGCCGGGTCGAGCCACTGGAGGTCGTCGGCGACCACGAGGACGGGGCCCTCGGCGGACAGCGCGCGCAGCGTGGACAGCACCGCGAGCCGCAGGGCGAGGCCGTCCCGCTGGAGGGTGGACTCGCCGCGCCCGGTGAGCGCCGACTCCAGCGCGGTGCGCTGGGCGGCGGGCAGCCGGGGGGCCACCTCGTCCAGCACCAGCCCGAACAGGTCGGCCAGCGCGAGGAACGGCAGATGGGATTCGGACTCCGTGGCGGAGCAGCGCAGCACACGGGAGGCCGACGCCGCGTTTTCCGCCGCGAGTGCCCGCAGCACGGTCGATTTTCCTATTCCGGCGGGACCGTGGAGCAGCACGCTGCCGCCGCGCGCGAGCTGCGCCCTGGCGTCGGCGAACAGCTCGTCCCGGCCGATGACCAGGTCGGGGCGGTACCTGGCAGGCTCCTTGTCGTCCCGTCGCACGGTCACCGCTCCCCTCCGTGTGGCGTGTCCTGGCCAATATTAGGCAACAGGGTCCTCAATTCCGGCGGACGGTGGAGTGAGGCAAAGGACAACGTTCCGATCACCTGTACATCAAAGGTGTATCGTGCTCATGCCGTCCGGGGGAGAACACCGCGAATCTACGGCAACCACCCGGCCCTGCGGGCGGCGACCACCGCCTCGCCCCGGGTCCGCGCCCCCAGCTTCCGCATCGCGGACCGCAGATACGCCTTGACGGTTTCGGCCGTCAGCCCCAGCCGCTCGCCGGCCGCCCCGTTCGTCGCCCCCGCCGCGACACAGGCCAGGACGTCCACCTCCCGGGGCGCGAGCCGCACCGCCCCGGACGGCGCCTCCCGCGCGGTGAGCAGGGCGCACGCCTCCAGCAGCTCCGCCCGCAGCGCGGGGTCGGCGATCCGCGGGGCCAGCGCCCGCAGCGCCGCGTGCGCCTCCCGCACCCGCTCGCGGTGCGCCCCCGCCCCCGGCTCCCACCGCGCACCCGCCCCCGGCTCGGGCGCGGGGCCGGCCGCCACCAGCAGCTCCGCCGCCTCCTCCCGCACCAGCAGGGCCTGCTCGACGTCCCGCGCGACCTGCACCGCCTCCCCGAGGGTGCGGTCGCCGAGCGGCCGGGCCGCGCGCAGCGCCCCGTACAGCACCGCCCGCACCCGCCGCCGTACGACGACGGGCACGGCCACCACGGCGCGCAGGCCCTCGGCGGCGACCGGGGCGTCGTACTCGTGGCTGATCTGCCGGGAGACGGAGTAGTCCGTCACCGCGCACGGCCGGGCGAGCGCCACCGCCTTGCCGCCCAGGCCGTTGCCCGGGGTCACCGCGAGCAAGCTGAGCGCCGGGGTGGCGGTGCCGCTCAGCTCGCTGATCCGCACCTGCCGGCGCCCCGGCTCCACCAGCCCGCCGAACGCCACCGGCAGCCCCGTCGCACGCCGCAGCCGGGCCAGCGCGCCCCGGATCTCCACCGCCCCGCCCGTCCCCGTCGGGTCTGCTGTCACCTGATCGCCCCTTCACCGCGGCCCCTGTGCGGGCGCACACCCCCGTTCGGGGGTAGTGAGACCTGCATCACGGATTACACGATGGCGGTGAGCCGCCCGGCAAGGTCCGGCACCGAGGAGGACGCATGACGACGGGGACGGAGCAGTTCCGCAGGGCCCGGGACTTCCTGCTGGAACACCGCGAGGACTACGCCACCGCCTACCGGGACTTCGCCTGGCCCCGGCCCGACCGGTTCAACTGGGCCCTGGACTGGTTCGACGTGATCGCCGACGGCAATGACCGCACGGCCCTGCACCTGGTCGAGGAGGACGGCCGGGAGACGCGGCTGTCCTTCGCCGGCCTGTCCCGCCGCTCCGACCGGGTCGCGAACTGGCTGCGGGAGCGCGGCGTGGCCGCCGAGGACCGGGTGCTGGTGATGCTCGGCAACCAGGCGGAGCTGTGGGAGACCGCCCTGGCCGCGATGAAGCTGCGCGCCGTGGTCATCCCGGCCACCCCGCTGCTCGGCCCCGCCGACCTGCGCGACCGCGTCGGCCGCGGCCGGGTCCGCCATGTCGTCGCGCGCTCCGCGGACGCCGCGAAGTTCGACGAGGTGCCCGGCGACTACACCCGCATCGCGGTGGGGGAGGAGCCCGGCGGGAGCTGGCTGCCGTACGCCGACGCGTACGGCGCCGCCGACGGGTTCGCGCCCGACGGGCCGACCCTCGCCGACGACCCGCTGATGCTCTACTTCACGTCGGGCACCACCGCCCGCCCCAAGCTGGTGGAGCACACCCACACGTCGTACCCGATCGGGCACCTGGCGACCATGTACTGGATCGGCCTGCGCCCCGGCGACGTGCACCTCAACATCTCCTCGCCCGGCTGGGCCAAGCACGCCTGGTCCAACCTGTTCGCCCCGTGGAACGCGGAGGCGACCGTCTTCCTGCACAACTACACCCGCTTCGACGCGCCCCGCCTGCTGGCCGAGATGGACAAGGCGGGCGTCACCACCTTCTGCGCCCCGCCCACCGTGTGGCGCATGCTCATCCAGTCCGACCTGGGCCGGCTGCGCACCCCGCCCCGCGAGGTCGTCGCCGCGGGCGAACCCCTCAACCCGGAGGTCATCGACCAGGTGCGGCGCGTCTGGGGCGTCACCATCCGGGACGGCTTCGGACAGACCGAGACCGCCGTGCAGGTCTCCAACAGCCCCGGCCAGCTCCTCAAGACCGGCTCCATGGGCCGCCCCAGCCCCGGCTACCGCGTCGAACTCCTCGACCCCGTCTCGGGAGCGCCCGGCGCGACGGAGGGCGAGATCGCGCTCGACCTGTCCGAGCGGCCCGTGGGCCTGATGACGGGCTACCACGGCGACCCGGAGCGCACGGCGGAGGCGATGGCGGGCGGCTACTACCGCACCGGCGACATCGGCGCCCGCGACGAGGACGGCTACATCACCTACGTCGGGCGCGCGGACGACGTGTTCAAGGCGTCCGACTACAAGATCAGCCCGTTCGAGCTGGAGAGCGCGCTGCTGGAGCACGAGGCGGTCGCCGAGGCGGCCGTGGTGCCCGCGCCGGACGAGCTGCGGCTGGCCGTGCCGAAGGCGTACGTCGTGCTCGCGGAGGGCTGGGAGCCCGGTCCCGACACCGCGAAGGTGCTCTTCGAGCACTCCCGGCAGACGCTGGCCCCCTACAAGCGCGTCCGCCGGCTGGAGTTCGGCGAGCTGCCCAAGACCGTCTCCGGCAAGATCCGCCGCATCGAACTGCGCGAGGCGACGGCGGCCGGTTCGGACCACGAGTACCGCGAGGAGGACTTCCGGTGACCGCGCTCTCCTACAGCCACGGCACCGGCGGGACGGCTCTGCTCGGTGACACCATCGGCGCCGGCCTGGACCGCACGGTCGCCGCCTGGCCCGACCGCGAGGCCCTCGTCGACGTCCCGTCCGGACGGCGCTGGACCTACGCCGAATTCGGCGCGCAGGTCGATCAGCTGGCGTCCGCCCTGCTCAACTCCGGGATCGCCGAGGGCGACCGGGTGGGCATCTGGGCGGTCAACTGCCCCGAGTGGGTGTTCACGCAGTACGCCACCGCCCGCATCGGCGCGATCCTGGTGAACATCAACCCGGCGTACCGCACGCACGAGGTGGAGTACGTCCTCAAGCAGTCCGGCGTCCGGCTGCTCATCGCCTCCGTCAGCCACAGGACCAGCGACTACCGGGCCATGGCGGAGGAGGTGCGCGGCAGATGCCCCGAGCTGCGGGAGGTCGTGTACATCGGCGACCCCGGCTGGGACGCGCTGACCGCCCGCGCCACCCCGGACCCCGTCTGGCCGGAGCTGTCCTGCGACGACCCCGTCAACATCCAGTACACCTCGGGCACCACCGGCTTCCCCAAGGGCGCCACCCTCTCCCACCACAACATCCTCAACAACGGTTACTTCGTGGGTGAGCTGATCGCCTACAGCGAGCAGGACCGGGTGTGCGTCCCGGTGCCCTTCTACCACTGCTTCGGCATGGTGATGGGGAATCTGGCGGCCACCTCGCACGGCGCCTGCGTGGTCATCCCCGCCCCGTCCTTCGACCCGGCGGCCACCCTGCGCGCGGTCCAGCAGGAGCGCTGCACCTCGCTGTACGGCGTGCCGACGATGTTCATCGCCGAGCTGAACCTGCCCGACTTCGCCGCGTACGACCTCACCTCCCTGCGCACCGGCATCATGGCGGGCTCGCCGTGCCCGGTGGAGGTGATGAAGCGGGTGGTCGCCGAGATGCACATGGAACAGGTCTCCATCTGCTACGGCATGACGGAGACCTCCCCGGTGTCCCTGCAGACGCGCATGGACGACGACCTGGAGCACCGCACCGGCACCGTCGGCCGGGTGCTGCCGCACATCGAGGTGAAGATCGTCGACCCGGCCACCGGCGTCACCGTGGAGCGCGGCGCCTCCGGCGAGCTGTGCACCCGCGGCTACAGCGTGATGCTCGGCTACTGGGACGAGCCGGAGAAGACCGCCGAGGCGATCGACCGGGGCCGCTGGATGCACACCGGCGACCTCGCGGTGATGCGCGACGACGGCTACGTGGAGATCGTCGGCCGCATCAAGGACATGATCATCCGGGGCGGGGAGAACATCTACCCGCGTGAGATCGAGGAGTTCCTCCACGGCCACCCCAAGGTCGCGGACGTCCAGGTCGTCGGGGTCCCGCACGAACGCTACGGCGAGGAGGTCCTCGCCTGCGTCATCCCCCGCGACCCGGCCGACCCGCTCACCCTGGACGAGCTGAAGGCGTACTGCGACGGCCGCCTGGCCCACTACAAGGTGCCGAGCCGCCTCGAACTCCTGGAGTCCTTCCCGATGACCGTCTCGGGCAAGGTCCGCAAGATCGAACTCCGCGAGCGGTACGCGACGGGCTGAGCCCCGCTCAGCCGACCGTCCGCCGGAACACCTGCCGGGAGCCGCCCTCCGGCCCCGGAGCGGCGGCCTCGGCGGGGGTGAAGCCGAGCCGCTCGTAGAAGACGCGGGCGCCGCCGGCGACGGCGCCGGGGTGGTCGCCCCCGAAGGTGGCCACCTCGATCTCGCCGGGTCCGCGCACCCAGCGGCGCACCGCCTCCTCCAGCAGCGCACGCCCGATGCCCGTGCCGCGGGCCCGTCGGGAGACGACGAGCCAGTGCACGTGGTACGTCGGCCCCTCCGTCCCGAACAGCAGCCCGCCGAGGAGGTCCGGCCCGGAGGACGGGGCGACGAGCGCCGCGCGGCCGTCCCGGCCGTCGATGTGCTCGCGCACGGCGTCGTGGAATCCGGGCTCCTCGACCATCGGCCCGAACCACTGCTCCACCTGGGCCGCCAGGCCGAGGAATCCGGGGAAGTCGTGCGCGCGTGCCGCTCTGATCGTCATCGTGACAGTCTGCCGAACGTCTCGTCGTCCTGCGGCAGTTCGAGCCGCATGCACACGCGTGGCCACCGGTCGAGGCCGTGGGCGGCCTCCTCGGTGCGGATGCGGCGCAGGCCCGGGGTGAGGTCGGGCTCGCGCAGGGCGCGGAAGCCGAGGCGGGCGTAGTACGGGGCGTTCCACGGGACGTCGGTGAAGGTGGCCAGGGTGAGGGCGGTCAGGCCCTCCTCGCGGGCCCGGCGGGCGGCGTGGGCGAGCAGTGCGCGGCCCACGCCGCGGCGGGCCGCGTCCGGGTGGACGGACACCTGCTCCACGTGGAGGGCGCCGTCCACCGGCTCGGCGATCAGGTACGCGACGGGCCGGCCGTCCCCCTCGCCGGCCGCGACCCAGCAGCGGCCCGCCGTCCGGTAGCGCTCCAGCACGTCCAGGGCGGGCGGTGCGTCGTCGGCGATCTCCGGCATGCCGAGGTCGCGGAACGGCGCGCCGGCCGCCCGTTCGATGTCCTGGAGGGCGGGCAGATCGCCGGGGGCGGCGGGACGGATGCGCATCCGACGAGTATCGGACGCGCCCGGCCCGCGCGTCGTCCGAGTTTCAGGACGCGCCCGCGTCCAGCGTCACGGCCGGGGCGTTCTCCGGGCGGGCGGCGCCCGAAGGGCCGAGGAGGAACAGCGGGACGTCCAGGGCGTCGGCGCGGGCGCGGGCCTCCTCGGTGTAGCCGGCGAGGGAGAAGTACAGGCAGGCCGCGGACTCCGTCATGGCGTTCAGCCACAGGCACTCCACGTCCCGCGGGGTCGCCGGCCGCGCCGAGGGGTCGAGCTGGGCCAGCACGCCCCGGCCCGCCAGCCCGATGCCGGACGTCGGCCGCTGGTCCGCGCGCCGGATGTCGTCGTGGCCGAGGCGGCGCAGGTACAGCGCGGCGGCCGTGACCGCGTCGCGGGCGGTGCGGATCGGCGGAGCCGGGACGGCGGGCCGCCGCGTCCTGCCGGAAGCCGGCGCCCCCGTCCGCTCGCCCGCCACCGGGATGCGCAGCACGGTCCCGCAGGGGCAGCCCAGTTCGGGCTGCGGCCACTCGCCGCGCGTGCCGCAGCTGCCGCAGCGCACGGTCACCCATTCCTCCCGCCAGGAGCGGTGCCCGACGGTGGCCGGGACCCGGTCGGGGTCCAGCGGCGCGGCGACGGGCGCACCGCAGGCGCAGGGGTACGCCGGTGCCGTGTAGCGGTGCGAGCGCCGACAGGCGGGACAGCGCACCGGGAGGCTCTCGGGCATGGTCCACTCCCGTGTTCTCGAGGCACGCCCATCGTGCCCCTCCCGCGCGCCGGTGTCCGGCGGTTGTGCCGCTCTCTCGACGGCTTCCGCCCAGCGCTCTCACACCCGTTCCGGACAGCGGAGAAAACATTCCGTGTCGCGACGTCGACGGAGGCGGCCCACCGCGGGGCGCGACGGGCGTGCGCATCCGGGAAGCCGGGGCAGGAGTACTCCGCGCCCCGAACGACGGCTGCCCGCGCGGCGGTCGAGTCCGCGAGAGCGAGCGAGAGCGCGAGCGCGTCGCGTTCGGTGTCCCCGGTGCGGCGATCGACCCGTTCCACGCGGCGCTCGAGGCGTCCGGCGGCATCAGCCGCACCCTCGCGCGCCATGTCGAGGGTGCGTCCCCCGTGGCCGAGGGCTGCCGGGTCCCTTCGCACGGCGCCTCAGGGGCCCCCGCCCCCGCCGCACCCCCCTCCGCAGCCGCTCCCGCAGCCGCCCCCGCCTCCGCAGTAGAGGTGGCCCGTGTAGCCGCCTCCGTTGCCGTGGTGGCGTGACGACAGGCGCAGCGGGCGCCTGCGGCGCAGGCGGACCCGTTCGACGAGGCCCGCGCGCAGGGCGAAGCGGGGGACGAGGACGCGCAGGGCCGCCTCGCCGTGCAGGGCGACGGCCAGCAGCTTCGCCTCGTCGGACAGGCCGGCCCGGCTCGCCGGGACGGGACACGCGGTGCGCAGCACGTGCAGGCGACGGCGGGCCGCCCGTGTCGGACGCAGCAGCGGCAGTCCCAGCATGCCGTCGTCGGCGAGCCCCACCCGCAGCTCGGCCAGCATCCAGCGGACGTCCGGGTCACGCGCCACCTCCGGCACGTCGCACGGCTCGTGCAGGCGCCGGTGGACCGCACTCTCCAGATGGAGGACACGCGACTCGGCCGGGACGCCGTCCTCCGGCAGCGGCGGCAGCGCCCGCCCCGCCTCGTTGTCGACCGCCCTCACCGTTCCCGGCGCGCCCGCCTCGACGGCTCCGCGCAGGTGCAGGGCCACGACGGCCACCGTGACGGCGGCGCGCGGACCCCCGGCCAGCAGGGCGATCTCGTGCGGCGTCCCCCGGACGCGCGCGGTGTCGGTCATGGCAGGACCCCCTCGGACAAGGGGCCCGCCGCCCCCGTGCCGGCGGGCCCCGTGTGCGGGGATGGTTCCCGCGCGCGGGGCCCGCCCAAGCCTCGGGGTGCCGTCTTCAGAGGTTCATTTGAGGGTGTCGTAGCCGTCCTGCGGACGGTGCCGTACGGGTGCGCTCACGGCTCGTGGTGTTCGGACAGTCCCGGCCAGTCGTCCGGGCCGCCGCCCTGCCACTCGATGACGTCCGTCTCCTCGACGTCGGTGACGTACAGGTCGGCCAGGCGCAGGATCTCGCCCACGTCGTCGGCGTGCGCGGCGATGCCCAGCGTCTCGTCGTCGGAGGTGACCCGCCGGGAGCCGTCCAGGGCCGGCGCGTGGACCACGATGTGCGGATGCTCCGTCGGATGTGCCATGCCCCCAGGCTGCTGCGCACCGGCCGGATCCGCACGCCGGGAGGGGGAGGGCTCGGGGGCGCGGCGACGGCCGCCGCGCCGGCTGGACGGTGAGGCGCTGGTCCGCTCATCCCGTCGGGCCGGGCTCCCTCCGCCGCTTTCCGTATGCCGCAGTGGTACTCCCGCTGACTGGCGATCGTTCGTGCCGGTGAGGGGCGGCCGAGGGGTCGGTGGGTTGGCCCCGTGCGACTGCGAGTGGAGCTCACGACCGAGCCCTTCGACCTCGACGAGGCGCCCGAGCACGCCGTGGTGGTGCGTGAGGTCGTCGGGACTGCCGGTCTGGACGCGGTGCACGTCGGGCCGTTCGGCAACACCGCCGAGGGCGGCGCCGACGCGGTGCCGGCCGCCGTGGGCGCCCTGCTGCGCCGCACCCTGGCCGCCGGCGCCACCCGCGTCTCGCTGCAGATCGACGTGGTCGGGGAGGACGGCCGGTGAGCGGGGCCGCCGACCGCCCCACGGCCTGATCGAGGCCACGGTCCTGCGGGACGGCTGCGAGCCGCGGACACCGGTGGACCTCACCACCCTCTGACCGCACCCCCGCATCGGCACCCGGGGCCGGGTACCCGGACCCGGCCCCACCGGTCACGGCACTCGCCCCCCGGGGTCCTGCCGTGCCCTCTCCCCGTACGCGAAAAGGACGCACCATGGCAGCAGACCGGCGCACGGTCATCGAGAACTGCGCGATCGCCACCGTCGACGCGGCCGACACCGAGTACGCCACCGGACACCTCGTCCTCGCCGGCGACCGCATCGAGTCGCTCGGCCCCGGACCGGCCCCCGGCGGCCTGGAGGACGTGGCCCGCCGGATCGACGCCACCGGCCATCTCGCGACCCCCGGGCTGGTCAACACCCACCACCACTTCCACCAGTGGCTCACCCGGGGCCTGGCCACCGACCACAACCTCTTCGACTGGCTCGTCGCGCTCTACCCGACCTGGGCGCACATCGACGAGGCGATGGTGCACGCGGCCGCCCAGGGATCCCTCGCGATGATGGCCCGCGGCGGCGTCACCACCGCCGTGGACCACCACTACGTCTTCCCGCGCGGCTCCGGAGACCTCTCCGGCGCGATCATCACCGCCGCCCGCGACATGGGCGTCCGCTTCATCCTCGCCCGCGGCTCCATGGACCGTGGCGAGAAGGACGGCGGGCTGCCCCCGGACTTCGCGGTCGAGACGCTCGACGACGCGCTCGCCGCCACCGAGGAGACGGTGCACCGCCACCACGACGCCTCGCCCGGCGCGATGACCCAGGTCGCCGTCGCCCCCTGCTCCCCGTTCACCGTCTCCACCGAACTGCTGCGCCAGGGCGCGGAACTCGCCCGCCGCCTCGGCGTACGGCTGCACACCCACGGGTCGGAGACCGTGGAGGAGGAGAAGTTCTGCCGCGAGTCGTTCGGCATGGGCCCCACCGACCATCTCGAGTCCGCCGGCTGGCTCGGCGAGGACGTGTGGATGGCGCACTGCGTCCACATGACCGACTCCGACATCGCCGCCTTCGCCCGCACCGGCACCGGCGTCGCCCACTGCCCGTCCTCCAACGCCCGCCTCGCCGCCGGCATCGCCCGCGTCCCCGACATGCTCGCGGCCGGCGTCCCCGTCGGCCTCGGCGTGGACGGCACCGCGTCCAACGAGTCCGGCGAACTCCACACCGAACTGCGCAACGCCCTGCTGATCAACCGCCTCGGCGCGCACCGCGAGAAGGCCCTCACGGCACGCCAGGCGCTGCGCCTCGGAACCTACGGCGGGGCGCGGGTGCTGGGCCGCGCGGCGGAGATCGGGTCCCTGGAGCCGGGCAAGCTCGCCGACCTGGTGCTCTGGCGGATGGACACCCTCGCCCACGCCTCCATCGCCGACCCGGTCACCGCCCTGGTGTTCGGCGCCGCCGCCCCGGTCACCGCGTCCTTCGTGAACGGCCGTCAGATCGTCGGGAACGGCCGGCTGCTCACCGCCGACGAGGACGCCGTCGCCCGCACCACCCGCGCCGAGGCGCGACGCCTCGCCAGGATCGCCGGGCACGCCTGACCCCCCGCACGTCTCCGGGGCACGCCCGGCCGCGCCCCGGAGACGGCACCCCACGCCCGCCGCACCGCCCGTCCTGGCCACCACGCCGGCGCCGGGGGCGCCGGCGCCCTGGGGGACCGCGCGGGCGGTGCTCCGTCAGGCCCGGGCCGCCGCCACCTCCGCGCGGAGCTGCGGCAGCATGTCGTGGTAGACGCCCGGGCACTGCGTCGAGCCGTAGTCCTTGTGGCCGAAGATCTGCGTGGACGCGATGCCGTACTGGTCGCAGGCGTACGCGCACAGGGTCACCAGGACCTCCCACTGCGCCTCGGGCGGCTGCGCGCCCGCGTGGTAGGCGCCCTCACAGGCGATGCCGATGGCCGCGCTGTTCTGCCCGGAGGTGTGGGCGCCGAGCACGAAGGTCCGCCCGCCGGTGAGCGCCGTGAGGCTGCCGGTCCGGCCCTCGGTGATCCAGCCGCCGCGGCTGACCAGGAAGTTGTAGCCGGTGTCCACCCACCCGTTGCCGTCCATGTGCAGGTCCTGCACCCAGTGGGCGTGCGCGTGCGCCTGGGCGCGGGAGTGGTCGGCGGAGTTGGCGGACACGGTGTGGTGGACCACGATCCGGCTGGGCCGGTACTGCAGGACGCTGATGGTTCCGCGCGGGGCCCGGGCGCCCCAGACCTTCGTGCCGTCTATGTCCGGCTGCACGGCGGCGTGGCCGCGCGCGTGCGCGACACCGGGCACGGCGCCGGCGGCGAGTCCGGCCGCGCCGGCGATCAGGAGGCGGCGCCGGAAGAGGTTCCTGGGATGCACGATCACTCCTCGGGAGAGGACGGGTGGGGGGAACGGGGAGGGGCCGGCGTCCGAGGACGGCCGGCCCCTCCGTGTGGTCGCGTGCGTACGGGCCTGTCAGGCCGTCACGTGTTGTTGGCGAGGGCCAGGAGCCGGTCGCGGGACCCGTTGAACTGGTTGCGGTCCACGTTGCCCGAGATGCCGGGGACCGACCCGGTCGAGGTGTACTGCCACACCGTCCAGGTGGGGAAGCCGACGGGGATGGTCGGCGACGCGGCGGAGGTCCAGTGCGCCACCCACAGCGGGCTCTTGGCCGACATGCCGGTCCAGTTGCCGGTGCAGGTGTTCCACCAGCTCGCCGTCGTGTAGATGACGACGTCCCGGCTCGTGCGCGCCTTGTACGTGGTGTAGAAGTCGTTGATCCACGTGCGCATCTGCGTCGTGGACAGGCCGTAGCACATCGCCCCGTACGGGTTGTGCTCGATGTCCAGCACGCCGGGCAGCGTGAGGTTGTCGCGCGACCAGCCGCCGCCGTTGCTCGCGAAGTACGCGGCCTGGGTGGCCCCGCTGGAGGTGTTGGGGAGCGCGAAGTGGTACGCCCCGCGGATCACGCCGGCGCCGTGCGCGGCGGGGTAGTTGGTGTTGAAGCGCGGGTCCTTGTAGCTGGTGCCCTCGGTCGCCTTCATCCAGGCGAACTGGATGCCCGCGTTGCGCACGGAGGTCCAGTTGATGCTTCCCTGCCAGTTCGAGACGTCGATGCCCTGCACGCCGTCGGTGGGCGCCAGCAGCCCTCGCGACGGCTCCTCGGCGGCGGGGACGCCCTCGTGGATGCGGGCGCCGACACCCATGTACGCCTGGCCGGGCTTGACGGTGAGGGGCTGCGGGTCGGGCTGGGGTGCGGCGTTCGCGCCGACGGCGGACGTGGCCGTGAGCGCCAGTGCGGCGCCGAGGACGCCGAGCGCGGTGGCCGTGCGTCTGCCGAGGCGGGGGAGGTGGGGGAGTACCTGCATGGGGGCTTGCCTCCTGGCACATGTGGGGATGAGAAGGAGGTGACGTCGGCCGCTGCCACCTGGGCAGTTCCGTGTTTCTTGACGTGCGCGCGTCATTAGTTACGCACGTAGATTCACAGCGTGTAAAGAGTCTCCTTGCTTCTCTGGTGGTCTGGTCCACTGTAGGAGCGGACTGCCAGGAAAGTTGGGAGCCGAACGGAGGAAACTTTCATCGGATGAAAGCAGGAACCGGGTTCCGGTGTCCCGGAACCCGGTGGGTGAGGCCTCTCCTGACGGCCTGCCGGCCCTACAGACCCAAGGCGGCCGGATCCTCGGCCAGCTCGCGGAAGACGTCCGGAGGGTTCGCCACCAGCTTGCGCCGCTCCAGGTCCAGCAGACCGCCCACGGCCGTGATCTCGGCCGCCACCGTGCCGTCCGTCCTGGTGACGGTCTGCTCGATGGTGAAGGTCTTGCCGCCGCCCCAGTCGAAGACGCAGCTCACGTCCACCTCGTCACCGGCGAGCAGCTCCCGCCGGTAGCGGATGGTGGTCTCCAGGGCGACCGGCCCCACGCCGTGCGACTGCAAGCGGGACTGGGTGATCCCGGCCGCCTGGAGCAGCATCCAGCGCGCGTGCTCCGCGTAGTTCAGGTACACGGCCTGGTTGAGGTGCCCCTGCACGTCGGTCTCGTAACCGCGCACGGTCACGCGGACGGAATACGGCTCGCTCACTGCGTCCCCTTCACACCTGTCCGGATCGTCGCCCGATCCACCGATCCTGGCACGCCCCTCAGACGCGGCGCGGAGAGGCCAGGAGGTAGCGCCTCCGCGTCCTGGGTTCCGTGTACTCACCGGCCTGCCAGCCGGCCCCCTCCAGCGTCCGTGCGCAGGCCCGCAACGCGGCGGCGTCCGGCGCGTCCACGGCGACGGCCTCCGGCTGCGGGGTGTCCCGCACCCGGTAGCCGCCCTCACCGTCCGCTCCTGCCGGCCGGTGCCCGGCCGCCTCCAGCGCGAGCGCGGCGGCCTGCACGAGGTGCGTGCGCTCCCAGCCGCAGGGCCGGTCGGTCGACCCGTCGGGGTTGGTCATGCGGCGCAGTTCGAGCATGCCGTGCCAGGCGCTGCGGACCTCCCGCGTGCGGGCGGGACCCTCGGCGGGGGGTACGGCCTCGCCGCCGGCGCGGGCGCTGAAGACGCCCGCGGTGGCGGCGGGCGCCTGAGCCCCGGCCTGCGGCTCGCTCGGCTCGGGTGGTTCGTCCTGTGCCTCGCGTACCCGGTGCCCGGCGGGCGTGAGGAAGTGGTCGTGCGGCGGCCGAGGGTGCCGGAAGGCGAGCCCGCGCTTCACCAGCGCGGTGAGCTGGGCCTCGGTCCCCTTGAGACGCCCGGTCCCGGGATCGGCGGCCTCGATCAGCCGGCGCTGGGCGGCGGTGGGCGGTCGGGTCATCGGCGTCCGGAGGCGTAGGGGAGGAAGGCGGCCCAGGGGGCGGGGGCGAAGGTGAGGTGGGGGCCGCCTATGTGTTTGGAGTCGCGGACGTGGATGGTGCGGGGTGCCGTGGCCACCTCGACGCAGGCGGCACCGTCGGGGTTGCTGTAGCTGCTCTTGCGCCAGGTCGGTTCCGTGCGGGACTGCGCAGTCATGTCTCTCCCAGCAGCTTCTCGATGTAGGTCAGTGACGTGCGGGGCGTGAGGGCCTGTGCCCGGATGATCCCATAGCGCAGTTCGAGGATCTGGATCTCTCGCCGGTCCGAGGTCAGCCGGCTGACGAGCTGAATGTCGCTGTGCCCCACGGTGGCGCCGTCCCTGAGCCGCAGCAGGTGGAAGGGACCGTCCAGTCCGCCGTTGTCCTCGGAGTCCAGGGGCAGGACCTGGATCTCGACGTTCCGCATCCGCCCGACCTCCAACAGCCGTTCGAGCTGGCGCCGCAGAACCATCTTGCCCCCGACGGGCCGTCGAAGCGCGGCCTCGTCGTGCACGAAGGTGAAGGCGGTGTCGATCCGCCGCACGATCTCCTGCCTGGCCAGCCTGGCACCGACCAGTTGGTCGACCTCCTCCTCGGTGAAGGCGGGCCGCCGTGAACGGAACACGGCCCGCTGATACTCCTCCGTCTGAAGCAGGCCGTTGACCACGGAGTTGTCATAGGCGCAGATCTCGACGGCCTCCGCCTCCAGCTTGGCGAGGTCCCGCACCTTCTTCGGGAAGCGGGCCTTCTCCACATCGCCCTTGAGGGCGTTGATGAGGCCCTTGGCCTCAAGAACGCGGTCGGCCGCGTCGAGGAACTCTTCCATCGGCGCCCTGCGTCCCCGCTCGACGGAGGAGACCTGCTCCTCGCTGTAGCCGATCTGCGCGCCGAGGCCGGCCTGGGTCAGCCCCGCCCGCTCCCGGCACATCTTGATGACGCGGCCGACGGTCCGCAGGACGGCCGCCGACTCCTCGTCCGCTCCGTAAGGTTCCACGCTCATGTCCCCACACCTCCGCGGGTTCAACTCACGGAGGGAGCGGGATGTCACGCGTCGCGACCCGGACAGGCCCGGACGGCTTCCGTACGGCGCGTCCGGGTCCGACCGCCGGGACTGTTCACGGCGGAGCCGGATGGACACGCTGAGTGACATGGACGTCGAGATCGCCCCGGTGAACGAACACGCCGGACCCACCCGCCACTTCCGCATCCGCCTGTCGGCCACGGCCAGGGGCGCCCGGCTGGCCCGGCGCCTCACGGCGGAGCGACTGGCGACGTGGGGCTGGCCGTACGACTCCGAGGGCAACCGGACGGCGTCCCTGCTGGTGGCCGAGCTGGCGACGAACGCCGTGCGGCACGGGCGGGTGCCGGGCCGTGACGTCGCCCTCCGCCTGACCCTGTACGCGGAGGACGCCACGCTCCGTATCGAGGTCACCGACGCCCGCCCGGACCGCAGCCCCCCGCTCCCCGGCGCCCTCACCCCGGCCGATCCCGCTGGGGAGTCCGGCCGGGGCCTGCTCCTGGTCGAGTCCCTGTCCACCCACTGGGGCACGACCGCCGGGGACCCGTACACGAAGACGGTCTGGTGCGAAGTCCCTCTGGAGTGACCGGGCCGGACCCCTGCAGAATCACGTGACGGACAGGGCGTCGGCCTCCGGAGCCTCGTCCGGCAGCGTGAGCACACCCCCGACGTGGCTGGCGGAACGCGGCAGTTGACTCAGCAGGGTGATGCGGTCGAGCAGCTCGTGGCCCTCGGCGAGCGCCGTCGTCTCCCCACCGTAGGACTCGAGGTTCAACAGCACCGTCCGCACCGTTTCGGCCTCTTCCACGAGCATCGGTATTCCGGCGTGGCCGAGAGCACGGGCGGCGCCGGCGCGCTCCGACAGCGTCAGCATCAACCAGTAGCCGCTGGCCTGGTCGATGACGCCCAGGTCCCTTTCTCCGGCGTGCCGCGCCAGTTGGGTGCGCGCGTGGCTCGTGATGCGTTCGAGTGCCCGCAAGTCCTCGAGGGTGACAGCGAAGGCCGGTCTCTGTGCCGGCGCGGTCTCGACGGTGGCGCGGGTACAGCGGCGGAACACAGGCATGCGATGGAAACCCCTCCCCAGTGGCCTCTACCCCTCTGCTCCGGATCCGCGGCCGGAAACCTGTGACCGTGCAGTTCATGTAGCGCTGAGAGAAAGGGAGTTGCCGTCACGCGTCGGCCTCGGCCGCCGTGGCCGGATCGTCCGCCTCCCACGTGCGGGTGCCGTCGGTCACGACGAGGTGGGTCTCCAGTTCGGCGCCGTCGTCCGGGACCCGGACGACACGGCATGATCGACCGGTTCCCGGGCCTCGACGTCCACTTCGGACAACGCCCCGCGGGCGTCCCGATCCACAGCACGCCCGGCCGCGAGCCGAACGTGATGCTGTGCCGCGACCAGGACTCCAATGCGGTACCGGGCGGAGGCCTGCCAGGGCACGCTCGCCGGCCCGGCCTCGAGGCGGGTGTCCTCGTGCAGGCTGACCCCGGCCCTCCGTCAGACGGGCTCCGGAAGATGGCCGAGGTGCTCGACGACGCGCTCACGCAGAAGGAGGTGCTCCTCCCAGCGGCGCGCGGCATCGCCGCCTAAGGTCGATCTTCATGGAACCCACGGAGACCGCTCGTCGCGGTACGGCGGAGCGCGTGCGCGACGTGATCGAGCGGCTCGGCACCGAGCGGGACGTGTGGCTGTCGACGGCTCACCCTGATCACGGGCCGCATCAGGTGCCGTTGTGGTTCCTGTGGGACGGGCGAGCGGTGTGGATGTGCACCGGTGCCGCGTCCGCGGCCGTGCGGAACGTCCGCACGGAGCCGCGTGTGCGTCTGGCGCTGCCGGACACCTTCGACGTGGTGCTCCTCCAGGGCGAGGCGGAGTGCTTCCCCGACCGCGAGGCGCCCGACGACGCGGCGGAGGCGTTCGCCGCCAAGTTCGGATGGGATCCGCGCGCGGAAGAGGAGCCCTACCTGTACGTACGCGTGGTTCCGAGGACCGTGCGGGCATGGCGTGGCGTGCCGGAACTGCGCGGAAGAGTCGTCATGCGCGACGGAACGTGGCTGGAGTGACCCCCCGGACGGCGGCTTCGCCCCGACGGCCCGCCCGTCGGGGCGGGCGGCGGCGCGGGACCTCTGCAGATCGGTGACGGCCCGGGTGATGCGTTCCCGTTCCGTCCGCCGGTGAACGACGCGACCAGATGGCTCTCCTCCACCGGGCGGGGGTTTCCACCGCTTTCAGGGGATCCGCCCCCGTGCCGCCTGCCTCGGCCCTTACCGCACGGTGAATCGCCCCGGCCCGTGCAGGCGGCCGATCTCGGTGAGCACGTGGTCCACGTGGAGACGCACCTGCGCGCGCAGTGGCTCGCTCCATCTCTCCTCCGCGTAGGAGGAGTTGAGATAGAGCTGCCTGGCGTGTTCGAGGACGGGGCGCTGTTCGGGCGGCAGACGGGGGAGTGCCCAGTCGGCGGCGGCGTCCTTCGGCAGAATGCGGCCCGTGGCGAGCGTGGCCCAGACGCGGGCGAGGGTCAGCAGGACGTTCCGGGTGTCGCTGTCCAGGTCGTCGAGCAGGCCGGGGATGCCCGCCGTGCTCGCCCGGATCAGGTCGGCGTGCGGGACCGGATCGAGGACCTGTGCCGGGGGCCGGCCGGTGAGGGGGTGGTCGCCGGCCAGCGTCGCGGTGATCAGCAGGGCCAGGTCGGGCATCGGCTCCGGGCGAGGCACCTTCCCGGCCCCGTACTCCGCCCACAGCCACTCGCCGTAGAGGAAGTCGCAGGTCGGCGGGTACCGCCACGGGCGTACCTCGGACTGGACGACGACAGTGAGCTCGAC
This sequence comes from Streptomyces sp. DH-12, assembly GCF_002899455.1. Classification (GTDB taxonomy): domain Bacteria; phylum Actinomycetota; class Actinomycetes; order Streptomycetales; family Streptomycetaceae; genus Streptomyces. Next base: position 1,740,118 of record NZ_PPFB01000001.1, on the reverse strand, counting down.
CGGGCGGACGCCGTCCCGCATGCCGGAGATCCGGAGCAGCCCGCTGAGCAGGAGCCGCCGTTCCTCCTCGTCCAGCCGGCGCCGGGAGACGGCCAGCACGTCCACGTCACTGGCCGGCTTGAGCCCGCCGAGCACGGAGGAGCCGTGGAGGTAGACACCGATGACCTCCCGGCCCAGCACACGGGCGACGAGCTCCACGACTCCTCGTACCTGATCCACCGCACGAGTGTCTCCCGGCGACGCTCAGGTACGGGAGAACGGCGCCCGGCGGGAGAGCCCGAAGCCGCTGCCCTCGCGGCGGATCTCGAAGGCGCCCTGGCCCGGCAGGTGGACGGGGAACACGAGGGCGCGGTGGTCGGCAACCTGCGCATCCTCACGGCCCGCAACCCGGGGGACCCGTACCTCGCCGCCCTGATCGCCGAACTGGCTTCCCGGAGCCCGGAGTTCGTCGCGCTCTGGGACGCCCGCACCGTCGCCCCCTGCGGCCGCGACGTCCACGCCCTCGCCCACCCGGCCGTCGGCGAACTGACCGTCACCCAGCAGACGTTCGACGTCCCGACGGAACCGCACCGGTCCCTGGTCACCTTCACGGCCGAGCCCGGATCCCCCCGGCGGCGGCCCTGACGGCTCTGCACCGGACGCGGGACGGGGCGGGACCCGGCGCAACGTGTGGACGTGATGAGGGCGCCCGCGTACCGTGTGCCTCCACGCCCTGAGACGGACGGAAGGAGGCGAGTGCCGTGCGGTTCACACCTTTCCAGCGCTCCCTTCCCCGCTGTCCCGGCGTGCTTGACGAGTTCTGACCGGGAGCGCTTCGAGCAGCAGCTGCATCCCGGAGGAATCCATGACCGATCCGGTCATCCGCACGCTCTCCGCGAGCGACGCCCACCTCTTCGACGTTCTCCCCGACCCGCTGGGCGCCCGTGAGGCCCACCGGCGCACCCGGTTCCGCCCCGACTGGAAGCGCGTCGCCCTGCGCGACGGCGAGGTCGTGGCGCGCGGCGCGTGGTGGGGCGGGCCCGACGACCCGGAGCCCGTCACCATCAACTGGTTCGACGTGGCCGGGGGCGAGGAGGAGGCGGGGGCCGCACTCCTGCGCTCCGCCCCCTGGCAGGTCGAACTCGAGATCAACCTGCCCGGCGGCTGGCGGGACGAGCCCGGCCTGCGCCCACCCGCCGAGGCACGCTTCGCCGCCGCACGCGCCGCCGGGTACGAACTCCTGGTGGAACGCTTCCTGTACCGCTGGACCCCGGAGCGAGGTCTGCCCGACCGGCCCGGACGCCTGCGCTTCAGCGCCGAACCCGACGACACCGTCTTCTTCGACGCCCTGCGCCGCATCCACTCCGTGACCCTGGACGCCCACGCGCTCAAGGCCGTGGAGGAGGGCGGCCTCGACCAGGCCGCCCAGGAGGAACTCGACTTCTTCCACTGGTGCCCCTCCCCACGCGAGTGGTGGCAGACCGCGCACACGCCGGAGGGCGACCTGGCCGGCATCCACATCCCGGTCCACAACCCCTCCGGACCGGCCATCGGCTTCGTCGGAGTCGTCCCGGAGCAGCGGGGGCACGGCTATGCCTACGACCTGCTCGTGGAATGCACCCGCTTCCTCGTCGAGCGGGGCGCGGAGCACGTCAGCGCGGCCACGGACCGGGGCAACGCCCCCATGGCCGCCGCCTTCACCAGGGCCGGCTTCCCCGTCGTCAGCGAACGCGTCAACTTCCACCCGGAGGCGGCCCGACAGGCCTAGCCCCTCACCGTGAAGAAGCTCCGGGCGGCGCCCGCGCGGTGAGCGCGGGCGCCGCCCGGAGCGACGCCGAGGGCAAGGAGAGCGAAAGAACTTTTTTCAGAATGGAGTTGAGAAGGAAGCCCTTTCATGGCCTTGCCGTGGACAACGCTAGCACTCAGTCCGGGATCAGGTCGCGCAGGTTTTCGAGGGTGACGACCCGGGAGTCCGGGTGCAGCCCCTCGGGGCGTTCGAGGCCGATGTACATCACGGGCTCGTCCGGGACCGGTCCGCCGTCCCACAGCTCCACGGCCGTGGCATGGTCGGACATCAGGCCGGTCAGGTACCGCACGGTCAGGTACTCGCGTTCCACGACGGCGCGCACCACCTTGGACACCGACACCTGGTTCTCCTCGACCCGGTTGGCCGAGGAGATGCCCCTCAGGTACAGGTGGAGCCACTTGGCGCGCCACCGTCCGTCGTCCTCCCGCCGGAACACCATCGGCAGGGCCACCCGGCCCGCGCCGCGCAGATCCGACTTCGTCCGCACCGTGCGCGGCTCGAACGGCCGGCCCTTCCGCTCGCCGTCGCGCAGCATGAAACCGAAGAACGACTCCTCGACCTCGTCGAAGCCCTCGCCGGCGTAGATGTTGACCTGCGGGACGATGAAGGTGCCGCGCACCTGGTCCAGGGACAGTTCGATGAACTCCGAGGCCCCCTCGGGCGCCTCGGTGATGTCTCCCGAGTGGACGCCCCCGACGGTCTTGAGCGAGGTGTAGGACAGCCAGGAGCCGGTGCTGTAGTCGGGGTGGAGGAGCAGCGCCGAGAGATCGTAGTCGGTCCGTTTCCCGGTCTCCTTCCAGTACACGAAGAAACGCAGCCGCTCCCCGTCGACCGCCGAGACCGAGCCCCGCGGCAGTACGCCGAGTCCTGCCGCCGCCGCCCTGCCGCTGAGCGGGAGCGCCACGTCGAGGACGTCGGGGTCGAGCAGCAGCCGGCCCGGTGCCGGGAGCCGGCGGCGCATCTCGGCGTCGAGGGCGGCGACGAGGCGGTCGCGGTCGGCCGCGGGCACCGGCCGTCGGGCGTCGGGAGCGGCCCATCCATGGCCCCGCCGGCTGACGAAGATCCGGGGTTCGCCGGTCTCCCGTTCCCGGTTCTGGAAGTGCTCGCGGACCGACAGCACGACCCGGCCGGAGACCTGGGGCGCGACCCGCACCGCGGCGGCCACCACCGCGTCCCTCTCCTCCTGTCCGGAGGCGATGCGCAGCAGGAGGTCCAGGGCCCTGAACAGTTTGCCGGGCGCGGACCGGAGCAGCCGCACCGCACCGGGTACGTCGTACGCGTCGAGCAGTTCCTCGACGCGGCTGTCGAAGGACCGCGCCTCCTTCTCCCCGCGGGCCACGGCGAACACCTCGGCCGCGTGCGGCCGGTGCGGGTACTCGTGCGGGTGGAGCCGCTCACCGAGCCGCTTGAAGGGCTCGCGGTGCGCGTGCACGTCGGCCAGTTTGGCGGGGTCCGCCGCGACCACGGCGTCGAGGCCCGCGAGCAGGGCACGGCGGACCGGCCGCGGGAGGGACCGGAACCGGGTCGGCTCCCGCAGCGTCACGTCGCCGCCCGACAGGGCGCAGGCCAGCCGCAGCACATCGGTGACGGTGTCGAGCAGGAGGTCCGCGCCGGCCAGGAGACGTGCCTCGTTGACGACGGCCCGGTTCTCCCTGACCGGGATCGACTCCGGCTGCGGTCCGAGCGCGCACCGCTGGGCGAGGGTCTTGAGGTCGCGCAGGTGTTCCTCGCCCAGCGGCGTCGTGCTGCCCGCCAGAGCCAGGTACAGATCGGTGAGTTCGTCGTCCAGGTCCCGTCCGAGGTGCAGGACGGTCACCCGGTCGCCCGCCGAGGCGATCAGCTCGTCCTGCGCCGCGAGCAACTGCTCGTACGTGTGCTGGTAGCGGCCGTACGCGGGGAGACTGAGCAGGTTCAGCACCCCGTGCGCCAGCTGTTTCAGCACGTTCTCGCGCGACATGTCGTCTTCGAGCGCCTTCGTCACGCACCGCATCCAGAACTCTTCGGTGTCCGGGACGTTCGCCGGGAAGTCGATGAAGTACGCGTTGTGCCGGACGTGGTCGCCCACCATTTCGCTCACCACGGGCAGTGTCCGCCGGGCGGTGCGCAGGACCGCGGCCTCGGACAGTCCGGACAGCCGCTCCAGCAGCTCCGCCGAGAGCTTGAAGCCCACGGACATCAGCGCCGCGTCGAACTGCCGTGCGGCGGTGGCGCCTTCCCCGGCGGAGCCCTCGGGGGAGGGAATGCGGTGGGTGTGCCGGATGACCAGTGATGCGAGACCGTGCGCCATTCGAGGATGATCGCAGAGGCGCGCGAACCGGCGCACGGGAGTTTCCGCGCGCACGTGAGACGCCCCGAGCTCGGGAAGGGGGCGGGAGGGAGCCAGGAGCGACGACCCGCTGTCCCTCCCGCGCGCGTCGATACGTGAGGCGCGGCGTGTACAACTGGTACCGCTGGGAGGACTCCAGCACACCCGGCGACCGGAGGAGAACACCTGTGCACGATCTCGCGGACTCGGTCGAATCGATGGAACAGCTCGCCGCCGTCTGGCGGACCATGGTGCTCGACCGCGACCCGGAGGCGGACGTCCGTGACCTCCCCGGGATCGCCGTCCGCTGGGCCGACTGCCGGTTCGCCTTCTGGAACTGCGTCACCCTGACCGGCGTCGGCACGGGCGCCGATCTCATGGAGCGGCGCCTGAAGGAGGCGGCGGAGATCATGCGTGCGAAGAGCCGTCCGGGTTTCCTCTGGGTCTTCGAGGACCTCCTCGACGACGAGGCGCGCGCGGCGCTGGGGACGGCGGCCGAGCGGGCCGGTCTCGCGTACGCCTTCCCCGGCACGGGCATGGCGGGAGACCTGCTGCCCCTCCCCGCACCGGACCACCCCGATCTGACGTTCGTGCGCGTGACCACCGAGGAGCACCTTCAGGCCTACGCGGACATCAACTCACGTGCCTACGGGTTCCCGCTCGAGGACGGCCGTGACGGCCTCGCCCGCTCCACGCTGTGGAAGGACGGAGTGCACGCCTACCTCGGCGTACGGGACGGCACGCCCGTGGCCTGCGCCGCCACGGTGGAGGCGCAGGGCCGCCTCTTCGTCCTGCTCGTCGCCACCGATCCGCAGTGGCAGCGCCGGGGCTACGGGGAGGCGGTGACGCGCAAGGCCCTGTACGAGGGCGCCCGCGCCACCGGAGCGACCCGCGCCACCCTGCACGCGACCGCCGCCGGCGCGCCCGTGTACCCCCGCATCGGCTTCCGTCCGAACTCCCCGATGCGCTTCTACACGCCGGCGCCCTGATCCGACCGGCTCGCAGCTGTGGGCCGGTGCACGGCCCCCGGCGGCGGCCCGGGTGGGTGGGCCCCTGGTGCGTGCCCGGCGCCGTGTGCCGGAGTCGCGCGGCAGTGACGTCACGGACGCTCCCGTTCCCACTCCCAGCGCCAGACCGCGCGGACGCGGTGGTCGGCCACGCCGGCGTCGTGGGCGGCGATCGCACGGCACAGCACCGGCAGTCCGTCTTCCGTGAGCGTGTCCGGATCCGCGCCTGCCTCCAGGAACCGACGTACGTCCTGTTCGTCGCCCCGTCCGACCGCCGCCACCAGTTCCGTGCCGTCGCCCATGCCCCCCCGTTCTGCCGGCCCGTGGGATGCCGACCCGCCCGACACCGGACACGAACAGGGTTTTTCCGGGCCGGGCAGCCCCGTGGCCTACTGCCGGTACCCGCTCAGGAAGCGGCCGATGCGGCCGATCGCCGCCTCCAGGTCCTCCGCGTGGGGGAGGGTGAGGATGCGGAAGTGGTCGGGGGAGGGCCAGTTGAAGCCGGTGCCCTGGACGACCTGGATCTTCTCGCGGAGCAGCAGGTCCAGGACGAACTTCTCGTCGTCGTGGATCCTGTGCACCTTCGGGTCCAGCCGCGGGAACGCGTACAGCGCGCCCTTCGGCTTCACACAGCTCACGCCCGGGATCTCGTTCAGCTTCTCCCAGGCCACGTCCCGCTGTTCGCGCAGCCTGCCGCCCGGCGCGGTGAGGTCCCGGATGGACTGCCGGCCGCCCAGCGCGGCCTGGATGGCGTACTGCGCGGGCGCGTTGGCGCACAGCCGCATCGACGCCAGCATGGTCAGGCCCTCGAGGTAGTCCTTCGCGTGCTGCCTGGGACCGGTGACCACCAGCCAGCCGGAGCGGAACCCCGCCACGCGGTACGTCTTGGACAGTCCGCAGAACGTCAGCACGACCAGGTCGGGGGCGAGCGCGGCGGCCGAGTGGTGCACGGCGTCGTCGTACAGGATCTGGTCGTAGATCTCGTCGGCGAGGACCATCAGGCCGTGCCGGCGGGCCAGGTCCAGGATGCCCTCGACGACCTCCTTCGGATACACCGCGCCCGTCGGGTTGTTGGGGTTGATGACGACGACGGCCTTGGTGCGGTCGGTGATCTTCGCGGCCATGTCGTCCAGGTCCGGGTACCAGTCGGCCTGTTCGTCGCAGAGGTAGTGCACCGCCGTGCCGCCGGCCAGGGTGGTCACCGCCGTCCACAGCGGGAAGTCCGGTGCGGGGATGAGGATCTCGTCGCCGTCCTCCAGCAGGGCCTGCACCGCCATGGACACCAGCTCGGAGACGCCGTTGCCGAGGAAGACGTCGTCGACGTCGACCTCCAGGCCGAGCGTCTGGTAGCGCTGGGCCACCGCGCGGCGGGCGGAGAGGATGCCGCGCGAGTCGGTGTACCCGTGCGCCCGGGGAAGCATCCGGATCATGTCCTGGAGGATCTCCTCCGGCGCCTCGAAGCCGAACAGGGCCGGATTGCCGGTGTTGAGGCGCAGCACGCTGTGCCCCGCCTCCTCCAGCGCGTCGGCGTGCTCGATCACCGGGCCGCGGATCTCGTAACAGACCTCGCTGAGCTTGCTCGACTGCCGGAACTCCATGCGTCCCTCCGGTTTCTGGTGTTACTTGGTTTTACCAAGTGGCCGCTTGGAAAGTCCAACGACATGTCTAGACTGCGGGGCATGCCACCTCGCCGAAGCTACGACCAGTACTGCTCCGCCGCCCGCGCGCTCGACGTCGTCGGCGACCGCTGGACCCTGCTGATCGTCCGGGAACTGCTGGCCGGCCCGCGCCGCTACACCGACCTGCACGCGGACCTGCCGGGCGTCAGCACGGACGTACTGGCCTCACGGCTGAAGGACATGGAGCGCGACGGCCTCGCCACCCGCCGCCGCCTCCCCCCGCCCGGCGCGGCCTACGTCTACGAACTCACCCCTCGCGGACGCGAGTTGCTGCCCGTCCTTCAGGCGCTCGGCGCCTGGGGCCAGGCGGAGCTGGGCGAACGCCGGCCGACGGACGCGGTGCGCGCCCACTGGTTCGCGCTGCCGCTGCTGCGGGCGCTGGAGGGCGAGGGACTCGTCGAAGTACGCCTGGACGAAGGCCGCTTCCACGTCCACGCGGGCGCGGTGGAGGGCCCCGTCTACGGGGACGGCCCGGCCCCCCGCGACCCGGCCGCGGTCCTCACCCTCGACACGGCGACCTGCGTCGCCCTCAGCCGAGGCGAGGTCCCGCTCGCCGAGGCGATCCGCGCGGGCCGCGTCGAGGTGACCGGCGACAGCCCCCTCGCCAAGCAGCTCAGGGAGGCGTGAGGGGCGCCACGCCTCCGCGAACCTCGCCGTGAACTCGCGATGCCGAGCCGCGGCCCGCCTCGCCTGCCCCGGGCTGCCCGCGGCCCCCGGCGCACCGGCCGGACGCTCGGCCCGCTCCGCGAGGCGAAGACGCTCGTGCCGCGCGTGCTTCCGGCACGCCAGGCAGGTGACCCTGTCCGGCCGCGGCGAGGCCATCGCGCAGGGCACGCGTGCCCCGCCCCGGTGGTCACCTCAGCCGCACCCCGGACACCACCGCCCCGGCGGCGGCCCTCTCCCGCCGGACCGCCCTGCGGTCCGTCCGCGACGCCGTCCGCACCGGCCACCACCGCGAGGCGCTGCCCAGTCGCCGCGACCGGTACGAGAGGTCACGGCGCCCGACTCACGCGGTCCGGCGGGTCCCCGAGGGCGTGGCACCCACCCGGCAGGGGGCGCGGACGAGCCGGAGCGCCTCCCCCACCACGGCTCCGCGTCCCGACGCTTCACCTTCAGCCGGTCGTTCACCCCGGAGGGAACACCAACACCGGCCCGTACCCGAAGGCAGGCGCTGGACGGACGGAAGGCCCGCACGAAGCGGGCCTTCCCACCAGACGCCGACTAAATGGCTACGCCCCCGGCGGGACGTGCCGCGGCCGCCCCGGACCCCGCGTCACGCGGTAACCGAGGACGCCCGCCAGGGCGGCCAGCGCGCCGCCCGCCGCCGTCCAGATCCAGCGGTCGGACCACCAGCCGGACGTCCAGCCGTCCTCCGGTTCCAGACCGGCCAGGACGGCGGACGACGAGTCGTCCGACTCCTCCTCCGGCCGGGAGGCGATGCCCGGCACCAGCGGCTCGGACAGCGAGCCGTCGACCGCCGCCGCGCCGCCCATGTCCTTGGACTCGACGCGCAGTTCGGCGTCGACCGGCTGGCCCAGGTCGTCCGCCGACAGCTTCAGGGCCGTCAGGCGCACGTAGTACGTGCCGGGCAGCGGGTCGTCGGCCCACGGCTCCGACCAGGCGCGGACCGTGCGCAGCACGCAGGCCAGCTCCACGCTCGTCGTGCCCGCCCCGGCGGTGCGGGTCTGCGCGCCGTACTGGCAGGCCTGGCGGCGGCGCACCCCGTCGTACACGTCGACCTGCCACGTCTCGGCGGCGTGGCTCTCCGGCAGCTTCACCGTCGCCCGGACGGTGGGCCGCTGCCCGGCGTCCGCGGGGAACGACCAGTACAGGTAGTCACCCGTGGAGGCCCGCGCCGTGGCGGTCTGCCCCTGCTCGACCTCCGTCGCGGTGCGGAACGACGTCCCCGCGCGGGTCGGCCCGCCGCCGTCGCCGGAGGCTTCCGGGGACGGCGGGGAGTCGGCCGCGGCGGGCGCGGCGGCCAGGCCCAGCGTCAGCAGGGCGGCACTCAGTACTCGTACGGCGCGCATCAGCTGGTCCTCCAGACAGCGACCCGCCAGCGGGACAGCCAGCCCCAGACGAGACCGGTGAGGAAGCCGGTCACGACCAGCGCGCCGAGCAGCCACCAGCCCCGGCCGAGGCCGAAGGAGGCGACGTCGTTCGCGTCGTCCGGGCCGTCCACCACGTCGACCGTCAGCTCCAGCGGCAGACCGGGCGTGGTCTTCACCCCGGCGTCCGCCGAGAAGGAGGTGGTCACCCCGAGGCACACCGTCTCCGTCGCCGGCTTGCCGCTGTCGTCGTCGTCCCGCTCCGGCTTGGGGTAGCGCAGACCCGTGGACACCACGTCCGTACGGCCGTGGCCCGTGGCCTCGCCGCGCACGATCTCCCGGCCGTGCGCGGTGACCGCGCGCATCAGGATCCCGTGGTCGGGGCGCACGGCGCGGTCCGCGGCGACGCTCACCGAGGCGCGCAGCTCCTGCCCGGCGAGCAGCTCCACGCGGTACCAGCGCTGCTGGCCGAACTCCTCGCGGTCGGTGTAGAGACCGGACGTCAGCTCGGGCGCCCTCGCGCACGAGCCGGCCCCCTCGGTGGCGACCGGGGTCACCACCGGCTCGGCCGCCCGGTCGACCAACTCGTTGACACGGTCGGTCAGTTCGTCCTGGTGCTCGATGGAGGTGTAGGTGCCGCCGGTCGCCTCGGCGATGCAGCTGAGCTGCCGGCTCAGCTTGGCGTCCGGCACCAGGCCCAGCGTGTCGATGGTCAGGCCGATGCCCTTGGCGGCGATCTCGCGGGCCACCTCGCACGGGTCGAGCGGGGCGCAGGTGTCCTCACCGTCGCTGATCAGCACGATCCGCTTCGAGCCGTCGCCGCCGTCGAGGTCGTCGGCCGCCTTCAGCAGCGCCGGGCCGATCGGGGTCCAGCCGGTCGGGACGAGGGTCGCCACCGCCGTCTTCGCCTCGGTGCGGTCCAGCGGGCCGACCGGGTAGAGCTGTGCGGTGTCCTTGCAGCCCTCCTTGCGGTCGTCGCCGGCGTAGTCCGCGCCGAGGGTGCGGATGCCGAGCCGCACCTCCTCCGGCGTCGCGTCCAGCACCTCGTTGAACGCCTGCTTCGCCGCCGCCATCCGGGACTGGCCGTCGATGTCCTTGGCGCGCATCGAGCCGCTCACGTCGAGGACGAGGTCGACCTTGGGCGCGTCCTCGCCCGTGGGTTCACCGGCGGCGGCCCCGGGCGGGAAGGCGATCCCGGCCGTCAGGGCGGCGAGCAGGGCTATCGCGCCTGCGACCGGCCGTGTTCTTCTGATCATCGGCGGATCCTATTGACCGGGAGCGTCGCCCTCCAAAACGGGCTGTCAACCGGACCCGGATCGCAGGGGATTGGGCAGTTCCGCCCATTGGTCGCCCGCCGTGCCCGGCGAGAGCCGCATCAGCGTCAGCGCCTTCGCCGGCAGCGGTTCACCGAGCAGCGCCGCCAGGTCGCCGGTGCGCGGCAGATCCCGTACGACGTCCTCCAGCGCCGCCCGCAGCGCCTCGCCGGACCCCGCCGTCCCGGCCAGCGCGCCCGCCACCAGCGAGCCGAACAGCTTGCGGCGCAGGGCGCTCGCGTCGTCCGTGATCATGCGGTCCGGCACGTCCGGCACCGGGACGCCGTGCCGGGCCAGCCGCGCCGGAGAGATCCGCAGATCGGCCAGGTCCCGGTAGACCAGCCGCACCGGCTCCCCGTCCGGCGACAGCACCACGAGCAGGTTCTGCCCGTGCGCCTCCAGCGCCACCCCCAGCTCCAGCAGCCGCAGCCCGGCCGTGAGCGCCAGCCGCGCCAGCCGCGCCAGGCGGGCGGGGGAGCGGGGCAGCTCCGTGGTGGCCAGCGCCGCCACCGGCACCACCCGCTCCCCGGGCCCCGCGTACTCCTCCGGCGACTCGCGCAGCAGCGCCGCCAGATCGGGCGAACCGGCCGCCACCGCGCCCAGCGTGCGGGTGATGTGCAGCAGCCCGCCCGTACGCGCCGCCACGACCTGCCCGAAGTCCGACAGCACCGCCGAGGCGGCGACCGACCCGAGCGAGATGTCCCGCACCGAGGACGTCAGCCGGGCGCTCAGCGCCGTCTTGACGTGCGGCCCGTCCGGCAGCGCGAGGGTGCGCAGCGCCATCAGCGGATGCGCCGCCAGCGCCCCCTCACCCGCCCGCTTCAGCACGTGCGCCGCCTGCCACGGGTGCGCCGGCACCAGCACCCGGCCCCCCTCCCGCAGCCACCCCGGCCACACCCCCGACACCAGGCACTCCCCGGCCGGCACCGGCAGCAGCCCCAGCTCCACCACCGGCCGGTGCTCGGGCCCGTACGCGAGCTGTTCGGCCACCGAGAAGCCGGGCCGGGAACGGCAGGCGGGGTGGAAGGGGTGCCCGTCGACCACCCGCTGCTCCCACTCCCAGTCCCGCACCGGCGCCGGACCCCCGACGTCCTGCTGTCCCGCCCGTGACAGGGCCAACGACGCCGTCCCGTGCGCGAGTTCGGCGGCGAACGAGGCCGAGTGCGGCACCGCGAGATCCGTCATCAGCCGCGCCGGTTCGTCGTACGCCCTCCCGTCCAGCCGTACGGCGGTCACGTGGGCGTCCGTCGCGTAGGGGTCCGCGGGCGGCCCCTCCAGGCGCCGCCCGTCCGCCAGCCGCAGGACCACCCCGGACCGGCTCTCCGCCCGGCCCGTCACCCACGGCAGCGGGTCGTGCGTCAGCCCGCGCCACAGCCGGGTCAGCACCGCCGCGCGGGCACCGGGCAGCGCCCCCGTGTACGCCGGCAGCAGAGCGGGCCGTACGACGGCCAGCTCCTCGGCGATCCCGGCCTCGGCGGTGGGGGGACGCTGCACGGACACGCTCCTCGCATCGGCGGAAAGGCGGGACGTCCGGAGGGACGGTGCCAGACATACTGATCGTCTCCGCCGGACAGACCGTAGGGAACCAGAACGCGTGGACCTCATGCCCCCGCACGCAGACGACGACGCGGCGAGCCGCGCCGGCCTGGCAGGGCGCGCCGACGCCCACGCGGCCGTCCCGCTGCTGAACTGCCTCCTGCGCGAAGTGGCCGAACCCCTGCCCGGGCCCGCCCGCCCGGACGGCCCCCGGACCTACCGCCTGCCCCGCACGCGCCGGCTGCTGCGCGTGCGCGGCGCCCGCCGCCCGACCGCGCCCGAGGTGCACACGGCCGGGGCCTGGCACCGGCTGACCCACGCCGAACTGGTCGAACTCGTCGCCGAGGAACTGCGCCGGCACACCGGCCGTTCCTCCCACGACCTGCCCGCCGAGATGCTCGACAGCCGCGACGCGGTCGCCGCGCTGCTCGCCGCCCGCGACCGGGCCGACCCGCCCGACGACCCGTACCTGCGCTCGGAGCAGTCCCTGGTCACCGGCCACACCCATCACCCCGCCCCGAAGGCCCGCGGCGGCCCCGCGGCCGCCTGGCTGCCGTACGCGCCCGAGGCGTACGCCCGCTTCCCGCTGACCCTGCTGGGCGTGCGCGAGGACACCGTGGTGGACGAGGGCGACACCGCGGCCCTGGACCGCCTGGGCGCCGCCCCGCCCGGCTACCGGCTGCTGCCGGCCCACCCCTGGCAGCTCGGCCTCGCCGCCGGCGACCTCGCCCCCGCGTTCGCCGACGGCCGCCTGGTCCGGCTCGGGGAGACGCCCTGGCCGGTGTGGCCGACGGCCGCCGTCCGCACCGTCTACGCGCCCGGCGACGACCTCTTCCTCAAGTTCAGCCTCGACGTGCGCATCACCAACGACATCCGCCGGCTGTGGCGCCACGACCTGGCACGCCTGCGCGCCACCGACACGGCCGTCCGGGACGCCTTCGACGGCGGTCCGGCGGGCGGGGCCTGGCTGAGCGACCGGGGGCACCGCACCGCGGACTTCGCCGTCGAGCAACTGGCCGTCGTGGTCCGCGACGGGTTCCGCGGCCATCTGGCGCCGGGCGCCACCCCCTGCCTGGCCGCCGCCCTGGTGGAGGGCTTCGACGGCGATCCGCTCGCCGCCACCGCCCGCCCGGACGCCTGGTGGGAGGCCTACCTGTCCCGGGTCGTCCCCCCCGCCCTCGCCGCCTTCCACCGGCACGGCGTGGTCCTGGAGGCGCACCTGCAGAACACGCTGATCGCCGTCGACGGGGACGGCATGCCGGTGCAGGCCCTCTACCGCGACGCCGAGGGGGTGAAGCTGCTCCCGTCCCCGCACCGCCCGCACGACGTGCCGACGGTGACCCGGGAGGCCGGGTGGGAGCGCCTGGTGTACTGCCTGGTCGTCAACCACCTCATGGAGATCGCCGCCGCCCTCGCCGAGCACCACCCCGGCCTCGACCCCTGGCCCGCGGTCCGCCGCGAACTGGCCCGGCACGACCTCCCCGAGATCCCCGCCCTGCTGACCGCCCCCGCCCTGCCCGCCAAGACCAACCTCCTCCTTCGCTGGACGGCGGCCGACGGCGCCGCCGCCCGCTACCGCCCGCTGCCCAACCCGCTGTCCGGCCGGTGAGCGCGTCCCGAACAGGGGACGACAAGAGGCGACGGCCGCCCGCATGCCCCAGACTCGGGACGAGGGCGACCGCCGCCCGACCGTGCCCCGAGGAGGCGGGCCCGTGCATGACGTGCCGTTCTGGCTCTGGATCGCGTTCGGCGTCACCGTGGTGGTGTCCCTCGCGATCGACCTCGTCGCGCACCGCGCGGCCCATGTCATCGGATTCCGCGAGGCGACCGCCTGGAGCGCCGGGTGGATCGGCCTGGCCATCCTCTTCGGAGGCGTCGTCTTCCTCGTCGTCGGCACCGACGCGGGCGTGGAGTACACCACCGCGTGGCTGCTGGAGAAGAGCCTGTCCGTCGACAACCTCTTCGTCTTCGCGCTGATCTTCGGCTACTTCAAGGTGCCCCGCGCCTACCAGCACCGCGTGCTGTTCCTCGGCGTCCTCGGCGCCCTGGTCTTCCGCGGCCTGTTCCTCGCGGCCGGCGTGGCCGTGGTCAGCCGCTTCACCGCCGTGCTGTTCGTCTTCGCCGCGATCCTCTTCTGGAGCACCTACAAGATCCTCAAAGGCGAGGAGGAGAGCTTCGACCCGGGGAAGAGCCTCGCGGTCCGGCTGCTGCGCAAGGTCATCCCCGTACGGGACGAGTACGAGGGCCCGCACTTCTTCGTCAAGGAGGCGGGCCGGCGGGTGGCGACCCCGCTGCTCGCGGTCGTCGTCGCCATCGAGGCCGCCGACCTCGTCTTCGCCGTCGACAGCGTGCCCGCCGTCCTCGCCGTCAGCGACGACATCTTCATCGTCTACTCCAGCAACGCCTTCGCCATCCTCGGCCTGCGCGCCCTGTACTTCATGCTGGCCGGGCTGCTCGACCGCTTCCACTATCTCAGCGTCGGCCTCGCGGTGATCCTCGGCTTCATCGGCGTCAAGCTCGTCCTCCAGGCGGCCCACAAGACCGTCAGCACCGCCGTCCCCGAGATCCCGTCCCTGGTCAGCCTCGCCGTCATCGTCGTCGTCCTGGCCGTGTCGATCGGGGTCAGCATGGCGCGGCCCCCGGTGGAGAAGGCCGGCGACGGGAAGCCCGGGGAGCCGGGGGAGCCGGGAGGGTCCGGGCGACGATCTGACGAACCCATGTGAAGCGGGCGTCAAGCGGACGGACGGGCCGCCACCGCGAGCGCGACGGGAGGCGGCCCACCGAGCCGCGGTGCGGCTCGTGCGGAGAACCGGTGGGGACCGTCGTCGGACGGCACAAGACCATGGGCGTCCACGTCCCCCGCCGGCGGGCGGGACCCGCCGCGACCCCGGCTGCGAGGACCACGTCCCCGGCATGGCGCCGGCGGACACCCTCCGTCCCCGGGCGGGGGAGCGCCGGAAGGAGCCCGGACCACCCGCCTGACGGGCGGTGAGGGCGCCCTCGCCGTGCTGGTCGGCGGCGGCGTCGAGCCGGCCGCCCGTCAGCGTGTCGTGGACCGGCCGGTCCACACGCCGTCCTCTCACCTGTCGCGCCCCTTCACCGGCCCGCGGCCCCGCCCGCGCCGTCGGTCCGGGGCGCGGGCGGGGCCGCGGGAGCCGCTGTCACGCTCGGTTACTATGCTCATTTCGTGCCGGAGGCCGGCAGGTAAGGGGCGCACCGTGATCGACGGGCTGAGACATGTGACCACCACGCGCTATGTCACGCCCCTGCGCTCCGGAGGGTCCGTCCCCGGGGTCTTCGAGGCCGACGACCTCGGGACGTACGTGGTCAAGTTCACCGGGTCGGCGCAGGGCCGCAAGGCGCTGGTCGCCGAGGTGATCGTCGGGGAGCTGGCGCGGGCGCTCGGGCTGCGCTTCCCCGAGCTGGTGCTGGCGCACTTCGATCCGGCGGTCGCCGACGCCGAACCCCACCAGGAGGTGCGCGAGCTGCACGCCTCCAGCGCCGGGATCAACCTCGGCATGGACTATCTGCCGGGAGCGCGGGACTTCACCCCCGAGGTCGCGGAGGTCTTCCCGGTGGACGCGCTGGAGGCCGGGCGGATCGTCTGGCTCGACGCGCTGACGGTGAACGTGGACCGGACCGTCCACAGCTCCAACCTGGTGGTGTGGCCGACGCTCGGAGTCGCACCGCCGAGGCTGTGGCTCATCGACCACGGCGCCGCCCTCGTCTTCCACCACCGCTGGGAGGGGTCCGACCCGGCCAAGGCGTACGACTTCCGGCACCACGCCCTCGGCCGGTACGGGCCCGACGTCCGCGCGGCGGACGACGAGCTGGCGCCGAAGGTGACCGAGGACCTGCTGCGGTCGGTCGCGGCCGAGGTCCCGGACGCGTGGCTCGCGGACGACTCCCGGTTCAGCACGCCGGACGAGGTCCGGGAGGCGTACGTGGCGTATCTGCACGCCCGCGCGCGGTCCTCGGCGTCCTGGCTGCCCACCGACTTCCCCTCGGCGCGGGAACTCGACGAGGAGAACGCCCGGCGGGCGGCGCTGACGCAGCGGGGGCGCCCCGACTGGCTGAAGCGCGTCCCCGACCTGCACGGCAAACCGGCGGCGGAACAGGACTGGTCGGTGCACCTGGGGCGACAGCCCTAGCGGTCTGAGCCGGGGACGCGCCGGTGGCCGGCGTCCCGGACGGCTCGCGGGCCGCCGGGACGTGCCGGCCGCTTCAGCCCTTGAGCCGCTCGTGCGCCGGCAGGGTGAGGAAGCCGGCGCCGTCCTCGTCGAGGACGGCCTTCAGCGGCAGGTCGTGCGCCTGCGCGCGGTGCCTGCCCTGTGCGCCGGGGAGGTTCCGGCTCACTCAAGACGTGCCAGATCGGCCTCCGTGTCGATGTCGTACGGCTGCGCGATGTCACCGCACTCGACCGGTTCCACGCCGGCCGCGTGCTCCCTGAGACAGGCGCGGGCCCCTCGGTCGCCGGTGGCGGTCGCGGCGATCCCCGCCCAGTGCGCGGCGGCCGGACAGCACCGGATGGCCGCGTGCGCCGTCGTACGCGGCCGAGGCCGGCGAGTGCGGCGACCGGTACGCGCGCCGCACCCGGGCGACCGCCTCGGGGCCGATCCCCGGCTGGTCCACCAGCAGGACGAGCGCGGCCCGCGCGTCCGTGCCCGCCGGCGGGTCCAGCCCCGCCCGCAGGGAGGTGCCCATGCCCTGCTCCCGGTCCGGATCGTCCACCAGCACGCAGCCCGGCAGCGCGACGCGGGCGCGCACCTCCTCGGCGCGCGCCCCGAGCACCACGTGCACGCTCGCGCAGCCGCCCGCGCGGAGCGCCTCCGCCGCGTGCTCCACGAGGAGCCGTCCTCGGTGCGGGAGCAGGGCCTTGGGGCGTCCGCCGGGCCTGCGTCCGCCGCCCGCGGCCAGCAGCAGGCCGGCCACCCGGCCGCCCTCGTCCGTCATGGGTTCCGCATACCCCGCGTCCGGCCGCCCGTCGGGCGCCCTGTGCCGGAGGGCGCCTCGGGCCGCGGTGTCACGCTGTGGAACAAACCGATGACGCAGCGGACTGGCGCAAAGGCCCCGAGGTGGCGTTTACTGGCGCGCACCGGTCCGCGGGGGCGCGTTGGACCGGTCAGGGGAGGCGCGCGACGACCTGCCAGGGGGAGGACTGTGGTGCGAGGCGTGGACCAGAGGTGTGTGCCCGGCAGCCAGGTGGACCCGCGCGTGACGGAGCTGCGCTCCGCCGTGGCCCGGTTGCGCCGCCAACTTGCCGCCCATCGTGCCGAGTTCCGGGACCGGAGCATCGCGGAGGAGGCGCTCGCCACGCTGGCCGGACTGGCCGCCGCCGACCGTCCCGACATACCGATGCTGCGGCGCTCCCTCCTGCTCGTCGCCGGAGCCATCGGCTCGGTGAGCGCCCTGGGGGACGGCCTGCGTCAGCTCCGCGAGGCGGTCGACCTCTTCGGCCCGTCGTCCCGCCCCTGACGCACAGGTGCACGAGGCGTCGGCCCCGCGGGTGATCCTTCCGGCGCGGTCCGGTCCCGGGGCGGATGCCCGCCCGCTCGGACACGCGGATCCTTCGCCTTGACGATGCCGCCTCCGCCCGGTCCGAGGCGCCTGGCGGCCTCCGGAGCCGGACGTGATGGCCGTGGGCGGGCGGAGCGGCCTCAGGCGGCCGGTCCGCCCGGGGTCGTCAGGGCCTCGGAGAGTTCCGCCGCGACCTGCCGCAGCACCGGGACGATCCGCTCCGTCGCCGCCTCCGTGAGGCGGCCCGCCGGACCGGAGACGGAGACGGCCGCCGCCGTGGGGGCGTCCGGCACCGGCGCCGCCAGGCAGCGCACGCCGATCTCCTGCTCGTTGTCGTCGACGGCGTACCCCTGCCGGCGCACCTCCTCCAGGGCGGCGAGGAAGCCCTCCGGGGTGGTGATGGTCTTCTCCGTGGCCGCCGGCATGCCCGTGCGGCCCAGCAGCGCCCGCACCTCCTCCGGCGGGAACCCGGCCAGCAGCGCCTTGCCCACCCCCGTGGAGTGCGGCAGCACCCGCCGCCCCACCTCGGTGAACATCCGCATCGAGTGCTTCGACGGCACCTGCGCCACGTACACGATCTCGTCCCCGTCCAGCAGGGCCATGTTCGCCGTCTCGCCGGTCTCCTCCACCAGCCGCGCCAGGTACGGCCGCGCCCAGGCGCCGAGCAGCCGGGACGCCGACTCGCCGAGGCGGATCAGGCGCGGGCCGAGCGCGTACCGCCGGTTGGGCTGCTGGCGCACGTAGCCGCAGGCGACGAGGGTGCGCATCAGGCGGTGGATCGTCGGCAGCGGCAGGCCGCTGCCGACGGACAGCTCGCTCAGGCCGACCTCGCCGCCCGCGTCCGCCATCCGCTCCAGCAGGTCGAAGGCGCGCTCGAGGGACTGCACGCCCCCACTGGCGGCGGGCCGGGCGGAGTCGGTGGTGCTGGCGCTGGACGTCGGCACGGCGCGTTCCTTTCGGGACTGGCGGGAGGTCAGAAGCCTACCCGGCGGCCGGTCGGCGGCCCGCTCGTACGGATCCGCGTTCTGCGTGACGGAAGCACGGCTCCGTCTCGTGGAACCGCCCAGGCGTGACGGTCGCGCGGCCACGGCGAGGTCGTCCCGGACCCGGCGCGGCTCACGGCGCTCGGCACCTTCGACGTCGTCGCCCCGGGGAACGGCGGCCGGGTCGAGGACGCCTCCGACCGCTTCCACCCGCCCGCCGCCCACACCATCCGGCCCGGCCGCTCCCGGAGAACGGACGACGGCCGGGAGCCCCGGCGCCGCCGCGACCACGGCCACGAACGGATCACGTACCGCCTCCTCGTCCGGGCCCAGGCCCGCGCCGTGGAGATCGACACCGCCTGACGGAAGGGCGACGCGGCCGGCCGGGCCGCGGTGTCCGTGCGGGACGGCGAGGACGGCGGCTGGCGGGAGATCCTGCCCCGCACCCGCCTCCAGCCCGACACCGACCACCGGTTCGTCCTCCCGGAACCGGCGGCGGGCGCCCACGCGCGCGTGGACGTCCACCCCGACGGCGGCATCTCCCGCCTGCGCCTCCTCGGCTCCCTGGCGGACCGGGGGGCGGCCGCCCTGGAGGCACGGCGGCGGGAGCTCGAAGGCTGACGCGGGGAGCGCGCCCGGCCCCCGGGGAGGAGACACCGAGCGCCCTCCGCGAAGGCCTCAGGCGGCGTGCCCGCCGTCCACCGTGAACTCCGCGCCGGTCACGTACGCCGCGCCCGCCAGGTGGACGATCGTCCCCGCCACCTCCGCGGCCGTGCCGAACCGGCCCAGCGCGGTCGCCGCCGCCTGGCCTGCCGCGTACGGGCCGTCCGCCGGGTTCATCTCCGTGTCGGTGGGACCCGGATGGACGATGTTCGCGGTGATCCCACGCTCGCCCAGCTCCCGCGCCAGCGCCTTGGTCAGCCCCACCAGCGCCGCCTTGCTCATGGCGTAGAGCGTGGCGCCGGGGCCGGCCACCCGCTGTGTCAGAGCCGAGCCGACGGTGATGATCCGGCCCCCGCTCGGCAGGACGGAGGCCGCCGCGCGCGAGGCGAGGAAGACACCGCGCACGTTCACCGCGAGCACCCGGTCGACGTCGGCGGGGGAGAGGGACTCCAGCGGGCCGAGCAGGCCGACGCCCGCGTTGTTCACCAGCACGTCCAGCCGGCCCAGTTGCCGGGCGGCCGCGGTCACCGCCGAGGCGGCCTCCTCCGGGTCGCCGGCGTCCGCGCGGAGGGCCACCGCGCGGCGTCCCAGCGCCTCGACGGCCCGCACGACGTCGTCCGCCGCCTCCTTCCCGTTCACGTACGTCACCGCGACGTCCGCGCCCTCCCGGGCGAGCCGCAGCGCCGTCGCCGCGCCGATGCCGCGGCTGCCGCCGGTCACCAGCGCGGTCCGGCCGAGCAGGGTCTTCTCCATGGTGTGAGTGGTCATGCGTCCATCCCAGCGGCCGGGGCGCCGCGACGCTGGCGGCGATCGGACGTCGACCTGGCGCACCGTCACCCGGCCCGGGCGGCCCGTTCCCGTTCGAGCGGGACGGCACGGTCCTCCAGAACCGGGAGGGCGTCCGGCCCGGCGGGCAGACCGGCTGCTGCCACGAGCCCACGGTGATCACGCCCGGTCCCCCACCCGTGGCGTCCGCCGTGTCGTCACCGGTGAGGAGCACCGGGAGGACCACCGCACCGCCGGCCACCACGTCCCGTTCGGCCTGATCGGCCCCTCCTGCCGCCCGCGCCGCGGGACGTGGCGCGACGGGACGGGGACGGGGACGGGGACGGAGGCGGCGGTGGCCGCCGGGCCGGCCGCCCGGCGGGGTCACCTGCCTCGCGTCCGGGTCACTCGCCGCGCTTCCCGGCCTCCGCGACGGCGAACAGGGCGACGCCCAGCACCAGCAGGGCGACGCTCGCGTAGATCTCGTGGCCGTCGAGGAACCCGGCCTGCCGCACCAGGCCCCAGTGCCAGCCGGTGAACTCCGTCACCAGACCCGCCACGCCCTGCAGCACGGCCACGAACCCCAGCACTTCCAGCAGTCGTCTCATGTCACCGACTCTCGCCCCGCGGACCCCCCACCCGCATCGGCCGCGGGACGAGCCCTTTCCGACCGAGGTGGACGGCCGGGGCCGGCCGGGACGCCGAAAGTCTGCGGTCGTGCGACTTCGGTCGACGATCCCGTCCGCGGGGCGCCGCACCGGGCGCCCACTGCCTAGATTTGTCGGCTGTGACTGATGACAAGGCGGTGAGGACCGCCCCGGTGTACACCGGCCCCCGGTGGTTCTTCCCGTCCGCCCTCATCCATGAGCTCGACCCCGACGCGAGCCGCTCCGGCCGCCGGCCCCGGCGCACCGCCCGTGACTGGGTCGTCGACTTCTCCTGCTTCCTGCTCGCCGTCCTGATCGGAGTGCTCGGCGCGGAGGCGCTGCGCGACAACACCGGCCTCCCGCACGCCGTCGCCGTCGTCGACCAGCTGCTCGGCGCGCTGTCGTGCGCGGTGGTCTGGCTGCGCCGGCGATGGCCGCTCGGCCTGGCCGCCGCCATGGGGCCGGTCAGCTTCGTCTCCGAGACCTCCGGCGGGGTCGCGGTCATCGCCCTGTTCACCCTCGCCGTGCACCGGCCGTTCCGGTACGTGGCCTGGGTGGCCGGCGCCCAACTGGTGCTCGTGCCGTTGTACTTCTGGTGGCGCCCCGACCCCGATCTGCCGTACGCCGCCGTCGTCGTCCTGTTCGTGGTGCTGACGGTCGCCGTCGTCGGCTGGGGCATGTTCGTCCGGTCCAAGCGGCAGCTCATGCTCAGCCTGCGGGACCGGGCCCGGCGGGCCGAGACGGAGGCGCGGCTGCGGGCCGAACAGGCGCAGCGGCTCGCCCGCGAGGCCATCGCACGGGAGATGCACGACGTGCTCGCGCACCGGCTGACCCTGCTCAGCGTGCACGCGGGCGCCCTGGAGTTCCGGCCCGACGCCCCACGCGACGAGATCGCGCGGGCGGCCGGCGTGATCCGGGAGAGCGCCCACGAGGCGCTCCAGGACCTGCGGGAGATCATCGGGGTGCTGCGGGCCGGCGAGAGCGAGGACGCGGGCCGCCCGCAGCCGACGCTCGCGGCGCTCGACACCCTCGTCGCCGAGTCCCGCCGGGCGGGCATGAGGGTCACCCTGGAGCAGCGGGTCACGGACGCGGGCTCCGTCCCCGCCTCCGTCGGCCGCACGGCCTACCGCATCGCCCAGGAGGGCCTGACCAACGCCCGCAAGCACGCCCCCGGCACGGAGGTCACCGTGTCCGTCGCCGGCGGCCCGGGGGAGGACCTCACCGTGACCGTGCGCAACTCCGCCCCGGAAGGGGACGTACCGGCCGTGCCCGGCGCCGGACAGGGTCTGATCGGCCTCACCGAACGGGCCACCCTGGCAGGCGGCGCCCTGGAACACGGTCCCACCCCCGACGGCGGCTTCGAGGTGAGGGCGCGGCTGCCGTGGCGATGAACACCCCGGAACCCCTGTGCGCCCTGTCCCCGCCCTCGGTGTGTCCCCGCCCCGCCCGGCCGTGATTACGTACCGCCCATGACTGCGATCAGAGTGCTCCTCGTCGACGACGACCCGCTGGTGCGGGCCGGGCTGTCCTTGATGCTGGGCGGCGCCGACGACATCGAGATCGTCGGTGAGGCCGCCGACGGCGGCGAGGTCGAGGCGCTCGTCGACCGCACCCGGCCGGACGTCGTCCTCATGGACATCCGCATGCCGTCGGTCGACGGGCTCAGCGCGACCGAGGCGCTGCGCCACCGCGAGGACGCCCCGCAGGTCGTCGTGCTCACCACCTTCCACGCCGACGACCAGGTGCTGCGCGCGCTCCGCGCGGGCGCGGCCGGGTTCGTGCTCAAGGACACCCCGCCCGCCGAGATCGTCGCCGCGGTGCGGCGCGTCGCGGCCGGCGACCCGGTGCTGTCACCCGCGGTCACCCGGCAGCTGATGACCCACGCGGCCGGCGACGCGGGGGACACCCGGCGAGCCCGCGCCCGTGACCGCGTCGCCGCCCTCAACGACCGCGAACGCGAGGTCGCCGTGGCGGTCGGCCGGGGTCTCGCCAACGCGGAGATCGCCGCCGAGCTGTACATGAGCGTGGCCACCGTCAAGACGCACGTCTCGCGCGTCCTGGCCAAGCTCGACCTCAGCAACCGCGTCCAGATCGCGCTGCTCGCCCATGACGCGGGGCTGCTGGAGGGCACTGACAGCCCTTGACGCCCCCGCTCCGAGGACGCCCGCCGTACGACCCCGTCGCCCGTGCCCGACCTCGCCGCCGCACGGAAGCCGCCGGGCGCGCGGCCCTTCCGCCGGCTGCCCGGCGCCCGGCCCACCGCCTTCGGCGACGACGGGGCGCCCCCGGGACCGGCGTCCGCGAGGCCTCCGGCAGCGGAACGGCTTCCCGCACGGCGGGACCCCCGCCCACGCCGCCGGCGACGCGCTCACCTCCGCCGCCGACGGGGTCCTCCGCCGGCGCGGTCCTCGGCACCGTCCGTGCCGACCGGCGGTCTCTCCGTCCCGTGCCTCCGCCCGGCCACCGGCCGCACCCTCCGCGCCGCGCGACCGTCGTCCCCGCGGGCCGACGCCAGGCCGTCACCCGCCGCGACCTCCTCACGGTGGCGGAGGACGACGAGGAGACGCCGCGCGCGGTGGCGCAGGGGGCCCGTCCTCCCGGTGACGGTCCGGACCCCGTGAAACCGGGGCGGGGCGCCGCCCGGCGCACCGCCCCCGTGTCTCACGTGAGCGCCTCCTGGGCGCTGCTCAGCAGTTCCGCCGGGCGGACCGGCCGGCGTTCCCGGCGGGACCGCTCGCAGGCCTCCGCGATCAGCAGGGCCCGCAGGGCCTCGCGGCCGTCGCAGGGGTTGGGGCGCTCGCCCCGCACCACCTCGACGAACGCGATCAGTTCGGCCTCGTACGCGGGGGCGAACCGCTCCAGGAAGCCGGTCCACGGCTTGTCCGCCGCGGGCGGCCCGGTCGGCTCCGTGGACGCGATGGGCGTACGGTCGTCGAGGCCGACCACGATCTGGTCGCGCTCCCCGGCGAGCTCCATGCGCACGTCGTAGCCGGCGCCGTTCATCCGGGTCCCGGTGACCGTGGCGAGGGTCCCGTCGTCGAGGGTGAGCAGCGCCGCGCCGGTGTCGACGTCCCCGGTCTCGCGGAACACCGGGGGCCCCGCGTCCGACCCGGTGGCGTACACGTCGGCGACCTCGCGGCCGGTCACCCAGCGCAGCATGTCGAAGTCGTGGATGAGCGTGTCCCGGTACAGCCCGCCCGACTGCGCCAGGTGCCCGGCGTCCGGCGGCTGCGCGTCGCTGGTCATCGCCCGCACCGTGTGCAGCCGCCCCAGCCTGCCCGCCCGTACCGCCTCACGGGCGCCCGTGTAGCCCGTGTCGAACCGCCGCTGGAAGCCCATCTGCAGCACCGTCCCGGCGGTCTCCACCTCCGTGATCGCCTGTAACGTGCCGGCGATGTCCAGGGCGATGGGCTTCTCGCAGAACACCGGCAGACCCGCGCGCGCCGCCCGCGCGATCAGGTCCGCGTGGGCGGAGGTGGCCGCGGTGATCACCACGGCGTCGACCCCCCAGGTGTAGATCTCGTCCACTCCCGGCGCCGCCGTCTCGCCGAGCCGGTGGGCGAGGGCCTGGGCCCGCGCCGGATCGACGTCCGTGAGGATGAGGGAACCCACTTCGCGGTGTCTGCTGAGTGTGTGGGCGTGAATGGTGCCGATACGGCCCGTACCGATGACCCCGATGCGCATGGAAACAAAGTGGGGCTCGCACCGCTCCCTGTCAATGCGTATGTCCGGACAACCGAACTACCCGACTTCCCGTCAACAGCCCACGCCGATACGCTCGCTCCGTGCCGAAACCAGAAGTGGACCCGACCGTGCAGCTGGAGCTGAGCGTGGACCGCGGCTCCCCCGTGCCGTTGTACTTCCAGCTGGCCCAGCAGCTGGAGTCCGCCATCGAGCACGGCACCCTGACCCCCGGCACCCTGCTGGGCAACGAGATCGAGCTGGCCGGGCGCCTCGGCCTGTCCCGTCCGACGGTCCGCCAGGCCATCCAGTCGCTCGTCGACAAGGGCCTGCTGGTGCGCCGCCGCGGCGTCGGCACACAGGTCGTGCACAGCCAGGTCAAGCGCCCGCTGGAGCTGAGCAGCCTCTACGACGACCTGGAGTCCGCCGGCCAGCGCCCCACCACGACCGTGCTGGTCAACACCATGGTCACCGCGTCCGCCGAGGTCGCCGCCGCGCTCGGGGTCACCGAGGGCGGGGAAGTGCACCGCATCGAGCGGCTGCGCTCCGCGCACGGCGAGCCCATCGCGCACCTGTGCAACTACCTCCCGCCCGGCCTGCTCGACCTGGACACCGGCCAGCTCGAGGCCACCGGCCTGTACCGGCTGATGCGGGCCGCCGGGATCACCCTGCACAGCGCCCGGCAGACCATCGGCGCGCGGGCCGCCACCGCCGTCGAGGCCGAGCGGCTGCGCGAACAGCCCGGCGCCCCGCTGCTCACCATGCAGCGGGTCACCTTCGACGACACCGGCCGTGCCGTGGAGTACGGCACGCACACCTACCGGCCCGCGCGGTACTCCTTCGAGTTCCAGCTGCTCGTACGGAACTGAACCGGGCCGCTCGCGCGCGATCGTCGCATTGTCCGGACAATGTGACGCGGTCCACAGGCGGAGGGCGCGCACACCCGATCCGGTGCGGACGCGAACGGCGGGGAACCGCCTCCGCCCGCTTCCGGCGCCGGGAACCGACGTACCCCGTCACCTGCCCAGTACCGCGATCGGCGTGCCCGTGCGGCAGAATCGCACCCGATGAGCACCTACCGCGACTTCACCGCCCCCATCGGATCCCGGCGTGCCACCGTCCTCAGAACGGTCGGCACGCGGGAGCGCCGCTCCCACCTGTCGGCGCCCCGGGTGCCGACCGTGGGCATCGACATCGGCGGCACCAAAGTGATGGCGGGCGTCGTGGACGCCGACGGCAACATCCTGGAGAAGCTCCGCACGGAGACCCCGGACAAGTCCAAGAGCCCGAAGGTCGTCGAGGACACCATCGTGGAGCTGGTGCTGGACCTGTCCGACCGGCACGACGTGCACGCCGTCGGCATCGGCGCGGCCGGCTGGGTCGACGCCGACCGCAACCGGGTGCTCTTCGCCCCCCACCTGTCCTGGCGCAACGAACCCCTGCGGGACCGCCTCGCCGGCCGCCTCGCCGTGCCGGTCCTCGTCGACAACGACGCGAACTCCGCCGCCTGGGCCGAGTGGCGCTTCGGCGCCGGACGCGGCGAGGACAACCTCGTCATGATCACCCTCGGCACCGGCATCGGCGGCGCGATCCTCGAGGACGGCCAGGTCAAGCGCGGCAAGTACGGCGTCGCCGGCGAGTTCGGCCACATGCAGGTCGTCCCCGGCGGACACCGCTGCCCCTGCGGCAACCGCGGCTGCTGGGAGCAGTACAGCTCCGGCAACGCGCTGGTGCGCGAGGCGCGCGAGCTGGCCGCCGCCGACTCCCCGGTCGCCTACGGGATCATCGAGCACGTCAAGGGCAACATCGCCGACATCAGCGGCCCGATGATCACCGAGCTGGCCCGTGAGGGCGACGCCATGTGCATCGAACTGCTCCAGGACATCGGCCAGTGGCTCGGCGTGGGCATCGCCAACCTGGCCGCCGCCCTCGACCCCTCCTGCTTCGTCGTCGGCGGCGGCGTCTCCGCGGCCGACGACCTGCTCATCGGCCCCGCCCGGGACGCCTTCAAGCGGCACCTCACCGGGCGCGGCTACCGCCCGGAGGCCCGCATCGTGCGCGCCCAGCTCGGCCCGGAGGCCGGCATGGTCGGCGCCGCCGACCTCGCCCGCCTGGTCGCCCGCCGCTTCCGCCGCGCCAAGCGCCGCCGTGTCGAGCGGTACGAGCGCTACGAACGGTTCACGGAGGTCCGCCGCTCCATCTCGGAGGCGCTGTGACGGCCGAGCACCCTCCTCTGAGCGGCGACCCCGGCCGCCCTGACGGGACGGGCGGCCCCGGCGGCGCGGGCGGGGCGCATCCAGGTGAGGACCGCCGGCACATGATCCGCCGCCGCGCCCTCACCCTGCTGATCATCGTCCTGCTCATCGGCATCCCGGCCGGCTACCTGGTGATCTCCGCCAACCAGAGCCGGGCCAGTGGCAAGGACAAGGAGGCGAAGTACTCGGCGACCGGCCTCACCGAGGGCTGGCCGTCCAAGCTCCAGCGCCGCATCTACGAGGTGCCGGTGCCGCACCCGGCCTGGTGGGTCGCCTCGTACGAGACGAACAACTGGAAGACCAGCCGCCTGTACGTCGAGTTCGAGACCAGCGACGCGGGCCTGACCGCCTTCCTCACCAGCATGGGCATGTCGGAGAAGGACCTGAAGAAGGACCGCCTGCCCATCGCCGAGCGCGACCGCGACGTCACCGGCTGGACCTTCGACGGCCCCGGCACCTGGTCCGGCCTGGTGCACGAGCAGAAGGACCCCGCGCCCACGCACGAGGTGGTCGTCAACCACGACAAACCCGGTTACCCCCGCGTGTACGTCGTGGCCCGCACCGTGCCCTGACCAGGCCGCCGGAGCCGATTGTCGGACCCCGCCCGTAGAGTCGGGGACGACTGGTCCGACAGGCGGACGGGGAGGTGACGAGGCGTATGGGCGAGGCGACCGTGACGGCGGCGGCCGAGCGGGCCGTGCCGGCCGAGGGGCCCGGCGGACCCGTCCCGTCCCCGCGCCTCCCGGCCGTGTTCCTGCCGGCGCCTCTCCCGCGCGACGGGCGGGTCGTCTTCTACGACCCCGAGGGTGCCGGAGAGCTTCCCGAGGGGGCGGGATCGTCCTCCGGGGGTGCCGGAGAGTTTCCTGAGGGGGCGGGACTGTCCTCCGGGGGTGCCGAAGCGCCTCCCGAGGGGGTGGCCGGCGCCCGCCGCACCGGTCTCACCGTCGTCCGCCCGCACGGTGCGGGAGTGCGCCGCCGCAGCGTCCCCGCGCTGTCCCTGCCCGTGGACGAGGCCCTGCCCCTGCTGGTCCGCGCCCGGCACGATCCGGCCGCCCACCCCGCGACCGCCTGCTGGGGCGCCGCCGCCCTGCACGCCCTGCGGCTCACCGCCCGCGGCCGCCTGCTGCCCGGCCTCACCGCGGAGGGGTACGACGCCTGGCGCGCCGGCCCGCTCGAGCCGGACGACGTGGCGCACCTGCGCGCGGTGGCCGCCGCCCTCCCGTACGAGGGCCACGCGGTGCCGCTGCCCGGCCCGGGCCCCCTGCGGCTGCCCCAGCCGGAAGCCCTGGTGCGCGCCTTCCTGGACGCGGTCGCCGACACCCTGCCCCGCACGCCCGCCGCGCCCTACGCCTCCGGACCGCCGTTCGCCGCGCGGCGGCCCCAGCGGCTGCCCGACGCCCGCGACTGGGCCGCCGAGGTCGCGGCCGGCATGGACGCCGGCGTGCGGATCTCGCTCCGTCTGGACCTGTCCGCCCACGACCTCTTCGACACCGGGGAGACGGCAGGCGGCGGGCGCGGCGCGCGGGGCGCGGGCGCGGCGATCGTGCAGGTGCACAGCCTCTCCGACCCCACCCTGGTGGCCGACGCGACGGCCCTCTGGTCGGGTGAAGCCGACCACGGCTTCGGGCCCCGCGCGCGCGTGGACGCCGCCCTCGCGGTGCGCCGCGCCGCCCGCGTCTGGCCCCCGCTGGACCGGCTCGCCGACCAGGACGTCCCGGACGTGCTGGCGCTGTCCGAGGACGAGTTGAGCGATCTGCTCGGCGTGGCGGCCACCCGGCTCGCGGCGGCCGGGGTCGCCGTGCACTGGCCACGCGACCTCGCGCAGGACCTCACCGCCACGGCGGTCGTCCGGCCCGCCCCCGGCTCGGCGACCGACGGCACCGGCTTCCTCGAGAGCGAGGACCTGCTGCGGTTCGGCTGGCAGATCGCCCTGGGCGGCGATCCGCTCACCGAGGCCGAGATGGACGCCCTGGCCGAGGCGCACCGCCCCGTCGTCCGGCTGCGCGACCAGTGGGTGCTGGTCGACCCCGCCCTCGTCCGCAAGGCCCGCAAACGGGACCTCGGGCTGCTCGATCCGGTCGACGCGCTGTCCGTCGCCCTCACCGGGGAGGCGGAGGTCGACGGCGAGACGGTGGAGGCGGTGCCCGCCGGGGCGCTGGCCGCCCTCCGCGACCGCCTGACCGCGGGCGTGCGGCCCGCCGAGCCCCCGCCCGGCCTCGACGCCACCCTGCGCGACTACCAGCTCCGCGGCCTGGCCTGGCTGGACCTCATGACCTCCCTCGGCCTGGGCGGCTGCCTCGCCGACGACATGGGCCTCGGCAAGACCGTCACCCTCATCGCCCTGCACCTCAAGAGGGCCCGCCCCGAACCCACCCTGGTGGTCTGCCCCGCGTCCCTGCTCGGCAACTGGCAGCGGGAGATCACCCGGTTCGCCCCCGGCGTGCCCGTACGCCGCTTCCACGGCTCCGACCGCACCCTGGACGGGCTGGACGGCGGCTTCGTCCTCACCACCTACGGCACCATGCGCTCCGCCGCGTCCGCCCTGGCGGAGCAGCGGTGGGGCATGGTCGTCGCCGACGAGGCGCAGCACGTCAAGAACCCGCACTCGGCGACCGCCAAGGCCCTGCGCACCGTCCCGGCCCCGGCCAGGGTGGCCCTCACCGGCACACCGGTGGAGAACAACCTCTCCGAGCTGTGGGCCCTCCTCGACTGGACCACCCCCGGCCTCCTCGGCCCCCTGAAGTCCTTCCGCGCCCGGCACGCGCGCGCGGTGGAGAACGGCGAGGACGAGCAGGCGGTCGAGCGGCTGGCCCGCCTGGTCCGTCCCTTCCTGCTCCGGCGCAAGAAGTCCGATCCGGGCATCGTGCCCGAGCTGCCGCCCAAGACGGAGACGGACCACCCGGTGCCGCTCACCCGTGAGCAGGCCGCGCTGTACGAGGCGGTGGTGCGCGAGTCGATGCTCGCCATCGGGACCGCGCGGGGGATGGGACGCCGCGGCCTGGTGCTGAAGCTGCTGACCGCGCTCAAGCAGATCTGCGACCACCCCGCGCTGTACCTGAAGGAGGAGCACGCCCCGGCCGGGGACCGCCTCGCCGCCCGCTCCGGCAAACTCGCCCTGCTGGACGAGCTGTTGGACACGGTGCTCGCCGAGGACGGCTCGGCCCTCGTCTTCACCCAGTACGTCGGCATGGCCCGCCTGATCACCCGCCACCTCGCCGAGCGCGCCGTCCCGGTCGACCTGCTGCACGGCGGTACGCCGGTGCCCGAGCGGGAGCGGATGGTGGACCGCTTCCAGAGCGGCGCGGTCCCCGTTCTCGTCCTGTCCCTCAAGGCGGCCGGGACCGGCCTGAACCTCACCCGCGCCGGGCACGTCGTCCACTTCGACCGCTGGTGGAACCCGGCGGTCGAGGAGCAGGCCACCGACCGCGCGTACCGCATCGGGCAGACCCAGCCCGTCCAGGTCCACCGGCTCGTCACCGAAGGCACGGTGGAGGACCGTATCGCCGAGATGCTCCAGTCCAAGCGGGCCCTCGCCGACGCGATCCTCGGCTCGGGCGAGTCCGCGCTCACGGAACTGTCCAACCGTGAGCTGTCCGACCTGGTGTCCCTGCGGAGGACGGCATGACGTCCCGGCCGTCGGAGCAGGTGAGGGAGGCGCTGCGCGCGGCGCGTGAGCGGGGGTCCGGGGGAGCGGAGGCCCCGTCCGGAGGAGCGGAGGCCCTGTCCGGGGGCGCGGAGGCCCCGGAGGAGCCGGCCGCTCCGGCGGCTCCCGCGGAGGAGGCCGCGCAGGACGGTCCGCCTTCCCCGGCCGGCCGGACACCCCGCCCGTCCGACGCGGCCCGGGAGGCGCTGCGCCGCACCCTGCGGGCGCGGCGCGAGACCTCCGCGGCGCCGGCCGGCGCGGACGTGGGCCGTCCCCGGGCGGCCTCGGACACGGCTGCCGGGGGAGTGGCGGGCGGCGGGCCGCGGCACGCGGAGCAGGCGCGCTCCGGGGAGGACGAAGGGGCGTGGCACGGCGAGGGGACGCCTGCCGGAACCGGCGATCGGCCGCCGTACGCGAGGGAGGCGCCCTCCGGGGACGCGGCGGGCGAGGCCCCGTCCTCCGTGAGCGAGGTCCAGCCCGCCGTGGGAGAGGCGCCCGGCACGGCGCCTCCGCGCGCGGAGGAGGGTCCCGCCGACGCGGCGGACGCAGCCGCACCGGTGTCGGACGGGACCTTGACGAGTGCGCCGCGTCCCGACGCGCTGCCCCGCTCCGAGGGCGCCACCGGTGACGACGACGCACCGGCCGCCACCCCGGGGGACGCGGCCGGTCATGCCTCCACGGGGGACGCGGCCGACCCGGCCGGCCGAGCACCGGCCGCCGCCCCGGGCGGGCACGAGGCGTCCGGTTCGACCGACGACACCGAGTCGCACCCGGCCTCCCGCCCCGGGGACATCGCGCGGGAGGCGTTGCGCGCCGCCCGTGAGGAGCGGGCGCGGGCCCGTGCCCGCGAGCAGGTGGAGGCGGCCAAGCGCCCCCGCCGCGACCCCGCGCCCCGCGTCCCGCGCACCACCCGAGGCGACCGCGCCGCCGACCGCCGCGCCCGCGAGATCCGGGAGACCCTCGCCGACGCCTTCCGCATGCCCGACATGGCGGACGACGCGACACCCGCCGCCTCCGCCGACGTGAACGCCCGGCCCGTAAGCACCCCGAGGCGCGGCCCCGACACCGGGGGGCCCGCCACGCCCGTTTCCCAGGAGCCGGTCCCCGCCCGGGGCGGGGGGCCTGCCGTCCCCGACGGGGGACCCGCTTCCACTGTCGATCCGGGACCGGCTCCCGCCGCGAGCCCGGGACCGGATGACGCCGCCGGACGGGCGGCGCCCCCCGTCACCCCGCGCTCCATGGCCGCCCCCGCCCGGGACGGCGACCACCGCCGCACCTTCCCGCCGTTCCCGCCCCGCTCCTCGGGAGGCGACGGTGAGGCGTTCGCCGAGACCTGGTGGGGGAGGGCGTGGGTCACCGCGTTGGAGGACGGCGCGCTGGACCCCGCGCGCCTCGCCCGCGGACGCGGCTACGCCGAGCGGGGCCACGTGGACGCCATCACCGTCACGCCGGGACTGGTCCTGGCGTACGTGCAGGGCAGCCGCCCCCGGCCCTACCGGGTGCAGGTGCGGCTGCGGACGTTCGACGACGCCGACTGGGAGCGGTTCCTGGACACCGCCGCCGACCGCCCCGGCCACATCGCGGCCCTGTTGGACAAGGAGATGCCGCAGTCCCTCGCCGACTGCGGCGTCCCCCTGCTGCCCGGTCCGGGTGACCTCGCGCCGCGCTGCAGCTGCCCCGACTCGGGCCACCCGTGCAAGCACGCGGCGGCCCTCTGCTACCAGACGGCCCGGCTGCTGGACGCCGACCCGTTCGTGCTGCTCCTCCTGCGCGGGCGTGGCGAGCGCGAGGTGATCGACGCGCTGTCCCGGCTCAGCGCGGCCCGCGCCGCCCGCGCCGTCCAGGGACGGGAACCGGAGCCGCTGCCCGGCATACGCGCCACCGACGCCGTGTCCCGGCGCGGCCCCGAACTCCCGTCGCTGCCCGCGCCGTTGCCGCCTCCCCAGCACCCGGAGCAGCCGCCCGCCTATCCGGAGTCCCCGGGCGGCCCGGACCCGTTCGCGCTGGACCAGCTCGCCACCGACGCGGCGGCCCGCGCGCACGCCCTGCTCACCACCGGCCGTGACCCGGTCGGCCCGCTCACCCTGTGGCACGACGCCGTACGCTTGGCCGCCGCCCGCCCCGGCTCGGGGCTGACCGCCGGCACCCGCGCGCTGTACGCGTCCCTCGCGCGGGCGGCCGGCCGTACCCCCGGCGACCTGGCGCGCGCGGTCGCCGCGTGGCGGCAGGGCGGGCCGACCGGACTGGCCGTGCTGGAGGAGCCGTGGGATCCGCCGGCCGGCCGCTTCGACCGCGCCCGCCCGCTGCTGCTCGCCGCGGACCTTCCCGCCTTCCGGCCCTGGCGCAACCGCCTCACCCACCCCCGCGGCCACGTCCAGCTCCGCCTCGGCCGCGACCACCTCTGGTACGCGTACGAGTCCGAGCCGGGCCAGGACGACTGGTGGCCCCGAGGCACCCCCGACCCCGACCCGGTCGGCGCCCTCACCGGCCTGGACACCTTCGGCGACGTCTGACGGACGGCCGGCCGGGAAGGCTCCCGCCCTCCACTCCTCCCCGCCCTACCCTTCCCCGCCCCCGGACGCCGACGGCACCGGCACGTCCACCTGCCGCAGCTCCGCGAGGAGCACGCTCTGCCCGGCCAGCAGCTCGGTGAGGATCCGCCGGGCCGCGCGCAGCAGTTCGGCGACGTCGCCGCCGGCGAGGGCGTACGTCACGGTGGAGCCCTCCCGTACGGAGACGACGATGCCGGACCGGCGCAGCACCGCCAACTGCTGGGAGAGGCTGGACGGTTCGATGTCGATGTCGGCGAGCAGGTCCCGTACCGGCACCGGCCCGTGCTGCAACAGCTCCAGCACCCGGATGCGCACCGGGTGCCCCAGCATCCGGAAGAACTCTGCCTTGGCCTGGTAGAGGGGGACTTGCATGGGTGCGCGCTCCCTGCCGCGTCGGGGATGTTCTCCGGAACGCGGCGGCGCCCTCCGCGGGCGCCGCCGCACGATGTGCGGTCCTTCGCCTTCGCCGCCGATCCTGCTGGCTCGGTGCGGCGCGCGCCCGCGGCTTGGGGGCATGTTCATGTGGCGACTTGAAGAAGTCTTCACATCATGGGCGTGCGTCGGCCGGGCCCCGGGGCGGCTCACACTTCCAGTTGTTCCTCGACCCGCTTGAGCTGGTGGCGGGCCATCGCCAGGTTCGAGCGGGACTTGTCCAGGACGAGATACAGGAACAGGCCGTTGCCGCTGCGGCCGGTGACCAGCCGGATCAGGTGGTACTGGGACTCGAGGGTGATGAGGATGTCCTCGATCTGCCCGGTGAGGCCCAGCAGTTCCATCGTGCGCACCTTGGCGCGGATCACATCGGTGTTGCCGGCCGCCGCGACGGTCAGGTCCAGGTCCTTCCCCCCGCCCAGCGTGCCCAGCGCCATGCCGCTCGAATAGTCGACGACGGCCGCACCCAGAGCCCCTTCGACATTGGTCATGATGTCCTTCAACGACACTTCCACACTTGCCACGGGCGTCTCCCTCTCCGGTCATGTGATGGCCGCGGCGGCCTCCAGGGGAAGCCCTTTCGCCTCGGCCGCGCTGGAACGCTAGGCGGGCGGAACGTGCCGGAGGGCACGGGTTTCAGGGATGACCCGTAATGATCGAACGCTTGCACCGGGGAACGGATGTGTGGCCGCAACCAGTTCGAAAAGCGCCGAGCGAGCGTGACGACGACACACACGATCAAGTGGCGTCCACCGGCTCCGCCGTCACGACGAGGTCGGCGGTGTGGCCGCCGCGTTCGGACTCGAAGGGCGGGGGGCAGGACCGGCCCGGCCGCGGTCGCCCTGTGGGCCCGGTCCCGCACCACGGCGAGCCGCCCTCTCGCCCAGCATGTGGCGACCATGGAGTGGGGCGTACGCGGCGCCCGCCGCAGCCTTCTCGTCCTCACCCCGGCCCCGGCTGGTCGGGCCGCCCCGTCCCGGGCACGGCCCGCCCCCCGGGGCCTGGCCGAGGCGGTGAGCGCGCTGGAGGGACCGGCGGCGCGCTGAGAGCCTGGCGTCCAGGCCCGCCGCAGGGTGCCTCCCCGACGCCGGCGCCCGTGCGGCGGCGCCCGGTGGCGCACGCACCGCTGAGCAGTCGCCGGCGCCCGGTGGCGCGGCGTCCGAAGGCAGGCGGGCCGGTCCACGCCGTGCGGTCGCACCGTCCGTGCGCTGTGCGCGCACCGTACCGGTGCGCGGCCGTCCCGCGGCCGGCTGACGAGGACGTGAGCGGAGGGCTCTTTCAGCTTCGCGTCGCCCACCGCGTCTGGCGCAGGGGGTCGGGGTGGCAGGACCGGACGGTTGCGAGCAGCCCGGTGTCCTTCACTTCCGGGGTTCTCCGGTGGACGGCTCACGCGGTGCCGGGCCGTCGTGACCACGGCAGCCTTTCGGCCCGGCCACGGAGCGCGGCTCGGTATCGGCCGTCGGAGTGAAACGGCGGGCTGCACGGCGTCACCGGCGTGTCGCGTGGCATTCATCCCCTGTCGGGTGCCGAAGAAGCGCTCTCCTGCCCGTTCCGCTCGCCGGCGGTGCGCGGTGAGCGGTGACGCCGCGGTGGCCGGACGCCGCACGAGACGCGGACGGCTCCGCCGGAAGGCGACGAAGACAGGGATCCACGCCGCGCCCGGGGACCGAGAAGGAGAGGCCGATCATGGGACATGGCGGAAACATCATTCAGGAACTGACCACGGACCACCGCGAGGTGGACTCGCTCTTCGAACAGATCGAGGCGCTGCCCACGGGTGAACAGCGACGGCGCGATCTGGCGGACGAACTGACGAGGGAGTTGGTGCGCCACTCGGTGGCGGAGGAGGAACACCTGTACCCGACGGTGCGCCGTTACGTCGACGGGGGCGACGATCTGGCCGACAAGGAGATCGCCGACCACGGCGAAGTCGAGCGCATGCTCAAGGAACTCGAAGGCTGTGAGCCCGGCGACGGCCGGTTCGACACCTTGATCACGCAGCTGAAGACGTCCGTCACCGAACACATCGACGACGAGGAGAACCGGCTGTTCCCCCTGCTGGCCGACGCCTGTTCCGCCGACGCCCTGCAGGAGCTGGGCGAGAAGGTGCGG
The DNA here is from genome assembly GCF_002899455.1 of Streptomyces sp. DH-12. Classification (GTDB taxonomy): domain Bacteria; phylum Actinomycetota; class Actinomycetes; order Streptomycetales; family Streptomycetaceae; genus Streptomyces. The sequence continues at coordinate 1,705,194 of NZ_PPFB01000001.1, read as the reverse complement.
ATGGCCAAGGAGACCGCGCCCACCCGCCCGCACCCCGCCGCGCCCGACACGCCGCCCGCCAACAAACTCCTCGCCCCGGGCGTCGGCATGGTCGACCGGCTGCGCGACGCGCTCACCGGCCGCGGCCGACAGGGCTGAACGCTCACCGGACCGGGCCCGCCGTACCTGCCGCACGAGACGCACGCGGCATGCCGGGAACGCGCGCTCAGCTCCTGGCAGCGCCACGGAGCAGTGCACGGGGTGCCGGGGCGTCGGCTCGTACAGGTGGGACGTCCTTGGCCTGCGGCCCCTTCGGGCTCGTCCGGCTCCCCTGCTTCGCGGGACGGATGGGGCGCGGGAGGCTGAGAAGCAACGGCGCGCTGAAGGAGGGAAGGCGGGGTAAGCGGGCGGTAAAGGACAACCAGTGATCATGCTGCGCGGCTCCGGCCGCCGCACCGTCGGAAGGAGCATCACCGTCATGACCACCCACCACACCACCCCCGCGGACGGCCGGACCAGGGTCCAGCAGGCCGCGCTCGCCGTCGGAGCGGTATTCCTCCTGGTGGGCGTTCTCGGCTTCATCCCCGGTGTCACGACCGACTACGACACCATGAAGTTCGCCGAGCACCACTCCGAGGCCAAGCTCCTGGGAATCTTCCAGGTGTCGATCCTGCACAACATCGTCCACCTGCTGTTCGGCCTCGCCGGCATCGTCATGGCCCGCGCGGCTTCCACCGCCCGCGCCTTCCTCATCGGCGGCGGTGTGATCTACCTGATCCTGTGGATCTACGGCCTGGTCATCGACCACGACAGCGCGGCGAACTTCGTGCCGGTCAACACGGCGGACAACTGGCTGCACTTCGTCCTGGGCGTCGGCATGATCGCCCTGGGCGTCCTCCTCACCCGCCGGGCCGCGCCGGCAGCCCGCTGAAGCACAGCGGCCCGAGCCGGACGACGAGGGGTGTCCGCGGACGGTGACGCCACCGTCCCAACTGGGCGTAGGCGTCTCCGCACCGCGGATGACCCAGGGCGAGCAGAGCCTGACGTGCGGCGGGGAGACGCCACCACCGCGTCCCGGCCTTCTTGAGGGCGGTTCGTAAGGTGATGTCCGTTTCCAGCTGAGGTCGGAGCAAGGTCGCTGGTGGAGGTTTCCGTCGGCTACTGCTTCCGGGTGAAGACCAACAAACGCAAACCGGCGGGTTCCGCCCCGTCACCACACCGTCAGGCGACAGCAGATCCACTCAAAGGGCCGTGAATCCCGCTAAGAGGGTGATTCACCCAAGTCAGGCGTCCCGAGACGGTTGAAGCCGACGAGGCGCGGCGAGACGACGAAGGGGAAGGACGTGCCGTCAGGGGTCTTGAGGGCCGCCACGATGTCATGGTCCGGTGCGCCGAATATCTCGAAGTGCTGCACGGTGCAGTGCTCCATCACCTCGCGGATGTAGGGATCCGAGAGCCGCCAGTGGGCGCGGACGGCATCGGAGTCGCGGTAGAGCTGGAAGCTGTGCGCCAGCATCCGCTCCTCGTCGATGAAGACCTCGACCATGAGCTGAGGGCCGTGCTCTTGGGCGAATGCCACCGCCTGCGCGATGGCGCGCCGGAAACCGTCGAGGTGACCGTCCGTGATGCGCATGGTGTTGCGGAAGAGAAGGGTGCTGCTCTTTGCGATCTCCATGCGCCGAGTGTTGCGCCTCGACCAAGGTTGAGGTCAAGGGCGCGGCTCGGCCGGGGAACCTGCGACGGCACTGAGGCTGCTGATGAAGCCCTGGCGGGCCGCCTCGCGCTCTTCCCCGGCACGGAGGGCCGAACGGCATTTCCCACCCGAGCTCAGCGATGAACCGAACATCACGTCACAAACCGCCCTCTCGCGGCGCACGGCCGGTCGTCCCGTCAGGAACCGCGAAGTACGGCTGGACAGACCGGACGAAGCCCCGCCGGGGCTCGGCGGGGCTTCCGCGCACAGGGGTGTGACAGAGTGCGGCGGCCGGCGTGGGCGCCGTCGCACTCCGTCACTTCGCGGGCCAGGTCAGTCGTCCCCGGTGGTCCGGCTCACCAGTGCGCCGTACGCCAGTTGCAGCGCGTCCGCGCCGGCCAGTGCCGTGAGCGCGCCCATGGCGGTCCGGGTCGCCCTCGGCCAGAGCAACTGGCCGGCGGTCAGGGTGGACACCACCCACACGCTCGTGCAGAACGGGCAGGTCACCAGCTCGCCGACGGCGTCCTTGCCGCCTTTCGGGTCCGCCTCCTCGTGCAGTTCGGCGGGGCCCTGCGGGCCGACGTACCGCGTGAAGGGCGCGCGCAGCGGACTGGTGACGGACGCCTTGCTCAGCAGCCTGCTGAGCCGGAAGGTGGCGACCGAGGTCAGGACCACGTCCCAGGGCTGGGGCCGGTCGGGCACGGGGGTCCCGCGCAGCCGTACCGCCGTGGCCCAAGCCGCCGTGTACGCCCCGAACCCCGCCATGGACGCGAGATAGCCGCCCAGCGGCCGGTCGTGCCCCGCCGAGTACCGTCGTCCGGTGCGCCGGGCAAGCTCGCGCAGGCGTGAGGCGAGACGACTGTCAGCCGTCTCGCCGGCTGCGGCGTCGCCTGTGGTGCCAGCCCTGTCGTCAGACATGGCGGTCAGGGGATCCATGGGTCACACCCTCCTCCGCGGCGCCCGGTCGCCGCTCCGTCTCCCGGTTGTTGTCCGTGTGTTCCGCCCGGCCGACCCAGCCTGCCGGGGCCGCGGGGACGGCGGCCAGGCCGACGCCGACGAGCACTTCCGCTTCACGGGAGCGGCCGGGCCGTGGATCGAGCAGGGCCGCGGACCGCCGGCTGCCGACCGGCACCTGCACCCTCAGCGGATGCACGGGGTGGCCCAGCCGCCTTCCGTGCAGCGCGTCCCGGCCGCGGCCGGGCGGCAGGGCACGCGCACCCCGGCCGGCCGCGTCGATCACCGCGTCGGCCCGGGGGTCTCGTTCCAGGTGGTCCAGCAGCCGCAGGACCCGGTTCTGCCGCATCCGACGGCGTGGCGTCGTGGTCATGAGCAGCCGGGTCCCCACCTGCGTATACCGCAAACGGCCGACCAGGCCGGACGAGCCCCCTGCGACGGCCCCGGGTCAGGAGCGGGCGGGCGAGGACCCGCCGCGGCCGGGCGGCAGGGACCGCCTGTTCCCGAGGGACGGTCACCGGGGTCGCGGAAGCGGGTCCGGTGCCGAGGGAGGCCGTGCCGGCCGAAACGCGCGCACTCGGCCTCAGCCAGGTGCGGCGGCAGACCGAGAGGAGAAGCGACGCCGCTTCCTGCCCCTCTGTCCGTCGACCAGAAGCCCGTCGTCCGGAAGCCGGTCGTCGGACGCGGCTGGGACCCGATGAAGGGTACCTGGGGGGACGACGGGCGCTGCTCGTCATCGGTTCGAGGGGAACGAAGGAGGAAACCGTGCAGCGGCCTGACGAGGAACTGCTGGATTTCGACACCGGCGAACTGGAGGACTGGGACGAGGAGCGCGCGCGAGCGGCCCTCGACGGCGAACACGGCGCGCTCTACCGCAACCACCTCGACATCGCCCTGCACCTCGACCAGTGGGCGGAGGCCGAGGACCGGCGCACCGACACGGACGCGCGCTACAAGGCGGGCTACACCCAGGCCCTGCGGGACACGGCCGCGTTCCTGCGGCAGACCTACTACCTTCCCTGAGCCGGGCGAGGCGTTTCGCCCGGACACCCGGCGTGCCGGCCCTCTTCATGATCTGGCCGTTCCGTCCGCCGCGCCGGGCGCCGCGGGTTTCCTGCGATCGTCCGCGGGGGACCCGAGCCCGTGGTGGCATACGGAGCGGAGCAGCGGGTGCGCCCGCCGGCGTCGATGTGCCGGAGGAGGCGCTGACCGCAGCGGCGGGCCTCCGGTGAGCCCTCCCCGGTGAGCCCTCGGTGCACTTCCCGGAAGGAGCCAGGCATGGACGGCTCGGGACCTCCAGGCCGTGCGTCCCGGAGCGCGCCTCCCGGCCCTCCCGACACTCCCCGCCCGAATTCCGGCGCCGTCACGCGACGCCCGCGCGTGCGCTTCGACGGCTGGATCGCGGGCACGGGCACCTCCTCCGGCACACGGATCGTGCTCGGACACTGGCAACGGTCACCCTTCGGAGCGTTCAGCGACGTGATGCTGGAGCGGCCCGACGGGGACAGGCTGCTGCTGGCCCCCACGCCCGCGACGGCGGACTTCATCAGCGGCACCTACCTCTTCGACACGGTCCGCGTCGTCCCGGTCGAGGTGAGCGTCACGGACGGCGTCTGGACCGTCACCGCCGGGCCCCTCGACCTGCGTTTCACCACCGGCCGGCGAGGGCTCCTGGGCTTCGCGCTGCGGGCCGTGCCCGGCGCGCTCGCCCGCCGTCCGGCATGGAGCGCGCTGACGGACCGGCCCGCCCGCCTGCTGCTGCCCGGCGTGCGCACCCGCGGCAGCGCCGGCCGGGGCCGCCGGGAGTGGTACGGCGCCCGGGACCTGCTGCCGATCCGTGCCGTGTCGGCGGACTACGAGGGCGCGGACCTCGGGGCGAGGGCACCCGTCGAGCCGCCCGTGCGCTTCGGGTTCGGTTCGGCGCCGAGGAACCCCTCCGTCACCCGGGTCACGACGACGGTCGAGCTCGGCCCGGAGTGAGGGCGCCTGGGCAGGGGGCCCGGCCGGAGCCGACGGAGGGACGTCCCTCGAGCGGAACCGCAGTGCGGGAGCCCGTCCGCACGCCCGCGGTCGCGCACGGTGCCTTCACCGTCGTGGGCGGACCGCCCGCCTCCGCCGGCGTCGCCCGGTTCGCGGCGGCCGGGGAGGCGCAGGCGGTGGCGCCCCCGTACTCCCCTCGGCGATCTCGAGGTCGGCGGGCTTGACGACTCCCTGGTAGGTCAGCCCTTCCCCATGGCCTTGTGGATGGCGTCCTTCGTACGGTCCATGAGTGCGGCCACCGGGCCGAGGGCCACGTTGGCGGTGGCCGACTCGACACCGGGGTGCGGCCGGGTGGGCGCCATCGCCTCGGCGGCCTTGACGGCCTTGGCCATGGCGGCGAGGCCGGTGACGTCGGTGCTGCGGCGGATGTGGGCGAACTCGTAGCGTTCCTCGGCCCGCGCGTGCTCCTGGACGTCCTTGCGCAGCCGCATCAGCAGGGGCATGAACTTGGGGTCGTCGGTGTCCATGTCGTCCAGGGCCGCCAGCGTCTCCTTCGCCGACTTCTCCTCCGCCAGGCGATCCCCGACGACGTGCTCGCCGCCCTCGACCGCCCTGCGGACGAAGGGGTGGACGACCTCTTCCTCGGCGGTCTCGTGCACGGCCAGCAGGCGCACGAGGTGACGGAAGGCGTCCCGGCGTTCCTCACCCCGGCTCTGCTCGACCTCGTCGAAGAGGTTGCGGATGTCACCGTGCTGACGCATCAGCAGAGCCACTACGTCGATGTCGGGTGCCTGGTCGTCGCCGGCCTGAGGTGTCTGCGGTTCGGACATGTGGGGCGTCCTCACTTCTCGCGCTGGGCGGGGTCGGGGTGCTCGCCCTCGGTCTGGAGGCGGTACTCGCGGCCGAACATCTCGTGGTGCTCGTGGATCACCCGGTCGCTCGGCGGGTTCTCCCCGCCGTGGATCTGCTCCTGCATCTTCTCGAACCGCTCGTGCGCCTCGCGGACGTAGCCCGCGCCGAGGGTCGTGAGGTCCATCTGGGTGTCCAGCAGTTCGCGCAGGTACTGCTTGTTCGGCTCGAACGTGAGCACGTTGGGCAGTTCGGGGGCGAGCACCTCGGCCGGGTCGCGGCCGTCGTGGCGGCGCATCAGGTCGCACGCGATGTGCAGGTGCTCCAGTTCCATGTTCAGGTGCAGCTCCCAGATCGCCTTGACCTTCGGGTCGCTCTCCTGCTCCATGAACGAGTAGTACAGGTAGCACTCGTTGTACTCGTGGTTGACGAGCTGCTCCCACCACGTCTCACCCGGGTCCACCAGGGACTCGTAGTGGGTGACGTGCTCCTCCTCGATCAGCCCGATCTCCTGGTAGAGCTGACGGGCGATCGGCTCCATGTAGGTGGGGCCGGTGTTCATGTAGAAGTTCATCGTCTGCTGCTCCGCCGACATGATCGTCAGCGCGTGCAGCTTGGACAGCGGGTCGGCCTGGTCCCTGGCGTACGGGTCGCGGACGTTGTCGACCGGGTCGCGGTGGTGGTACCGCGTGGGCCGGCCCGGCATGACCTCGGTCAGGTTGTCGACGATCGACTCGGCCTTGCGGTGCTCGATCATCTCGTACAGGTTCGCGTACCGGTACAGGTGGTCGAAGTCCTCCAGCACACCGAACTGGTAGGCCTGCTTCAGGTACGGGTCCGGCTCCATCCGCGCCACCCAGGCGGTCAGGTCGACGGCCACCTGCTCGTACGCGATGGTCGTCTCCAGCACCGAGGAGACGCCCGGGAGCAGCCAGTTGACGACCTTCTGCTGCTGCGCCTCGATGTACCGGGTCCGGGCCAGCTGACGCTTGATCTCGGGATCGCGCGTGTGCCGGGCGAGCTGGTGGCTGAACTGGATCGCCTCCACCTCGATCCCGTTCATCGTGATGATCCGGCACCGGGTGTACGGGTCGCAGTGGTCAGGGTCGATCGGGTCCACGTTCAGCTCACGCCAGCTGCGCAGCTGACGGTCCAGCGGGATGCCCCGCTGCTCGAGCGGATTGAACGTCATGGGGGGTGCCTCCTGAGGACGAGGGAACTCGTGCGCCGACGGGTACCCCGCCGCGGACGACGAGCACAGGTCCACCTGCGGGCCTCGCCGTCACCGTCGGATTTCAGCCACCGCTCGCGCTCAGGGGCGTGCGATCTCCCCACCGGATCAGCCGAGATGACAGTGCCGGCGCACCGGGGCACGACCGGATCCATGCGCACCGGGGCGATCGTCCGCCGCCGGCCGTTCGGCGGACGCGAGCCGCCCCGCCGCCCGCAGTATGGCCTGATCCAGGACCACCTGGGACACGGTGGGGCCGAGGACTGCTGCGGCGAGGGGGCGCCTGGAACAGGTCCGGCCGCCCTGCAGACGAGGCGGACACCGCCATCGCCGTCCACGGCTTCGTCGCCGACGCCGACGCCCGCCCGCGACACCTGCCCGACGTGCGCGCACCGCATGACGGCCGACGGCGTGGCCGAACCCGGCCGCCCGGCCCCGGGCCGGCCGTGGCGCCGCGTTCGGCCCCGGTGGCACGCTCTTCGCCGGCGGCCCCGACCGGATCCCCGAACGCGTCCCGCAGCCGCACGGGTTGCTCGGCCACACCCGCCGGACGGACGTCGACGGCCCGGTGCCGAGCGGCGATTCGACGCCTGGCACCTGCGCCGCCGGCCGCTTCAGGCTGTCCTCGCGCATCAAGCGCTCGACGGCGCAGCGGACCGCGCACCCCTGCGCGCCGCAGCCGGGTCCGGCCCCGTGACACCCGAGGGCGGCACCCTTCCGGGATGCCGCCCTTCGACGTGCACGGTCGCGCGGGGGCGCGTTCGTGTCAGAGTGAGCCGACCGGCGTCCGCTCCTTCGAGGTGGCGTCCTCGTCCGACGCGCCCCAGCATTCCACCTCGCCGCGCAGGCCCGGCACCTGGTCCTTGCGGAAGACCGGGTCGAGGCCCTGGCGGCGCTGGGCCGTGTAGTCGTCGAGGAGGCGGAAGGCGACCGCGCCGAGGGGGATGATCGCGATCAGGTTGACCAGGGCCATCGCGCCCATCGTGACGTCCGCGAGACTCCAGACCAGCGGGACGGAGCCGATGGCGCCGAGGACGGCGCAGGCGATGACCATGGCGCGGTACGAGCTCATCACGCTCTTGCTGCGGGTGATGAACTGGATGTTGGACTCGCCGTAGTAGTAGTTACCGATCATGGAGCTGAAGGCGACCATGAAGACCACCAGGGTCAGCAGGTGACCGGCCCAGTCGCCGAGCGCGCTGGTGAAGGCGGACTGCGTGACGTCCGCGCCGCCGCGCTCACCGAGGGTCGGGTCGGCGGAGAGGATCACGAAGGCGGTCATGCTGCAGATGACCAGGGTGTCGAAGTAGACGCCGAGGGTCTGGACCAGGCCCTGCTTGACCGGGTGCGTGGTCTCCGCGGCCGCGGCGGCGTTCGGGGCGGAACCCATGCCCGCCTCGTTGGAGAACATGCCGCGTCGCACGCCCTGCAGGATCGCCGTGCCCACGGCGCCGCCGGCGACCTCGCGGAAGCCGAAAGCCCCGCCGATGATGTCGCCGAGCATGCCCGGCACGTTGCCGAGGTTGAGGAGCACGATGACCAGGCCGGCCAGCAGGTAGAGCCCGGCCATCACCGGGATGAGGATCTTGGTGACGGCCGTCAGGCGCTTCACGCCGAAGAGCACCGCGAGCGCGAGCAGCACGGCGAGCACGACACCGAGGACGGGGTCGAACCAGGAGGCGTCCGAGCCGAAGGAGCCCTTGGCGGCCACCGTGATGGTGTTGGACTGCACCGCGGTCAGCACGAGCCCGAACGTCAGTGTGATCAGAACGGCGAAGACCACGCCGAGCCAGCGCATTCCGAGCGCCTTCTGCATGTAGTAGGCCGGGCCGCCTCGGTACGTGCCGGGCTCGGTGTCGCGCACCTTGTACAGCTGGGCCAGGACCGACTCGACGAACGCCGAGGCACCGCCGACCAGGGCCATCATCCACATCCAGAAGACGGCTCCGGGGCCGCCCATGGTGATCGCGGTGGCCACGCCGGCGATGTTGCCGGTGCCGATCCGCGCGGCGGCGGAGATGCTGAAGGCTCCGAAGGGGCTGACGCCGGACTGCGGCTTGTCCTTGAAGACCCGGAACATTTCCGGGATCAGACGGATCTGCACGCCCTTGGAGCGCAGCGTGAACCAGATGCCGGCGGCGGCGACCAGTGGAATCAGCAGGTATGTCCAGAAGACGTCGTTGAACTCGACGACCCAGGTTTCCAACGTGCTCATGCGAATGCTTCCCGGTTCCTCGTGAGTCGGGGAATCGGCCCGGTTTCCGCATGCGCGTACAGGTCGTGCACGGAGCGGACGGTCGGGCCGGGTGGTGCGGAGGTAAACGCTCCGCAAACCCCAGGACTTTAGGCTGGCGTGGCCGCCGCTGCCTACGGTTCCTGAAAGTGCTCTACCTCACATGAACCCGGCACGTGCGAGAAGCCACCGGTCGAAGCCGTCGTCAGGGCTGGTCGCCGGCGCCTCCTCCGCAGTCGGCTCCCGGCGCGGGATGCTCCGCGGAACCGCGCCCAGCAGGCGATTCAGGGGCCGTGCAAGCGATGACCGAATACGCCATAAGGTTGGGGGCGCATGGGCGTCTGGCAGTAGTGCGCCGAGGGAGGTCCGTCATGCCCGCCGATGCTGTCGGCCGGGCCGTGTGAAGCAAGGGAGTGCAGCGGTGGCGCGAGTCGAGCTCGGGACTGCGGTGGCCATGGCGCGGGAGATCGCCGAGGGGGCTCTGGCCCCGGAGGCCGCGGCCGTGGACGCGGAGCGGAGGTGGCCGGAGAAGGGTATGGCCGCGTTGCGGTCCCGTCTGGGCGGGCTGGTGGTACCGGCGGAGTGCGGCGGGATGGGGCACGGGCTGCTGGCGGTGGCGCAGGTCGGTGAGGCGACGGGGCGTGCTTGTGCCTCGACGTCGATCTGCTTCGGTATGCACCTCGTCGGCTCCGCGGTGATCGCCGCGAAGGCCAGCCGCCGGCAGCAGGAGCATTACCTGGAGCCGATCGCGGCCGGTGAGCATCTGACGACTCTGGCCCTGTCCGAGCCGGGGACGGGCGGGGAGTTCTGGCTGCCGCAGACCCGTATGGAGCGGATGGCGGAGGACCGACTGCGGCTGACCGGAGCCAAGAGCTTCGTCACCAACGCCGGCCACGCGGACTCCTATGTCCTGTCGACCCTGGCCGCCGGGCCGGGCACGCCGCCGGGGCAGTTCTCCTGCACGGTGGTCGACGCCGGCGTGCCGGGTCTGGAGTGGGGGCCCGAGTGGCAGGGTTTCGGCATGCGCGGCAACGCCTCGCGCGGGCTGGAGCTGCGAGGGGTCGAGATCGCCGACTGGTGCCTGCTGGGTGAGGAGGGCGACGAGATCTGGTACGTCTTCAATGTCGTCGCCCCCTACTTCCTGATGGCCATGGCCGGCACCTACCTCGGTGTCGCCGTGGCGGCTCTGGAGGAAGCCCGTACCCATCTGCTGCGGCGCAAAGGGATGCGCGCGGGCCGGTCCGCGGCCGGGCAGCCGGTGGTGCAGCACCGTCTGGGCACGATGTGGGCCCGTGTGGAACGCACCAGGCGGCTGATCTACCACGCCGCCGCCGAGGCGGAGATCGGCGCCCCGGAGGCGCTGCTGGGCCTGGCCTCCGCCAAGGCCGAGGTGGCCGAGGCCGCCGAGGCCACCGTCAACGACGCACTGACCCTGGTCGGCGGTATCGGTTACAGCGAGCACTCGTCCCTGCACCGCCTGCTGCGCGACGCCCGGGCCGCGCACGTGATGTCCCCGGTGACCGACCTGCTGCGGGTGTGGACCGGCAGAGCCCTGCTCGACGAACCGCTCCTCGAGGGCTGACGCGATGAACCACGGTCTGCCCTTGCTGCTGCTTGTCGACGTCCCGCAGCGGACGGTCAACGCCCTCACCGCCGAGCTGGCCTCGACGGCCGAGATCGTCCAGTCGACGGCCGAGGACGTGCTGGTCCATACCGGCGGAACGCCCGGTCTGCGCCGGCTCACGGTGGCGGTACTGGGGGAAGGGGTCACGGCGCCTGTCGGCGTCGTTCACTCCCTGCGGCCCCACCCCGCGGATCTGGCGGTCGCCGTGATGGCGGCCCCCGCCACGCAGGACAGGCTCGCCGTGCTCCCGCTTCTGTTCCCCGACGATGTCGTTCACCGTGTGCAGGACAGCGAGACAGCGCAGCGGATGCCGCAGGTCGTGAGCGAGCTGCTGCAGCGGCTCACCCACCGCCGTGCGCACGCCGCGGCGCAGGCCGCTGCTCAACGGCGCCTTTCTTCGGGGACCTCGATCGACCGGCAGCTGGGGGAGCGGCTGCTGGGACAGTTCCTGACCCAGGCTCCGATCGGTGTGCTCATGCTGGACGGTGACGCCGTGATCGCCTGGAACCCCCGGGCCGCCGACATCCTGGAGCTGACGGAGCCGGACTCGGTGCACCGGCCGGTGACCGATCTGTTCCCCGAGGACCAGCGCACCGCGCTGCACCGCCACCTGACCGCCTCCGGGCCGGACCGTGACGCCGAGCCCGACGCGGTCTTCGAACGCGTCCGCGGCGACGGTACCTCCCAGGCCCTGCGCATGGCTGTACGCCAACTCCTGGACACCGAAGGCCGCAGCCGCACCCTCGTCCTCACCGAGGACGTCACCGACCGCCTGCACGCCCAGCGCAAACTCGCCGAACGCACCGGCCACGCCCTGCTCACCGCCGAAGTCGCCGCCGCCATGACGGCGCCAGGGCCACTGGACGAACGCCTGCACACGTGCGTGCGCGCCACCACCGACCGCCTGGGCGCCGACCGCGTGTGCATCTGGAGCTTGAACACCCGCGGCGAACTGGTCCACGCCGTCTGTGCCGAAGACGACGCGGGATCCCCCGACACGTCTTTCTGCCGAACGACGCAGCGCGCTCTGGTGGAACAGGTCGTCGCGGCACGCCGCCCGCACCTGGACGTCCCACCCCGCACCGACCCGCACGCCTCCCCGCTCACGGGCGGCCGGGGCTCTTTCGCCGCTTTCCCTCTCATCTCCGGCGGGGAACTGCTCGGCGTGCTGTCGCTGACCACGAGCCTGGCGCTGCCCGGTTCCGTCATAACCACCCTGGAGAACATCGCCGACCAGATAGCCGTGGGCACGCAACAGGACCGCCTGCTCAACCGCCTCAGCGAGGCAACCCGGGCCCTCGAACGTCCCCTGCTCCCACCCACACTGCCCGACCTGCCGGGCTTCGACCTCGCCACCCGCTACGCCCCCTTCAGCCAGGGGCTGCATATCGGCGGTGACTTCTACGACGCCTTCACCGCCTCCGACGGCCGTCACGTCCTGGTCCTCGGAGACGTCTGCGGAAAGGGACCCGACGCGGCCGCCATCACCGGTCTGGTCCGCCACACCGTGTGGGCCGCCGCCCAGCACACCAGCGACCCCGCGCACGTCCTCAGCCTGGTCAACAACGCGCTGCGCCGCCAGAGCACTCCCTTCTGCACCCTCGTCTACGTGGTCCTCGACGCCACCCGCTTCCCCGCCCGCCTCCACATCGCCAGCGCCGGCCACCCCGCACCGCTCCTGCGCCGGGCGAACGGCGACACCGCGCCACTGGACACACGGGGCACCCTGCTGGGCGTGCTGGAGACGCCGAGCCACGCGGTCACCGAAGTGGAGCTACGACCCGGCGACACCCTGGTGCTCTACACCGACGGCTTCACCGAAGGGGCCGGCGCCGCGGACCAGCGGGACCCGGAAGACCTCGCTGCCATCGTCGCCTCCCTGGCGCCGACCGGCACGGCGGGCTCCGCCGAGAACGTGGCCACCGCCCTGCTGGACGACGCCCGCCGCTGGTGGGGCGAGCGGCTGCGCGACGACCTCGCCGTCCTGGCACTGACGGCCCTGCCGGTCCGAACGGCATCCGACAAGGGAGCCGGCACGGGCACCGGGTGAGGGCACAGCAGGGAGCTCGCCCACCACCGGCTCACCACCTGCGGGGCCGGCCGGCGCTGATCCGGGCCGGGCATCCGACGCGGGGTCCGTCCGGCCGCGAGGTGGTGTCCGCGGACGGCGCCGGGAACCACGCCACCCGGTCGGCCACATGCGGTGATGCCCGGGGCCGCAGTGCATGGCCCTGCCCGTCGTGGGGCTGCCCGTTGGTCCGCGTGTGCGAGGCTGGGCTGACGTTCTCGTTCCCGACGAGGTGCACGGACGCGGAGACCGGCCTTCACTGACGTGGGTTCTCGCAACGGAGGGCGTCGTTGGCGCGGGATCTGCTGGCGCGGAAGTCCGTGGAGGACACGCCGGCGCGATCACCGGGAGCGGCGACCGATCTGGTGGAGGGGTCCGACAGCAGGAGGACGCCCGGGAGCGGAACGCCGGGGCCGACTCGGTCCTGATCCGCTGCACGCGCGCTGTCAGTGTACCGGTGTGCGGCCGTGTCGCCGTCAGCTGACGAGGACTTGAGTGGAGGACTCCTTCAGCTTCGCGTTCGCCCACCGCATCTGGCGCAGGGTGTCGGGGTGGCAGGACTGGACGGTCGCGAGGAGATCGGTGTCCTTCAGCCCTTGCGCGGCCTGGCCGAGCATCTCCCAGTCCACCGAGAGCCCGGCCGCCTTGATGTAGACCTCCCGGAGGTCCCTCAGCAGGAGCAGGGCCACCTGTGGTTTTCGGCCGACGAGCTCGCTGGCCCTGTCCCGCAGGCGTTCGGCTGTCTTCAGCTCGTCCACGGGGTCGGGATCGAGCCGGACGCCGAATCGTTCGCCGATGTCCGCGAGGGTGCGGACATGCCGCTGCGACCAGCGGGCCAGATCCCGGGCGACGTGGTAGATCTCATGGTCGACCTTGTGGCGTTCGGAGACGCGCAGCAGCTCGTGCGCGAGGTCGTTCTCGTCGCGGTGCAGTTCGTGCAGCAGCAGCCCGATCTTCATCGCTCGCCTCCCTCGCCCGACGGGCGCGGATCCTCTTCGGCGTGTGCGCCCTCCCCGCCGGTGGTCACGGGCACGCGCGCGGCCACCGGGGTGGAGGCCGTCGTGGTCGGAGCGGGTGAGGGTCCGTCGGTCGTGGTGACGCGGTGGAGGGCGGCCGCCGCGGTCTTGAAGATCGGCTGCTTGGACGCGGGGTCCCAGTCGGTGAGGGTGAGCTCGTTGGCGGCCCGGCCCGCGTGGGCGGGTTCGTGTCCGGCGTCCGTGTCCCAGTAGCCGTAGTGGAAGGGGAGGAACAGCACGCCCTCGCGGATGCCGCTGATGCGCAGCCTGGCCCGGACGCTGCCGCGGGGTGTGGTGACCTCCATCAGATCCCCCTCGTCCAGTCCCTCCGCGCTCGCGTCGCGGGCTGAGATCTCCACCCACACCTCCGGGGCGGCGGCCTGCAGTTGGGGGGCGCGGGCGGTCTTGGTGCGGGTGTGGAAGTGGTAGAGCGTGCGGCCGGTGATCAGTACGTACGGGAAGTCCTCGCCGGGCTGTTCGTGGGGCGGGAGGAAGCCGGCTGCTTTGAGCATGGCCTTGCCGTCGGGGTTGAGCGCCTTGTACTCGGCGGGTTCGAGCGGGGCGCCGGTGAGCAGGTCCCGGCCGTAGCTCTCGCAGTACTCGGGGTCGCTGAAGAACGCGCCGTCGGCGTAGAGGCGTTCGGTGCCGTCCGGGTGCTCCTCGGTGCACGGCCACTGGATGCCGCCGCGCTCGCGCAGCTTGTCGTAGGTGAGGCCGGTGTAGTCGCACGGCCGGCCGCGGCTGCATTCCTTCCACGCCTCGAAGGCCGATTCCGCGTCGTGCCACTTCACCAGCGGCCGGCCGTCCTTGTCGCGCAGGTCCAGGCGGCGCGCGTAGTCGATGAAGATGTCCAGGTCCGCACGTGCCTGGCCGGGAGGATCGACGGCCTTCTCCGACAGGTGGACCGTGCGGTCGGCGTTGGTGAAGGTGCCGGTCTTCTCGCCCCAGGTGGCGGCGGGCAGCACCACGTCCGCCAGCTGTGCCGTCTCGGTCAGGAAGAGGTCCTGGACCACCAGGAACAGCCGCTTCTGGGCAAGTACGGAGCGGATGCGGCTCAGCTCCGGCAGGGACACCGCGGGGTTGGTGGCGCTGACCCACAGCATGCGGATGGACCCGTCCTCCGCGTACCGCATCATCTGCATGACGTGGGTGGGTGGGGAGTAGTGCGGAATCCGCATCGGGTCGATGTTCCACACGCGGGCCAGGTCGGCCACATGTGCGTCGTTGGACCAGTTGCGGAATCCCGCGAGATCACCGTCCGCGCCGCACTCGCGGGTGTTCTCCGCCGAGGGCTGGCCGTTCATCTGCAGCAGACCGCAGCCGGGCCGGCCCAGCATGCCGCGGACCAGGTGCAGGTTGTTGACCTGGACGGCGGCGGCGGTGGCCTGGTGGGACTGGTAGAAGCCCTGGAGCACCGTGGACATCAGCCGCTGCGCGGTGCCCAGCACGCGGGCGGCCTCACGGATCCGGTCGGCGGGCACGTCGCAGATCTCCGCCACGTGCTCGGGCGGATAGTCCTCGACCCGTTCGCTCAACTCGTCGAAACCCACGACGTGGGCGTCGATGTAGTCGCGGTCGATCCAGCCGTTGGCGATGATCTCGTGCAGCAGGCCGTTCATCAGCGCCACGTTCGTCCCCGGGCGGGGTGCCAGGTGCACGGTGGCCGCCCGTGCCACCGGCGTCGTCCGGGGGTCGACGCAGACCAGGGCGGGCGGGTTGGGTCCTGCCAGCCGGTCCAGCACCCGCGCCCACAGCACGCTCTGCGTCTCGGCCATGTTGTGGCCGAACAGGGCGATGACGTCCGCGTGGTCGATGTCGGCGTAGGAGCCGGGCTGCCCGTCACAGCCGAACGACTCCTTCAACGCCGCCGCCGCGGTCGCCGTGCACAGCCGGGTGTTGCCGTCCACGTGGTTGGTGCCCAGCCCGCCGTGGGCGATCACCCCCAGCGTGTAGTACTCCTCGGCGAACAGCTGCCCGGTGGTGTAGAAGCCGATCGCACTCGGTCCCTGCTCCTCCAGGAGTTCCCGGGTCCGTGCCACGACGCGGTCCATCGCGGTGTCCCAGTCGGTCTCCACCAGCCTGCCGTTCTCCCGCACCAGCGGCCGCGTCAGCCGGTCGGCGGAGGCGTTCGCCTGCCACCCGAACAGGTCCTTCGGACCCAGCCGGCCGTGGTTGACCCGGTCGTGCGCCCGGCCCCGCACCCCGACGATCCGGCCGTCCTTCACCGCGATGTCCATCGCATCCCCGTTCGAATGCAGGATGGACGCCGACGGCACCCACCGGTCCACCTGCTCGGCGCTCACGCCTTCCGCCAGGTGGGTGTCCACCCGCACCGGCCAGGGCATGCCCGGCCCGTACGGCGTCCGGCTTCCCCACGGCTCGGCGATCGCGTCCCTGCGGCCCACGGCCACCATCCCCTTTCACACGTAGCGTCACACGTAGCGCGCGTCATGCCGGCGCGGCGATGACACGGGCGATGGGTACCCGGACCGGACGGGACGATTTCCCGCAAGGAAGAACTCCCCGGCCGGACGGCCGGTGCCGTCACAGCTCCCGGCGCACTCCGGCTTCCTTGATGACGTCGGCGAACTGGTGCCCGGAGGTACCGTCGAAGGCTCCGGCCCCCGAGCCTCGCCGCAGCGTCGGCAGCACCGCACGGTGCCTGACGTCTTCGACTTCGAAGGCCAGTGCGGCGTACAGCGCGACAGCGGTGAGCACCAGGCCCGTGATGCCGGCCGCCTCCTTCCACGCCGTGCCGCCGGACAGGTGGTAGGCGCCGGTGAGGAAGAAGCGCAGTGACGACGTGACCAGGACCACGGAGGCGACGAGTTTGTCGGCTCCGCCGGCCGTGACCGGTATCAGCAGCGCGAGCCCGGCCAGCAGGAGCAGCAGCCCGGCGGCTTCGCTGGTGGCCCCCGGCGGACCGCTCGCCATGATCGCACCCATCGCCAGCCAGGTGCCGGCCAGCACGCCCATGCCTGTTGCCGCGACGGCGTCACGGCACAGGAACCCCAGCACGCTCGCCAGCGCCTGCACCGGGAAGACGAAGGCCAGCAGCACCAGCGCGACCGCGTGCGACTGAGCCGCCGGAACCCAGCCGAGCTGCAGCCCCGCCAGGACGAAGGTGCCACCGGACAGCCCCACGAACCCCAGGGGCAGAGGACTGCCCACGGGACGCACGACAATGCGCGAATAAGGCTCTCTCGCCTCCTCCCGCGCACTGTCGGGCCGTTCCCCACCGGTTCCCGCGGGCCGGGCGCCGGGGTGCGCGCCCCCGTTCGCGGAATTGACCATCTCGGGCTCCACGGCGTTGATTCCTGGACTCGTCCCTTCCTACCCTGGATCGACTTCTTGCGCCTTCTGGGGTTCTCCGGTGGATGGCTCACGCGGTGCCGAGCCGCTTGCCCAGCCATGGGAGCACCTGGGAACACGCCGGACCTGTCCGATGACCCGGAGCAGTCGTCTACGGCGGGGCTGGTCCATCGGGCGGGTCGACGGGCTGAAAGGACATGTTCCTTTCACGGCCGGGCAAGCAGACGGGCATGCTGAACGTCCTGCTGACGGTGGTCGGTGCCCTGGCCTCCGGGCCGGCGGACCGCGTCGCCGGCTGGTACCTGCGGCGCGTCCTGGAGCGCTGTCCCGGTGACCCGGTGGTGGGGACCGCCTTCCGCTCCGTACGGGGCCCCTGCGCACCCGTCACCAGCCTGTTCGCCCCCTCCGTGGCCCGTGCCGTCCTCCTCCGGCCGCCCATGCCGACGCCGGCCGAGCCGCCGACGTCACCGGAGGAACCCGGGGCCTGAGGAAGTGCGGCAGCCGATGGTCTGTCCGGCTGTCCGGCTGGGCGGGCGGTCGCAGCCTTCTGGGCCTGGCGGGGGACGGTCTGGGCCTGGTGGGGGACGGTCTGGGCTTGGCGAGGTGCCCGTGCACCGTGAAACGGGGCACGCCGAATCCGCCGGGGATCTGCTGGACGGCCTTCTCCCGCTCGTCGTCGTGGAGCCGCTGGACGAGCACGGCCTGGTCCGCGGTGAGCTCGGCCTGCGCCCGCCGTCTGTTCCGGCGGCGGATCCAACGCGTTCGGCGCGGGATTCCATCTCCACGCTCACGTCACTCCGCCCCGGTGGGCAGAACCCACGCCGAACCCTACGGCCCGCACGGGGCCGCCCAGCTGATCAGAGAGGCTGGCGAGGTGCCGCGAGTACGTCCTTGAGCACCTTCTCGAGCGTGACGCGGGCCAGTTCGCGTCTCAGGGTCTCCTCGATGTCCTGGTAGATGCCCTGCATTGCCGGCTGGATGCCGTGACCCACCACGCATCCCTGGTCCGGGGTGGCGCGGTGCATCGCGAACAGCGGGCCGGGTTCCACTGCCTCGTACACGTCGAGCAGGGTGATCGACCCCAGCTCGCGCGCCAGCGACCAGCCCGCGCCCGCGCCCCGCCGGGACTCCACGAGCCCGGCCCTGCGCAGCTCGCCGAGCAGCCGCCTGATCACCACGGGGTTGGTGTTCGCGCTGGCTGCGATCTGCTCGGAGGTGGCGACCTCGTGGCCCTGGCGCTGGTAGAGACCGATCCAGGCCAGCGCATGGGCGGCCATGGTCAGCCTGCTGTTGGCGCTCATGATCCCTCCTCCGGTCGCAACGCTCCATGTTACGACAGTGCAGTCGCAACCGTGAAGGTTGCGACAATCTGACGTAACGATTATTGTTACGACGGCCGGAAAGGGTCGATCAAGGGCAAGCGCGGACCTGAGCGTGTTGCGAACTCAAAGGAGAACGGGAATGGAAAGCAACGAAAAGATCATTCGCGAGGCTTACCGGCTCGCGGAAGGGAACGTTCTCGACGGTGACGGTTTCCTGGCCTTGTTCACCGAGGACGGGTCGTTCAACGACATGTCGACCTCGCAGAGTTTCCGCGGAGAGCAGATTCCTCAGGTGATCGCGGGCCTCGCCCGCTCGTTCCCCGATGTACACCGTGAGCTGCTCGAGGTGCATGTGTTCGGTGATGTCGTCGCCGTCGAGTTGCGGATCCAGGGCACGCATCTCGGAGGGTTTCCGACTCCGGCCGGCGAGATCCCGCCGACCGGGAACCGGATCGACGTGCCGGCGGCGGACCTCTGGTACCTCCGTGACGGAAAGGTCGAAAGGTTCAACTGCTACAACTCGATGAGCGTGTGGCTTGATCAAATCGGGGTCCACCCCGACTTCAAGTCCGCAGTCGAAGCCGCCGGGACAGCAGCCACGACGGCGTAACTCTGCCGGTCAGCGCCGAGTATGCGACAAGACGCTCCCTTCTTCGGGCCGCATACCCGGCGCTGCTTCCTGAACAAAGGTGTTGTTCGCACCCAACCGCCGACACGACCCGGCAGGCCGGCTCATCGAGTGTCAGCAGACCTGGCCGGCAGGTAGGGCGACGACCCACATCGAGTGACGTTCTCCGGGCCCGCCTCCACGAGACACACGGCTGCGACGAGACCCCACCCCGAAGATCATCGAGGTACGCGGGGATCGAGGTACGCGGGGCCGGACCGCCCTTCCCCATGCCGCCGAGCCCTGCGCATCCGACGCCGACCGTGGACGAGTTCCACGCGTGCGCGGACCGTGGAGGGCTCGGCCTGCCATGAGTCCGTGACGATCACGAGAACCGGCGCGGAGACCGGCGCGGAAACCGGCGTAGGAGACGGCACCACTCGCGCCCCTTGCTCCGCCCTTGGGCAGGACGACGACTCCCAGCTCGAGGCCTTGCGGGCCACGGCATCCCGAAGGACGAGAGCTTCAGCGAGAAGATCAGCACCCGCGTCCGCGGAGGGCCCGGTTCGAGGAGGCGCTCGTACGGCGCGGGAGGGCAAGGCCCACGCCCCGCACTGCCGCGTCATCTTCACCGTGCGCGAGACGAAGCGGCTCGGCCGCGACGCCGCCGGACTCACCGCGCTCGCCGACCACCTCACCGCCCACGGCCTGGTCCTGGAGATGCTCGCCGGGCCCCCTGCCCGGCGTCTACGGCCCCACCGGCCCCGGCAAGCTGCTGTTCGCGTTCTTCGCGGCGATGGCGGAGACCGAACGGGAGAACATCCCGGAGTCGACGCTGGAGGGGCTCGACACCGCGGCCCGCAAGGGCGGGCACGGCGGCCGGCCCCCGGTCATCACCGCCGACATGCTCCACACCGTGCTCCGCCGCCGCGCGGGCGGCGAGTCCGTCGAGCAGATCCAGCCCGACCTGATCATCCCCACCGGCAAGCGCAAGGGACAGAACCCCTCCGTCGCCAGCATCCACCGGGCGCTCGCCGAGCACGCCGAGCGCGAGGCGTACCCCGAAGCCGTCTAGTAGTGCTTCGTTACGTTGGGTGATCTCGGCTGATGGTGGGCAGCCTCCCAGGGTGAAGCTGGGGGAGGTGGAACGGCTCCGGGGTGAGTTGGCGGAGTTCGTTGCCGATGTGTTCGGGTCGCTGCCGCGGCGGGATCAGCGGCGGTGGGGCGAGTGTTATCTGCGGGGCCTGATGCTCGACGGCCGGCGCAAGTCGATCCAGCCGATGGCCGAGCGGCTGCCGGACGGGAACATGCAGGCTCTGCAGCAGTTCGTGAACCAGTCGCCGTGGGATCCGCTGCCGGTCAGGCAGCGGATCGCCGAGCGGCTGTCCGAGGTGATCGGGCCCGAGGTGTGGGTGGTCGACGATGTGTCGTTCCCCAAGTGCGGCACCGCGTCGGTGGGGGTGACCCGGCAGTACTGCGGAGCGGTCGGCAAGCGGGCGAACTGCCAGGTCGCGGTCAGTGTCCATGCCGCCACCGACACCGCGTCGTGTCCGCTGAACTGGGAGTTGTATCTGCCACGCGAGTGGACGGATGCACCGCAGCGGTGCCGCAGGGCAGGAGTGCCCGACGAGGTGGTGCACCAGGAGAAGTGGCGCCTGGCGCTCGGCCTGCTCGACACGCTCGACGAGTGGCAGCTGAAGGCTCCGGTCGTGGTCGCCGATGCCGGCTACGGCGTCAGCACCCCGTTCCGGCTCGGTCTTCAACAGCGCGGGCTGTCCTATGTGCTCGCGCTGACCGGGAAGGAAGTCGCCCACCCGGAGAATGCCGAGCCGTACCAGCCCGCTTACAGCGGGCTCGGCCCGCCGACGCTGCCCCGCTACCGCACTCCACCACGAGCCGTCTCGGTCCTCGCGGCCGAAGCCGGTGTCGGCCGGTTCGCCGAGGTGACCTGGCGTCAGGGCAGCAAAGGCGCGATGATCTCCCGGTTCGCGGTCCTGACGGTGCGGCCCGCGGGTAAGCAGTCCCTGGCCGCGGCCCAGGAGGCGGGCGGCGGCCGCAACCGATGGGACGGCGTCCTGCCCACCCAGACCCTGCTGGTTGAGTGGCCGGACGGCCAGGACGCTCCGACCGGCTACTGGATGTCGAACCTGCCCGCTTCGACCCCGGTCGCCGACCTGGTGCGATGGGCGAAGATGCGCTGGCGGATCGAACACGACTACCGCGAACTCAAGCACGGCCTGGGCCTGGACCACTTCGAGGGCCGCACCTGGCGCGGCTGGCACCACCACGTCACCCTCGTCACCGCCGCCCAGGCATTCCTCACCCTCCGGCGGCTCGACCCAAAAGCCCACACACCGGCCTGACCCTCTACCAGGTCCTTGACGTTCTTCAAGACCTGCTGAGGTGCTGGACCGGTGCCTGCGCCACCTGCGGCCGCCCTCTGCCCAGCCCACGAACCCGCCACAGACAGCCCAGAACCTAACGAAGTACTACTAGGCCGCGCACGCCGACTTCACCGCCCTGAAGGCCAGGGACGTTCCCGCGGGTCCCAGCACTGCCCCGGCACTGACGTAAGCGCGCTGTCGGCCGGATGTCAGTCAGCTGACGGAGGCTGTCGGCACGGCGGCCGAGCCATTCTCGTGGAGACATCGAATCCGCCCGGTACCCGGGTGAGACCACGAGGAGCGGACCATGAACACCATCGCGCAGCACTGGATCAACGGACAGTGGACCGGCTCCGGCTCGGTTCTGGAATCGATCAACCCGGCCGACGGCACCGTCGTCGGCTCGTTCTACGACGGTGGCGAGGCGGAGGCCTCGGCCGCCGTGGACGCAGCCGCCGCCGCGTTCGAGGCCACCGAATGGGCGCGCACTCCCTCGCTCCGGGCGACCGCGCTCAGCCGGCTGGCCGACGCCCTCGAGGCCCGGGTGCCCGAGGTCGCGGCCATGTTGTCCCGGGAGAACGGCAAGCTGCTGGGTGAGACCACGTGGGAGGTCAGCGGTGCAGTCGGGTGGCTGCGGTACGCGGCGGCCTCTGCGCGCACCCAGACCGCCGGGCGTGCCGCCGAGACGGCACCCGGCCAGTACACCCACTCGGTGCCCGAGCCGCTCGGTGTCGCCGGGATCATTTCTCCCTGGAACTCCCCCGTCATGCTGACCGTGCGGGCACTGGGCCCGGCGCTGGCCGCCGGCTGCACCGTCGTGGTCAAACTTCCGGCTCAGACGGCACTGACCAATGAGCTTTTCGCGCAGGTCCTGGCCTCGGTCCCGGAGATCCCGGCGGGCGTGGTCAGCGTGTTCACCGAGTCCGGCAACACCGGGGCCCCGTTCCTGGTCTCCTCGGACAAGGTCGCCGTGATCAACTACACCGGCAGTACGCCGGTCGGCCGCCGTATCGCGGCCGCGGCCTCCACCACGCTCAAGCGGCTCGGTCTGGAACTGGGCGGCAAGGCGCCGATGGTGATCCTTCCCGACGCCGATCTGGACATGGTGATCCCGACCGTCGTGCAGTCGCTGGTGCTGATGAACGGGCAGTTCTGCTGCACCGGCTCCCGCGTACTGGTTCACCGGGACATCGCCGACCAGGTGCGCACCCGGCTCACCCACGCGCTCGCGCAGGTGCGGCTCGGGTCGGGCGACGACGAGAAGGCCCAGCTCGGCCCGGTGATCGACCGGGCGTCCGCCCAGCGGGTGGACGCGATCGTCGAGGAAGCCACCTCGTACGGCACGGTACTGCTGCGCGGCGGTGTGGTCACCGACGGCCCGCTGGCCGCCGGCGCGTTCTACCGGCCGAGCCTGGTCGAGGTGGACCGCACCGACGTCCGGATCGTGCAGGAAGAGGTCTTCGGTCCGGTCCAGACGTTCGAGATCTTCGACGACGAGGACGACGCCGTGACCAAGGCGAACGCCACCATCTACGGCCTGGCCGCCTCGGTGTTCAGCTCGGACTCGATGAAGGCCCGCCGGATCGCCCGGCGCATCCGCACCGGCACGGTATGGATCAACACCTGGGGAGCCATCAGCGAGGACTTCGAGGAGGGCGGCGTCAAGGGAAGCGGCTACGGCTACCTGTGCGGCCCGCGGGCGATCGAGGAGTTCCAGGCCCTCAAGGTGTACGTGGAGCAGGACCACACCCAGTCCGCTCACTGATCAGATCATCACCTGGCCCGGCGCCCGCCTGGGCGCCGGGCAGCCCTCCTGCACAGGAAGGGTGCGCCATGGCCTCGATTCTGATCACCGGAGCGACGAACCCTCCTGGTCTCGCTCTGGCTGAGGGGCTTGCGGAAGCCGTGCACCCGTTGCCTCTGCACGGTCGTGTCCCGCAGCGACTGGTGCCGATCGCGCTGAGCGCCGGGCTGCTCACCCGGCAACCGCTGGCGCTGTTGCGCGCGGGCAGCCCGTCGCGCAGCGCCGACATCGCCTCGGTCGCGCAGGAACCGGTGGAATCACAACGATACGCAGCATGTCGATTCGGAGCGGTCCATGAACGAGAGAAGTGTTTCCCATGCCTACGGTGCCGACGATCCCGGACTGCCGAGCCCACCGGCAATGACGGACATCCGGCACACGCCCCGGGAGCAGAGCCGGAACGCGTCCGCGAACGCCGAACCCCGGCTGGACCCCACCGTTCCGGCCGCCGTCCGGCGCTGGAAGCTGTGGCTCCTCACCGTGTGCGGTATCTACCCCACCATCGTCCTGCTGGGCCTGGCCACGAACCCTGTTCTGGAGGATCTGTACCTGCCGGTGCGACTCGCTGTACTCGTCCCGGCGGCGGCGGCAGCGATGGTCTGGCAGATCAATCCCCGACTGCAGCGGCATTTCGGAGCGTGGCTCACCAGATGACGAACAGCCCGACTCCGCCGCCGGTGTGCTCCGCGGCGCCCGCACACCACAGACCACTGCGCAGGCTCACGGCGCGAGGCCGCGACGAGACCCACCGCGGCGTCTCCTCACTGGAGCTCTTCTTCGACCTGTGCTTCATCGTGGCCATGGCCCAGGCAGGCGCCCAGCTGGTGCACGCCATGGTCGAGGGACACACGGGCGAGGGGATCCTCAACTACTTGATGATCTTCTTCGCCATCTGGTGGGCGTGGATGAACTTCACGTGGTTCGCCTCGGCCTACGACAACGACGACGTGCTGTACCGGATCGTCACGCTGATCCAGATAGCCGGCGTGCTCGTCCTGACGGCGGGCGTCTCCCAGGCGTTCGAGGAACACGCGTACCTGGTCGTCGTCCTGGGCTATGTGATCATGCGGCTCGCCATGACGGCGCAGTGGCTGCGCGTGGCGTGGTCGAGCCAGGGCTCCGAGCGGACGATGGCGCGGCGGTACGCCATCGGGCTGTGCCAGATCGGCTGGCTGGGGCTGCTGGCCCTGCCGGAGGCCGGCCGCCCGTGGGTCTTCCTGGTGATGGCGCCACTGGAGATGGCCGTACCGCTGTACGCGGAGCGGGCCCACCCCACGCCGTGGCACCCCCGCCACATCGCCGAACGGTACGGGCTGCTCACGCTCATCGTGCTCGGCGAGACCATCGCGGCGGCCACCGTCGCCGTGAAGTCGGGGATCGGCGAGCACGAGGCCCTGGGTGAGTTGCTGCCCATCGCCGCCGGCGGACTGCTGATCATCTTCGCCGCCTGGTGGGTGTACTTCGCGGTCCCCATCCACGGGCACCTCCGGTCCAGCCGGCAGTCCTTCCTCTGGGGCTACGGTCATTACCTGATCTTCGTCTCGGGTGCCGCGATCGGGGTCGGCCTGGAGGTGGCGGTGGAGCAGGCGGTGGGCAGGACGCACCTTTCGACGCTGTCGGCGTCGGCGGCGGTGACGCTGCCGACAGCGCTGTTCCTGCTCACGGTATGGGCGCTGCACTCGCGCTTCTACAAGGTGGGGATCGCCCAGCAGTCGGTGCTGCCGGCCACGGCGCTGCTGGTGGTCGTCTGTACGTTCCTGGGTCACTGGGCGGTGCTCGCGGCGGGACTGGTGGCGGCGCTGGCGGTGGCAGCCGGGGTGACGCTGACGACGCTCGGGGCGAGCCCGGAGCGCGGGAGGGGCGAGGAAGGCGCCGCGGTGCCAGTTCTGTGAGGACACCCCCGCCGCCGCGGAAACCTGGCCGGCACGGCGTACGACGGCGTCCGTGCCGTGCGCCCGGTGCACCCGCTCGACGACGGTGACACGTTGTCCACGCCGACGACGGGGACGCACCCGCTCGGCACCGCGGACCCGCCGGCCCTGGACAACGTCCTCACGGCGGGGCGCGGACGCGGTGACCCACGCGACCGTACGCGCTGTGGGCACCGCCGAGTGGGTCGCGTACTCATCGACGGAGCCGAGACCACCAAGGTCCTCGACGCCGCTCGGGCCGCCAACGTCGACGCCACCCACATCACCGTCATCAGCCGACTCGAAGGGCTCCCCAGGAAGGCTGACATCGAGGACCTGTTCCCCGCCAAGGACCACCTCCGGCTCCACAACAGGGCCACGTCCTGCGGGTGCCGGCGAAGCAGATGGCTTTAGGCTCCGTTTGCCGGTGGGTGCGATACTTCCTGGTCAGGTGCGTGGCTAGTGTTTCCACTGCTTCGCGAGGCAGGACGAGGGACGCGGCGGATGTGGGCGAAGTCAGGGACAGGCACGGGCGTCGGCCCGACCGGGCTGGTCGGCCGGGAGGGCGAGCTCGCCGAGCTGGCGGCGTTCCTGGACATGGCCGGGACGGACGGAGCTGTTCTGCTGCTCACCGGTGATCCGGGCGTGGGGAAGACGGCACTCCTGGACGCGACCGCCGAGCTGGCGGTGGCGAAGGGAGTGCGGGTCGTCCGCGGGAGCGGTGTCGAGTACGAGACGGACATCAGCTTCGCGGGGCTCCATCAGCTCGTCGGCTCGCTGCCGGACGAGCTCGGTCGTCTGCCGCGTTCCATGCGGGAGGCCCTCGAGGTCGCCCTCGGTCTCGGCGCCGGTCCCGCGCCGAGCCGGATCGCCGTCCTGAACGCGGCACTGTCCCTGTTCGACGAGGCCGCGAAGGAGCGGCCGTTGCTCCTCGTGGTCGATGACCTTCATGTCGTCGACCAGGCGAGCCGGGCCGCGGTGGGTTTCGTCGCCAGAAGACTGGAGGGCCGCCGCATCGGGCTGCTCGGAGCGCAGCGGGCGGACTCCGGCGAATCCCTCCGGTCCACCGGTCTGCCGGAGCTTCAGGTCGCGCCGCTGGGTGACGCGGACGCCCTGCGGCTGCTGTCCCGACGCTTTGCTCACCTTCCCCGCCGGGTCCTTTCGACCGTGGCCCACGAGGCGCAGGGAAATCCCCTGGCGCTGCTCGAGTTCGCCGGGTCCACCGGGGTGTCCGGCGACCGGCACGGCCGAGGGACGGGGTGGGCGAGCGGCCCGGGGCGGGATGTCCGCGCTCTGTACGGCGCCCGCGTCGGACGACTGCCGCGGGGAACGCGTGAGGTACTGCTGCTCGCGGCTCTTGAGGGCTCCGGCGACATCGGCGTCCTCGAGGCGGCCGGCGGACCGGGCAGCCTCGAGGAACTCGCTCCCGCGGAGCGTGACCACCTGGTCATGGTCACGGAGAACGGCCGCGCGGTGCGCTTCAGGCATCCGCTGGTCAGGTCCGCGGTGGTCGACGGTTCCACCGGTGAACAGCGGCGCGGCGCCCACCGCCGGCTGGCCGACGCGCTGGCCGACCAGCCCGAGCGGCGCGGTGATCACCTCGCGAGAGCCACGACGGCGCCCGACGAGGCGGTCGCCGCCGTGGTGGAGTCGGCGGCCCGGAGCAGCCTGCGGCGCGGTGACGCCGACGGCGCGATCGCGAGATTGCGGCGCGCGGCCGAGCTGAGCACCGACCGAGCGGACCGCAGGCGCCGCCTGTCGCAGGCCGCCTATGCCGCCGCCTGGGTCACAGGCCGTCTGGAGGTCAGCCACGAGATCATGCGTGAGGTCGAGGGCAATCCGGCGGCCCGGTCGCTCTCGGCGGCCGCGACGGCCGGCTTCCTGGTGCTCGTCACGGAAGGCGACGCCGATACGGCCCACGCACTCCTGATGGAGGCGGTCGAGCAGGCCCCGGTGACGCCCGGACCGCCGCACGAGGAGCTGGAGACCGCGCTGTTCACCCTCACCCTCGTCAGCCAGTACTCGGGCCGGCCCGAGCACTGGCAGCCTCTGGTCGACGTGCTCGCCCGGGTCCCCGAGGCGGCGCCCGCCGCCGCGGCGTCGCTGGGGCGCGTCCACCACGACCTCGGCTCCGTCACCGACGGCATGCTGCGCCGCCTGGACGAGGAGATCGCGCGGCTGAGGGACCAGAGTGACGCCGACGTGGTCGTCCGCACCGCCCTGACCGCCTCGTACCTCGACCGGCTTCCGGGCTGTCGCGAGGCCGTGTCCCGGGTCATACGCGACGGCGGCGCGGTGGGATCGAGCATGCCGGCCCTGATGTTCGTCGCCCTGGACGACCTGCACGCCGGCCGGTGGCAGGCGTCGGCCGGCGCCGCGGACGAGCTCATCGCACTGTCCGAGGAGACGGGGTACCACCTGTTCGCCCAGGTGGGGCATTACGTCGCTGCAATGGCCGCGGCCCAGCGCGGCGCCCTCGACGCGTGCCGGGAGCACTGCGAGGACATCTGGGGGTGGTCGGGTCCCAGGGGCCTGCGGCGGCTGGAGAACTGCGCCCACCAGGCGGCGGCCCGGGCGGCCCTCGGCGCCGCCGACTTCGAGACGGCGTTCCGGCACGCCACGGCGATCTGCGCCCCGGGTGTGCTGCCGGCGTTCAACCCCGAGGCCGTGTGGTCCGCGCCGGACCTCGTCGAGGCCGCCGTGCGCTCCGGGCGGCACGCGGAGGCGCGACGGCACGCGGACGCGCTGCGCGACGCCGGTGTCGGTCACCTCTCGTCGCGGTTCGCGCTGAGCGCGGCCACGGTCACGGCGATGACATCGGCTGCCGAGGACATGGTCCGGTGCTTCGAGGAGGCGCTCGGGCTGCCGGGCGTCGAGCAGTGGCCCTTCGAGGCCGGCCGTGCTCATCTGGCGTACGGCGAGAGGCTGCGCCGTCAGGGGCTCAACCGCGAGGCCCGGGTGCAGCTGGCCGCCGCCCGCGGCCGCTTCGAGGAGCTCGGAGCGCGTTCGTGGGAGGCCCGGGCCGCGGCGGAGCTCCGCGCCACCGGGATGACGCGGACCGGCCGGGGCAAGGCCGGCGAGGCCCTCACCCCGCAGGAGCTGGAGGTCGCCAGGCTGGCGGCGACGGGGCTGTCGAACCCGCAGATCGCGTCGCGTCTGTTCCTTTCGCCGCGGACCGTGTCGTCGCATCTCTACCGTGTGTTCCCGAAGCTGGGGATCACGTCGCGGGCCGGGCTCCGCGACGCTCTGGAGGCGCTGCCTCCCGAGCCTCCGGCCACCCGGCTGTGAGAGCCACCGGTCGGGTCCCAGCACTGCCCCGGTACTGACGTGAGCGAGCCGTCGGCCGGATGTCAGTCAGCTGACGGAGGCTGTCGGCACGGCGGCCGAGCCATTCTCGTGGAGACATCGAATCCGCCCGGTACCCGGGCGAGACCACGAGGAGCGGACCATGCCGTTCGTCACCACCGGCGACGGAGTCGAGATCTTCTACAAGGACTGGGGCTCGGGCCGACCGGTCATGTTCCACCACGGCTGGCCGCTGAGCTCGGACGACTGGGACGCCCAGCTGCTGTTCCTCGTCCGGCGGGGCTACCGCGTCGTCGCCCACGACCGCCGCGGGCACGGACGCTCCGCCCAGGTCGGCCACGGGCACGACATGGACCGCTACGCGGCGGACGCCGCCGCCGTGGTGGCGCACCTCGGCCTGCGCGACGTCGTCCACGTCGGCCACTGCGCCGGTGGCGGGGAGGTCGCCCGGTACGTCGCCAGGCACGGTGCCGGCCGGGTTGCCAAGGCCGTCCTCATCGCAGCGGTCCCGCCGCTCATGGTCCAGACGAAATCCAACCCCACAGGGCTGCCGGTGGAGGTCTTCGACGGCTTCCGCGAGGGCGTGGCCACCGACCGCTCCCAGTTCTACCTCGACATCGCCTCCGGGCCGTTCTACGGGTTCAACCGTCCGGGCGCGGACGTCTCCCAGGGCATCATCCAGAACTGGTGGCGCCAGGGGATGGCCGGCAGCGCGCAGGCGCACCACGAGGGGATCAGAGCGTTCTCGGAGACGGACTTCACCGACGACCTCCGGGCGATCGACGTGCCCACGCTCCTCCTGCACGGCGACGACGACCAGATCGTCCCGATCGCCAACTCCGCCCGGCCGGCGGTCACGTTGATCGAGCACGCGGACCTGAAGGTCTACCCGGGCCTGTCGCACGGCATGTGCACCGTCAACGCCGACACCGTCAACGCAGACCTCCTCGACTTCATCAGGAGCTGACCCGGCTCGGTACCGACACACAGCCCGTCAGCACGGAACACGACACCGAACAGAGAAGGAATCACCATGACCGCAACACCCACCGGCTACGTGACCGTCGTCTGGGACGCGAAGGCGAAGGCGGGCAGGGAGGACGACCTCAGGGCGTTCATCACCGCCGCCGTCACCCCCTCGCGCAACGACCCCGGAAACATCGACTACGAGGCTCACGAAGTCGAGGGCCGACCCGGCGAGTTCGTCATCTACGAACGCTGGGAGACCCGCGCCCACCTCGACGCCCACCTCGCCGCGCCCCGGATGCGGGAACTCGTCCCGCAGATGCTCGAACTGATCGACGGATCCATCGAGGACGGCATCCGCCTGCTGCGTCCGTTCCGCCCCGCTCACTAGAGCAGGGCGCCCGCCGACGCCGGGGTCGACGCCGACGGAGCACACCGCCGCGGAACCAGTCCCTCGGGTGCTCCCGGTGACCGCTTTCCGGGAGCACCCGCTCCGACGACACGCACAGGAGAGACACGATGTGACCACCACATTGATCACCGGCGGCAACAGGGAGCTCGGCCACGAGATCGCGCGCCGACTCGTCCAGGCGGGCCAGACGGTCTGGATCGGCGCCCGGGACGCCGGGAACGGACGCAAGGCCGCCGACCGGCTCGGCGCCGGCTTCGTCCAGCTGGACGTGACCGACGACGCGTCGGTCGGCGCGGCGGTCGGGACGCTGCGCGCTCGGGCGGGCCACCTGGACATTCTCGTCAACAACGCCGGGATCCTCGGCGAAGTGACCACGCCCGAGGACATGACGGCCGACCAGATCCGCCACGTCTGCGAAACCAACGTCTTCGGCCGGGTGCGCGTCACGCACGTGTTCCTGCCCCTGCTGCGTAAGGCGACTGCCCCGTCCGTCGTCGACGTCACCAGCGGTCTGGGGTCGTTCACGCTGACCCACGACCCGGAGCGGGCCGAGTCGCAGTATCCGCTCGCCGCCTACGGCTCGTCGAAGACGGACCCCGCGGTCAAGGCCCGCACCCAGGCGATCAACCAGCTCAAGGCCGTCCTGGTCGTCGCCGACCCCGCCCTGCGGGAACGGTTGTCGAGCTTGGGCAATGCCGAGCTGTTCCGCACCTGCGCGCGCCTCGGCCCACCCGACGGTGGGGGAGACGAGGACGCGGTGACCCAGGCCACCCATATGACGTTACGCATGCTCGCCGAGCGCATCGAACAGCTCACCGCGCGGATCAATGAGCCCAACCAACGCCTGACCCGGCTCGTCGAACACCACGCGCCGCAGCTGCTCGTACCGGTGGGCATCGGTCCGGACAGCGCCGTCACCCTGATCACCATGGGAGACAACCCCGAGCGGCTGGACAGCGAGGCGTCCTTTGGCGCCCTTTGCGGAGTCAGCCCCATCGAGTACTCCTCGGGGCGGCGGCGCACGCGCCGGCTCAACCACGGCGGTGACCGGCAGGCAAACGCCGCCTGCACCGCATCGTCTTCACCCGGCCACGTCACGACCCGCGCACCCAGGCGTACGACGAACGCCGCCCCCAGGAGGGCAGGACCCGCCGTGAGATCCGATGCCTCAAGCGGTATGCCGCCCGCGAGGTCTTCAACCTGGTCAGACCGGTCTCCCGTACCCCCGCGTTACAGGGGCGTCTGAGCCGGCGCGCGCGATGTGGTCGGTTCCTCGTGTGGTCCGTGTGCCTGTGACTCTCGGACGCCTGATTTGCGGTCGCACCGCTCGGGAAATCTCGCTGTGTGCTGCACAGGCTCTGGCGCCACCGCGACACCGTTCTCGAGTCCATCGACCAGGGCGCGTACCTCCATGTGTGTGGTGAGGCCACCGGCACAAGATCGGCTGGCGAGGCACACTCCAGCGGACGGGTCGGCACGTCCACTGACCTTCTTAGCTGAATAGCGTCACCCGGTCGGGGCGTCACGCCATCAATCTGTTCTGAGTCTCGTCGCCATGAACGATCCGGCGGCTGGGCCCCCGTGTGGACCCAGCCGCATCGTCTACTCACAGGCCGGTTACCAGAGTTCGGCGCGTCAATGGCGCTTATGGCGTGAAAGCCGCTTCGGTTTCGTCCTTTTCGCTTTCACCCTCGGCCACGGGGAGGCGCTTGTTGCGGCGGACGGAGGACCAGAAGGAGGCGCCGATCAGGACCACACCGATCATGCCGGTGATGAACTCGTTGATCTCGTACTGGATGGTCACCAGGAGGACGGCGGCGAGGGCGCCGATGGCGTAGTGGGCGCCGTGCTCCAGGTAGACGTAGTCGTCGAGGGTGCCCTCGCGGACCAGGTAGACGGTCAGGGACCGCACGTACATGGCGCCGATGCCGAGGCCAAGGGCCATCAGGACGATGTCGTTGGTGATGGCGAAGGCGCCGATGACGCCGTCGAAGGAGAAGGAAGCATCCAGGACCTCGAGGTAGAGGAACATGAAGAAGGCTGCCTTGCCGCCCACGGCGATCACCGACTTGGGCTTGCCCTCGCGTGCGGCCTTCTCCTCCTCCTCGTGTACCTGCTCCTCCTCCTCTTCGAGCTTGTCCTCGAAGTAGCCGGAGAGTCCGCCCACGATCATGTAGGTGATCAGACCGGCGATGCCGGCCAGCAGGACCGTCTCCGCCTTGTCCACGTGCGCGCCGCCGTGCTGGTGGGCGTTGGAGGCGAAGGTCACGGCGGAGATCAGCAGGACGATCAGCGCCATGCAGACCGACAGCATGTCGACCTTGCCCAGCTTGGCCAGCGGGCGCTCCAGCCAGCCCAGCCACTTGATGTCCCGGTCCTCGAAGACGAAGTCCAGGAAGATCATGAGGAGGAACATGCCACCGAAGGCGGCGATCGACGGATGGGCGTCGGTCACCAGCTCCTGGTAGCGGTCCTTGTCGGTGAGGGCGAGGTCGACGGCCTCGATGGGCCCGAGCGACGCGCTGACGGCGACGATGACGACCGGGAAGACCAGGCGCATGCCGAAGACGGCGATCAGGATGCCGATGGTGAGGAAGATCTTCTGCCAGAAGGCATTCATCTTCTTCAGGATCCCGGCGTTGACCACCGCGTTGTCGAAGGACAGCGATATCTCCAGGACGGACAGGATCGCCACCACGCCGAAGGCGGCCCACCCCCCGTAGAAGATCGCGGCCACCAGGCCGAGCGCGGTGACCGCGAACGACCACCCGAAGGTCTTCAGGATCACCGGTCAGTTCACCGTGCCTTCGGGGAGGAGGGCGATGCCGTCGTCGTCGGCGTGCAGGATGTCGCCGGGGCGGAAGGTGACTCCGCCGATGGTGACGGGCACGTCGATGGCTCCGGCGGAGTCCTTGGCGCTCTTGCGGGGGATGGAGCCCAGCGCTTTGATGCCGAGCCGGAGGCCGGCCAGGGTGGCGCTGTCGCGGACGGCGCCGTGCAGGACGAGGCCGGCCCAGCCGTTGTCCTGGGCGGCACCGGCGATGAGGTCGCCGACCAGGGCGGTGCGCAGGGAGCCGCCTCCGTCGACGACGAGGACGGCGCCTTGGCCCGGGGTGCGCAGCAGGTCGCGCAGGAGGCCGTTGTCCTCGTGGCAGGAGACGGTCCGGACGCGGCCGGCAAAGCTCCGGTGGGCGCCGAACTGGCGGAACTGCATGTCGCAGACGCGCAGGTCGGTGCCGTACTGGTCGACGAGGTCGGCCGTGGGGACGGGGGTGACTGTCTCGGGCATGGTGATGTTCCTCTTCGTTCGGGGCTGCCGCGCCCGTTTCTCATCCGGCCGTCAGGAGGATGGGGGCGCGAGCGCGGCAGCCTGCTCGGGGGTGAGGGGGCGGGTGGCGTGTCCTCGCAGGAGGAGGTGCAACTTGGCGGTTTCCTCCAGCTCCTCGATCGCGTCGGCGGCCTGTTCCATCGACGTGCCGGCGATGACGGGCCCGTGGTTGGCGAGGAGGAGGGCGTGGTGGGTGCGGGCCGTCCGTTCGGCGAGCGGTTCGAGGCTGCTGTCACCTGGGGCGTGGTAGGGGAGGAGGGGGAGCTTTCCGACGCGCATGGCGTAGTAGGCGGTGAGCGGGGGCAGCGCGTCGGCAGGGTTCACGTCGTCGAGGCAGGAGACGGCGGCGGCGTGGGTGGAGTGCAGGTGGACGACTGCCTGGGCGCCGGGGCGGGCCCGGTAGAAGGCGGCGTGCAGGAACGCCTCCTTCGTGGGCCGAGGGCCGTCCAGGTGCTTGCCGTGCAGGTCGGTGCGGGACAGCTCGGCTTCCTCGACGGTGCCGAGGCTGGAACCGGTGGGGGTGAGGAGCAGGGTACCGTCGGCCAGGCGGAGGGACAGGTTGCCGGTCGAGCCGTGTGTCAGACCGCGGGTGAAGAGCGAGCGAGCGGTACGGACGATGAGCGTCCGGGCGGCCGACTCGTCGGCGTAGGCGGTCACTCGGCCTCCGTGAGGGCGCGGGTGAACAGGTCGGGGGCGCCGAAGTTGCCGGACTTCAGCATGAGGGCGAGGTCGCCGCTCTTGGTGGTGGCGTAGGTCCAGGGCACACCCGGGTCGGCCTCCTCGCCGACGAGGACGGCGCGGACACCGAGGGCGGTGGTGACGGCGCCTGACGTCTCCCCTCCGGCCACCAGAAGACGGCGTACGCCGCGTTCGACCAGGTGAGTGGCGAGGGTGCCGAGCAGTTCCTCGACCTGCGCGGCTGCCTCGGCGACGCCCAATTGGGCTTGCACGGCAGCCAGTTCCTCCGGTGACGCGGAGGCGTAGATCAGGACGGGCAGGTCGGGGTCCTGTCCGTCGTACCAGGCGAGGGCCTCGCCGGTGACGTCGCGGTCGGAGGCGGCGGCGAGGACGTCGAGGTGGAGGGAGGGCAGACCGGCGGCGTAGAACTGGGCGATCTGTTCCAGGGTGCGGGCCGAGCAGCTGCCGGCAAGGACAGCCGCCCGCCCGTCGCGCGGCCAGGGTTCGGCGGTGGCTGGACCGGCGGCCGGGTAGGCGTGTCCGAGTCCTTCGGCGAGGCCGGCGGCCCCGGCGACGACCGGCAGTTCGAGCGTGGCGGCGCCCAGGACGGCGAGGTCCTCGTCGGTGAGGGCGTCGGCGATGAGGTGCCGGACGCCGGCCTGCTGGTGGGCTACGACGGCGTCCCGGACGGCTTCGACTCCGCGGCGGACGGTGGTCCAGTCGATCAGTGCCACCTGGTGGCGGGTCTGCGCGGACAGCAGGCGCACCAGCGCGGAGTCCGTCATGGGGTTGAGGGGGTGGTGGCGCAGCGGTGAGTCGGACAGCAGCTGGTCGTGGACGAAGAGGTGGCCCTGGTAGACCGTGCGGCCGTTGGGAGGGGAGGCCGGGCAGTGCAGGGTGACGCCGGCGCCGGCGGCGTCCATCAGGGCGTCGGTGACCGGACCGATGTTGCCCTGCGGGGTGGAGTCGAAGGTCGAGCAGTACTTGAAGTACACCTGCGCGGCGCCCTTGGACCACAGCCAGCGCTGGGCGGCGAGGGAGTCGGCGACGGCCTCGTCGGCAGGCGTCGAACGCGACTTGAGGGCGACCACGGCGGCATCGCAGTCGGCCGGGAGCGCGGTGGTGTCGTCCGGGGTGCCGAAGACCAGGGCGGTGCGCAGGCCGGCACGCCGGAAGGCCGCGGCGACATCGGTGCCGCCGGTGAAGTCGTCGGCTATGCAGCCGATGCGCAGGGTCATGGTCGTGGTCTCTCCTCAGGCGCGCGGGCGGAGCAGGGGGCCGGGGCGGGCGGCGGAGTCACCCGCCCCGGAGTGGACGGTCAGTGCTGGCCGGCGCCGATGGCCTTGATGACGGCGGCGGTGAACTCGGTGGTGGAGGCGGAGCCGCCGAGGTCGCGGGTGGAGGTGCCGGCGGCGATCGCGTCGGCCACGCCCTTCTCGATGATCTCGGCGACGGTGGCGAGCTTCTCGTCGCCGTGCTTGGCGGCGAGCCACTCGAAGAGCATGGCGCCGGAAAGGATCATCGCGACCGGGTTGGCGACGTTCTGCCCGGCGATGTCCGGGGCGGAGCCGTGGGACGCCTGGGCCATGGCGGTGGTGGCGGACGAGTTGATGGACGGGGCGGTGCCGAGCGAGCCGGAGATCTCGCCGGCCAGGTCGGAGAGGATGTCGCCGAACATGTTCTCGGTGACGATGACGTCGAAGTCCTGGGCGCGGCGCACCAGGTGGACGGTCATGGCGTCGATGTGGAAGTCGTCCACGGCGACGTCCGGGTAGTCCTTCGCCACTTCCTGGCACACCGTGCGGAACAGGCCGGTGGTGAGCTTGAGGACGTTGGCCTTGTGGACGATCGTGAGCTTCTTGCGGCGCGAGCGGGCCAGGTCGAAGGCGACGCGGGCGACGCGCTCGGTGGCCTCGCGGGTGATGATGCCCAGCATGATCGCGGTGTCCGGGGTGGGCATGAACTCGCCGGTGCCCGCGTAGGTGTTGCGGTCGGCGTAGAAGCCCTCGGTGTTCTCGCGGACGATGACCAGGTCGGCGTTGTCGCAGACGGCCTTCGCGCCGGGGAAGGACTTGGCGGGGCGGATGTTGGCGAAGAGCTGGAAGTGCTTGCGCAGGGTGCCCGAGGGATTGAGGGCGGACTTGTGCGGCTCGGGGTAGCTGACCGAGTCGTGCGGGCCGAGGTACCAGCCGTCGAGGCCGGCGAGGGCGTCCTTGGTCTCCTCGGGGACGGGGGTGCCGTGGGTCTCGATGGCGGAGGCGCCCAGCGGCAGCGTCACCCAGTCGACGGAGACGCCGGCGGCCTCGGCGGCGGCGGTGGCGATCTCGACGGAGGACGGGACGATCTCGGGGCCGATGCCGTCGCCGTCGAGGACGCCGAGGCGGTAGGTCTTGCTGCTCATGGTGCGGGTTCCTCTCAGAACAAGAAATGGTCAGGACAGTGCCGAGGCGGCGTCGGTGAGCGCGGTCCAGGAACGGGCGGCGGCCTTGGTGCTGTCGCCGTCCTGGGTGTGCTCCAGAGTCAGCCAGCCGGTGAAGCCGCCGGCGTGCAGTGCGGTGAGGAGCTCGGGGAGCTGGGGATCACCGACCGTCAGGGGCCCCCGGGTCGGGGCGGCGGCGAGTTGCAGGCAGCCGGTGACGGCGGCGTGGTCGGTGACGGCCCGGACCACGTCGACGCCCTCGGCGTCGAGGTGGTGGGTGTCCAGCACCAGGCCGGTCGGGGCGTCGAGCGAGTCGAGGACGGCGAGGGCCTCGGCCGGGGTGTGCCACAGCGAGGTGTTGGCCCGCGACTGAGGCTCCAGCAGCAGCCGGCTTCCGCGCGTGGCGGCCTCCTCGGCCAGTTGCTCCACGGCACGCTCGGCCCACACGCGCTGCATGTCCGCGAGGCCGGGCAGGAAGGTGCCCCGGGTCTGGCCGAGCGAGACCGGCACGCCCAGTTCCCCGGCCAGCCGGGCCGCGCCAAGCAGCCGGAACAGCGCATGCCGGCGGACGTCGGGGGACGGGTCGGTCAGGGTCAGCCGGTCCTGCGCCGCCACCGGTCCGGTGCCGATGCCCAGGACCTTCAGGCCGGCGGCCTCGACGGTCCGGGCCAGCGTCTCGGCGTCGTGCGCGCCGGTCTCCCGGACCTGTACCTCCACCCCGTCGTAACCGAGTTCGGCCAGATCGCGGACGGCCTCGGCGAGCGGCGCCGAGTGGCCGAGTGGCATGGATGAGACGCAGTCGTTCCCGGAGACCGTGTAGGCCACCGGCCAGGGCAGTACTGCGCTCATGGCGTGACCACCTGCGCCCCGACCGGGACGAGCAGGCCGCGCAGCTCACGGGCGGCGGCACCGGCGCCGTCCAGTACCGGCACACCGAGCAGGGCCGCCAGGGCGTCGCGGACCGGCGTGAGCGAGTACTGCGCCAGGAGCACCGCGTCGGCGTCTGTGCCCCCGACCGTACGGAGGGCGTCCGCCAGGAGTCGGGCCGCCTCCTCGGGGCCGGCGCCGGCGGCAGCCTCGCTCAGCGCGGTCACGATGTCGACCGGGCGGCCCGGGCGGACGGCCGGGACGAGCGCTTCCAGCTGGGCGACTGCCGCCGGTACGGCCGGCGGGGTGGAAGCGACGACGGCGATCCGCCGGTACGGGCCGGCCAGGGCGGCCTTGAACATCGACTCGTCCGACTTCAGCACCGGCACGTCCCACAGCACGCGGGCGGTGTCCACCACCTCCCCGTAGGAGGAGCAGGTCAGCAGCAGACCCTGGGCGCCACCGTCCATGACGTGTGCGATCAGCCGGAGCATGCGGCGACGCAGTGCGTCGGTGAGGCCGCCGGTCGCGTTGGCGTCGTCCAGCAGGCGGTCGTCCAGCACGTTCCAGACAGTGGCCTGCGGAAACTCCTGGGCGAACGCGTCCTGGGCGATGCGGTGGGCGGCCGGCACGGCGTGGATCATGGCGACCAGGGGAGGGGATTCGATCACCGGGTTCTTACCTCTTCCGGTAGGCGGGGACCGGCAAGGGTCCCGACCGAGGACCGGCCTCCGGACGACGCGGGAAATGTTTCCCGACGGCGGAGAACACGGGCCCGAGATGGGGGCGGCAGCGTGGTGTATCGGTGCCGCGCCGCCACTCTAGGTCCAACCGGTCAACCGGTCAACCGGTTGTGCGTAGGGCTGGGCCTCCGGCTGCCGGAAGAGGTCCGGCAGCCCCCCGTGGCCCCTACCCCTCGCGCTGTTCGAGCGCCTTCATCAGGCGCCGGGAGGCGCCGTCCATGTGCCGGGCCATCGCCGCGCGGGCGGCCTCCGCGTCACCGTTCGCGACCGCCTCGAAGATCGGTACGTGGTCGTCGTAGGCCACCTTGCGGGAGCGGACCGCCCCCGTGCGCTCCACCCAGCCGCGCTGGATCATCGCCCGCATCCCCTTGAGCATGTCCCGCAGCACGGTGTTGCCGGCCAGTTCGCCCAGGGCGGCGTGGAAGGCGGTGTCCGCCTCCGGGAACTCCGCGTCCGGGCACTCCCGCATCGCCGTCAGTCGGGTCCGGAGCAGTTCGACGCCCGCCTCGTCGCGGGCCTGCGCGGCCAGTCCCGCGACGACCACCTCCAGCTCCGCACGGGCCTGCACCATGTCCCGGGCGCCCCGCTCGCCGAGCACCAGCCCCAGTTCGAAGAGCCGGTAGAGCACGTCCGAGTCGGTGCCGCGGAAGTAGGTGCCGCTGGACTGCCGGATCTCCAGCAGGCCGAGGAAGCCGAGCGACTTGATCGCCTCGCGCACGGTGGGCCGGTTCACCCCGAGCATCTCGGTGAGCTGTCGCTCTGAGGGGATGCGGTCGCCGGGCTGGACCTCGCCGGACATCAGGTAGTCGATCAGGCGGCGGGAGACCTCGGCGGCCAGCGGCTCGCGCGGCTCGACCGTGATTCTGGCGAGTTCGGCCATCGATTTCCTCACTTCGGTATTGACGCGATGGCCGGATTCTAGTTACCTACCGGCAATCCGGTAAACCGGTTGTCCGGAAGTCGACGGGTCCGAGTCACCCGTCCTTCCCCGTGTCGGCCACCCCGGACGTCCCAGCCATGCCAGGCGCACCCCTGACCTCCCCACCGGGCCCAGCCCCGCCACAACCGTGCGCCCGCCCAGCCCGCCGTACAGGAGCCGCACGTACCATGACCGACCCGACGCACGAGCCGAGTACGGCCTTGCGTGCGCTGCCGGTCGCCACCCGAACCGACACGCACTGACCTCACGCGCCGTTCCGCGCCGCCGCCCGACCGGCGGCCCTCAGTCCTGCCCCAAGGAGCAAGGAGCAACGATGCTCGCCGTCCTCGGCTTCGCCACCCTGGGCAGCTTCATGCTGCTCGTGATGCGGAAGTACCTCTCCGCCTTCACCGCCATCATGCTCACCCCCCTCGTCGCCGCCGTCATCGCGGGCAAGGGGGGCCAACTCGGCGACATGATCATGAACGGGCTGGACACGGTCGCGCCGACCGCCGCCCTCCTGCTGTTCGCCGTCCTCTACTTCGGCCTGATGATGGAGGTGAAACTCTTCGAGCCGATCGTCCAGGCCATCGTCCGCGCCTCCAAGGGTGACCCGGTCCGCATCGTGGTCGGCACCGCCGTGCTCGCCCTCCTGGTCGCCCTCGACGGCGACGGCACCACCAGCTACATGATCGTCTGCTCGGCGTTCCTGCCGATCTACCGCCGCCTGGGCATGAATCCCCTCATCCTGGCGACCCTGGCGGCCATGGCG
Organism: Streptomyces sp. DH-12; assembly: GCF_002899455.1. GTDB lineage: Bacteria > Actinomycetota > Actinomycetes > Streptomycetales > Streptomycetaceae > Streptomyces. Next base: position 1,665,818 of record NZ_PPFB01000001.1, on the reverse strand, counting down.
CTGGGCACCATCTCCGGCACGACCCCCTGGGGCGGCGCGGCCACCCGCGGCATCAGCGTCCTGCACCTGAACGCGAGCGAGTACTTCGTCCACATGATCGGCCCCATGGCCCTCACCAGCCTGGCCATCATCGCCGTCGCCTACTGGCTCGGCCTGCGCGAACGCCACAAGATCGACGCCGAGAAGCTGGCCGCCTACAAGTTGGAGATCGCCTCCGGCGAGGCGTTCGAGCCGATCAAGGTGGACTGGCGTCTGTGGTTCAACGCCGCGCTCACCCTGCTCCTGATGGTCCTGCTCATCGCCGAGGTCGCCGACCTCCTGGTGCTGTTCATGGTCGCCTTCGTCATCGCCCTGCTCGTCAACATCCGCTCCATCGGCGACCAGCAGGACCTCATCAAGCGCCAGGCCGCGAACGCGGTCCCGGTGATGATCCTCGTCCTGGCCGCCGGCGTCTTCACCGGCATCATGACCGACTCCGGCATGATCAAGGCGATGGCCGACGCGGCGCTGTCGATCGTCCCCGACAGCTGGGGCAACGTCATACCGCTGTTCACTGCGGTCCTCGCGCTTCCCCTCGGCTTCTTCATGTCGAACGACGGCTACTGGTTCGGTGTGGTCCCCGTCCTCGCCGAATCCGCAGCCCACTACGGCATCCCGGCCAACGAGATCGCCCGCGCCGGAGCCATCGGCCAGATCCTCCACATGATGGGCCCCACCAGCGCGCCCCTGTGGGTCCTCCTCGGCCTGGTCAAGGCGGAACTGGGCGACTTCCAGAAGCACGCCCTGCGCTGGGGTGTCCTGGTCTCCTTCGCTTACATCGCCTTCGCCCTTCTCACCGGCGCCATCAGTATCACCTGAGCCGTGTGCGTGTCCTTCGTCCCCCAGACCCCCTGGCAGAGCCTGGTCGAAGGCTTCTCGCCGGCGCCCCGCTCACCTGCGTCCTGACGGTCCGCGCGAGGGTCGGTACGGGTTCCCTCGTCGCCGCCGAGTCGGACTGCGCCCCGCCGAGACCGCCCCGGTCACCGCGACGCACAGCGGCCTAGGCGGCTCGGCCAACGCCTCCGACACCCTGTGCGTGGCCCAGGCCCAGCACGGCTCCGCCCCCGGCATCGCCGGCCAGGGCGTCGCCAACCCCACCTCTCTGATCCTGTCCGCCGCGACGCCGCTGGACTGGCGCGGCCGACGCGACGGCGACGACCGCCTCCAGCGGGCCGCCGCCCTGATCACCGGCGCGGTCAGCACCGTGCTGGACAACCCCGCCACCCGCACCCGCACCCGCGACATCGGCGGCGCCCTCGGCACCGCCGACTTCGCCGCCGAGATCCGCCGCACCATCGAGCACACCGGAGGGACCGCCTGATGATCGTTTCCACCGACCCGGCCAACGGCACCGAGCTCGCCCGCTACACCCCGCAGTCCGCCGAGGAGGTCGACGGCATCCTCGACGCGGTGGCCGAAGCCCAGGCAGCCTGGCGACGGCGTGACATCACCGACCGGGTGCCCCTGCTGCGGGAGATGGCCCGTGTCCTGCGCGAGGGCAAGGACCACTACGCGGCGCTCATCACCGCAGAGATGGGCAAGCCGGTCACCGAGGCCCGCGCCGAGATCGAGAAGTGCGCGACGACCTGCGACTACTACGCCGAGCACGCCCCCGAGCAGCTCGCCGACCGACCCGTCGCCTCCAACGCCGCCGAGAGCGCCGTCGTCTACGACCCGCTCGGCGTGGTCCTCGCCGTCATGCCGTGGAACTACCCCTTCTGGCAGTTCTTCCGCTTCGCCGCCCCCGCTCTGGCGGCCGGCAACGGCACCCTGCTCAAGCACGCCAACAACGTGCCGCAGTGCGCCCTCGCCGTCGAGGAGGTGGTCCGTAAGGCCGGAGCCCCCGAGGGACTGTGCCGCACCCTGCTCATCGAGGTCGACCAAGTCGCCGGAATCATCGCCGACCCGCGCGTCGCGGCGGTCACCCTCACCGGGTCCACCGAGGTCGGTGCGATCGTCGCCGCCCAGGCCGCGGCCGTGCTGAAGAAGCAGGTCCTCGAACTCGGCGGCTCCGACCCGTTCATCGTGCTCGCCGACGCGGACATCGCGACCGCCGCCGCCACCGCCGTCAAGGCCCGGTACGTCAACGTCGGCCAGTCCTGCGTCAACGCCAAGCGGTTCATCGTCGAGGAGGCCGTGGCCGACGCGTTCGTCGCCGCCTTCACGGCCGCCGCCGCGGAACTGAAGGTCGGCGACCCCTCCGACCCCGAGACCGCCATCGGCCCCATGGCCCGTGCCAACCTCCGCGAGACCCTGCACGACCAGGTCCGCCGCACCGTCGACGCCGGCGCCGTCCTCACCCTCGGCGGCGAGATCCCCGACGGACCGGGCTGCTACTACCCGCCCACCGTCCTCGACCACGTGACCCCCGGCATGGCCGCCTTCGACGAGGAGACCTTCGGCCCCGTCGCCGCCATCACCCGGGTCGCCGACGCCGACGAGGCCATCGCCCTGGCCAACCAGAGCGAGTACGGTCTCGGCGCCGCCCTGTGGACGAGCGACCTCGACCGGGCCCGCCGACTCGCCCGCGTCCTCGACGCCGGCGCCGTGTTCATCAACGGCATGGTCGCCTCCGACCCGCGCCTGCCCTTCGGCGGCATCAAAAAGTCCGGCTACGGCCGGGAACTCGGAGCCGAGGGCATCCGCGAGTTCACCAACACCAAGACCGTCTGGATCGGCCCGGCCGCCTGACCACCCCCACCTGGAGAACACCATGCACCACCACGCAACCGACGAGCCCTGCTTCAGCTCCTTCCCGCCCGCCGTGCTGCGACCGGCCGAACTGACCGCTTTCAGCCGCGGTGGCGGCGCCCGAACGATCCCCTTGGTGACCAAGGCGACCGGAGCCGAGGTCTTCCTCACCGGACAGACCCTCTTCGACGGCGGCGCGGGCATCGCCCTGCACACCCACAACTGCCCGGAGAGCGTCACCGTCCTCGAAGGCGACGCCATCGTGGAGATCGACGGCACCGAACATCACGTCACCCGCTTCGACACCACCTACGTCCCCGCCGGCATGCCCCACTGCTTCCGCAACGCCTCCGCCACCGAGCCGATGCGCATCCTGTGGATCTACGCCACCGTCGACGCCACCCGCACCATCGTCGAGACCGGCGTCACCGCACGGGTAGACGCCGAGCACGCCAAGGCCGCCGCCCAGAACAACGGCTGAGACCGAGAAAGAAGCACCCATTGATCACCGAGATCGCCCAGATCGAGATTCACCCCGGCCAGGAGCAACAGTTCGAAGAGGCCGTCGCCAAGGCCCTTCCCTACTTCCTCGCGGCCGACGGCTGCGACGGGGTCGACCTGCACCGCAGCGTCGAACACCCCTCGCGCTACCGGCTGATGGTCCGCTGGGAGACCGTCGAGCATCACACCGTCACCTTCCGCGCCTCCGAGGGCTTCGCCAAGTGGCGGACCCTGGCCGGACCGCACTTCGCGACTCCGCCGCAGGTCGAACACGTACACTCCGTCCTTGCACCATGACGTCGGCGGCCGGGACCGACCGGGTCCCGGCCCACGTGGAGGCATCAGAGGATGACAGCGCCCAGGGCCCACGGCCCCACCCCGCTCACCCGGCGGACGGCCGCCCGCATCGTGGAGTACAGCGCGTCGAGCGACATGCCCGTCGGCGCGCGCCTGGTCGAACGGGCCCTGGCCGAACAGCTGAAGGTCTCGCGCTCACCGGTCCGCCGGGCCCTGCATCTGCTGGGGACGATGGAGTGGTGGCCGCCGCCGAACGGGGCGGCCGCACCGTCGCTCTCACCGGTCCGGCCTTGACCGAGGCGTCCCGCTCCCGCCGGTCGAGGACGCCACCGAGGACGTCTACCTGCGCATCGCGGCCGACCGGCTCGACGGCCGGCTCCCCGACCGGATCACGGAGAACGCCCTCGCCCGCCGCTATGACGTCCCACCCGGATGACTCGCCCACGTCCTGCGCCACGTAGCGGGTGGAAGGCTGGATCGAACGGCTCCCCGGCTACGGCTAGGAGTTCCAGCCCATGCTCACCTCGATGGACGCTTACCAGGACAGCTAGCGCTTCCGGCTCGCCATTGAACCCGCCGCTCGAACCTGGCTTCGTCCTGGACCGCGACGCCCTCGAAACCGCCCGTGCCCAGCAGCAGCGACTGGTCGACGGAGAGATTCACACCATCGGCAACGCCCGGCTGTACGACCTCAACAGCCGCTTCCACGAGGCCGTCATGGCGTGCAGCAGCAACACGTTCTTCATCGACTCCCTGCGCCGCGTCGACCGGCTGCGCCGCCTCATCGAATACAGGCTCTCCCTCCAACGCGACCGCGCGGCCCTGCGCTGCGCCGAGCACGTGCGCATCGCCGACCTTCTCCTGGCCGGTGAACGCACCGAGGCGTCGGCCTATCTGCGCGAACACCTGTCGTCCGTGAGCCAGGAGAAGACGCGCCGCAGGGCGGGTACCGTCGACTGACGGTGTGCCCGGCGGGGCGGGACCGGCTTGGGTACACTCTCCTGCGGCCGACTTCGACGAACTCCTCCAGGTGAGAGAAGCGGTGCGTGTCCGGGGCCCACCTCGATACCGCGCACACCCCGTGGCCTCGCCAGTTGGGCGAACGGCTGGGACCGCATGGCCGTGTTCAGGCTCCGCCGCACGCGGCGTCCCTCAGCGGCTCCACCGCGTCCGCCGCCCTGGCCGCGGACGCCTCCCAGCCGGTCACCATCCCCGTGCCGCGGGAGCGGACCGCCGGCTCCGGTTCGTTCCAGGCAGGGGCAGTAGATGAACCGCAGCTTCATGACGCGCGTGCTGTGCCACCGCGCTGAGCGGGCGAGGTCCGCGCTGAGGGAGTCGTCGACTGCTGTCACCGTCGCGATCTCATAGGCGTCTGACAGGAAGACCTCACGAAAAAATCAGGGTCCTGGGCGAGGGTCACTCACATGCACGCACACCGTCCCCGTACCCCCGCCACCGAGCGCACGCGCCGCTGGTTCATGAACCGTTCCCTGCTGCTGGGAGGCGCCGCCGCCGTGGCGACCATGACTGGCTGTTCCGCCGGGGTGTCCGACACGAGCGGCTCCGCGTCCGGCGGCGCCCAGAGCGGGATGCCGTCCGGTGGGCCCGGTGGCGCCGGGGGCATGGGCCCCGGCGCCACCGAGGTGAAGTACGCCGACTTCACGGGTGTCACCACCGACGGCAAGGTCGTCGACGACCTGTTCTCCATCCACTCCACCGGCGTCTCGACGGATGCCGTGGTGAAGGCCGCGCAGGCGTTCCTGGACGGACTCAGCACCAAGGTGCGCCGGGCGTCCGTGTTCGACGTGGACGACGACGAGTGGCTGGCCTGGAGCAACGTCGATGGCTACGAACGCGAGGGCGCCCGCATGGGCGACCTGACCGAGAAGCAGCGCGACCTCGGCTACGCCCTCCTCGGCAAGGCCCTGTCGGCCGACGGGCTGACCCAGACCCGCAACATCATGAAGCTCAACGCCTTCCTGGGCGACTACAACGGCGGCGGCAGGGAGACGCTGACCGAGGGGCACTATTACTTCACCTTCATGGGAACCCCGTCCACGTCCAAGCCCTGGGGCTTCCAGTACGAGGGCCACCACGTGGCCATCAACTACTTCGTCCTCGGCGACCAGGTCGTCATGTCCCCGACCTTCATGGGCTCGGAGCCGACCTCGGCCACGTACAACGGCGAGAAGATCACCCTCTTCAAGCCGGAGACCAAGGCCGGCCTGGCCCTGCTGCGGTCCCTGACCTCGGCGCAGCGCGAGAAGGTGATCTCCGCCGACGAGAAGGGCGGCACGAACATGGTCGCCGGGGCCGGCCAGGACAACCTGAAGCTGGCCTACCAGGGACTCGCCGCCAAGGAGTTCACCTCCGCCCAACGCCAGAAACTGCTCGACCTGGTCGGCGTCTACGTCGGCTACATGGACGACGGCCACGCCGCGGTGAAGATGAAGGAGGTGGAGGAGCACCTCGACGACACGTACTTCTACTGGATCGGCGAGACCAAGGACTCCTCCGCCTTCTACTACCGGGTGCACAGCCCGGTCGTGCTCATCGAGTACGACGCCCAGTCCCCGCTGGCCTACGGCGAGAACGCCCAGATGGGCGGCGGCGGTGGCGCCCCAAGCGGCGGGCCGTCCGGCATGCCGAGCGGGCAGCCCACCGGTATGCCGAGCGGCGGCCCGGCCGGTGGCGGCATGGGCGGCGGCACCCCCACCCAGCAGCACATCCACACCATCATCCGCACGCCCAACGGCGGTGACTACGGCGTGGACCTGCTCAAGCTCCACCTGGAAACCGACCACTGACACATGACGTCCGCGACCGGCACGTGCCGCGTCATGACACCCCGTGCCGCAGGAGTGCGGGCAGCCCGGTCCCGGTAGGCGTCGTGCGAGGCCGATGCCCGCCGGGACTGGCCACGTGCTGCGCTCCGGATCAGACCTGTGCCGGGAACAGCAGGCAGTCGTCCGGGCGGATGACCAGGTTGATCTCGGCGTCCGTGTGCCGGACGGGGCTCTCGGCGTGGACGCGCAGGTCGCCGACGCTGAGTTCGTACTCGAATCGCGCTCCGGTGTAAGAACACTGTTCGATCCTCGCCCGGAGCACATTGACGGCACCGTCGTGCGGGGCGTCCGCGCGGTCGGTGAGCGTGATGCGTTCGGAGCGCAGGCCCACGGTGGCGGACGACCCCGCGGAGCAGACCCCGGCCACCCTCAGGCGCTGGCCTGTCTCACCCAGTTCGACCTGTACGGTTTCGCCCTCGGTGGAATCCACGCGCCCCTCCAGGAGGTTGCAGCGGCCGATGAAGCCGGCGACCTCGGGGGTGGCGGGGGTCTCGTAGATCTCGGTCGGTGTGCCCACCTGCTGGAGGCGGCCGTGCATGAACACGGCGATGCGGTCGGACAGGGACATCGCCTCGACCTGGTCGTGGGTGACGTACACGGTGGTGATGCCGACCTCGCGTTGGAGGTCTTTGAGCCAGACGCGGGCTTGGTCGCGCATCTTGGCGTCCAGGTTGGAGAGCGGTTCGTCCAGGAGCAGGACGCCGGGGGAGTAGACGATGCCTCGGGCGAGGGCGACGCGCTGCTGCTGTCCGCCGGAGAGCTGGTGGGGGTAGCGGTCGCGCAGGTGAGCCATGTCGACCTTGGTGAGGGCGTCGTCGATGAGGCGCCGTCGCTCGTCCTTGGCGACCTTGCGGAGCTTCAGCGGCAGTGCGAGGTTGTCGGCGATCGTCATGTGCGGCCAGAGCGCGTACGACTGGAAGACCAAGCCGAGATTGCGGCCCTCGGGGGGCACCGTGTGGCGCGGGGCGCCGTCGAAGAAGACCTGGTCGCCGACGCGGATGGTGCCCGAGTCGGGGGTCTCCAGACCCGCGACGCACGACAAGGTGGTGGACTTGCCGCAGCCCGACGGGCCGAGCAGCGTGAAGAACTCCCCGTCGGCGACGGCGAAGTTGATGTCTTCCAGGACCGCGGTCCCGTGGAAGGACTTCTTGATGTTCTCGACGACCAGCTCAGGCATGCTTCTTCCCCTTCAGGAGGAGACCGGCGAGGCCGGCGACGACGGCGGTGACGGTGATCTGGAGGGTGGCGAGGGCGGCGACGGAGCCGGTCTCACCCTGGGTCCACAGGTCGATGGCGGTGGTGCCGATGACCTGTGACTCGGCTCCGGCGAGGAACATGGCGGGGGCGTACTCGCGGATCATCTGGGTCCAGATGAGCAGGAACGAGGCGAGCATCGCGGGCACGAGGAGACGGAGCATGATCCGGGACACCGTGCGCCACCAGTCGGCGCCGGCGACGCGTGCGGCGTTGTCGAGTTCGGCTCCGAGCTGCATGGTCGCCGGGGAGATCGCGCCGTACGCCGACGGGAGTGCCCGGATGCCGAAGGCGATGATCAGCGCGAAGAGCGTGCCGCGCACCAGGTCGCCTCCGGGTATCCACGTGAAGGCCCAGAACAGGCCGATGCCGACGATCAGGCCCGGGACCGCGTGCGGCGACTGCGCGGTCGTCTCCAGGAGCCGGGCGAAGCGGAAGTCGGAGCGGCGTGCCACGAGGACCACCACCGTGCCGAACAGGGTCACGGTCACCGCCCCCACGAAGGCCACGGTGATGCTGTTGACGATCGACTCGGTGTAGGGCGCGTAGTCGAAGATCAGACGGAAGTTGTCCAGGGTGAGCAGGTCGAACGGGTTCACCAGCGGAGTGAGCAGCGAGGTGAACGCGCGCAGGATCAGCGCGAGCATCGGCAGCAGCGCGCCGAAGACGACGTACAGACCGACGAAGGCGAAGCCCAGCCACTTCCAGGCACCGATGTCGAGCAGGTCGGAGCGGGTGGCCTTGCCGCGCACCGACACGAACCGCTGGGCGTGCTTGAGCAGCCGCGTCTGGAACACGACCAGGCCGATGGTGGTGAGCAGCATGAAGGTGGACGCCGCGCCCAGCAGGCCGTAGTCCGGGTTGATCGAGTCGATGCCCTGCTCGTAGAGGAAGTTGGAGAAGAGGGTGATGCCGGCGGGCTCGCCAAGGATGAGTGGGATGGACAGTGTCTCGATGGCCGTTCCGAAGATCAGCAGGCCCGCGTAGAGCATCGGTGGACGCAGCATCGGCACCACGATCGAGCGCAGGATGCGCAGGGGCCCCGCGCCGACGCTCCGGGCCGCGTTCTCCAGCGAGGTGTCCGAGGCGGCCAGCGCGTTGGCGCAGAACAGGTAGGCGATGGGGACCTGGGCGACGGCCTCGACGAACGCCATGCCGGGCAGCGAGTAAAGGTTCCAGGGCACCCAGCCGAAGCTCTCGCGCACCGCGCTGGTCAGGAAGCCGGCCGGGCCGTAGACGACGATCCAGCCGAAGGCCAGGACGAGCGGGGAGATGTAGATGGGCCAGCGCAGCACCTGGCCGAACAGGCGGGCGGCGGGGAAGCGGGTGCGCTCCAGCAGGATCGCCATGGGCACCGCGATGGCGAGCGCGAACACGGTCGTCAGGACGGCGAAGAGGAGCGTGTCGAGGATGATCGAACCGAAGCCCGCCGACGTGAACAGGTGGGTGTAGTTCGAGAGGGTGAAGGCGCCGCCGGCCGCGTACAGGGGCTGGTTGCGGACCGACTGGTAGAGGATCGGTACGACGGGGGCGAGGACGAGCACGGCGGTGACGAGGAACGTCAGCCAGTGGATGGTGACTTCACGTCCGGCGCCGAACAGGCGCCGGTACTGGGGCGTGCCCAGCTCGCCCGCGCGCGGGGTGCGGGACGGGGCGGGTGGCGCCTGGGGTGTCTGGATGGCCATGGCGACTCCGTACGGACGGGGCGGGGGCAGGGAGGCGTTGGGGCGGGCGCGGTCGGCTCAGCCGGCTGCCTTCTCCCAGCGCGCGACGTATGCCTCCTGCACACGCTCGGGGACCTGCACGGGCCGGTACAGATGGACGCGCTCCGCGCCGAGCTTGCGCCGCATGTCCTGCAAGCTGTCCATGGCGTCCTGGCGCACGTCCGGCCGGTACGGCACCAGGCCGCCCTCGGCGACCGCCGCCTGCCCTTCGGCGGAGAGCAGGAAGTCCAGGAAGAGACGGGCCGCATTGGGGTGTGGGGCGGTCTTCACGATGGACACTCCACGTGGCATGACGACGGTGCCCTCCGCATAGTAGCTCCACCCCAGCAGGCCCCCGCTGTGCTCGGCGGCCGGGATCGCGACGCCACCGCTGAGGTTGATGGAGAAGTCGTACTCGCCGGAGACGACCTTCTCCACGAGCGTGCCGGAGGAATGATCGGCGTGGGCGAACGGCAGCAGCCGTCGGAACGTGTCCCAGCCGCCCGCGACGTTCGAGGTGTAGCCATGGTTGCTGGCGTAGCCGTAGGCGTTGGTCGGGTCGTAGACGCCGATCTTCCCGCGGAAGCGGGACGGCTGCGCTTCCACGATCGCCGCCAGCGACCGGAGACCGTCGGGGAACTGGTCCGGGGCGAGGGTCTTGCGGTTGTAGATGAGGGCGACCGGGTCCGTCGACATGGTCCATACGCCGGGCAGCAGCTCGGCCCAGTCCGGCAAGTGGTCCTTCTCCGGCGAGCGGTAGTCGGCGGCGGTGTTCCGGGTCGCGTAGTCGCCCCACAGGGGGCCCGCGTTGTTGGCCAGCACGTCGGCGGGGGAGGTTCCGGCGGCGGATTCGCTGTAGTAGCGCTCGTAGACGGCGGAGCCGCCGAGGTTGGTGGCGCGGATGTCCGACAGCCAGGGGTAGCGCCGGGCGAACGCGTCGAAGACCGGCTGCCAGTTGGTCTGCGAGGTGTTCGAGTAGATGAGGAGCTTCCGCTCCCGCCGTGAGGCGTCGACGATCGTGTCGTAGGAGGCGGGGTAGTACGCGGGGGCTTGTGGGGCGGCGGCGTTCGCCTCGTCGGCCGTGCAGGCGGAGAGTGTGCCGCCCAGGGCGGTGAGGCTTCCGACGGCCGCGGCGCCCCGTAGGAGGTGACGGCGGGAGGGGCAGGCGCTGGACGATGGTCCCGGTGCGGGTGTGCGGGGGATGGTGGACATGGCGGCTCTTCTCGTAGGGGGCGCGACGACGCTGTCAGCTGCTTCGAGAGACCGGCGGGGTCGGGTGACGCCGGTGGGCGTGGGGGGGCAAGAGGCGGGCGCGGTGCCGTCCGGTTACGACGCCGCGATGGCGCGGCGCACTACGTACGGCAGGATTCCGCCGTGCCGGAGGTAGGCGAGTTCCTGGCGCGAGTGGAGGCGCAGCCGGAGGCGGACCGTGGTGCGGGAGGCGTCGGGCCGGGTGAGGGACAGGGTGACGCGGTTCGTGCCGACGCGCAGGTCGGCGAGGCCGTCGAAGGTGAGTTCCTCCTCTCCGGTGAAGGCGTGGGCCGATGCCGTGTCGCCGTTCTCGAACTCCAGGGGCAGCACGCCCATGCCGATCAGGTTGTTGCGGTGGATGCGCTCGTACGACTCGGCGATCACCGCCCGCACTCCCAGCAGTGCCTGTGCCTTGGCGGCCCAGTCGCGGCTGGACCCGGCACCGTAGTTGCGGCCCGCGACGACGACCAGATCATGGCCCGCGGCACGGTAGGTCGCGGCGGCTTCGTGGACGGGCAGGACGGCGGAGCGGTCGGCGGTGTGGGCGTGACCGCCCGTGAAGGCGTCTGCCGACGGGAGGAGCAGGTTGCGGACGGCCGCATTGGTGAAGGCCCCGCGCAGCATGACCTCGTGATTGCTGCGGCGGGTCGAGTACTGGTTGAGGTCGCGGCGGGCGACACCGCGGTCCGTCAGCCAGCGCCCGGCGGCGCTGCGCGCCGGAATCGCGCCGGCCGGTGAGATGTGGTCCGTGGTGACGTCGTCGCCCAGCACCATCAGCACCTTGGCCCGCTCGACGCGCAGTCGGTCGGGCGGTGAGGCGGACAGGCCCGTGAGGTGCGGGGGGCGGCGGATGTAGGTGGAGTCCGGATCCCAGGAGAAGCGGACGCCGTCGGGCGCCTCGATCTCGTGCCACGCCCGGGTGCCCTCGCGCAGCCGGGTGGCGTTGGTCCGGAACATCTCGGGCCGTACGGAGGCGGCGACGCGCGCGGCGACCTCCTCGTCGGTGGGCCACAGGTCCTTCAGGAACACGGGGGTGCCGTCCGCGCCGGTACCGAGCGGGTCGCGCTCGAAGTCGTGCAGGATCGAGCCGGCCAGCGCGTACGCCACGACCAGCGGTGGCGAGGCGAGGTAGGACTGGGCGACGCGCGGGTTGACGCGGCCGGCGAAGTTGCGGTTGCCGGACAGGACGGCCACCGGATCGATGTGGGCGTCGGCGGCGAGCCGCTCCAGCTCGGGGTGGAGCGGGCCCGAGTTGCCGATGCAGGTCATGCAGCCGAAGCCGACGATGTGGAAGCCGGTTTCCGCCAAGGGGCTCAGGAGCCCGGCCTCGCGCAGGTAGTCCTCGACCACCCGCGAGCCGGGTGACAGGGATGTCTTCACCCACGGCTTCGCCGTGAGCCCGGCCCGCTGTGCCCGTTCGGCGAGGAGCGCCGCCTGCACGACCAGTGTCGGATTGGCGGTGTTGGTGCAGCTGGTGATGGCCGCGATGGCGACCGGACCCTCGGGGAGCCGCTCTGCGAACGCCGTCGTGTGCGCAGGCCGACCGGCGGTGGTGGACCGGAAGGACTCGGGCACCCGGGACAGCGGAAGCCGCTGATGGGGCAGATCGGGGCCGGCCACACTCGGCTCCACCGTCGCCAGATCGAGGTCGATGACGTCGTCGTAGCGCGGCTCGGGCCGGTCGGCGGTGCGCTTGAGGCCCTGCGCGGTCAGGTAGGCGTCGACCAGTCGTACGTGTGCCTCGTCGCGGCCGGTCAGCCGCAGGTAGGCGGCGGTCTCGTCGTCGTACGGGAAGTAGACGCAGGTCGCCCCGTACTCGGGCGCCATGTTGGAGACCGCGGCACGCTCCGCCCACCCGAGGGTGGTCGCACCGGGGCCGCAGAACTCCACGAACCGGTCCACCACGCCCTCGGCGCGCAGCAGCTCGGTGAGGGTGAGCGCCAGGTCGGTGGCGCCGACGCCCGGCCGCAGCCGCCCGGTCAGACGCACGCCCACCACGCGCGGGTACGGGATGGTGACCGCCTCGCCCAGCATGGCGGCCTGCCCCTCCAGTCCGCCCACGCCCCAGCCGACGACGCCCAGGGCGTTGATCATCGGGGTGTGGCTGTCGGTGGCGACGAGCACGTCCGGGTGCAGCCAGGGCAGGCCGCCCTCGGCCGGGTCCTCGTCGCGCCAGACCACGCGGGCCAGGACCTCCATGTTGACCTGGTGGATGATGCCGGTGCCGGGCGGCACGACCCGGAATCCGCGCAGGCTGCGCTCGGCCCACTTCACGAAGGCGTAGCGCTCGCTGTTGCGGCGGAAGTCGACGAGCAGGTTGCGCTCGACGGCGTCGGGGTGCCCGTACTCCTCGACGATGACCGAGTGGTCGACGGTCAGGTCCACGGGGACGGCCGGTTGCAGCCGCCCCGGGTCACCGCCGAGTTCGGCGACGCTGTCGCGCAGGGCGGCGAAGTCGGCGAGGGCGGGCAGACACGTGGTGTCGTGCAGCATGATCCGGTTCGGGTGCACCGGGAGCTCGCAGTCACCGTGGCCCGAGCGGGCACGGGCGAGTACGTCGCCGAGCGCGGCGGGGGAACGGCGGGCGACGTTCTCCAGCAGCACCCGGACCGCGTACGGCAGTTCGGCGAGCCGCTCGGCGGGCAGCAGCCCGGCCAGCGGCTGGTACCGGTACGAGTGCCCTGCGACGGTCAGGACGGCGGTGGCGGTGGGGTCCGTGCGAGGGTCTGTGCTCATGGTCCCTGCTGTCATTCCGGGAAGAGGAGCCCACGGGCGCATGGCGCCGGGCGCGGCCCATATTGTCTCAAGCCGCTGATTGATACAACCGTTGGAGCGTCGGATTCTCGGAAAGGCCCGATGGCGGGGAAGGGTGCTCGGGGAGTGAGGTGCTCAGCGCTGCGTCTTGATGACGCGGACCTTGTCCAGGTGGCGGCGCAGGAAGGCGGCCGCCTCCTCGAGCTTCCCGTCCTCGACCAGGTCGAGCATGTGCAGGTGCTCGCGGGCCTGGCCGGCCAGGCGGGAGCGGTCGACCTGGTGGCGGTACTCGATGAGGCGGCGCAGCCGGTGCTGCCGACGGGCGGCGTCCAGGAGGAACTGGTTGCCCGAGAAGCTCACGAGCATCTCGTGGAACGAGGCGTTGACGTGGAACAACTCCGCCCGGGGCAGCAGCAGGATGTCTCCGCGCAGCAGGGCCTCCTGCTGCTTGCGGTGCAGGGCCGCGGCCTCGGGGTCGATCGTGAAGCCGGGCTCCAGCAGGGCGTTCGGCTCGATGATCATGCGGAAGCGGTAGCTCTGGTCGTGCGCCTCGACGGTCGAGAGCACCTGCTGGAACTCCCAGCCGCGTCCACCGGCCTTGCGGCGCACCAGGTCCTCGGACTCCATGCGGGCCAGTACCCGGTCGGCCTGGCGTGCCGACAGGCCGTAGCCGCGGCTGATGTCGGCCGCGGTGAACGGGCCGGTGAACCGTCCCCCGATGTAGTCGTCGGCGATCCGGAAGTACGCGTCCTCCTCGATGTCGGCGCCCGCCGCGAGATCCGTCCCGGTCAGGGTGGCGGCGTCACGGTCCAGGAAGAAACCCCGATTCGGTTCCCGCCTCAGAATGCCGACCTCGGCGAGGAAGAGCATCGCCTTCCGGGCCGGGGTGCGGGAGACGTCCAGCTCGTCCGCCGCCCACTGCTCGGTGATGTGCGCGCCCTCCTTCAGACCGCTGCGGCGCAGAAGATCGACCAGGCGGGTGGCGATGGAGGTGGTCAGGTTGGGTCGCGACATCAGTCTGCGCTCTTCGGAAGGGGATGTGGGACGCCCCATCTTATGAGTCCGGGTATGACGGGTGCGGTCGCTGGACTCTCTCTCATCAAGGGATTGTATCTATCGTCATGGTGGTGCAAAGTTTGGCCGGGGTGCTGATTCGCGCCTCTGTGAAGCCAGGAGCAATGAGAGGCAGCCCTACAACGATGCAGTCGATTCCCGTCCCCACCGCCGACCTGGCCGACCAGTACGGCCACCGACTGCGTGTCTGCGGCGTGCAGTTCACCACCTATTGATCCGAAACGGTTCGGGTTCTGGGTCGTTGGTGGTGTGTGAGCGATCTGGTGGGGGACGCGCGGCATCTGTCGCCGTCGGCGCGGGAGGCCCTGCGGTTGCGGGCAGTGGCCGCGTTGGTGGCGGGGCGGGACCGTGAGGACGTCGCGGCGGTGTTCGGGGTGTCGCTGAAGGCGGTGGACGGCTGGTGGGCGAAGTGGCAGGCCGGTGGCCGGGAGTCGTTGGTCATGCGGCCGCGGGGCAAGCCGGTGGGTGTGCATCAGGTGCTGGACGAGGCCGAGCAGGCCGCCGTGCGGCAGGCCGTCCTGGATCATCGGCCCTGTGACGTGGGGCTGAGCGGGCAGTTGTGGACGCGGCGGCTGGTGGGTGAGCTGATCGCGAAGCTGTACCGGGTGCGGCTGACCGAGCCGGGGGTGGGCAAGTACCTCAAGCGGTGGGGACTGTCGTTCCAGCGGCCGGACAAGCGGGCCGTCGAGCAGGACCCGCAGGCTGTCCGGCGCTGACACGAGGAGACCTGGCCGAAGATTTGTGCGCGGGCGAAGAAGGACGGCGGCGAGATCCTCTTCGCCGACCAGGTCGGCATCCGCTCCGACCAGGTCACCGGCCGTACCTGGGGTGAGAAGGGCAGGACGCCCGTGGTGCGGCGGAGCGGGAACCGGTTCTCGGTGAACGCCATGTCGGCGATCAGCACCAGGGGCCGGATGCACTTCATGGTCTTCGCCGAGCACTTCACCGCCGAGGTGATGTGCCGCTTCCTGGACCGGCTCGCCGGCCACTTCGACCACAAGGTCCATCTCGTGGTCGACGGGCACTCCGCCCACCGCTCCAGGAAGGTTCGCGCCTGGCTCGCCGCCCACCCCGACGACGTCGAGCTGCACTTCTTGCCGCCGTACTCGCCCGAGCTCAACCCTGATGAACTGGTCAACGCCGACCTCGAGCACAGCTTGCCCCAGCAGCACCGGGCCCGCGATCAAACCGAACTCGCCGCCGAGACGCGCCGATTCTTCCGCAGACGCCAGCGGCAACCGCACATCGTCCGCGGCTACTTCGGCGGCCCCACCGTCCGTTACACCCTGGACGAGAACCCTATGAGTTTCTGATCAATAGGGGCCTTGCCGAGTTCAGGCGCCATCACGGTTCAGACCGCCCGAGCGGGCCGGTGCGATCCACCCAGCACGTCACCACGCGGGAGGCGAACCACCATGACGACCAGAGAGCGCAGCACCTCCTCCAGTACGGATCCGCCCAATCGGGGCGAGGTCGTGCTGGGCGTGGACACGCACGGCGAGATGCATGTCGCCGCCGTTACCTCCCCGCTGGGGAAGGTCCTGGGTAACGAGTCGTTTCCGGCGACGGCGGCCGGCTACCGGCAGCTGCTCGTGTGGGCCCGCAAGCGGGGGACGGTGCGCCGGGCCGGGGTGGAGGGCACCGGCACCTTCGGCGCGGGCCTGTCCCGCTACCTGGTGACCCAGCGGATCCAGGTGTTCGAAGTGAACCGGTCCGACCGCTCGGCCCGCCGGTTGCTCGGCAAGTCGGACCCGCTCGATGCGCAGGCCGCAGCGCGAGCCGTGCTCAGCGGTCGTGCCCAGGCCCGGGCGAAATCCGGCGACGGTCCGGTGCACAGCGCCCGGATCTACAAACTCGCCAAGGACTCCGCGGTCAGGGCCCGCACCCAGGCGATCAACCAGCTCAAGGCCGTCCTGGTCATCGCCGGCCCCGCCCTGCGGGAACGGTTGTCGAACTTGGGCAATACCGAGCTGTTCCGCACCTGTGCGCGCCTTGGCCCACCCGATGGTGGGGGAGACGAGGACGCGGTGACCCAGGCCACCCACATGACGCTGCGCATGCTCGCCGAGCGCATCGAACAGCTCACCAGGCAGATCAATGAGCTGAACCAACGCCTGACCCGGCTCGTCGAGCACCACGCCCCGCAGCTGCTCGAACCGGTGGGCATCGGCCCGGACAGCGCCGTCACTCTCCTGATCACCATGGGGGACAACCCCGAGCGGCTGAACACCGAGGCGTCCTTCGCTGCCCTTTGCGGAGTCAGCCCCATCGAGTACTTGTCGGGGCGGCGGCGCACGCGCCGGCTCAACCACGGCGGCGACCGGCAGGCAAACGCCGCCCTGCACCGCATCGTCTTCACCCGCCTGCGCCACGATCCACGCACCCAGGCGTACGACGAACGCCGCACCCAGGAAGGCAAGACCCGACGTGAAATTATCCGGTGCCTCAAGCGATACGCAGCCCGCGAGGTCTTCAACCTGGTCAGACCGGTCTCCCGTACCCCCGCGTTACAGGGGCGTCGGTGATACGGCGAGGCCCCACCGAGGTCCGTCATGGTGGGAACTCTGAGCGGATCCGTGAGACGGCGAAGCCGCACCGGAGCACTCCGGTGCGGCTTCGCCGGGAGATCGAACGCGCTGGCGTGCACGATGTGATCGGTGCCTCGTTCGGTCCGTGCGCCTGTGACTCCCTCAGGTGCTTGATTTGCGATCGCACCTTGCCCACTCGTCCGTGCGAGAGGTGCTTGCTCCTCCGGCGCAGCCGGTCATGCGGGGGCGGGAAGTGGCGATCTTCGACCGAGGTGGTTTCTGACCGCTGCCTTTCTGATCCAGGATCGGGTAATTCGGCTGCTCAGCCCTGTGTGCGAAGAGACATGAAAAAGTCGTCGATATCCATGATTTCTTCGTCTGTGAGGGAGGGGGCGTGCCAATCCGTTCTCGCGCCGTGTTCCATGAACGCGGAAGGAAGGCGCGTGCCGTAGGTTTCCACGTACTCGGCTGTGTCGCGCCGCCAGTAATAGGTGCCGTCACTGTGAAGGGCGGATCCGCCCATGACCGAGAATTTCTGATCCACGACATCCTCAGTGAGTCCCATGAGAGCGATGATCACGGGTGCCGCTCTCAGATACTCCGCTACATGTGGGCGTTCGTGGAGAGGCATGTGACCGGAGAGTGCCTTGATTTCCTCTGCGTTGCGGCTGAAGTGGGACTGGCCGGAGATGCTGCCGAACAAGCCGAGGGGGGTGACTTGACGCATGCGATGTCCTCCTGGTCGGACTGTTGGCGGCGGTGGATGTGGTCACGTTAGCGCACGCGGGGGCGCCCGGAACGCGGTTCCGGGCGCCCCCGCCGGGCTACTGTCGGGCTGTTCCGGGTCCGTTCACTTCGGGTCGCCCAGGCTGCCCTCAGGCCATTCACGGACCTTGCCGGTCCGCGGATCGAGGTCTACCTGATGGCCGCTCGCGTTCTTCACCTCTACGCCACCGAGAGCGTCGGAAAGTTCGTCCGCAGCCTTGCATGCGCCGTGGCAGGTCACCAGCTGGATGGGACCGCCGTCGTAGTACGGGTTCTCTCTGACCAGCTCAGCGATTTGCTGGGGGTGCGTTATCTTGCCGTCGACGATGAATTCTCCCTGCTCGTTGCCGTGGACGATGACGTCATGTCCGTAATTTCCCTTCGATCGCAACAGGTTCTGGATCGTGTTCGCATCGTCGCCGATCGCTGTGGCGGTCCTCGTGTAGCGGACACTTCCGCCGGCCCAGGTGAATGACGCGGCAGGCGGAACTCCCATAACGGTCGCTCCGGCCGCACCGTGAGGAGACACTGCGGCTTTGCGCCATCCGGTCAGTCCGCCGACCCCGACGAGGACAACCTGCTGGGTGAGTTCCTCGGCGGTTTCGGCGTACAGGTCGGCGAGGGCGTCGCAGCCCTGCTGGCGGAGCATGTATTCGGCGCGGTAGAGGCGGTAGGCGGGGCGGACGGGGAGGTACTTGTCGACGAAGGCGCCGGCGCCGCCGTTCTCGCCGGTGAATGCGTCGTGCAGGTCCCCGGCGAGGACGAAGGGGGACTTGAAGACGTCGACGAAGGCGTCACCGAAGATGCCCGCTGCTTCGCCGAGGCTGTCGACCCGGCCGTTGTTCGGGTCGTCGGGGGTCAGACCGCTGGGGTCGGTCAGCAGGGTGGGGACGTTGTCGGCGTAGGCGTAGGGCGATATGTACGGGGTCGTCCGGGCGCGGGTGGCCGGGTCGGGCCGGGTGAAGCGGCCGGTGGCGGTGTCGTACTGGCGGGCGTGGAGGTCGAGGTTGCCGGTGGTGGTCTCGTGGCGGGCGCCGGTGTAGGAGGGAGGGCTCGCGGGGGCGCCGCCGGTGACGGTGCCCAGGACCCGGGTGCCGAACGGGCCGTAGGCCCAGCGCTGGTAGAGGGTGCCGGCGCTGTTGGTGACGTCGACCGGGGAGCCCTGGGTGTCGTGGTGGTAGTAGAAGAGCGTCCCGGCGCCGGTCTTGACGGACGTGGGCTGGCCGAGCGGGTCGTAGCGGAAGGACTGCTTGATGCTCCAGGCGCTGTCGTATTCGGTGGCCAGGACCGGCAGCGGGGCGTTGGGGTCCCACTGGGTGCGGTGGGTGACCGCGCCGTCCTTGAGGGTGGCGACCTGGTTACCGCCGGCGTCGTGGTCGTAGGTGTAGGCGGCGCCCGCGACGGTGGCGGCGGAGATCTGCTTCCTTCCACCCCCCGGCCGGAGCCGATCCCCGCCGTGTCGGTGCCCGCGCCGCCGGGCGGCCTGCCGTTGTCGACGGTCAGGTGCAGGGTGTCCCCAGCCCGTTGTACCCGCACGCTGACCGCGGCGCCCGGCGCGTAGCGCAGGGCGTTGGTCAGGGCCTCCCGGATGATGCCGTGGGCCGCTTCCGCCGCGGGTCCGGCGAGATCAGCGGGCAGGGAGACGGAGACGGGGCGGCCCAGCCTGCTGAATCCGGCGATCAGCGTCTCGATCGGAGCGGTCATCGCCTGGGGAGCCGGTGGGTCGTCCACCTGCATGACCGCTACGAGACGCCGCAGTGCGGACTGGGTCTCCCGTGCGGTGCGGCGCGCGAACGCGAGTGCCTCCGCGGTCAGGTCGGGCCTGCTGTCACCGATCCTGCGGGCGGCCTCGACGGATACCACGACGGAGGTGAGGTGGTGCGCGCTGATGTCGTGCAACTCACCGGCCAGCCGTTCCCGTTCCGCCTCGGCGGCTTGCGCCTGCTGCTGCCCGGCACCGGCCAGCAGCTCCGCCGTGGCCTGCCGCTCCCGCAGCCAGTGCCGACGGCCGGTGCCGAGAGCGGACACCAGTGAGCCAGTCGGAGAGGAGAAGACCGCCGACGCCGTGCCGTGCGGCCGCCTGCAGGAGCTGGACGACGGCGACAGCCGCGGTCGCGCCCAGGCCGACGGGCCAGCTGCACAGAACGGTGGCGGTGAACAGCGCCACCATGACCGCCAGCCCCGGTACCAGGCCCAGCAGGTCGGGTGGCGCCAGGATCTGTCCCACCACGGACACCGCGACGATGACGCCCAGGGCGGCGAGCGGTGCCCGGTGACGCCGATCGAGCGCCACCGCAGCGAGCGCCGTGGCACAGAAGGCGGTGATCCACGCAATGGGGTCCGGCGGCTCCTTCGAAGAAGCAACGACGCTGAACCACAACAGCAGTTGCGCTCCCATGAACAGTACCGGCAGTGGCCGGACCCGACGACCTTTCCCCATTGGCGCAAGTGTATGGCCGGGCGTCGCCCTCCCCGACACCGCGGGGTTCAAGGGGTCACGCGGTGCCGGCCTTGCGGGCGCGCCACCGTTCTATGTCCCGCGGATTAGGCGACGATCCTCCCGGCGGGCGACGGGGCGGCACGTTCAGCGCGAAAGGATCGGCACGTGGATCGCGTCGTCGCGTCGAGCCTCCGGGGGGATCAGGTCCTTCCAGGGCACACGCACCGACCGGTACGCCCACCACCACGACTTCGTGTGAGCGGCCGTCCACTGCGCCCGTATCACCCACACCAACTGGAGACCGGCACAAGCATGCCCGCACAACCTCGCATGTCCCGGACCGCTGTCGCCCTGGCGTCGCTCGCCGTGCTGGCGGCCACCGCGGTGACAGCCTGCAACCCCGAGACCGCCGACGACGCTCGCGGCGATGCCGCGATACCCGCGGTGCCCACCGCTCTCAGCGAGCAGGAACTGAAGTGGAGCACGTGTTCCGCTCCGTCCACGGCCCAGGGCGGCGGAGACAGGCCCGAGAAGCTGCCGGACGGAACGACGTGGCAGTGCAGCACCATGAAGGCTCCGCTGGACTACACGGACCCCGACGGCGAAACCATCGATCTGGCCCTGATCCGGGCGAAGGCATCGCCGGACTCCGGCGAGAAGCGCCTCGGGTCCCTGGTCTTCAACTTCGGCGGCCCCGGCGGCTCCGGGGTGCTCACCCTCCCCCTCGCCGCCGGCGACGAGTACATGACGCTTCACAAGCGCTATGACCTGGTCAGTTTCGACCCTCGCGGGGTCGGGGACAGTGCCGGCGTGCACTGCCTGGACACGAAGGCCATGGACGCCTGGCTGGCCGCGGACGCCACCCCTGACGACGCCACGGAGGAGAAGGCCCGCGAGCGTGGGGTACGCGCGTTCGCCCGGGCCTGCCAGAGCGAGTCGGGCGCGGTGCTGGAGCACGTCGGCACCCAGCAGGCCGCACGTGACCTCGACCTGATGCGACACGTCCTGGGCGACGAGAAACTCAACTACTTCGGCATCTCCTACGGCACACAGCTCGGCGGCGTCTACGCACATCTCTTCCCGAAGCGTGTCGGGCGCTTCGTCTTCGACGCCGTGGTCGACCCCACCGAGGACGCCCTGAACGGTGCCCTCGGCCAGGCGAAGGGGTTCCAGAGCGCACTGCGCAACTTCCTGGAGGACTGCGTACGGCAGGACTCCTGCTTCTTCGAAGGCACGAACCCGCAGCAGGGCGAGAAGGACATCATCGCGCTGCTCGAGCGCCTGGACACCGACCCCCTGCCCACGGAGTTCGGGCGTCCTCTGACCCAGAGCCACGCCCTCAACGGCATCGCCGCCGCCCTCTACGACCAGGAGAGCTGGCTGCTGCTCAGGGGCGGACTGGCCGCCGCCATGGACGGCGACGGCAGCGCACTGCTGCTGCTCTCCGACCTCCTCAACGAACGGATCGACGACGACGGATACGGCAACATCAACGCAGCCAACACCGCGGTGAACTGCGCGGACTACAAGGACCGCTTCACCCTTGAGGACGTACACCGTCACCTGCCCCGATTCCGCACGACATCTTCGGTGTTCGGCGACTGGATGGCCTGGGGGCTGCTCCAATGCACCGGCTGGCCCGCTGACGGCCACGCACCCACCGTCGAGGTGTCGGCCGACGGCGCGAATCCAGTCCTCGTCATCGGCAACACCGGTGATCCGGCCACTCCCTACGAGGGTGCCAAGAAGATGGCGGACGAACTGGGAGGGAAGGTCGGCGTCCACCTCACCGTGGACGGCGAGGGGCACGGCACCTACGCCGTCAACGACTGCCTGACCGAGCTGGTCGACGCGTATCTGCTCGACGGGACGGTCCCGGCGAACGGCACCGTCTGCTCGTGACGTTGGCGTCCCCGCCGCTTCCCGGAGCCACCGTCCCCAGCGGCGGGCAGGTCCGCTGCCCGCCGGCGTGGACGGTGACGTGGACCCGCCCGGCCTCAGGCCCGACGGATCACCAAGGTCTGCGTCCGGCGGGTCGCCGCCCGCACGGATCAGGGACCGGGCCGCCTGGAGCCCGGCGCGGTCCCTCGGCGGCCACGACGTCCCACCCGCCCCGGTGCTCCTCGTGCTGTGGGCGCGCCCCTGCCGAGGTTCGCAGGCGCTGAACGGTCGGGGCCGCATCGAACAGCGCGGTCAGTATCCGCTCACCGTTGACCGTCCCGTGCGACGCGACGGTCCGACCACTACATCGTGCCGATGACAGCCGGGGCTCGGACGGAGGCTCGGCTGGGTGCAGTACCACCGGGTTCGGACCCCGAGGGCACCGTCCAGGGGCGGTATCCGGTCCGGTGAGACGGAGGGTGGAGGGTCCGGAAACCGCCCATCGTGCCAGGGACGACGGTCTCGTTACGGACGGGTCTCTGATCAGTGGTCAGGAGGGGACCGGGCCAGAGGTTGTCGCCCCCGGGGGTCTCGGCAGACCGTTTCCACTGCCCGCCCGGACAACGCGTCTGCTCCGTCCGATGCGCCTCGATGACCGGCATCCGCACCGGACGGACTCCGCTGCCGAGCCCGGCGCGTTCGGCCGACGGCGGTTCAGGCTCTCGCGGGCCGGTCCCGTGGTACGGCGGGGAGCAGCGGTCGGCGTACGGCTGTCGAGGGAGGTCCTTCCGGGGGCCGATGCGTTGTGTGCCGGGCCGATGGCGGGGGTCACGGGCTGTGGTGGCGCATGGCCGGCAGGATCAGGGAGGCGCCCAGAAGGAGCACCCCGGCGACGACGAGCAGAATGCCGTCGAAGCCCAGTCCCGTGAGCGCACCGGCGAGCTGTGGGCCCAGGCTGGCGCCGATGAACATGCTGCACCCGTAGAGGGCGACCGCCGCACCATGTGCCTGCGGGGCGTTGGCGTTGATGGTCTCGACGACAGCGGGCGCCGCTACCGCGACGGCGGCCACGAACAGCAGCAGGGCCAGGGCGAGCAGCGCCGTGTGACCACCGAGGAAGGAACCGGTGGCGACGGTGAGAGAGGCCAGAGCGAAGGCGAGGGCCGCGCGCAGGGGCGCGGGCAGCCGCCCGAGCGAGGGGACCAGCAGGGGTACGGCGATCAGGGCGGGGAGCGCGCTGGCCCGCAGGGCGAGGATCGCGGTGGAATTGCCGGTGACGGCCGGTGGGCCCGCGATGGCCACCGCCGTGTAGAGGGCGACGAAAGCCGTCATCAGGGCGACGGTGGACAGGCACAAGGCGCCCAGCCGCGGCTGTCGCAGCAGCCGCGGCATCGCCGCGAACGCCTGCAGCAGTCCGCCGTCGGTGCCTCCACGCGGAGTGGGTCGCAGGACCCGGCGCACCGGGAACAGGTTCAGGGCCATCAGCACGGCACTGATCCAGAAGACCGCACGCCAGCCGATTCCGGCTGCAACGGCCTGCGCGCCGACCTGAACAACGACGGCGGCGGCGAGCATGCCACTGGTGATGCAGGTGAGGGAGGTGCCGCGGTGTCGAGGCGCGATGTGCCGGACGACGTAGGAGAGCGCGGCAGGGGCGAAGGTCGCGGTGGTCAGTCCCTGCAGGCTGCGCAGCACGATGGCGGTGGGAAGGTCGGAGACTGCGCTGACCGCCGCGGTGGATGCCGTGGCGGCCGCGAGCCCCACGGTGATCACGGCGCGTGGTCCGTAACGGTCGCAGAGCGGGCCGGCGAAGAGGAACCCGGCTGCGTAGGCGAAACCGAACGCCGTCGCCGTCCACGTGACCTGACCGGGTGTGGTGCCGAACTCGGTGGCCATGGGGTGCAGCAGTGCCAGGACGGTGTACATCTGACCGACCATCAGCATGCCCAGCGTGGTGAGCAGTGCTGTGGTCCTCGCAGCCGGGGCCCAGCCTGTTGGCCGACCGGGTGTTCCGCTCCCGGTTGTGTGATCGAGTGCGCTGGTGGGGTGGGACATGGGGACTCCGAAAGAACGTCTGGTGGCCCCGTGTGCGGCATGACCGGCCGATGGCAGGCGCCGGGGACCGGGTCGCCCCCGGCCGGCGAGGGGCCGGCCGGGAGCGGTGACGGGATGATCAGGCGGCGTGGGTGTTCAGCACGTACTCGCGCGAGGCGTGGACCTCGCTGCGCAGGGCGGGCAGGTCGACGTCGAGGACCTGTCCGTCCCACTTGCGGGGCTCGCCGTTGATGAGGACGGTGCTGATGTTGCGGGCGTCGGAGCCCAGTACGAGGGTGCCGATCGGGTCGTTGAGCGGCATGTTGTTGAGGTCCTCGGCCTGGATGACCAGCAGGTCGGCCTTCTTGCCGGGGGTGAGTGAGCCGGTGACGTCGGCGAGGCCGTTGGTGCGGGCGCCCTGGAGGGTGGCGAAGTCCAGGACGTCGTGGGTGGTGATGCGGACCGGCTGCCGGCCGGTGCCGTGGGCGGCGTTGACGGCCCGCATCCGCTGGATGGCGTGCAGGGCCCGCATCTGGGTGAACATGTCGCTGGCCAGGGCGACTTCGACGTCGATGCTCAGTCCGGGACGGATGCCGACGGACAAGGCCTCGTCGACGGCGGGGATCGCGGTCTCCAGGCCGATCTGTGCGTCGGAGGTGGGGGCGAGGGCCACGGTGGTGCCACTTTCCCCCATCGCCTTCCATGCTTCGGGGGTCAGTCCGGTGGCGTGGATGAGGGTGACGTCGCTGCCGAGGATGCCGTCCTTCGCCCAGTTCAGGATCACTTCGGAGGAGGCTGTGCCGAAGACCGCGTCCACGCTCACCCCGATGCCCAGGTCCTTGGCGGCGCGGGCGAGTTCGGGGCCGTAGGCGAGGGCCGGGCCGGCGATCTCGTCGGTGGCGAGCGTCGCCAGGCGCAGGGTCAGCAGCTGGTCGTCACTGTTGAAGTACTTCTCCCTGAGGCGTGTCAGGTCGCCGGGCCACTGCTTGTCCCAGTCACCGAAGTGCGGGCCCATGGAGGCGTGCACACCGCGGATGCCGGTGTCGCGGAGGGCCTCGACGGCGGCGTCGGAGTGTTCGGGGGTGCGGGAGTTGTGGGAGAAGTCGAGCATGGTGGTGATGCCGCTGTCGATCGCGGTGAGGGCGGCGAGCTTCGTGCCGGTGTACATGTCCTGGGGCCGGTAGACGGTGGCGTAGCCGGCCAGGGTGGACATGACGTAGGCGCCGAGGTCGTCGACGTCCGGCATGATCCGGCGCAGCTGTGCCTCCCAGGCGTGCCGGTGGGTGTCGACGAAGCCGGGACTGAGGACGGTGCCGGTGGCGTCGACGACCACGGTGTCACCGGCCTCGAGACCGGGACCGACGGCGGTGATGGTGTCGCCCTCGACGAGCAGGTCGGCGTTGGGCAGGACACCGAGGTCGGCGTCCATGGTGACGATGGTCGCGCCGGTGAACAGGATGCGCCGTTCGTCCGCGGGGCGACGGCGGAGCTGTTCGAGGGCGGCCGTGGCGGCGGTGCCGTTGACGTGGGTCATGGAAAAGCTGCTTTCAGTACTTCGGGGAGGGGGAGGGCTGCCGGGAACGCCCGGCAGCCCGGTTTCCGGTTCTGGTGGGGCCGCCCCGGCAGCCAGGGCGCCGTTCACCCGGGCGTCGTGCGTCCAGGACCGAAAGGCTGCGGAGGCACGGTCCGGACCCGGTGTTGTCGCCGTGTGTGCGGCTCGGCCGTTGCCGGCCGGGCGGTTCAGCCCAGCTTCATGACGTAGCCCGCGTGGTGCAGCTCGTCGCCCCTGAACTCCCCGTAGGCCCAGAAGCCGAGGTCGTCCAGGTAGTCGATGCGGTCGCCGTCGATCCAGAACCGCCCCTGGTAGGCGTGGGGGCGGCCGCCCCGGGTCTCGTCGTAGCGGCCGTCCGCGGTGAGTTCCTGGTGCAGGAAGTCGTTCCGGTCGATCCAGAGGCCGAGCCGGGGGCTGCCGGTCAGGTCCGGAGCGGCGGGGATGCCGGCCTCGGGGGTTGTGGGCCCGCCGGGAATTTCGGTGCCCGACCACCGGACGGGACGGCCGGCCGCGACCAGTGCGCGGACCTGCTCCGGGTGGGACACGAGGGTGGCCACCGCGCTCGGCACGTCGGCGGCGAGTTCGTCGGGTACCACCAGGAAGTCGGTGTTGTTGCCGGGCGTCAGCGTCGCGACGTACTCCGAGCGCCGGCCGCGGCCGCCGGCCAGGGCGACGGTGTCCACGACGGCGGGGACGATGGTTGTGTCCGTGCAGTCGACGACGATGGCGTTGTCGTCCTGTGCCGCGGTGATGATGCCGGGGCCGACGCCGACGATCAGGTCGCCGACGAACAGGATGTCGGCACCGGTCATGGTCCCGATCAGCGGGTCCATCGTCACGATCCGGGCGTTGGTGAACAGGACGGGGCGGCCCCCGTCGTTCGAGAGGATCTCGTCGAGCGCCTCCGGGTGCCAGCTCAGGGTGCCGATGTGGGCGTGGGTGTCGTTGGTGGTCATCGTTTTCCTCAGGGGTTCGGCTCTTCGGTCCGCCCGGCGAACGAAGCGGGCTTCCTCACGGGCGGGTCGCGGCTGCTCGGCCGTCACGGCAGCCGCATGACCACCAGGTTCGTCCGGCCGGACAAGCGGAACCAGGCCGCCGTGCACCCGGGTGCACGGCACCCACCCATGCCCGGCCGGAGGAGAGCGGAAGGGGCCGGCACCATGGCCGGCAGGGAGATGACGGGTCCGGCACAGGCCCGGCGCAGAGCGTCCGGGAAATTCGTCCGCCCCGGCACGTCACTCCCGCTCCGTTCCGTTCCGTTCCGAATCATGGGTGCACGGCTCCCAGGAAGCCCGTACCCGGGGACGCGGCGGCCTGGCCACGTTCCGTCATTGGGCCCGAGAGTGAAGCCATGACCAGCAACGACACGCCTCGCGCTCCGCACCCGTACGTCGGGATGTGGGTGACCGCGGACGGATTCATCCGCCAGGAACTACTGCCGAACGGCCGCTACGACGAGGCCCGCGGACGGCGCCGGAGTGCCTACACCGGCCGGTACACCGTCAGCGGCAACCACATCGACTACGTCGACGACACAGGTTTCACCGCCACGGGGGACGTTCGTGACAGCGTTCTCTTCCACGAGCACCTGGTGCTCTACCGTGAGGGCGATCACCGCATCCGGCGGGAAGGTACGGGGCCGCGCAGCTGAGGGACCTGCTCCTGGATTCCCGAGGGGCCGTCGGTTCCGGGCTGACTCCAGGAGCGGGCGGCCGACGGTACGAGGCACGGTTGCCCTCACAGGCCCGAACACGCCCGGCTGCCACAGCGAGGGCTCGTCGCCGGCCGGCGAGCCCTCCTTCTCGTCCAGGGCCCTTTCACAGGCGGGGCCACACAGCAGTCAGCTGTTGCCGGACGACAGCGAAACCTCCCGCACCACCTCTGCCGATGCCTCTTCGCCGGCACCGGACCGAAGCGCGGTGAAGGCAGCCGCGGTGACGCTCGCCGGCTCGGCCTGGTAGACGACCAGCTGCTGATGCGGGGCTCCCCCCACGGTGAAGGCCGAGAACCGGACCTCCAGAGCACCCACCTCGGGATGCAACAGGTACTTCTCCTGCTGCGTCTTGCTCCTGACCTCGTGCCGTGCCCACAGCCCGGCGAACTCGGGACTCCTCCCGCGGAGCGTGTCGACGACCTCGGTCATCCGCGGTGACTCGGGGTCGTGTCCGAAGGCCGCACGCAGTTCGGCCACGCACGAGTGGGCGGAATCGTCCCAGTCCCTGTAGAAGGCACGTCCCGCCGGGTCCAGGAAGACCATGCGAGCCAGGTTGTCGAACCGTTGGAATCCGCTGTGCAGGGCCGCGGCGAGCGCATTGCGCGCCAGGATGTCCAGGGCCGGGCCCAGGACAAAGGCGGGGGTGTCGGGCCAGCCGTCGATCAGCCGCAGAAGGTGGGGGTGAACCCTGTCGTGGCCGGCCGGAACACCGCGACGTTCCTGGGGCGCCCTGGTGAGCCTGCGCAGATGGTCGTGCCCCTCGTCACTGAGGTGAAGGGCGGCGGCGACGGCGTCGATCACCTGCGGGGACGGGCTGGACTCCCGTCCCTGTTCCAGGCGCATGTAGTAGTCGGCGCTCACCCCGGCGAGCATGGCGACCTCCTCACGGCGCAACCCCGGCACCCGCCGGCGCCCGTGCTCCGGAAGCCCCACGTCCTGCGGCTTGAGGGCTTCGCGCCGTGCTCTCAGAAAGTCTCCCAAGGGAGTGGTGTCGCTCATTGCTCCAACCTAACGGAGAGGCCGGGCCCGTCCTTCGTCCCTCTCGTGCGGGCCTGGCCGGTGGACCCGGCCCGAACGGCGGTGACTCAGTCGAGCGCGGCGCCGGCCGCCGGCTCCTCGGCCACTGCGCCGGCACTGAGGGAGCCGAGCAGGGACAGTGCGTCGGCGGAGGCCGTGCCTGGTTCGGCTTGGTAGACGACGAGTTGCTGCGTCGGGGCGCTGTTGACGATGAAGGACGCGAAGTGCAGTTCGAGGTCACCGACCTGAGCATGGTGGAAGCGTTTCGTCTCCCGCGTCTTGGCGCGCACGTCATGCCGCGCCCACAGCGTGGAGAAGTCCGCACTTTTCAGGGACAGCTCGCCCACGACCTGGCTCAGGCGCGGATCCTCGGGATCGATGCCGGCCGCACGGCGCAATGTGGCCACCGTCGACTCGGCCGCACGGTCCCAGTCCCGATGAAACCGCCGCGCGACCGGGTCCAGGAACGTCATGCGCAACAGGTTGTCACTGTGAGTGAAGTCGGCGTGAAGAACGCTCGCGAGCCGGTTACGGGCCAGGATGTCCAATACAGGGCTCACGACGAAAGCAGGCGTGTCACGCCACGTGTCGAGGAGACGCCTGAGGTGCGGGGCGACTCGTTCGACGCGCGGTGCTCGGCGTGTCCGGCGGGTGGTCGGGCCGGCCACGCGGTGCAGGTGGGCCATCGCTTCACCGTCCAGCTGCAATGCCCGCCCCACGGCCTCGAGGATCTGCCGGGACGGATGCCGCTCGCGGCCCTGTTCGAGACGCGTGTAGTAGTCGGAACTCACCCCCGCGAGGGCGGCCACCTCCTCACGTCGCAGACCGGGCACCCTGCGACGACCGGAGGTGGGAATCCCCACGTCGCAGGGGCGCAGGCGGGCACGCCGCGCCCGGAGGAAACCTCCCAGCGTGTTGTCGACGAGCTCCTTCTCTCTGTCCATACGTCGAGGCTAGAGCGGTGCGACGCACTGCCGTAGGGGCGAGGGAGGGTGCGCTTACCCTGGGAACAGCACACCCTGGACAGTCACACGCCTGTTCGAGCCGACGACGGCCTCGCTCTCCGAGGGCGGCACAGGCCGAGTGCTTTCCACCCGTCGCAGGTGAAGCGCCGCGACTCCTCAGCACTGTCTTGGCATGTGTCTGCCTGGCCGGTCCCGCCCTGCGCCGGGAGATCCGAGCCGGTGCGACGTGGTGAGGAACCGGAACCGAAGCCCACCCACAGCCACTCGCCGCTTTCCGGCTGCCTGGCGCGTACGGGGCACGCTCAGGTACGGCTGGACGCCTCGGTGCCTGACGTGGTGCTTGACGTCACGGTGCGGTCGACAGACCGGCCAGCAGACTGCGCCGTGCGGATTCCACATGCTCTTCGGCCCGGCGGGCCAGCGTCCGGATGTCGCCGGAGCGCAGGAGAGCGGCCAGCTCGCGATGCTCGTCGACCACGCGTGCGCGGTAGTGGTCGTAGGCCACGTCGACGCGGCGCAGCTGGAACAGGTGCACCTGAGAGCGGATTGCCTCCCAGGCGGAGGTGAGCCTGCCGTTCCCGGCCGCGGCGTAGATCTGGTCG
Source organism: Streptomyces sp. DH-12 (assembly GCF_002899455.1). Classification (GTDB taxonomy): domain Bacteria; phylum Actinomycetota; class Actinomycetes; order Streptomycetales; family Streptomycetaceae; genus Streptomyces. The sequence goes on along the minus strand of NZ_PPFB01000001.1, from coordinate 1,635,910 downwards.
TGGAAGGCGATGTCCAGCGCCACCAGCCGGGGGGCGTCACCGCCCTTGGTGATCTCGGACGTCATCCCGGCCACCAGCCGATCCAGCGCGGACAACTGCTCCGCGGTCGCGGCTCGCCGCGCGGTGGTCGCGGCCAGGCGGTCCAACGCAGCCCGCAGCGCGTAGACCTCCTGCGCATCCTCGGCCGTCACCCTGATGACGGTGGTGCCGCGGTGCCAGCCGCCACGCACCAACCCCTCGTGCTCCAGCTGGGCCAGTCCCTCCCGGACCGAGCCACGGCTGACCCCGAGGCGTTCGGCCAACTCCACTTCGCGCAGTGGGGCTCCGGGCGGGAAGTGACCCGAGAAGATCGCGGCGCGCACCAGGTCGGCGGCTTCGTCGGCCAGCCCGCGCCGGGCGGCCTTCGGCAGTGCAGATGACATGCAGCCATGTTGACATCCGGACAATCGGAACCACCAGACCGGCCAGGCGACTCGCCCCGGATTTCCGGTCGACTCTTGTCCTAATGTTGACATTAAAACATCGGGCGGGTCAGGCTGCTCTGGCCGCCGACTCCACCAAAGGGGACCCCGATGCCACACCGACCCGCTTTCCACCTGGCAGTCCCGGTCGACGACCTGGTCGCCGCCCGCGGCTTCTACGGACAGGTGCTCGGTCTGTCCGAGGGGCGCAGCGCCGACCACTGGGTGGACTGGAATCTCGAAGGCCACCAGTTGGTGACCCACCTGGTGCCGACCGTGCCGCAGCCGGCGGGTACCAGCGTGGTGGGACAGCACCGGGTGCCGATCCCGCACTACGGTCTCCTGCTGCCCGAACAGTCCTTCCACCAGTTCGCCGAGCGGTTGCGAGCCGCGGGGGTACGCTTCGACATCGAGCCGCATCGCCGCTTTCCCGGTGAACCCGGCGAACAGTGGACCATGTTCTTCCGCGACCCCGCGGGCAACGCCCTGGAGTTCAAGTCCTTCCGTGACGAATCGATGGTGTTCGCCCGATGAGGGGCGTGCTCGTCACCGGTGGATCGCGGGGCATCGGCCGCGCCGTCGCGAGGGCCTTCGCCGCCGGCGGTGACCGGGTCGCGGTGCAGTACGCCGGCCGCCGTGCGGACGCCGAACGGACGGTGCGCGAGCTGCCCGGCACCGGACACACGCTGCTCCAGGCCGACCTGGGCGAGCCAGGTGCGGCCGAGCGGACCGTGGCCGAGGCGGTGGCCGCGCTCGGTGCCGTGGACGTGCTGGTGAACAACGCGGCCGTGGCACCCGCGGCGGACACCCGGCACCCGATCGCCGAAACCCCGCTGGAGCACTGGCAGCAGGTCTGGCGGCGGATGGTCGACGTCAACCTGCTGGGCGCGGCCGACTTGTGCTGGGCCACAGCCCGCCACCTCGTCGACCGGGGCACCTGCGGGGCGATCGTGAACATCGGCTCGCGCGGCGCGTTCCGGGGCGAACCCGATTTCCCCGCCTACGGGGCCACCAAGGCCGCTCTGCACGCCCTTGGTCAGTCACTGGCCGTGGCCCTGGCCCCGCACGGCATCGCGGTCACCTCCGTCGCGCCCGGGTTTGTGGCCACCGAACGGCAGACGGGGAAGTTGTCCGGCCCGGAAGGCGAACGTCTGCGTGCGGAGAGCCCCTTCGGGCGCGTCGGTACCCCGGAAGAGGTCGCCGCCACGGTGCATTTCCTCGCCTCCCCGGCCGCGACATGGGCCTCGGGAACCATCGTCGACCTCAACGGCGCGTCCCACCTGCGCACTTGACACACAACCGCGCGAGAGAAGAACGGCGCGCGTGTGGGGCCCCACCCACGCAGGGGACCAGCTCGGCCTGGAGGTGACGGTGCGCGGGAAGCTGGAACCGCTGAGAACGAAGATGGCCGAGCTCGCCAATCGCGGCGGTACGGGCCCACGTCGAACGCAGCCTGACTCACCCCGCCGTCGTCGCCCTCGACCGACTCGGTATGATCGCTGCCCGAGCGACAGGAGTTGTCGCGCTCGGAGGTCCTGGGGCCGGCCTCGGCTGCACTCCGTGCCCCTGCAGCAGGATCCCCCGGGCGGATGCACCTCTTCGGACCTACGTGCCGGCAAGTGCTGCGCGTAGGCGACGGGCCTGGCTCACCGGCCGTGAGCTGCCCCGCCGGTCGGCTATCGGGTCGAGTCCGGGTATCTCGCCCTGGGCTCCGGTACGTTCGGCGCACTCGGTGGCCACGGTGAGCAGTTCGCCCAGGCCACGGGACTCGGCCGGGGAGAGGTCTTCGGACAGGAGCGGTGGCAGCGCGTCACGCAGCACGGTCCAGACGGTGCGGTACGCGCCGGTGGACGCGGCCGTTCCCAGGGAGTCCGCCAGGCGGCTCGGAGTGACGATCCCGATGAGCATCAGCGCACCGAGGTCGGTGGCGAGCGCACCGGGCCGGCGTGGAGGGCGCCGGCACCTTCGTCGCGGGCCTGTCCCGCTACCTGGTGACCCAGCGGATTCAGGTGTTCGAAGTGAACCGGCACGATCGGTCGGCCCGCAGGTTGCTCGGCAAGTCGGACCCGCTCGATGCCCAGGCCGCAGCGCGAGCCGTGCTCACCGGTCGCGCCCGAGCCAGGGCGAAATCCGGCGACGGTCCGGTGCACAGCGCCCGGATCTTCAAGCTCGCCAAGGACTCCGCGGTCAAGGCCCGCACCCAGGCGATCAACTAGCTCAAGGCCGTCCTGGTCATCGCCGGCCCCGCCCTGCGGGAACGCATGTCGAGCCTCGGCAACGCCGAGCTGTCCCGCACCTGCGCGCGCTTCAGCCCACCCGACGGTGGGGTAGACGAGGACGCGGTGGCCCAATCCACCCACATGACATTACGCGTGCTCGCCGAACGCATCGAGCAGCTCACCGGCCAGATCGATGAGTTGAACCAGCGACTGACCCGGCTCGTCGAACGCCACGCCCCGCAGCTGCTCGTACCGGTGGGCATCGGTCCGGACAGCGCCGTCACCATGCTGATCAGCATGGGGGACAACCCCGAGCGGCTGAACACCGAGGCGTCCTTTGCCGCACTTTGCGGAGTCAGCCCCATCGAGTACTCCTCCGGCCGACGGAGCACGCGCCGGCTCAACCACGGCGGTGACCGGCGGGCCAACGCCGCCCTGCACCGCATCGTCTTCACCTGCCTGCGTCACGACCCACGCACCCAGGCGTACTACGAACGCCGCACCCAGGAGGGCAAGACCCGCCGTGAGATCATCCGGTGCCTCAAGCGATACGCAGCCCGCGAGGTCTTCAACCTGGTCAGACCGGCTTTCCGCACCCCTGCGTTATAGGGGCGTCCGTGCCCGTCAGCGTCGGCGGGCACCGCACGCACGATCTCGTGTGTGGCGTGATCATTCCTGTGGTGACCCGGTGTGTGCGCGTGTAGCGTCTGCGTCAGCTGTCGTGGTGGGGATTTCCCCGCCCGCGCCTTTGGTGTGGGCGTTTTGCTGTGCTGTGCCGCGGGAACCAGGACGATCACCTCCGTCTGCCATACGGAGTAGTAGGCGTTCATCGACTGGAAGGCATAGACGTGGCAACGGGTACTGTGAAGTGGTTCAACGCGGAGAAGGGCTTCGGCTTCATCGCCCAGGACGGCGGCGGCCCGGATGTCTTCGCGCACTACTCCGCGATCAACTCCACCGGCTTCCGAGAGCTTCAGGAGGGCCAGGCCGTGACCTTCGACGTCACCCAGGGCCAGAAGGGCCCGCAGGCCGAGAACATCAACTTGGCCTGACCTCGCAGACCTGCTCGCGAGATCGTGCGCGCCGCGTCCGGTGGCCGACGCCCACCTGGACGAAGACGCCTGCTCTCGTGCCGGGCCTTCACAGATCAGGGCCGCGCAGCCATGGCTGCGCGGCCCTGATCTGTGAAGGCCCGGGGCCGCTGCCACTTCGGCTTGAACCTTCCTGACCTCAGTCGCTGCAAGCGACGTCCGCTGCATGGACAGGCGGCCATGTACATGACTGTGGGTGTGCGGTCTCGACGGGGAGCTTCCGGGGGTGCTCGCTCGTCCGACGAGTCTGCTTGTTTGTTCACAGGCGGATGACGACCAGCGCGACGAGCGTATGCGAAAGTCGATTGGGTCGATTCCGATCGGTGCCGTACAGTTCACCGTACCGACGCGGGGTGGAGCAGCTCGGTAGCTCGCTGGGCTCATAACCCAGAGGTCGCAGGTTCAAATCCTGTCCCCGCTACTCAAACGTGAAGGCCCGGCATCCACCGGGCCTTCACTGCGTGTGTGCCGGTTCGGACCTGGCTCTCGGCGAACAGGGCACCGCAGTCGCAGAAGGCGTCAACGCGCTGGGCTGCACCGAGGCCGTACGCCGCCTCAGCCACCGTGCTCACGGGATCGTGGGTCTGACACAAGGCGGCAATCTGTTTTGTTGCCGTGCAGGTCGCCGCGCCAGGCCCAGACGAAGGCGAAGTCGGTGGTGATGGCGTACCCCAGGACGTGGGGGCGGCCGTGGAACTCGCGGCTCTCCTTCGACGGGGAGGCGAGGGCGACCGAACCGTCCGGCGCGTACCGCCAGGGCAGGCCGCCCTTCGCCCCGTCATATTCGACGCATGAGCCACACTCGGGCAGGCGTCCGGGGGCGGACGCCGATGTGCACGAGGTGAAACCCGGCGACGAGTCGGTCCTGATGTCCAGCCTCATCATCGGCCCACCGGGTTGGCCCGGGCGGCCTGGTGGCGAGCGCTGCGCCGGGCATCCCGCAGCACCTCCAGCAGCTGACCTGCCGCCCGAGCAGCAACATGACGGCCGCGGGCATCAGAAACGCGGACAGCCCGGTACCGGCCACGAGGAGAGAAAGTCCGCCAGACATGACGCTCATTTGACGCTCCGGCCGCCTCACAGCCTGCGCCCAAGGCACCCCATGTGAACTGCACATTCTCCTCCCGTCCACACACCTTGTGACGTGTTTCCGATGACGCATCACGTGAAGTGCGTGGCGATTCTGGAGCCTGCGGACAAGGGCGCCTGACCTCGGGTTCGTGAGCCAGACGCTTGCAGCAATCAGGCGGCGACGAGCTCCTGCTCACGGTCCGGCGTCTTGACCTCGGGCTTCTTGTTCGGCAGCGAGAGCCGGAAGACCTTGCGCCACGCGGAGAACACCTGCTTGGGCAGCGGCCCGGTGACGTACTCCAGCTCGTACTTCTCGAACAGCGCGCGCACCTTCACCGCGACCTCGGCGTACCGGTTGCTCGGCAGGTCCGGGAACAGGTGGTGCTCGATCTGGTGCGAGAGGTTGCCGGTCATGAAGTGCATGGCCTTGCTGCCGCTGATGTTCGCCGAGCCCATCATCTGGCGCAGGTACCACTGGCCGCGTGTCTCGCCCTTGATCGACCGGCGCTCGAAGACCTGTACGCCCTCGGGGAAGTGCCCGCACATGATCACGGAGTGGGACCAGATGTTGCGGACCAGGTTCGCGGTGAACGTGGCGGCGAGCGTGGGGAGGAACGACGGGCCCGACAGCAGCGGGTGGATCACGTAGTCCTTGAGCACCTGCTTGCGGATCTTGCGGCCCACGGCCCTGGCCCGCGCGCGGAACTCCGGGTCCTTGCGGCGGCGCTTGCGCAGGTTCTTGCCGAGCTCCAGGTCGTACGCCGCGATGCCGTACTCGAAGAAGCAGGCGTTGATGAAGTTCCACAGCGGCTGGCCGAGGTGGAACGGGTGCCACTTCTGGTCCTCGTCGACGCGCATGATGCCGTAGCCGAGGTCGTTGTCCTTGCCGATCACGTTGGTGTACGTGTGGTGCAGCTCGTTGTGCGAGTGCTTCCACTGATCGGACGGCGAGACGTGATCCCATTCCCAGGTGGTGGAGTGGATCTTCGGGTCCCGCATCCAGTCCCACTGGCCGTGCAGGACGTTGTGGCCGATCTCCATGTTGTCCATGATCTTCGCCACGGACAGCCCGGCGGTGCCGAGCACCCACGCGGGCGGGAAGAGCGAGAACAGCAGCACGCCCCTGCTGACCAGCTCGAGCTTGCGCTGCGCCGAGATGACCCTACGGATGTAGGCGGCGTCTTTCTCGCCGCGGCCGGCGATCACTTCGTCGCGGATCGCGTCCAGCTCGCGGCCGAGCTCCTCGATCTGTTCCTCGGTCAGGTGGGCGGTGGGGTCGATGGCGGTCAAAGTGCTCCTACCGTTCGATGTCGCAAGGGCCCGCCGCGGCGGACACACAGGTCTGGATGAGGACGCCCGGCTCGGCCTCGGTGATCTCGCCGGTGCGCAGGTCGCGGACGGCACCCGCCTTGAGCGGCGTGACGCAGCCGAAGCAGATGCCCATGCGGCACCCGGAGGGCATGAGCACGCCGGCCTCCTCGCCGACGTCCAGCAACGGCGTGGTGCCGTCCGCGTCGACGGTCTTGCCGGTGGCACTGAACGTGACCTCGCCGCCGTCACCGGTGGCGACGACGCTGGGGCGGAAGCGTTCAATGTGCAAGCGCTCTGGGACGCCGTGCTCACTCCAGTGCTTCTCGGCGGCGTCGAGCAGACCCGCGGGCCCGCAAGCCCAGGTCTCGCGCTCGGTCCAGTCGGGCACGAGTTCGTCGAGACGGGCGATGTCGAGCATGCCGTGGGTGTCCGTGTGCACCTCGGTGAGCCGGAGCTTCTTGTCCGCGACCAGGTCGTGCAGTTCGTCGCGGAAGATCACGTCCTGCGGCCGTGGCGCGCAGTGGACCATGACGACGTCGTCGAACTCGGTGTCGCGCAGCATGCCCATCACCGGTGTGATGCCGCTGCCAGCCGTCAGATAGAGCACCTTGGCGGGCTTGGCCTGCGGCAGCACGAAGTCACCGATCGCCTGGTCGAGCTGAATCAGTGTGCCCGGTTTCGCCCTGTGGACCAGGTGGTTGCTGACCTTGCCGTCCGGGATCGCCTTCACGGTGATCGTGACGCGGCCGTCCTGGCGGTCGGTCGGCGAGGTGATGGAATAGGCACGCCACAGGCGCACCCCGTCGACGTCCACCCCGATCCGCACGTACTGACCGGCCGTGTGGCCGCGCCAGCCCCGTCCCGGCCTGATCACGACAGTCGCGGCGTCATCCGTCTCGGGGTGCACGGCCTCGATGCGCCCCCGCAGGTCAGCGCCCGCACGCAGGGGGCTGACCAGGTCGAGGTAGTCCGACGGCAGCAGCGGCGTCGTGACCAGCTCCAGCATTTTCCACGCCCTGCTGCGGAGGGCTGCACTACTCATGACTTCAGCTTGCTGCGCCTTGAGGCGTAAAGTCCTGACCGCAGGATGTGAATCTGGTCGGCTGAATTGTTCACAGGGAACAAAAACGTGAGTCATGCAATCCGGAGGGCCAGCGAACTGGCCCTGGATGAGACGACGGTCACCGCACTTCGGGCCGCGCTGAAGACCACCGCCGACGAGGTCGTCCAGGCGATCATCGACGAGGTCCCTCCCTATGCCAACGCCCTTTCGGGCAGTATGGGCGGCACCATCCGCCGAGCCGTTCGCACCGCCCTCGGCCACTACCTGGACCTCGCGAGCGGGAACGCCACGGGCGGCGACGGCGGTGACGCGGCCTACGACCTGGGCCGCGGCGAGGTGCGCGACGGCCGTTCGATGGACGCCCTGCTCAGCGCCTACCGCGTCGGCGCCCGCGTGGCCTGGCGATGCCTGGCAGCGGGCGCCGTGTCCGCAGGTCTGCCCGCCGCCGAGGTCGCCAAGTTCGCCGAGCTGACCTTCGCCTACATCGACGAGCTCTCCGCCGCGAGCGCCGCGGGCCACGCCGACGAACTGGCCGCCCGGGGCAGGGCCCACGAGCGCCACCTGGAACACCTGGCCCGCGACCTCCTCGCCGACGCGAGCCCGGACGTGCTGCTGGCCTCTGCTCAACGGGCCGGATGGCAGCCCCCGGACTCGCTGACGGCGGTCCTGCTGCCCGCCGCCCAGGCCCGGCCTGCCTACCGCGCGCTCGACCCGAGCACCCTCGTCCTCGACGATCTGCCGGACGCCACCGGTGTGCTGCTCGTCCCCGGTGCCGACCGATCACATCTCTTGCGGCAGCTGACCGACCGCACCGCAGTGGTCGGCCCGGCCCGGCCATGGACTCGTGCGTCCGCCTCGTACGCACGAGCCCTACGCGCGCGCTCCCTCTCCTCTGATATCCGCGACACCGAGGACCACCTGCCCGAGCTCGTACTGAGCGCCGACGTCGACGCGTACGCAGACCTGCGTGCCCGAGCCCTCGCACCGTTGCACACCTTGCCTGTCACGACCGCACGGCGGCTGGAGGAGACGTTGCGGGCGTGGCTGCTGCACCAAGGCAGGCGGGACGAGGTCGCGGCGGCGTTGTTCGTCCATCCCCAGACCGTCCGGTACCGGATGTCGCAGCTGCGGGAGCTGTTTCCGGATCTCGCATCGCCACACCGGGTCCTCGAACTGACGCTGGCTGTCGGTCTTCGGGACAGCTGACGCGTACTTCGACCGTCCACGAACTCCCGGCGGATCCCGGCATCGTGCTCGGTGTCCCAGCCGGGACGGTTCGGGTGAACGACGCGATCAAGGTGCAGCAGGTCGGCTGACAGGGAGCGTTCCACCACGAGTCGCCCACCTGCCGATCCATCAGGCCCGCGTCTCGCACGACCAGCCACACCCGGTCGCGACTGAGCGGGAGTTGGCCGAGGAGGACGCCGGTCGCTTCGAGCAGGGTGTTGGCGAAGGGCCAGGAAATAGGATCTGACCTCGGGTTTTCCGAAGATCGCTCAGGTCGACATCTTTCCGATGACCCACCAGGCCGGTGTGCCGCGATTGAACCGGTCGCGAAGAGCTCCTGAACTGCGGTTGTGTGCGCACAATGTGCGGTGCGGGCGTTCAGTAGGTGGGATCGTAAGGGCTCCAGTGCCCGAGGAAGGGTTTCAGGTCGTCGGCTTGTGGCTTGGGAATGTCGGGCAGCCGGGGCGGTGTGTTCAATGGGTCGAGGCGTTCAACGGTGGCCGCTGCCCAGCTGATCCATTCCTCGGCTTCGGTTCTGGCCTGGCCCGGAGGCATGTCCTCGACTCGCGTGCGTACGGTGCTCACGTATTGGGTCAGTCCGGTGGCGTGTCGCCATGCCGCTTCCTGAGCTTCTAGGTGTCTGACGCGGTACGCCTCCGCGTACCGGATGCGGGCTTGTTCCATGGCGGCTTCCCAGCGGATGCGCTTGTGGCGTGCCGCTTCGGCCTCGTCCTGGCATCTGCGTTCGGCGGCTTCGCCGCGCAGCGTGACCTCCTGTGCGATCTCGGCGAGCTGCTGTTCGAGGGCGCGGCCGGGAGCGTCGGCCCATTCGCTCGCCCGGTGTGGCTGGCCGCCGCTGAGGATGATGCGGAGGCGTTCGGACGGGGTGTAGTCGAAGCGGGGGATTCTGACCCAGGAGTGCTTCTTGGCGTCGGCGAGTTCCTTCTCGGTGGCGACGTGCTCGGCCCGGTCCTGCTCCTGGAGGACGACAAACCCCACTGTCTGGCCCTGTGCGGTGATGGTGAAGCGGGGATTTGCCCTGCGGCGGCGATGAGGTGGGGGTGCGAAGCCGGTCTGCCCGGCCGAGCAGGTGCGCCCTTCGGCCTCGGCGGCGGTGATCAGTGCCTGGATGAGCCGGAGAACGCGTCCTTGGACGGGCTTGGTCAGGCCCAGCGGCTGGCGTTCGTTCTGCATGGCCCGCACCACGGTGTGCGGCCGAGTGAGCCGCGAGGGCACGGGGACGGAGTCCAGGACGGCAAGGCGCCAGGCGGGGATGTCGACGAGCTTGATCTCGTACCCGTCGCGGCACCAGTTTCCGTACAGCTCCTTCGTCTCCGGAACCCTTCCGGACCTGCGTGCGGCGGCGACGCGGGACGGCCACTTCTCCAAGCCGGGACCGCTGCCGCTCTTGACGATCCTGCCGCCGGCCTCCGCGAGCTCCTGTAACAGCTGTTCCGTGAGCGTCACACGAGGATGTGAGGGAGGGCGTGGTTTCCGCCCGGCGGCCAGAGTTGCCTGTGCTCGGGTGGGCTGGGGTCGTGCAGTGGCGGCCTGGGTCTTCCGCGGGCGTGATCCGCGGGGAGGGTATGTGCCGTGTGCCAGGTAGTGTCGGCCGTCGCTCGTCAGGGCGACGCTCCACTGCCCGGCCTTCCGGGAGACCGTGACCAGGCCCCGGTTGTGCAGTGCCTGACAGGTGGTCTTGTAGGAGTTGGTCTCCCATACGCAGGCAGGGCACCCGGCCTCCACCCACTGCGACACCGAGAGCTGCCGCTCGTTGACCTGCCGTTCCAATGGTCCGCCTTCGACTCGAAGTGACGTACGACGGCGGCATGGTGCCAGTTCCGTTGGTAGACGACCGGTGCTTCGACTCAATTCGTCCGAACGAGCGAGCTGACGTGGCTGCAAGCTGGATAGACGGAGAGCGGTAGGTGGGTGCTGTCCTGCGGCGGGGTCTGACTCCTGAGATGCCTGACCAGAGTGTCCTGCTCACACTCTACGGGGGAGGAGCCGCAGCTGCCGCAGCCGGTGAGCACCGCCTCCTTGCGTGACGTCTGCCTGTCAATGCCGGTCAGGGGTGGACGAGAGTCAACGCCTTGTCAGCCCGCTCAGTCAGATTGAGTATCGGTTCGGCCGAAGTCATCCGGCAGTGATCGAGTTACGCCGCTGTACCGCGATCGATGGGACGGTTGTGCAGTGTCATCCCGGACGGGGCCTGACTCGTGAGATCTATGACCGAAGTGTCCAGTCACGGACCTGTCGACTGCCGTTGCGGGATGGTTTCTGTTGTCACCGAGCCACAGGGCGTGTCCCTATAGGGGCCTTGCCGAGTTTCAGGCGCCATCACGGTTCAGACCGCCCGAGCAGGCCGGTGCCATTCACCCTAGCCAGCACGTCAGCATGTGGGAGGCGAACCATCCTGACGACCCGGCAGCGCAGCACCTCATCGAGCGCGGATCAACCCGTGCGGAGAGAGGTCGTGCTGGGCGTGGACACGCACGGCGAGGTGCATGTCGCCGCCGCGGTCTCCCCGCTGGGGAAGGTTCTGGGAACCGAGTCCTTTCCGGCGACGGCGGCTGGCTACCGGCAGCTGCTTGTCCGGGCCCGCAAACGGGGGACGGTGCGCCGGGCCGGGGTGGAGGGCACCGGCACCTTCGGCGCGGGCCTGTCCCGCTACCTGGTGACCCAGCGGATCCAGGTGTTCGAAGTGAACCGGCCCGACCGCACGGCCCGCCGGCTGCTCGGCAAGTCGGACCCGCTCGATGCCCAGGCCGCAGCGCGAGCCGTGCTCAGCGGTCGCGCCCAGGCCCGGGCGAAATCCGGCGACGGTCCGGTGCACAGCGCCCGGATCTACAAACTCGCCAAGGACTCCGCGGTCAGGGCCCGCACCCAGGCGATCAACCAGCTCAAGGCCGTCCTGGTCATCGCCGGCCCCGCCCTGCGGGAACGGTTGTCGAGCTTGGGCAATACCGAGCTGTTCCGCACCTGTGCGCGCCTCGGCCCACCCGATGGTGGGGCAGACGAGGACGCGGTGACCCAGGCCACCCACATGACGCTGCGCATGCTCGCCGAGCGCATCGAACAGCTCACCGGGCAGATCAATGAGCTGAACCAACGCCTGACCCGGCTCGTCGAGCACCACGCCCCGCAGCTGCTCGAACCGGTGGGCATCGGTCCGGACAGTGCTGTCACTGTCCTGATCACCATGGGGGACAACCCCGAGCGGCTGGACACCGAGGCGTCCTTCGCTGCCCTTTGCGGAGTCAGCCCCATCGAGTACTCCTCGGGCCGGCGGAGCACGCGCCGGCTCAACCACGGCGGCGACCGGCAGGCAAACGCCGCCCTGCACCGCATCGTCTTCACCCGCCTGCGCCACGATCCACGCACCCAGGCGTACGACGAACGCCGCACCCAAGAAGGCAGGACCCGACGTGAAATTATCCGGTGCCTCAAGCGATACGCAGCCCGCGAGGTCTTCAACCTGGTCAGACCGGTCTCCCGTACCCCCGCGTTACAGGGGCGTCTGTGAGACGTGAGAGGGTGCGGGGCGTGAGTGAGACACCGTCGCACACCCTGCAATACCGCTTTGACGGGCCAGAAGAGGCCCCGGTCCTGATCCTCGGTCCCTCACTGGGTACCACATGGCACAGGTTGTAGAGACCGTCCACGGTAGTCCACCTCAGTCCATGTCGGTCGTGTAATGGCAGGTCAGAGCATCACGGTCGACGGGAGTCGACTCAGTTGGTGATAGGTGTGTGCGAGCGCTCGTGATAGCGCGAGTGAGACGACCAGGCCCCGCCGAGTGTTTGGCGGGACCTCGTCGTCACTGGCTCAGGGCGCCGATGGCATCAGCTGCGGGCTTCGTTGTACTCCGGTTCTCCGCTTTCGAGCATGCGGAGCAGGGACGCTGTGACGACGCGCGAGCTTCGTCCGATGCGAAGCACGCGGCACGGAAACCGCCCCCTGCGGATCAGGTCGTACCCCTTCGCTCGCGAAAACCCAAACGCCCTTGCGGCGTCCTCCACGCTCCCCGTTCCGTTCCAAGTGGCAGGAATATGCGCGGGACTGTATCGGGCGCTCACAGGCTCGCTTTCCCGTATGTGCATTAATTTCCTTCGTTTTGGTGGATGGTGCTTGCGTCGGGTATGCAGTGCGCAGACGCAGGTAGGCGCGGTAGCCCCCAACCGTCCGCGGAGCTGCCGGTTTGGCTAACCGGCGGTTCGCTGCTATGTTTCCGCGGCCTGGACCCAACGGCCGTTAGTCCAGGCCGCCCCGCGCTTTAGCGGAGCATCGCCCCTGCCTGCTGGTGGAGAAGGCGATGTGGAGAGATCGCCGTATCGTGGCGGCACTGAAGTGTCGTCCGCAGCCGTCGGTATCGAGTCTGCTTCAGGCCCGCAGTTATTAGACTCGTGCGGAAATGTAGGCCGCCCACGCATGCAGCGTGCGCGGGCGTGTGGTCTCTCGGGGGGCGACATCGGGCGCGACCCTGGGGACGTGAGCCGTGGCCGCCTCGTCACGGCGCTGCGCAGCACGTTGGTCGAGGCGGAACCGGCCGTGCGGTAGCCCGAGCAGGTCGAGGCGACATGGATGGGTCAGGTGCTGACCACGGATGCGGGGGATGCCGCTCGGCAGCCGTCACCGCGGCGACCGCCCTGGCACCACCGACGACAGCGAATGACCCCGGCGACTCCCTCGGCCGGGTGTCCGGCGAGGGCGCCGTCGACTACTGGGCCTCTTGGCGTATCGAGCCCTCGACTGACGCGCCTCTACTCGTGTGGAGCGGGAGGTCCGGTCGCCGGGTGGGGAATCCCGTTCGTGGTATGCGCCGGAGCCGTGGCCCGCTCCTCAGCTCTTCGCCTCCGGCACGACGGTGTACATGACGGAACGCTGCTCCTTGTGGCGGCGGATGCGGCCCTTGGCGACCAGCGACTCCAGGGTGTTCCGCACCACCTGTGGCGTCGGGTTGCGATCCGGGTGCGCCTCCAGCAGCTCGTCGCGCAGGTCCGCGGCTGCGCAGGGGGCGTCGTGCCGGCCGAGCAGCTCCAGCAGCAGGTCGCCGAGGAGGGGCCGCTGCGTCTTCCCCTTCGCACCGGTCTTCGTCCTCCCACCCACCGGAGCGGCGGTCCCGCCGGAGCGTCGCGAAGCCGTGCCTCCGGTCGTCCGCTTGGTCTTCGCGGTGACCGACCCGTCCCGCAGTTGCTCGGGGAGCGGGGACCGGTCCGCGATGCCCTCGTAACGCCGGGCGAGGTCCAGGATGTCCGTCAGGAGGGCTTCCTCCTGCTGCAACACCGCCATCCGCTCGGTCAGTTCACGCTGCTGACGGCGGTTCTCCTCCAGGTCCGACGCGGCTTGCTCCACCAGCCGCGATCGGACGGTGGCTGTCGACTGGCTGGTCACGACGTTTCACTCCCTCGTTGAGGACGGTGGTGCGCATGCTACCCACCTCGGGAGCACACGTGGGCAGGTGTCTACGCGGGTGACACTCCGGACATGCTCACCTGTCACGACCATCATGGCCCGCCGGGGCCCTTCTGTGGGCGCACATGTCACATGTCAGGGGTACGCGACGGGCTACGGCCGTGCGGGCCGGGCCGCCGTAGCGCGGAGGCCGCGTGGTCCGGCTGGAGGTCGCGGCCTCAGGTTGTTGCGAAGGGGGAGCGGTCCGTGGGGGACGCACCCACATGTAGGTGACACGGGTCGGTCAGGTGTGCTGGACGCGTCCGGGGTGGGCAAGACGGCGCGGCCGGGGGAGGAACGCGAGGGAGCGGGCGGCCACGGCGCCGATCAGCGCGGTGGCGGTCCCGACGACCGTCCAGCTCAGGGAGGTGTGCCAGGTCGACGGCGACAGGGACAGCATGCGCACCCCGTAGGTCGCGCTGGCGGCGAGGGTGAAAGTGAACGCCCAGAAGCCGAGGGTGAACCTCATCCGCAGGTACCTGGGGAGCAGGAAGAGGTGCGGCAGCAGGAGGGCCGCCAGGGTGCTGAGCAGGGCGGGCAGGACCTCGTCCTGGCCGGGGCCGGCGATCGCCCGCCAGGCGTTGCCGGCGACGGCGGGCGGCGCGGAGAACACCGCGAGCGTCGGCAGCAACTGCTCCGGAACGGCGGGCCCGGTGGCGAACCGCACCAGCAGCAGCCCGCCGATCAGCAGCCAGAAGAGGACACCCGCGGCGAACAGCGCGGTGGCGACCCTCCGGTGGCCGGTGGCGACGACCGACTGCGCCGAGATCAACGACGCCGCCACGGTCGGCAGCAGATAGGCGCCGTGCAAGGCCCTCGCCTCGCGCGGCACGGTGAGCAGTGTGGCCACGAACCAGGCGCCGAACGCCGCGCTGAGCACTAGCATGGACCAAACAGGAAGGGCCCAGCGCGGGCTGCTCCTGCGCCAGCCGGGCGCCGAGGAGCGAACCGACGGCGGGTGCCAGAGCGGCGAACGGGCCGGTGGCCGGGTGGCGCAGGTCCTCGGCGACGCCGTGGGGACCGGCGGCCACGAGGTAACGCGCGAGGATCAGGAGCCATGCCCCGGCCGCTGCCGTCCACAGCACGTCACCGACCGCGCCGGGCGCTCCGCGGAGATCGCCTGCCGCGCTTCACGTCCCCGTCAGCCCGGCCAGACCCAGCGCGACACCGAGGGTGTTCAACGCAAGTCTGGGGCGGGCGGAAGTGTCACTGGCCATGATCGCGTCCTTTCCGGGTGGCCGCGACAGCGTTCGGCCGATCGACGATCAGGCAATATGGCCGGTCGTATTAGTGGTCAAGCGGGTGTCGCCCGCTGCTCGGCGACGGGAGTCTTGACGAGGCCAAGCAGACCGGCCATATTGGATAGATGCCCCAGGTGAGCGTCAAAGGAAAGCTGATCGAACACGCGGAGACCGTGTTCCGTCGCCAAGGTTTCAACGGCGCGAGCGTGCAGGACATCACCAGCGCGGCAGGGGTGCCGAAGGGGTCGTTTTACAACCACTTCAAGAGCAAGCAGGAGCTGGCCGCTGAGATCGTCCGCCGCTACAGCGACGGTACGGATTTCACCATGCTGGAGGCGGCCGACGGCCGCCCGGCGGTGGAGCGGCTGCGGGCCCACTTCGCCGGGCAGGCGGCCCGGACCAAGGGTACCGGTGTGGAGTTCGGCTGCCTGTTGGTCACCATGGCTAGTGAGACGCCGACGGCGGGCGACGAGGTCGGCTCGGCCGTTCGCGGCAGCCTCAGCGAATGGACCGACGCCTTGGCTGACATCATCGAGCAAGGGCGCGAGGCAGGGGAGATCACCTCCTCGGAGCCCGCCCGCGACCTGGCGGCCTTCCTCGTCGACGCCTTCGAGGGCGGTGCCCTGCGGGGCAAGGCCACCGGGGACGCCGACGCCTCCATGCGGTCACTGGACCTGGCTCTCGGCGTCCTCACACGCTGAGTCCCCGCCGACTGCCCCATCGGGCACCGTTCGGCGGCTTCTGGTCGTACTCCGGCTGAACCTGGGAACGTGCGGGTACGTGTGACCGCGAGGTGCCCCCACCGTCCGGACCGGTGGGAGTCGCCAGTCGACTGACAGATGCGCCGTGATCCCGAGCCCTCCCACAATGGCGTGTCGGCGGGGAAGACGCCCGCCGGCGCGGGAGGAACGGTGTCTTTGGTAGGCCGTGCGTCCGAACTCAGCGCGCTGGAAGCGGTGCTGGCGGACACGGAGAACGAGGGGGCGGCCCTACTGCTCCAGGGCGACCCCGGAGTCGGCAAGAGCGCCTTGCTGGAAGCCGTGGCGGACAGGGCGAAAGAGCGCGGGCTGCGCCTGTTGCACGTGGTCGGCGTCGAGAGCGAGCAGGAACTGGCGTTCTCGTCTCTGCACCAACTGCTCCACCCCCTGTTCGAGCACGTGACAGAACTGTCGGACTTCCAGAGCGGCGTGCTGGAGCAGGTGCTTTCCGTCCGGGAGGGGGCGGCGCCGGGACGTTTCGCCATCTCGGCGGCCGCCCTGGCGCTGATCCAGGTTGCCGCCCGGCGCCGGCCCCTGTCGGTGGTGGTCGACGACGTGCACTGGATCGACCGCTCCAGCGCCGAGGTCCTGACGTTCATCACCCGCAGGCTCACCGGCTGCCGGGCGGCCTTCGTCATGGCCGGCCGCAGCGGATCGGGCGGAGCCTTCGACGCGACGGGCCTGCGTGTCCTGCCCGTTGGCCCGCTGCCGGCGGCGGACGCCCTGACGCTGCTGGACAGCAACCACCCCGGCCTCGCGGAGTCGACCCGCCGACGCCTGCTGGACGAGGCGGAAGGCAACCCGCTGGCCCTGGTGGAACTGCCGAC
Source organism: Streptomyces sp. DH-12 (assembly GCF_002899455.1). Classification (GTDB taxonomy): domain Bacteria; phylum Actinomycetota; class Actinomycetes; order Streptomycetales; family Streptomycetaceae; genus Streptomyces. Next base: position 1,619,187 of record NZ_PPFB01000001.1, on the reverse strand, counting down.
CCAGCTCACCGAGGCGCAGCGGCACGGCGAGGAGTCCCTCCCGGTGACCCTGCCGCTCAGCAGCAGGCTGGAGAGCGTCTTCGCCGACCGTATCAGCGCGCTTACCCCCCAGGCACGTTTCGCACTGCTCTTGACCGCCCTCGCGGGAGAGCGCCGGGGCAACCTGCGGGACATCTTCGCCGCGTCGACCCAGGCCGGTGAGAAGTGGGACGACGACATGCTGGAGACCTGCGTGCGTGCCGGGTTGGTCCGCCTCGACCACCTCGCCGAGCAGATCACCTTCCGGCACCCCCTGGCGCGTTCCTGCGTCGTCCACATGTCGCCGGGAGGACGGCGCCGGGCGGCGCACCGGGCCCTGGCCGAGGTGCACAAGACCGACCCGGAGCGCCGGGCGTGGCACCTGGCGCACGCCGCCGACGCACCGGACGAGGCCGTCGCCGTGGAGCTGACCCGGGCCGCCCAGCGGGCCCTGGCCCGCGGCGGTGCGGCGGAGGCCGCCGCGGCCTTCCGCCGGGCGGCCGAACTGAGCCAGGACCCCGCGGAACGGTCCCGCCGCGTGGACGAGGCCGCGTTCGCGGCCGGCATCGGCGGCCTGCTGGAGACGGCGCACGAACTGGCCACCGCGCACAGCACGGAGTCGTTCCGGGCCGCCACGGCCGCGGCGTACGTGCAGTTCCACCGCGAGGGTGACGTGGACGCGGTCTTCCGCATCCTGCTGCCCTTCATGCGGACGGCCTCCACGAGCGAGTCCGCCGAGGACCCGGAGGCGTCGGACGACGCCTTCTACGTCCTGCTCAACGCCGCTGTCTGGGGCGGGCGCGCGGAGTTGTGGCCCGGGGTGTACGAGGTGCGCGACAGGATGTCCGAGGCCGCCCGCATGTGCTTCGACGCCGTGGCCGACCCCGCGCGCACCGCGCACGGCGTCCGCGAACGACTGGAACGAGTGGCCGACACCCTGTCGCCCACCACCTCCCTGTGGCGCGTCAACTGGCTCATCTACACGGCGATGTACATCGACTGCTTCACCTTCTACGACGCCCAGTGGCGGGAGCGCATCGGGCCCGCCCGGTACGACAGCCTGCGCTTCGGGCCGGTGGCACGGACCCACGAAGCGTTCATGCGGGGCGAATGGGACAAGACCGAGGCCATCGCCTCCCGGGGCATCGCGGACGCCACGGAACACGACTACCAGCTCATTCACGTCATCCTCACCTACGCTCTGGCCATGGTCGCCTCCGGGCGCGGCGACGAGGAAGCGCTGCGCAAGCACTGTGACACCATCACCGCCTGGGCACAGCCCCGGCGCATGCAGCTCCTACTGGCGGCCGTACCGGAGACCCGGGCCCGCGCCGCGATCGGCCGAGGCGACTTCGAGGAGGCGTATCAGCAGGCAATCGCCGTCACCCCGCCGGGCGAACTGCCCTCCCACTTCCCCCACTACCAGCGGGTGTTCGTGGACCTCGTCGAGTCCGCGATGCGGACCGGCCGCACCGCCGAGGCCCGGGCACACGTGGCGGCGGGACAGCGGGCCCGGCTGGACACCGTCTCCCCCCACCTGGCGGTCATCCTCGCCCTGGCCACCGCCATCGCCGCCCCCGACGACGAGGCAGGCGCCCTCTATGAGGCCGCGCTGTCACTGCCGGACGCCGACCTGTGGACGTACGACTACGCCCGTCTGCGCCTGCTGTACGGCGAATGGCTGCGCCGCCGCCGGGAGTACACGGCTGCCCGGGTCCACCTGAGCACCGCCATGGAACTGTTCGAGCAGCGGCTGAAGGCACCACTGTGGACCCAGCGGGCCCGCAACGAACTGCGGGCCGCCGGTGTGGGCGTCGGGATGCCCAACTCGGGGAACGGCGTCGCGATGAGCGCGCAGGAACGGCGTATCGCCGAACTCGCCGCCAGCGGCCTGTCGAACAAGGAGATCGGCCGCCAGCTCAACATCTCGCCCCGCACCGCCGGCGCGCATCTCTACCGGGTCTTCCCCAAGCTCGGTGTCACCTCGCGCGCCGCGCTCCGGGACGCTCTGGACGCCTATGACGAGTCCTGCGGCACGCCGTGGGGGACATCGCAGCGCAGCCGATGACACAGGGGGCGGACGGCTCACCGAGCCCGGCGACCGCGTCCGCGTGTGCACGGCCCCGGCGTCGACGGGGCCGCTGGCAGGGCCAGTTCGAGGATGTTCCCGTCGACGCGCAGGGTGTGGGAACCGAGTGTGCGGCAGATGGCCCGCATGCGGTGGTTGGACCAGTCGGTCATCACCAGCACCGTGTGCAGGCCCAGGCACCGGGACCGGTTCAGCACGTGCCGTACCAAGGCCGTCCCCAGACCGAGGTCCTGCCAGGCGTCCTCCACGAGGATGCCGAGTTCGCCTACGCCCTCGGTGGGCGTGTGCAGCAGGTGGCAGACGGAGACGACGCGCAGCGGCTCGGTGTCCGGCCGGGAGACGTAGCTCTCCCCGGTGCCGGGGCGGACTAGGGCGGACCACTCACGTTTGCTGAGGCCACCACGGGCGCTCTGATAACGGTTGTAGCGGGACTCCAGACTGGAGCGCGTGTGCATGGCACCGACGGCCTCGTGGTCGGTGATCGCGGCCGGGCGGGTAGTGACGGATCCGCGGCGGGTCGAGACGGTGAAGGCCCGGCCGGACGGTACCTGACAGGTCACGGGGGCGGAGGGGGACACGTCGGTGCTCCAGTCGCTTGGGGGAGGGGGCGGCAATCGGCCCCCGCTGCTGCGTAAGGCGGTGCGCGTCGGTGAGCGGCCCCCTGGGTCAGACGACACCGCTGCGGATCGCGTACGCCACGGCCTGCGTGCGGTTGCGCAGACCGAGTCGCGTGATGACGTCGTGCAGCACGCTCTTGATGGTCCGTTCCAAGTAGTTGAGCCGCTGGGCTACCTCCGACGTGGTCATGCCCTCCGCGAGCATGCGCAGCACGCTCACCTCACGGGGGGACAGCCCGGCGGCCCGCGCGCACTGTGCCTGGACCGCCCGCATGCGATCCAGCAGCGTGAACACGAGAGAGGGGGACATCGGCGGCTCGCCCCTCAGCGCGCTCCACACAGCCTGCACCAGTTGGGCGGGGTGGAGCCGGTCCCGCAGCAGCACTCCGGTGACGCCGAGGGAGACCGCTCGCCAGAGCGTGTCCTCGTCGATGGAGCCCACCACCAGCAGGACCGGTCGGCCCGGGGCGCCAGCGGCCTCGCCGACCAGGCGCAGGGCCCGGTCTCCGGCCGCGTCGGCGAACACGACGGCGACGCGTGCGTCGTCCCGGTCCGCCCAAGCCACCAGCCGCACGCTCTCCACCGTGGAGAGGAACGCCGCGGCATCCTCCGCGGCGTCGGTGTCATCGCCCGTCGAGGCGAGTGTCAGCGGCGACACGTCACCAGGTCGTGAGTGCGCCGGCCCCCAGGGGTGCGCCAAGTTCGTGTTCATCTGCCCATCACCGCGTTGTTGACATAGTCGAGTGATCGCGTGACCGGGGGCACCGGTGTCGGTGGCGTCTCCGGACGATCGCACCTTAGGCGACCGATGCGCACTAGCCATCTGTCATACGACTAACACCCCGATGATATGTGGCATGTCTCGAGAGGATCACACGTGTGAGTCTGCAAGGCCGCCTCGCTCACGGCCGGCCCAGCAGCTTCCCCTCCAGCGTGTCCCAGTCCAGCCGGTCCGACTCGGTGCCCCTGGGCACCCGTGCGAACGTTCCGTCCAACCAGTTCAAGACCTCGGCCCGGTCCGCCTCGAAAGTGACGAGCTCCGCTGGCGTCTGGAAACTGAAGTACAGCCTGGGTCGCGAGGACGCGAAGGAGCGTCGCGACGGCCAGATCCGGTAGGTTCCCGCCCCTCTGGGACCGTGGGCGGCCTGCGCCAGCAGGTCCCGGGACAGTTCCCACCGGACCGGGGCCCGCCACAGCTGGTGCAGGGCGACCAGCACGGAGTACGGGGCGTCCGGGTCGTAGCGCAGGGAACAGGTCTGCCAGGCCGGCCCGCTCTCCGTGAACAGGCGGCGTACCCGCATGCGGTGGACGGGGCGGAAACCGCCGGCGGTCCTTCCGCGCTCGTTCCCCGACTCCTGTGTGCCCATGCGGTCTCCGCCCTTCGGTGTGCTGATGACGGACGTCATCCTCCGGTGCGCAGGCCGGGGGCGCATCGGTTGAAAGACTGCCCGTCCGGGCTGCCGGCACACGTGTGAAGCGTCGCCCCGGGGGCGGTGCGTACCGGGGTGTATGCCCCGGCGGGACGCGGTGGCCCCTTCGCAGTCATGTGACGGATCACGGTGAACCGCGGGTCGCCCAGGCTGGGAGGCCGGACGCCGTCCGCGTCCCACCGCCGACGCCGGCTCCCCACCTCCTGAGCGAAAGGCTCGTCACCTATGGTCTCCTCACCTCCGCCGCCGGTCGCGGCACCGCCCGCCGCGCGACTGGGCCGCGTCACGTTCATCGCCGCCGTGGCCGCCCTCGGCGGCTTCCTGTTCGGTTACGACAGTGCCGTCATCAACGGCGCGGTCACCGGCATCCAGCACCACTTCGGCGTGGGCGCGGGACGGACCGGCACCATCGTCGCCGTGGCCCTCCTCGGCTCGGCACTGGGCGCGGCCGTCGCGGGCCGGCTGGCCGAGCGCGTCGGACGGCTCCGCGTCATGCGGGTGGCTGCCGTCCTTTTCGCCGTGTCCGCCGTCGGCTCCGCCCTGCCGTTCTCCGCCTGGGACCTGGGCGCCTGGCGTTTCGTGGGAGGCATCGCCATCGGCCTGGCCTCCCTGATCGGGCCCACCTACATCGCGGAGGTCGCGCCACTGGAGTACCGGGGCCGGCTCGCTTCCTTCCAGCAGGCCGCCATCGTTCTCGGCATCACCGCCTCCCAGCTCGTCAACTGGGCCATCGCCCAAAGCGCCGGCGGGCGCAGCGAGGGCGCGCTCGGCCCCCTCGACGCCTGGCAGTGGATGCTGCTCGCGGCCTTCGTCCCCGCGGTCCTGTACTTCGTACTGTCCACCCGCATCCCCGAGTCCCCGCACCACCTCGTGGCCCGGGGCCGGCTCGCGGAGGCCGGACGGGCGGTGCGGGACATCGAGGGCCCGGACACCGACGCGGACGCCCGGCTGGCCGAGATCGCCCGCTCGCTCCGCGACACCCACAAGCCCCGTGTCCGTGACCTGTTCGGCGGACGCGCCGGGCTGCTGCCGGTGGTGTGGGCGGGCATCGGCCTCGCGGTCTTCCAGCAGCTGGTCGGTATCAACGTGATCTTCTACTACTCGTCCGTGCTGTGGCAGTCCGTCGGCATCGACCAGTCCGGGTCGCTGCTGATCAGCCTGTCCACGTCCATCATCAACATCGTGGGCACGGCCGTCGCCATGCTGCTCATCGACCGGGTGGGCCGCCGGCCGCTGGCCCTGGCCGGCTCCTTGGGCATGGCCGTCTCCCTGGCGTTCGCGGCGTGGGCCTTCTCCGGCACCACCGGCAGCGGTGACGACATCGGTCTTCCGGACCTCCAGGCGGGCGTCGCGCTCGTCGCCGCGCACACCTTCGTGTTCTTCTTCGCGGCGTCCTGGGGTGTGGTGCTGTGGGTCATGGTGGGTGAGATGTTCCCGCTGCGCATCCGCGCGGCGGCGATCTCGGTGGCCACGGCCTTCAACTGGATCGCCAACTGGGCGGTGAGCGAGTCGTTCCCGGCGCTCTCCGAGTGGAACCTGTCGGCCGGGTATGTGATCTACGCTGCCTTCGCCCTGCTCTCGGCCTTCTTCGTGGCCTTCGCGGTCACCGAGACCAAGGGCACCAGGCTGGGCGGCGGCTGAGGCGGGACCCGGCCGGTCCGTGCTCCGCCCACCCGTGCGGACCGGCGCGGTCCCTGTCAGCGCGGCGTCCGGGCCAGCCGTTCCCGGGCCGTGGCGGCGACCGGCGAGTCCGGATCGTCCGTCAGCTCCAGGACCTCGTGCCACGCGCGGCGTGCCGCCTCCGGGGCGCCGGCTTCCAGGTGCAGGTCCCCGAGGAGCAGCAGGTCCTCCGCCGCTCCGCTCACATGGCCCTGGCGGCGGGCGAGTTCGATGGCGCGCAGCCGGGCCACGATCGCCGCCCCGAGGTCCCCGCGTCGCCGGTGCACCTTGCTCACCACGCCCAGAGCGGGTCCCTCTCCGTCGACCAGGCGTAGGGGCCGGGAGATGCCGAGCGATTCCTCGGCCAGCTCCAGGGCCCGGTCCGCGTTCCCCAGGTCCAGGTGTGCCTCACCCGCCCACACCAGGGTGGTCGCCTCCAGGTACGGATGGCGATGGACGCGCAGCAAGCGCAGGGCCCGGTCCAGGTGTGCGAGAGCCTGCGCGGAGCTGCCCCGGGCTATGTACACGGAGCCGATGTTGCGGAGGGTGTGCACGAGTTCGAGGGTCATGCCGAGGCCCGCGAACTCGCGTTCCGCCTCGTGCAGGAGGGGCAGCGCGGCGTCGGTGTCGCCCCGGAAGAGCAGGGCACCCGCCAGCCCCCGGCACGTCCGCGCGATCCCCTCGGTGTCCCCCGCCCGCCGGGACGCCACCAACGCGCCGCCCATGCCGGCCGCCCACTCCTGCCACAGGCCGAGCCGCTGCTGGAAGAGCTGCATCGACACGGCCGTCTCCCACGCGGCACGGGCGTCACCGCGTGCCGCCATCTCCTGCACGAGGGTGTTGAGGACCGGCCGCTCGGCGCCGAACCAGGCCATGGCGGCGGCCTCGTCGGACAGGGACTCGACCTGGACGCCGTCCAGCGGCGGGGGCGGCTCGGGCTCGTACACCCTGGACCGCAGCAGCCGGTTGGCCGCGCTCACCGTCTGCCGGTAGTGGTCGTGCAGCCGGGACGGCGCGGCCGTGCGCGCCGCGCCGTCGGATCCGCCCAGCTCGCTCGCGTAGGCGAGGATCAGGTCGTGGAACCGGTACCGGTCGCGTCGTAGCACCGTCAGCAGCCGAGCGCGTACCAGCTCGCCGACGGCCGCGGCGGCGTCCGGCAGGGTGGTGCCCGCGAGGCTCGCCAGGGCGCTCACGCTCGCGTCGTCGCCCGGGTGCAGCGGCAGGAGCCGGAAGAGGCGGGCGGCCGGTTCGGACAGCGTGCGGTAGGACCACGAGAAGACGGCGCGCACGTCGTTGTCGAGGTGGTCGTCGCTGAAGCCCTCCAGGCTCCGGCCCGCGCGCGCCAGTTCCGCCGCGATCTGCGGCAGCGGGTGCTCCGGGTACGAGGCGGCGCGGGCAGCGACGATGGCCACGGCCAGGGGAAGCCTGCCGCAGCGGTCGACGATCCGCCGCACCGAGGCGTCGTCCACGTCCGTCCTGACCCCCTTGACTCGCTCGACGAAGGCCGCCGCAGCCTCGTCGGCGGAGAGCGCCTCCAGCGTCGTCAGCCGGGCGCCGTGCGAGGCGGCCAGCCCGGTAAGCCGGGCCCGGCTGGTCACGATGACCATGCACTCCGGCGTGCCGGGCAGCAGCGGTGCGATCTGCTCGGCGCTCCAGGCATTGTCCAGGACCACCAGCACCCGGCGACCGGCCAGGACGCTGCGGTACAGCGCGGCGCGTGCGTCCGGGGTGTCCGGCATCCGCTGCCGGGGGACGTCGAAGGCGCCCAGGAACCCGGCGAGGACCTCATGGGGGTCGGCCGGATCACCGTTGGGGGTGAAGCCCCGCAGGTCGACGTAGAGCTGTCCGTCGGGGAAGTCGGGCACGGCGCGGTGCGCCACGTGCACGGCCAGAGCGGTCTTGCCGACGCCGGGGATGCCATCGATGGCGATGACGCGCAGGGTACCGCCGCGTTCCCCCGCCATCGCGATCGCCTGCCGCACCGCCTCCCGGCGGCCGGTGAAGCAGGCCAGGTCGGCCGGGAGCTGCGAGGGAGTCAGGGGAGCGGCGGCGGGCCGTTGTGCCGGCCGGTCGTCCCGGCCCATGCCGTTGTCGTGACCGCCCGCCCCGGCCTCCGTGGCCGCCCGCCCCCGCAGGAGGTGTTCGTACGCCGCAGACAGTTCGCGGCCGGGGTCGACCCCCAGCTCCTCCGCCAGGCGGCGGCGGACGTCCTGGTAGAGGGAGACGGCCTCGGCCTGCTTTCCGTCGTCGGCGAGGGCGAGCAGCAGGTGCGCGACCAGGGCCTCGTCCAGCGGATGGCGCTCCACGGCTTGGCGCAGCGGGGTCAGGACGGCCGACGCGCGCCCGCAGCGGACGGCCGTCTCGGCCGCCTCGCAGACCACGGACACGTATTCGTGCTCCAGCATCACGAACGTGGGATAGCTCCGGCGGACGGGTTCGAGACCCGCGGCGTCGTGATCCTGCCACAGCCCGAGGGCGGTGACGTAGAGGTCCACGGCCGCGGCCGGTTCGCCAGCCCTGCCTGCCTTGCGGGCCCGGTCGGCAAGGTCCCTGAACCTCAGCAGGTCGAGGCTGTCCGCGTCGACCCGGAGGCGGTAGCCGCCGGCCTGCCGGGTGAGCCACCGCCCCGCCGACCTGGCGGGGAGATCCGGTTCCAGCAGCCGGCGCAGGGCACCGATGTACCGGTGCACCGCGTTCGCGGCACTGACCGGCGGCCGGCCCTCCCACAGCAGCTCGATGAACTCGGCCAGGGGGACCGGCCGGCCCCCGCGCGCGAGCAGCGCCGCCAGGACGAGCCGTTGCTGCTTCGGGCGAACCGGCAGTTCGTCGTTGCCGCGCCAGACCCGGACCGGGCCGAGGACCGAGAAGCGGACACACGGATCGCCCGTCACGGGATGGGGCCTGGGCAACGATGGTCTCCTCTCGGACGTCGGCTGGTGCACAGTCGCTGTTCGACCGGGTGGAGACGGCCGTGCCGGGCAATGCTGTGAACGCGAGCGTGGTGATGCGAATATGGCCGGTCAGTTTGATTCGTGTCAAATGGTGCGCCACCGCTGCGGATCCCGTCGTCCGCGCCCGGCGGGCGCACGGCTTCCCCGGCCTCAGGTGCGAACATAGGTCGGTCGGACAGCGGCCGTATAAGTAACCTGACTGGTCTGCCGCCCGCCCGGGAGGCCCGCCGATTCTCCGGCCGTGTCCCGGCCCCGCGCTCCCGGCCGCCCGAGGTGCGGGGGGACGTTCCTCGCGTATGCATCGAAGGGTGCTGAGTGGTGGCGAACCGCAGGAAACCACTTGATAGTGTCGCGCCCTTAACGATCTTCGAGTCCTCCGGGACGCGGCTGGGAGGAGCCATGGTGACCGGCGGTGAGCAGGCCCCGCCGACGACGGAGATCTTCGGCCGTGACGCCGAACTGTCCCGTCTGCGCGACTTCGTCCTCACTCCCCGGCGGGAAGGGCCCCCGTCCCTGGTCCTCTTCGGGGAGGCCGGGACCGGCAAGAGCACCCTCCTCGACGCGGCGGCCCAGGAGGCCGCGGCGCACGGCAGACGCGTGCTGCGGTGCACCGGGCACGAAGGCGAGCGGGAACTCGCCTTCGCCGCGCTGCACCAGATGCTGGCCCCCCTGCTGCCGGAGGCGGCCGGCCTGCCGGACGCCCAGCGCCGTGCGCTGGTGGGCGCCTTCGGACACGCCGAGAACGCGCCGCCGGCGGCCGACGACCGTCCCGAGCGGCTCCTGATCAACCTCGCCGCGCTCACCCTGCTGTCCGATGCCGCCGCCCGGCGGCCGGTGCTCCTCGTCGCCGACGACGCGCAGTGGACCGATGCCTGTTCCCTGGACGCGCTGGCCTTCGTCGCGCGCCGGGTGACCGGTGAGCCGGTGACCCTGCTGATGGGCGTACGGGGCGACACCGTGCCCCAGCAGTTCGGGACGGACCTCGCGCGCCTGCCGCTACGGCCACTGGATGACCGGGCGGCCGAGCGGGTGCTCGACGCCCAGCCCCACGCCCCGCGCGGCCTGCTGCGCGAGCGCGTCCTGCGGCAGGCCGACGGCAATCCGCTGGCGCTGGTGGAACTGGCCCGTGCCGGCGCCGGGTCCCCGCCACCCCGGCCCGGCGGACCGGCCGGTGCCCTCCCGATCACCGAACGCCTGGAGAGCGTGTTCGCCGAGCGGCTGGCAGGGCTGCCGCCGCAGACCCGCCGGTTCCTGTTGTACGCGGCCGCCGCGGACGCCCCGGATATGCCGGCCGCCCTCCTGGCCGCCTCCGCCTCCGGAGGGCCGGACGCGTGGTCGGTGGCGGAGCAGGTCGGCCTGGTGCGGGTGGAGAGCGGTCGGGTCGTCTTCCGGCACCCACTGGTGCGGTCGGCCGTCTACGGCTCGGCCTCCTTCGGGGAACGTCGGCAGGCGCACCTGGCACTCGCCGACCTGCTGAGCGACGATCCCGACCGGCAGGCCTGGCACCGGGCCGCCGCCACCCTGGTCCCCGACGAGGACATCGCGGCGGCGCTGGTGCGGACGGCGGGGCGCGCACGGCGACGCGGCGGTTACCGGGTGGCCGCCGCGGCCCTGGAGCGGGCCGCGGAACTGAGCCCGGACGGTCAGGCACGGGCCCGGCGGCTGCTGGACGCCTGCGACCTGGCGATGAACGCGGGTGAGCCCCTGTGGGTGGAGAAACTGGCGGGCGGGGTCGCGGCGGCCACCGACGACCAGGCGATGCTCCGGGCGGCCACCCTGTGGACGGGCTGGGCGCTCGCCGCCACCACCCGGCAGAAGGCCGCGCTGTCCCACCTGCTGCCACTGGCGGACGAGACGGTGGACCGGGCGCCGGACGCGGCGCTGGTCGCCCTCGGGCACGCCGCCATCATCGCCTACAACACCGGCGACGAGACCTACCGGCAGCGCATGCTCCGGCTCCTGGCGCGCATCCCCGTCGACGTGGGCAACGACCACGACCAGCTCTGGACCCGCGCCTGCTGCGACCCCCACGGGGACCGCGAGGGGCTGCTCGCGTTCCTCCGGGACTGTCTGGCGCGGTCCGAGCGGGACGCCGAGCAACTGACCGTGCTGGGCGCCGGCGCGTGGATCCTGGACGACACCACCGTCGCGGTCCGGCTGCTCGGCGAGGCGATGGAACGGCTCAACGCCGTGACCACGGCCGGGTCCAACGCCACCCTCGGGCAGGCGCTGGCACTGGCCCAGTTCGAGGCCGGCGCCTGGGAGGCTGCCTGGTCCTGCGCCGAGGACGCCCGGCGGGTCGCCGCCGAGAACGGCCTCGACATGGCGGGCCGCGCCGCGATGTACGTCACCTCGGCCCTGCTGGCGCTGCGCGGCCGGGCCGACGAGGCCAGGGAGATGATCGACCGGGCCGTGGCCGGGGTGGACCCGGCCCAGGGCCGCGCCCTCTGGGTCCGCGCCCGCTGGGTCCGCGCGCTCGTGGCCGGCGCGGAGGGCAACCACCCACTGGAGTACGAACTGCTGCGCGGACTGTTCACGGTGGGACCCGAACCGAGCCCCGTGCACTACCACGCGTCCTACTACGCGCTCGGCGATCTCGCCGCGGCGGCCGTGCGGGTCGGCAAGCGGCGGGACGCGGCGGAGGTGCTGGCCGCGGCGCGGCGGCGGCTGGACGGCCGGATGTCCCCGCGGCTGCTGCTGCTCACCCGCCGTGCCGAGGCCGTCCTCGCCGACGACGAGCGGGCGGCGGAGCTGTTCGAGGCCGCGCTCGGCGACCCCGCCGCGGAGCAGTGGCCCTTCGAGCGGGCGGTCGTCCAGCTGGAGTACGGGCAGTGGCTGCGGCGCAGACGGCGTACGGGAGAGGCCCGCACGGAGCTGTCCCGGGCACTCACCGTCTTCGAACAGCTGAACGCGCGACCGTGGGAGGAGCGGGCCTCCGCCGAACTGCGGGCCTGCGGCGTCACCGTCCGCGGGGGCGACGGTGCCTCGCGGGGGATCGATCGGCTCACGCCCCAGCAGTTGCAGATCGCCAGGCTGGCGGCCACCGGCCTGACCAACCGGCAGATAGGGGAGCGGCTGCTGCTCTCCGCCCGCACCATCGGCTTCCACCTGTACCAGACGTATCCGAAACTGGGCATCACCAACCGGGCGCAGCTGCGCGACGCGCTCGGTGACACGGGGACGCCCTGAGGACGCCGCGGGAGGTCAGTCCCGCGACGGGAACTGGGCGGCCGCGGAGACGTACAGGGTGTACGGGTTGCCGCGGTCCCCGTGCGCCCGGTTCATCGCCCGGACCACGTCGCGGGCACCGGCGCCGGCCTCCACCGCCGCCTCGAAGTCGGTCAGGTAGCGGCGGGAGGAGGCGATGACGGCGGCGGCGTCCCGGTCGTCGGCGCCGGGGGGCTGGTGGCCGGCGACCAGCCGGGCCGGCCGGAGCGCCTCCAGAGTGTCCAGGGCCCCGAGCCAGCGCTCGCGCGCCCGGCTGTCGGTCTGCGCCAGCCACATGTGGATGCCGTTGTAGGCGACGTCGCCGCCCACCACGGCGTCGAGGTCCGGGACGTGCAGTACGGTCGACGGATCGGTGTCGCTCTGCCCGACCCGTACCGGCCTCAGCTCGTGCCCTTCCAGCTCGATGACGTCCCCCGTCAGCGCCCGGGGCGCCACGGGCCCGGCCGGCAGAGCCCCGGGGAACAGCGACTCCCAGTACGCCAGGACCGGCCCGGTGAGCTGCTCCTCGGCGTGCGGCACGACCTCGGGCAGCGCCACCGCGACGGCCTCGGGGAAGGCGTCCAGCACGACCGGCAGGCCGAGGAAGTGGTCGGCGTGGCCGTGGGTGACGTAGACGGTCGTGAGGACCTTGCCGGTGGCGCGGACGAAGTCGGTGAGGCGGTGTGCCTCGGCGACGGTGATGAGCGCGTCGACGAGCACGGCCTCCCGCCGGCCGTGGACGAGCGTCGCCGTACTGGCCGGCCAGGTCGCGCCCACACCGCTGTCCCAGCCCGGTGCCGTGGCGGCGATGGGCTTGTAGTCACTGGTGAAGACGTCGATCGTCAGCATGGCGTTGGCTCCGTTCGTAGCGGACCGGCGTGGCCGCGCGTGCCGGTCCGCCGACGGCGCACGGTGCGGTGACCGGGTCGTCCCCGACGGCCGCACACGGGGCGGCGGTCGGGGGGAGACGGCGCGGGTGCGCCGCCTCGGCCACCCTAGGCACCGGAAGTGGAAGGACTGTGGAGTCCTGAGTCCTCGCCCTCCCCCTGGTGCCCAGGGCGGCCTCGGGACGGTCAGAAGCCGGTCATCGTGATCTTGCCGATGGCCTTGCCGGACTCCAGGACGCGGTGCGCCTCCCGCAGGTTCTCCGCCGTGATCTTCCCCAGGTCGGTGGTGGCCGTGGTGGTGAGGATGCCGGCGTCCACCAGCCGGGCGATCTGGTCCAGGATGCGGCCCTGCTCGGCCTGGTCGGCGGTGCGGTGCAACGAGCGGGTGAACATGAACTCCCAGTGGAAGGAAATGCTCTTCGACTTCAGCAGGCCGATCTCCACCGGGCCGAAGTCGTCGATGGCCACGATCCGGCCGAAGGGCCTGACGATGTCGGCGTAGGCGGCCAGGTTCTGCTCCGTACCGGTGGTGCCGAAGACGAAGTCCACGCCGTCCGGGGCCACTTCGCGCACCTGCGGGGCGAGGGGCCGGCGGTGGTCGACGATGTGCGCGGCGCCCATCCGCCGGGCGAACTCGACGGTCTCGGGGCGGGACGCCGTGCCGATCACCGTCAGGCTGGTCAGGGCGCGGGCCAGCTGGGAGACCATGGCGCCGACACCGCCCGCGGCGGCGGTGACCAGCAGGGTGCCCGACTGCTTCAGGGCGTCGGCGTACAGCCCGAGGTGTTCGAACAGGCCCTCCCAGGCGGTCAGCGAGGTCAGCGGCAGGGCGGCGGCCTCCGCGAAGGAGAGCGAGGCGGGCTTGTGACCGACGATGCGCTCGTCCACCGTGTGGAACAGGGAGTTGGCGCCGGGCCGGTCGAGGGCGCCCGCGTAGAACACCTCGTCGCCGACCTGGAAGGACTCGACCTCGGCGCCGACGGCGACGACCGTGCCCGCCGCGTCCCAGCCGAGGACCTTGGGCTCGCCGCCCGGGTCGTTGCTCTGCCGGATCTTGTAGTCGACCGGGTTGACCGCGACGGCCTCGACCCGCACGAGCAGGTCGCGCGGCCCTGGCTGCGGCACCGGCAGGGTCGTGTCGAGGAGACTCTCCGCGTCGTCCACCGGCAGGCTCTTGCGGTAGGCGACGGCCGGCATGGTCTCGGGGAGCTGGCTCATGACTGTTCCTCCTGGTGATGTCACAGCGGACTGGTGATGTCACAGCGGACTTCCGCTGTGCCCGTAACGTAGCTCTGAGGAGGTAGTAACCTGCAAGGGATATTACTTCCCCAGGGGAAGTAAGCTGGTGGGAGAGGTAATTCAGGAAAGGGAGACCCCATGGTGACACTCTGCGAGTCCCAGCGGCACGACCATCACGACGTGTACGCCGCCCAGTGCCCGTGCCGAGAGGTCCTCGATCTCCTGGCCAACAAGTGGTCGGCGCTGGCCATCGGCGCCATGGAGGAGGGGCCGCAGCGCTTCGGCGCCCTGCAGAAGCGACTCGAAGGGGTGAGCCCCAAGGTGCTCACCGCCACGCTGCGCCGCCTGGAGGACCGGGGCTTCGTGGAGCGGACCGTCTACCCCGCGGTGCCCCTGCACGTCGAGTACGAACTGACCGCGCTCGGGCGCAGCGTGGCGCGGCCCCTGGGGCAGCTGCGCGGCTGGGTGGAGGAGCACATGGACGAGATCGCCTGACGGCTGCCCGCGGCCCGGGTACCCGGCTGCCGGTCAGCGGCCCAGGAACTCGTTGACCTCGCGGGCGAAGTCCTCCGGGTGCTGGAAGAGGAATCCGTGCCCGGCGTCGCTGTAGAGGACGACCTTGGCGTCCGGCAGCCGCTGGGACATCGCGTACGTGGCGTAGGCGTGGATCATCACGTCGTGGGCGCCGTTGGCGGCCAGCACCGGGAGGGTGAGCTCGGCCTGCCGGTCCCAGTACCCGCGGAAACCGCCGATGGCCGCGATCTGGCCGCGGAACGTCTCGGGACCCACCACGGCCTTCGACTCCCTCAGCCGCCGGTCCAGGCGGCGCAGGGAGGCCAGTCCGGCCGCCCGCGCCTTCTCCGTGTCCGGGTAGAACAGGTAGAGGAAGTCCTCGTCGTCGTTGGCTCCCTTGCCGGTGATCTGCGCGACGCGCTCCGGCGGCGTCGGCAGGTCGGGCACGCCGCCGGGCGAACTGCCGGCCACCACGAGCCGGTTCACCAGACCGGGCGCGGTCAGGGCCACGCCCTGGGCGACGATGCCACCCATCGACCAGCCCAGGACGTCGATGTCCTCCAGCCCCAGGGCGCCGATGAAGGCCAGGGAGCCGTCGACCAGGCCCTCCACGGTGGACGGCGGCTCACCGGTGGAGAAGTTGGTGCCGCGGTTGTCGAAGACGACGACCTCCCGCTCGGCCGCGAGCAGGTCCAGCAGCGCCGGGTCCCAGTGGTCGATCGTCCCGCGCAGACGCATGTGCATGACCAGCGGCCGGGTGCCGGCCCGTCCGAAGCGGCGGTAGGCGAAGCGTTCGCCGCGCGGCCCCGTCACGTACTGGGTCTCGGCCTGATCGGCCAGGTAGGCGGACATGGAATCTCCTGTCGGTTCGGATGGTGCCCGGCCGTGGGGCCGGGCGGTCAGGTGCGCCGGCGGACGGCCGGGCCGGGGCGGAGAACGCCCTCCCGCCGGCCGTACCACCAGCATGGAGCTGCCTTGTGGACACATAGTGGGCGGCGCCTTGAGGAGGGGACGTCCCTGCCGCCCGGCCTGTTCACGGGCCCGTGCGACCGCGTCGCGGACGGAACCGCGGTGCAGGGGCCCGTGGCCGGGCAGGACGGCGCCGGCGTCCAGTGACTCCAGCGCCGACAGGGCGTCGAGGGCGATGGGCACATCGGCGTGGAACATGCCGGGCAGCGGTTGCGGACCGGTCTTCCGGGACGTCGGATGGGCCGTGACCAGCGCGTCCCCGCTGACCACGATGCCCAGCGAGGGGAGGTGGTACGCGCAGTGGCCGCCGGTGTGCCCCGGTGTGTGCACGGGCACCGGCGCGCCGGGCAGGTCGAGGGCGCCCGTCGTGCCGAACGCCCGGGGTTCGGCCACCGGCACGTGTGCCGTACCCCCCGAGCGGATGGCGTGCACCGCCCACGGCACCACGCCGGGGCGCCAGGCGTTGGCGAGCACCGCGCCGACCGACACCTGCTGCAGGAACTCGCGCCGCGCGTGAGGCACTTCACGCTCGTGCATGAGGACGGGAACGCCGTGCGCGGTGCGCAGCCGCTCGGCCGCGCCGATGTGGTCGTTGTGCGCGTGGGTGACGAGGATCGCTGTGAGACCGCCCGGCCGGACGCCCACGGCGCCGAGCGAGGCGACGACCCGGTCGTGGTCACCGGGGTAACCGGTGTCGATGAGAAGGGCCGCGTCGCCCTCCTTGACGATCACCCAGTTGGTGTTGCTCCCCGAAACCAGGAACACCCGGTCGTCGACGCGGACGATGCTCTCACTGAGCGGGACGTCGGGCATGTGCCCTCCTCCTGTCGGCGCACCGCACGCACACCGCGCAACCACGGCCGGCGGGCCCGCCGACCGGAAAACCGACACGTGTGTGCAGGGCGCATATGTATCAGCATATGTATCAAAGGTTGGGAGCTTGCCATGCTTCCGGTGACACGATCAAAGTGAAACACGTATCTCACTGCCCACCCATGGCGGTACGACTCTCACCGGGAGCACCATGTCTTCCTCCGGGGACCGCCTCGACCAGGCGGCCGACGCGTACGCGTCGCATCTGCGCGACTACCGTCAGTGCCGGGCCGGCGCGCGGGAGTGCCAGGCCGCGAAGTTCCTGCGCCGCGCGCACAACAACCTGCTGCGCGAGGCACGCAGGCGCTCCGGGGCGGAGCGCCGGTGACCGGTCAGACCCGGGCGGACAGGGCCAGGTACTGGTGCACCGACCGGACGGCGCTCGCACCGTCGCCGGCGGCGGCGGCCACCCGCTTCAGCGACGCGGTCCGCACGTCACCCGCGGCGAACACACCCGGCACGCTCGTTTCGTAGGGCAGCGGCGCACGCCCCGCGTCCCGCCAGCGGGGCCCCAGGTCCGTGTTCGACAGCGCGAGGTCGGTGCGGACGAACCCGTTGTCGTCCAGCGCCACCCCCGTCAGCCAGTCGGTGGCCGGCTCCGCGCCGATGAAGCAGAACAGGCCGGCGCAGGAGATCCGGCGCACCGGGCCGCCGTGCCGGACCAGCGTCACCGCCTCCAGCCGCTCGGCACCGTGCAGCGCCGACACCTCGGTGCCTGTCAGGACCGTGATGCGCGGGTCTCCGAGGATGCGGTCCACCAGGTAGGCGGACATACGGGACCCCAGGTCGGCACCGCGCACCACCAGGGTGACCGTCCGCGCGTGGCGCGCGAGGTGCAGCGCCGCCTGTCCCGCCGAGTTCGCCCCGCCGACGACGGCGACCGGGGCTCCGGCCACCGTCTGCGCCTCCATGTCCGTGGCCGAGTAGTGGATGCCGCGCCCGGTCAGCTCGCTCCACCGGTCGACGGGCAGGGCGCGGTAGGCGGCGCCGGTGGCGAGGACCACGGCCCGGGTCCGGATCAGTGCCCCGTCGGAAAGGGTGACCACGTGCTCCCGGGTGCCCGGCTCCAGCGCGACGACCGTGCACGGACTGGCGATCCTGGCGCCGAACTTCAGGGCCTGCACGGCGGCGCGCGCGGTGAGGTCCGCGCCGCTCAGCCCGAACGGGAAGCCGAGGTAGTTCTCGATGCGCGCGCTGGTGGCGGCCTGGCCGCCGGTGGCGACCGCGTCGAGCAGCACCGTCTCCAGTCCCTCGGAGGCCCCGTGCACGGCGGCCGCCAGCCCGGCGGGTCCCGCGCCCACCACGGTCAGGTCGGCCGTACCGCCGCCGGTGTCGCGGAAGGAGAGGTTCAGGCGCTCGCTGAGCGCGCCGGGGGTGATGCCTGTCAGCACCTCGGCCCCGATCGAGGCGACCGGCAGGTCGGCCGCGGTCAGTCCGGCGGCCCCGAGCAGGGCCGTCCCCTCCGCCGAGCCGTCCGGCACCCAGGAGTGGGCGACGCCTTGGCGGGCCAGGAAGGTGCGCAGCCGCAGGCCCTCGGCCGAATCCGGGTCGCCCACCATCCGCAGCGTCTGGGCGGTCGCCTGCCGCAGCAGCCGCCGCCGGGCCAGGAAGGAGCGCAGAAACAGGTCCGACAGCTCGGTCTCCCGCGCCATCAGCAGCCGGAACGACCCGGCGGCCACCCGGTGCACGGTGCCCGGCCTGCGCACCCGTACCCGAAGGTGTCGGCGCTGACCGGTGAGCAGCCCGAGCTCACCGACGAACTGGCCGGGGCCGTACCGCAGCAGGACCTCGTCCCGGCCCGGCGCCGGGGACGGCCGCACCGCCTCCAGCCGGGCGCTGCCGCACAGGAGGAGGTCACCGCAGTCGTCCCCGACGTCGAACAGCACCTGTCCGTCGGCGACCTCCTCCGGCTCCGCGTACCGGACCGCCCGGGCGAGCTGCTCCTCGGTCAGCCGGACCGAGGCCAGGCCGACGAGGTCCTCGGGTCGGTCGCCGATCTCGGGAAAGGAGGTCGCCATGGAGGTGATCCCTTCGACGCGCGCCGCGCGTCTTGCTCGTGCTGTCGGGGAGGTGGGGCCGGTCAGGGGGACGGACGCGTCCGTGCCTCAGAAGTCGGCGCGGGACAGCAGTTCCTCGGTGGTGAGCACGTCGTGGGCGATGAGCGCGTAACGGTTCACCATCTGCTCGTAGGAGTCGGCGTCGCCGTCGGGCGCGGTGGCGTCCTTGACGAGGGTCACCCGGTAGCCCCGCTCCATGGCACTGCGGGCGGTGGACTCCACACACATCGTCCCGATCATGCCCGCCACGGCGATGTGCTCGATGCCGCGGCGCTTGAGCTGGATGTCGAGGTCGGTGGTGGCGAAGACGTCGAGGTTCTTGTGCGGGGCGATCGTCACGTCACCGGGGCCGGGCCGGAGGTCGGGGTGGAACTCGGCGCCCCAGCTGCCCGCCTCGAACATGCGGTTGTCGAACATCATGTGGTGGATGCCGGAGCGGTGCTTCCAGTTGTCGTACTCCTCTTCGGTGTAGGACATCGGCGAGAAGAAGGCGGGGTAGCCCTTGTCCCGGAAGCCGGCCAGCAGCCGCCTGAGGTTGTCCAGGGTGCCTATCCGCTCGAACTCCGCCTTGAAGCCCGGGTAACCCTTGCCTCCTTCGGCGAAGACCTCATTGACGGTGTCGATCAGGACGAGACCGGTCGGGGCGGATGTACTGGTCATGTGGCTGTTCCTTTCGTTCTGCCGCACCGCGGCGGTGCGGACGGGCGGACCTGGGGGCCTGCCGCCGCCAGCGTGTCAGCGGGCGGCGGGAGCGGCATCGGTTGTTTGACTGCCGGCCGGTCCCACGCCGTATGTCTCCGCACCACGCGACACCTGGAAGCGGGCCCGGTGCGGTGCCGGGGGAGCCGTCGAGGCGGCCGGGGCCGTGGCGTTGGCCGTGGCCGCGAGGACCGTGAGCAGGGTGATGCCGCCCATGGCGGCGAGCTGCTGACGGGCGGTGGAGAAGCGGCGCGGGACGGCACGGCGACCGGGGCCGTCGGGCGGCAGCGCGGAGAAGGCGGAGGGGGCGGGCACGGAAGGCTCCCGTCTGGCTGTCGGCCGCCCCGTACCAGGGGCGGCCGCGTCGGTGATCAGGGACCGAGTGAACCCGGGGGCGAATCACCGCGCTTCGGTCGATCGACCGACGTTCCGGACCGGACCCATGTCCCTCGGCACGGGCACATGTCTCAATCCCCTCTATGCACACACGTGTGAATTGGCGACGATGGACACGGCCTGGGCACACGTCCACGGAACGCCCAGGCCGCCTTCTTCCCCGGCAGCCCGACAGCAAAGTGGCCCCATGACGCGAAGCCGTACCCGCCACGTCCTCGCGAAAGCCGTCCTCGGCGCGGCCACCCTGGCCGGTCTCACCGCGACCGACCAGTCGGCCTCGGCGGCCGCCTTCCCTTGGGGCATCTCCCTCTACACGGGCTCCGGCCTGACGGGCACGCAGACCGTCGTGGACCTCGACGACACCTCGTGTCACAACCTCTCCGCGCCCGCCCTGTCCGCCGTGGACGTGTCGGACTCCGACTTGTACGCCTACTACAACCCGGGCTGCCGCACCGGCTTGCCGGGACAGAGCGGTGACTCGTACTTCATCGTCGGCAGCCTGCACAGCGCGGAGTTCCCGCTGCCCGTGGTCAGTTACCGAGTAGTCCACAACAACTAGGCCGACTGTCCGCCGCGCCCCAACAGGGCGGCTTCCAGGGCGTCCCAGTCGAGCAGCCGGCTCTCGTGGCCGGCCGGTACCAGGGCGTACGTGGCGTCCAGCCACCGCCGTACACCGCTCAGCCCAGTCTCCAGGCACACCCGGCCCTCGGGACGCAGGAGGGTGAGACGGAGGGCACCGGCCGCCCCGTACCGGTCGCCGACCGGCCGGACCCGGAAGTCGCCGACCCCGCTGGCGCCCCGCGTTCCCCGGTCCAGCAGTTCCCGGGACACGATCCAGGTCACGCGCAGGTCGGTCACCGGGTCCACGAAGAGGTCCAGGGCGACGGCGTAGGGATCGTCCAGGGTGTAGCGCAGGCGGCAGCGCAACGTGTCGGGACCCGTGGGGACGAACAGCCGCCGGACCGTCGTGACGAGGACCGGCGGAACACGGCCGTCCCGGGTCCCGGGGCCGGCGAAGGCACTTCTGTCGCTCATCGGGTGCTCTCTCTCCCGTCGGGTGCGCGCTTTTCGGTCAGGTGCGCGTGTTCACGTCCTTCATCCTGGGCAACCCCCGCCCGGCCGCGCATCGGTAGAACGACTGCGGATGAATCGGTGCGAACACTGGTCCCGTGACGCACGCGGGGGCCGGGCCGGGCCGGCGGGCAAGGGGCTAATCTTGGCCATCGGCGGCGTCCGTGACGCCCCGGCCCGTCGTCCCGCTCCGCCCGCCGTGGCGGTGACGGAGACGACTGCCGGTCCGGCTCCCGGGCCCGCGGCCCGCCCACCACGGCGGCCCGCGGGCCGGCACCCGGACGGCGAGATCCGATCCGCACCGGCGCGACAGGGGCCCAGCCCGAGCCGTGCCCCTCGCGCGCGCAACCCGATGTCAGGGGAACACGTGAATAGCCTCCGCAGGCAGGCGTCCGGCCGCCGGAGAACCGTATGAGCACGCCCATCGATCCGTCCTCCCTCACCGGGCGGACGCAGTGCAGCGACTCCTCCCGGTTCCCGCTCCGCGACTTCCTGCGCACCGAGACCGGGAGCGCCGCCGTCCTGTCCGTTGCGGTGGTCGCCGCTCTGGCCTGGGTGAACGCGGCACCGGGCGGGTACGAGTCGTTCTGGCGGACGGACCTGTCCGTGACGGCCGGCGGCCACGGCGTCGTCCTGTCGCTGCGGGAGTGGGTGAACAGCGGCCTGATGACGGTCTTCTTTTTTGTCGTCGGGCTGGAGGCACGCCGTGAGTTCGACATGGGGGAACTGCGCGAACGCAGCCGGCTGACGCTGCCGCTGGCCGCAGGTGTCTCCGGCATGCTCGTACCCGTACTCCTTTACCTGGCCGTCAACGCGGGCCAAGGGACGGCGGACGGCTGGGGTGCCGCCATGTCCACCGACACCGCCTTCGCGCTCGGTGCGCTGGCCCTGGTGGGGCGCCGGATGCCGGCCGCGCTGCGGGTCCTGGTGCTGACGGTGACCGTGGTGGACGACTTCGTCGCCCTGGTCGTCATCGCGGTCGCCTACAGCGACGACGTCGGCCTGCCCGCCCTGGCCGTCGCCGTCGGCGCCTTCGGTGTCGTCCTGCTGCTGCGGTCCCTCGGCGTGCGGCGCGGGGTCGCGTACGCGCTGCCGGCGGCCGTCGCCTGGCCCGCCCTGCTCTTCTCGGGAGTGGACCCCGTGGTCCTCGGCCTGGCCATGGGGCTGCTGACGTACGCGCGTCCCGCCGGGCGTCCCGCACTTGAGCGGGCCAGCGGACTGTTCCGGCTCTTCCGTGAGCAGCCCACCGCCGAACTGGAACGCTCCGTCCGCCTCGGGCTGGCCTCCGCGCTGTCCCCCAACGACCGTCTGCAGCGCATGTTCCACCCCTGGGCGAGCTACGTGATCGTCCCGCTCTTCGCCCTGGCCAACGCCGGCATCCCGATCACCGCCGGCCAGCTCGCCGACGCCTCCACCTCACCGGTCACCCTGGGCATCGTGCTGGCCTACGTGGTGGGCAAACCCGTCGGCATCATGGGGGCGTCACTGCTGGTCACCACCATCGGGCGGGGCCGCGTGAAGCTGCCCGTCGGCGTCGGCGCACTCGCCGCCGGCGGTACCGTCGCCGGAGTCGGTTTCACCGTCTCCCTGCTGATCGCGACCCTCGCCTTCGACGGCGCGGCCCTCCAGCAGGCCAAGATCGGCACCCTGACCGCCGTCCTGTGCTCCGTCGCCCTGAGCTGGGTGGTCAACGCGGTCCTGGCGAGACTCCCGCACGGCCTGCGGCTGCGCAGTGTCATCGGCCGCGCCGAGGCCATCGTCGACCTCGCGGTACCGGTCGACGACACCCGCGACCACGTACGGGGCCCGCGGGACGCGCCCGTGACGGTGGTGGAGTACGGCGACTACGAGTGCCCCTACTGCGGGCTGGCCGAGCCCGTCGTGCGCGAGCTGCTGGGGGACTCCGGCGACGTGCGCTACGTGTGGCGGCACCTGCCGCTCACGGACGTCCACCCCCACGCGCAGGCGGCGGCGGAGGCGGCCGAGGCCGCGGCGGCGCAGGGCCGGTACTGGGAGATGCACGATCTGCTGATGGCGCACCAGGGCGCGTTGAGCGGGCGGGATCTGCGGGGATACGCCGTCGAGGCGGGGCTCGACGTGGAGCGGTTCATGGCCGACGTACGGGCGGGAACGGGTGCGGCGCGGGTCGCTGAGGACGTGGACTCCGCCGATCTGAGCGGCGTGGCCGGCACCCCCACCTTCTTCGTCGACGGACGCAGGCACGACGGTGCCTACGACATCGCCGCGCTGTCGGCCGCCGTGCGCGCCGCCCGCGCCCGTGCAGCCCTGGACGCCGTGTGACACGGGCGTGGGCGCACACCGCGAGAGCCCTCCGGGCAGGTGTCCCGGGGGGCTCTCGCGACGCGCGTCCGACGGCGTTCCCCTCCCGGGGAAGGCCGCCGGCGCCGGATCATTTGGCGAGGAAGGCGAGGAGTGCCTCGTTGACCTCGGCGGCGTGGGTCCACAGCAGGCCGTGCGGGGCACCGTCGATCTCGACGTAGTCGGCGTGCGGGAGGGCCTTGTGGAAGGGGCGGGCGGTCGAGTCGATGGGCAGGATGTTGTCGGCGGTGCCGTGCAGGATCAGGGCCGGCACGTCGATCTTGGGGATGTCGGCACGGAAGTCGGTCGGCCAGGTCAGGGGCGCGGCGGAGGCGGCGTAAGAGCCACCGGCGGCGGCCGTGTTCCAGCTGTTGCGGACGGCCTCCTCGCCGATCCGGGTGCCGAGGTTGTCGTCCAGGTTGTAGAAGTCCCGGTAGAAGGCGGTGTAGTAGGCGTAGCGGTCGTTCTTGACCGTGTCGGAGATGTCCTGGAAGAACGCCTGGTCGGCGGCGCCGTCGGGGTTGTCGTCGGTCTTCAGCAGGAAGGGCTCCAGGGAGGCGAGGAAGGCCGCCTTGGCGACGCGGGCGGAGCCGTAGGTGCCGAGGTAGCGGCCGACCTCGCCGGTGCCCATCGAGAAGCCGACGAGGGTGACGCCCTGGAGATCGAGGGTCTCCAGGACGGTGTTGAGGTCGGCGGCGAAGGTGTCGTAGTCGTAGCCGGTGGTGGGCTGCGAGGAGCGGCCGAAACCGCGACGGTCGTAGGTGATGACCCGGTAACCGGCGTCCAGCAGCGCGGCGGTCTGCTTCTCCCAGGAGTGTCCGTCCAGCGGGTAGCCGTGGATCAGGACGACCGGACGGCCGGTGCCGTGGTCCTCGTAGTACAGCTCGATGTCGGTGGTGTTCTCCTGGCCGACGGTGATGAACGGCATGGTTCTTTCCCTCCACGGTGGTCGGGCCGCGGGCGCGGCGCCGAGTACGGGTCCAGCTTCACGGCGCTCGGCGGCGCGGGAATCCGTCTAACGACTTACGGGCCGGGGCGGCGTGACTCACAAGGGGTCAGGGCCGGTGGAGCCAGGTACACACCCGGTCGGACACATGTGTTTCATTTTGGCGGTCCCTATAGAACATGTATCTCGGGCTCCGGGGAACGGAGCCCGACGCAGCCGATGCCCAGGAGCCGGGTGCGACGACCTGTCGAGGAGTCTTCCCATGAGGCCGGTGGTGTGGATCCCGTACGAGCCGAAGGACCTGCCGGCGCTGCCCGACGGACTCGACTGCCATTACTGGGACGGCACGGACACCTGTCCCACGCCGCCCGAGGAGGTCCGATTCCTCACCGGTTTCCCCGGGGCGGGCGGCTACGAGACGCTGGTCGCGATGGTCTCCCGCGCCAGGTGTCTGGAGGTGCTGCAGGTCCTCAGCTCCGGCCACGACTACCTGGCCCCGCACCTGGGCTTGCTGCCGCCGGATGCCCTGTTGCGCACCGGGCGCGGTGTGCACGCCGAGGCGACCGCGGAGCTGGCGGTGACCCTGCTGCTGGCCTCGGCGGGCCGGATTCCCCGCTTCGTGCACGGGCAACGGACGGGCGCCTGGGCCCCGGCCGGCCGTTTGACGCTGCGCGGCAAGCGCGTGGTCGTCGTGGGGGCCGGAGCCGTCGGGACCGCCGTCGCGCGGCTGCTGGAACCCTTCGGCTGCGACCTCGTCCGGGTCGCCCGCTCCGCCCGGCCCGGCGGCGACGCACCCGCCGTGCACGCCGCACGGGAACTGCCGTCCCTGCTGCCCGCGGCGGACGCCGTGGTGCTGTGCGCGCCGCTGACCGAGGAGACCCGCGGCATGTTCGGCGCGCACCGGCTGGCCTCGCTCAAGGACGGCGCGATCCTGGTGAACGTCGGCAGGGGCGAACTGGTCGACACCGACGCCCTGACCCGTGAGGTGTCCTTCGGGCGGCTGCGTGCGGCGCTGGACGTGGTGGCACCCGAGCCACTGCCCGGCGCGCACCCGCTGTGGCGGCAGCCGGAGGCACTGATCACCCCGCACGTCGGCGCGTTCACCGACGCCTTCGCGGAAGACTCCGCGGCCTTCCTGGTGAGGCAGCTGCGGCGCTACGTGGACGGGGCACCCCTGCTGAACGCCGTTGCCGTCGGCTGACCACGCACCGCGCCCCACCTGCCGTTCGACTCACACGTAACGCCTGCCATGCGTGCAGCTTATGGATATCCGCAAGAACAAGCATTGGCCTCATCGCCGCACCACGGCGAGAGTTGATCCCGCCCCGCACACCGGCCCGGTGCCGGTCCCGTCGAAGGAGAAACCCGTGAGCAGCACGTCCACCACCCCCGCCGGCGCCACCCTCAAGCGCGCCGGCCAGCGTCTCGTCGTCGTCGGGGCCGGCTCGGCCATCGGACGTCGCCTCGCCCGGACCGCCTCCGCCGAGGGAGCCGACCTGGTCCTCGCCGGCCCGGACCTCGCCAAGTTGGAGAAGACGGCCGCCGAACTGCCGGGCATGGCCCGTACCGTCCGCTTCGACATCACCGACGAGGAGTCGATAGCGCACCTGGCAGAGGAGGTCGGCGCCTTCGACCACTTCGTGTCCACGGCGGCCGTGCCGGCCAACGGGCCGCTGTCCGAACTCGTCCCCGAGGACGTCCAGCGGGCCTTCGCGGCCAAGGTGATCGGCCCCCTGTTCCTCGCCAAGCACCTGGCCGGACAGGCCCGGGAAGGCGGCTCCCTCACCTTCTTCTCCGGCGTGGCGGCCTGGCGCCCCGCCCCCGAGCGGACCGTGATGGCCACCACCAACGGCGCCCTCGCCTTCCTGGTCCAGGCCCTCGCCGTGGAGATCGCTCCGCTTCGGGTCAACGCCGTGTCCCCGGGTATCGTCGACAGCGGCGCCTGGGACAAGCTCGGCGCGGACAAGCGGGCGTTCCTGGAGTCGGTGGCCGCGAGCAACCCGGCCCGCCGGGTCGGCACCCCCGACGACCTCGTCGCCGCGGTGCTGTTCGCCATCGACAACCCGTACGTCACCGGCACCGTCCTGCACGTGGACGGCGGCGGACGCCTGGCCTGACCCACCGGCCGACCCATTCCGACGGACCACCCCACTGAGGAGAAGCGCATGACCGGCCGTCACACCGGGCCCATCGTCCTCGTCGCCCGCATGAAGGCGCGCCCAGGCAAGGAACAGGAGCTGTGGGACGCGCTGCCCGCCCTGGTGTCCGCCACCCGCCAGGAGGACGGCTGCCTCACCTACGTGCCGCACGAGGGGCTGGACGACCCCGGCCTGCTCGTCATGCACGAGGTGTGGCAGAGCGAGGAGCACCTGCGGGCCCATTCCGCCAGCGCCCACCTGCGGGCCTTCGCCGAACGGGTGGCGACCCTCACGGTGAACGGCATCGAGATCGAGCGGCTGGCCGAGATCGAGCTCTAGGCAGTTTCGTTTGGATCAGTCGGTCGTTGGTCTGGGTGTGCCGTTGACTGATGCGCAGTGGGCGCGGATCGAGCCGTTGCTCCCGGACCGGACGCCGAAGCGAGGTGGCCGCTGGCGGGACCATCGTGAGGTGATCGACGCGATCGCCTACAAGTTCCAGACCGGTACCCAGTGGGTGCACCTGCCGGAGAAGTACGGCAACTGGCGGGGCGTGTACAACCGGCTGCGGATGTGGGCCGCCGACGGCACGTGGGAGCGGGTGTTCACCGCCCTGGTGGCCCAGGCCGACGCTGACGAGGACCTGAGCTGGGCTGTGTCGGTGGACTCCACGATCGTGCGGGCCCACCAGCACGCGGCCGGGGCCCGCAAAAAGGGGCCCCGGCCGACGAGCCGCAGGACCACGCCATCGGCCGCTCCCGCGGCGGACTGACCACGAAGATCCACCTTGCCGCCGACGGCCGGTGCCGGCCCCTGGCCTTCCACCTCACCGCCGGTCAGGCCGGTGACGCACCCGCCTTCACCGAGGTGATGGACCGCCTGCGCGTTCCCCGACAGCGCGGTCGTCCGCGCACCAGACCGGACATGGTCCTGGCCGACAAGGCCTACTCCTCCCGCGAGATCCGTGACCATCTGCGCAGACGCGGCATCCGGGCGGTGATCCCGGAACGGGCCGACCAGCAGGCCAACCGGAAGCGGCGCGGACAGGCCGGCGGCAGACCGCCGGCCTTCGACCCGGAGGCGTACAAGCAGCGCAACACCGTCGAGCGGTGCATCAACCGCCTGAAGCAGTGGCGCGGTATCGCCACCCGCTACGAGAAGACCGCGACCATCTACCTGGCCGGACTCCACATCGCGGGCATCTTCCTCTGGTCCGCCCGATGATCCAAACGAAACCGCCTAGACCGTCCCGTTCGGGGACCGCGAGCTCCCGGCGGTCAACGGGCCCTGGCACTCAGTCATTCGACGGAAGCGTGCCGGGGCCGCCCGCGGTCCACTGGACCGGTACCGACCGGCACCTCACGACCTCCGCGGTCACGAGGGCGACGAGAAACACTGGAGTCACCCATGTCCATACCCTCCCCCACCTCGCACACCGGCCCGGGCCGCAGGGCGGTTCTCGGCCTGTCCCTCGTGGTCGGAGGGGCCCTGGCGGTCGGCGCCGCACCGGCCGCGGCCCGCCCCGGCACGGGCGGCGGCCGCCACCAGCCCCGGCTGGAGACGGTCGCGACCTTCGACGGCGCGATGCCCACCGGGGTCACGGTGTCCCGCTCGGGCCGGATCTTCGTCAACTTCCCACGCTGGGGCGACGACGTCCCGTTCTCCGTGGCTGAGATCCGGGACGGCAAGGCCGTTGCCTACCCCGACCGAGCCGTCAACCGGTCGGACACCTCGCGCCCAGAGCGGCACTTCCTCGGCGTGCAGAGCGTGGTCGTCGACGCCGCCGAACGGCTGTGGGTCGTGGACACCGGCCGCATCGAGTGGGCCGACGCACCCTACGGCGGGCCGAAGCTGGTCGCCATCGACCTCGCCACCGACCGGGTGGTCCGCACCATCCTGCTGCCCCGCTCCGTCGCCGGTCCGCGCAGCTTCATCAACGACGTCCGCTTCGACCTGAGCCGCGGCTACGCCTACCTCACCGACGCCACCCCGGATGGCCCCAACGGCCTGATCGTCGTCCACCTGGCGAGCGGCACCTCCTGGCGGTGCCTGGACGACGCGCCGTCCACCCGGCCGGTGCCCGGGTTCGTCCCCGTGGTCGAGGGCCGCCCGCTGACGAACAGCCCGGACGCCAACACACCGGCCACGCCCGTCAACATCGGCGCGGACGGCATCGCGCTCAGCCCCGACGGTGAGTGGCTGTACTACTGCCCGCTCTCCAGCCGCCGCCTGTACGCGGTGCGGACCAGGGACCTGATCCGCGCGCGGTCGGACCACGGCGCGTCCTCCGTCCCCGTCCGCGATCTGGGCGCCAAGGGCATGTCCGACGGTCTGGAGACCGACCGGGCCGGCCGCGTCTACGGCGGGGACCTGGAGAACAACGCCATCGTCCGCCGTGAACTCGACGGCACCTACCGCACCCTGATCCGTGACGAGCGCCTGGTGTGGCCCGACACCCTGTCCGTCGGCTATGACCGGCACCTCTACGTCGTCGCCAACCAGCTCAACCGCCAGGCCGCCTACAACGGCGGCGTGGACCTGCGGGTCAAGCCGTACGCGCTGTACCGCTTCCCCATCGGCAGCGGACCCGCCCGCCGCTGACCCGGCGGCACGACGACCCGGCAGCACGACGACCGGCGACCGTACTGGCACCCCCAGGTGCCCGGTACGGCCGCCGGTCGCGTGTGTCCCGTGCTCAGGCGCCGGTGATGAGTACCATGCGGAAACGGGCCCGGTTGTCCATCATGCGCGCGTACGCCTCGGCCGCCCGTTCCAGCGGCATCTCCTCGACATACGGCCTGACCCCGGTCAGCGCGGCGAACCGCAGGGTGTCCTCGATGTCGGCCGCGGTGCCGCTGGGCAGGCCGGAGATCCTCTTCGACAGGTCGATCAGCTGCAGCGGGCCGATCCGCATCGGCTCCGGGTCGACGCCCAGGACGACCAGTTCACCGTCCGGCCCCAGACCATCGACGGCCGCTGACATCGTCTCCGAGTTGCCCGCCGTGGCGAGCACCGCGCGCGCCCCGCCGAGCGCCTGCAGGGCGGGGCTCATCTCCTGGGCCGTGGAGTCGATGTAGTGGTGCGCGCCCAGCTCCTCGGCGAGCGCCCGCTTCTCCGCGCCCCGCGCGATGACCACCGTCTCGAACCCCATCCGGACCGCGAACTGCACACCCAGGTGCCCCAGTCCGCCCAGCCCGAGGATCGCCACCAGGTCGCCCGGCCCCGCGCCCGAGCGGCGCAGGGCGTTGAAGGTGGTCACCCCCGCGCAGGCCAGGGGAGCCGCGTCCACCGCGCTGATCCCGTCCGGAATCCGGGCCAGGGCGTTGGCGGGGACGTTCAGGGCTTCGCCGTAGCCGCCCGGGTAGGCCCAGCCGGGGACCTTGAGTTCGGTGCAGTGGATGAAGTCGCCCCGGCGGCAGGGCACGCAGTGGCCGCAGTGGCCACCGAACCAGCCGACGGCGACCCGGTCACCGACCTGCCAGCCGGTCGCGTATGCGCCGACGGCGTCGATCCGGCCGGCGATCTCGTGTCCCGGGGTCACCGGATGGGCCAGGCCGGGCACCAGCCCCTCGACCATCAGCGAATCGGTGTGGCACACCCCGCACGCCTCGACGGTGACACGTACGTCGAAGGGGCCGGGGTCGGGGAGGTCGCGCCGGCCGGTGCGCAGGGCACCGGCCGGCTGGTCCACCAGGACCGCGCGGACGGATGACATGACAGGAACCTCCTGCTGGTTGACGACGGGGGAAACTGCGGTACGGCCTTCAGCCCAGGACCTCGATGGTTCCGGTCAGGGCGAGCGGGGTGCCGTCCGGCAGGGTGATGCGAGAGTGGACCCGGCCGCGTTCGAAGTCCTCCAGGTGCGTGATGGTGGCACCGGACTCCTCCTTCCACGAGGTCAGGAACACCTCGGGACGGATCTCCGCGGAGGTGATGTCCACGGTCTCCGTGTGCCCGTCCGGTACCAGATCCCCGCCCTCGACGACGGTGAAGGTCATCCGCCCGCCGGCCTGGAACCGCATCTCCAGGGTGAGCCGTCCCAGATCGACGAAGATGTGCCGGCCGGCCACCTGATCCTGTGCCATGACATGCCTTTCCGTAAGGACCCGTGTGGGTCCCCGCCAGGATCACGCGGCCCGGCGGCGGGACCATCCGTCATCCGACGCACGGCCTCGGAGGCCGGTGTCCGCCCCCGGCCGGACACCACCGGGCAGGCGGCGGTGGGCGGTCCGGGGACGGCGCAACGGCACACCTCTCCAATCACACATGTCTCGCCCGGGACCGGTAGTCGTTTGACGGATGCCCGGCAACACCCCTCGCCCGCAAGCTATTCCCGGCAAACACGATAGAAGCCACCCGTCAAGGAGGAGCAGTGGCCACCAAACGCGACATGATCGTGCGCCCCGCGCACGATCTGGGCGGGCTGCCGGCCGGACCGGTCGTCCCGTCCGACCACGAGATGACGCCCTTCGAGAAGAGCTGCCACGCGCTGCTCAACGTCCTCTCCGCGCACAAGCTCGTCAACACCGAGGAGAAGCGCCGGGGGGTGGAGGACCTCGGGGCCGAGATCATCGGCGAACTCACCTACTACGAGCGGTGGGCCGTCTCCGCGTCCAAGGTGCTGATCGAGAAGGGCGTCATCACCTCGGAAGAACTGGGCGCCAAGATGAACGAGATCCGGGACCGGCTCACGGAGGCCGCCGCATGAGCACCCGCTTCGTGCCGGACCAGAGGGTCCGCATCGCCGACCGCAACGCTCCGGGCCATGTCCGCACCCCGGTCTACGTCCGCGGCAAGGAGGGCCGGATCGAGCGCGTCCTGCCCCGCTTCCTCAACCCCGAGCGGGAGGCGTACGGCGTCAACGAGGGCGGCGAGGTCCGCCTGTACCGGGTCCGCATCGAGCAGTCGGCGCTCTGGCCCGACTACGACGGGCCGGCGGACGACGTCCTGGAACTGGAGATCTACGAGCACTGGCTGGAGCAGGTCGACGACCGCTCCGGCACGGAAGGACGATGACGTCGATGACGAACGCCCACGAGACCGGCATCGTCGACCACGGCGACCACACGCACGGCGCCCCGGACCCGCACGCCCCCATCGAGACGGCCGCCGAGGAACCCGACTACTTCGACGTCCTGCACCAGGCCATCCGCGAACTCCTCGTCGACAAGGGCCTGATCACCGCGGACGAGGTACGCGCCATGGTCGAGACGCTCGACGCGCACCGGCCCGCCCTCGGCTCCGCCCTGGTCGCCCGCGCCTGGACCGACCCGGACTTCAAGGAACGCCTGCTCGCCGACGGCACGTCCGCGATCGAGGAGTTCGGCATCGACAACTACGACGGCACCAAGCTGATCGTGCTGGAGCAGACACCCGAGGTGCACAACCTCGTGGTGTGCACCCTCTGCTCGTGTTACCCGCGTCCCGTGCTCGGTCTGCCCCCGGACTGGTACAAGAGCCGCCCCTACCGGGCCCGCGCCGTCCGCGAACCGCGTGCGTTGCTGCGGGAGTTCGGCACGGACGTGCCCCAGGACGTGACCATCCGCGTCCACGACAGCAACGCCAACATGCGCTACCTGGTCCTGCCGATGCGCCCCGCCGGGACCGAGGGCCTGAGCGAGGAGGAACTCGCCGCCCTCGTCACCCGGGACACGATGATCGGCGTCACCACGCCCAGGCTGCCGTGACCGGGTTCCGCCGGCGGCCGGACGGCCCCACGGCGGCGGACACCCACGGCCCGCCCGCCGCGCCCGCCGCGCCCGCCGCGCGGTGGGTGGTCCGGGGCCGGCCGCTGTCCTCGTACCTCGCGGAGGCGCTGGGCTCGGCCTGGCTCGTGCTGGCGGCGCTCACCGCGGTCTCCCTCACCATGCGGGCCGACGGCGCCTACCTCTCCTCGTGGCCGCTCCTGCCGCGCCTGGCCGTCGTCGGCGTCTCGGTGGGCGGCGCGGTGGCGGTGTTCGCCCTCACCCCGCCCGGCAAGGAGTCCGGCGCCCACCTCAACCCGGCGATCACCCTCTTCATGGCCCTGCGCGGCGCTCTCGGCGTCGCCGACCTGATCGCCTACGGCGTCTTCCAGTTGACCGGTTCCGTCCTCGGGGTGCTGCTTGCCCGGACGCTCTGGGGAGAGCGGGTCACCGAGGTGCACTACGGGCTGATCCAGCCCGGCACCGGCTGGGACGGCCCCGTCGCGGTGGCCCTCGGTGAACTCCTCAGCACCGCCGTCCTGCTGTGGGTCCTGGCCGCCATGACCAGCCGGCCCCGGCCGCGCTCCACACCCTGGGTGCTCGGCGCCGTCGTCGCGGCGCTGATCACGTCCACCGGCTCCCGAACCGGGGCCAGCTTCAACCCGGTGCGCAACTTCGGCCCACACGTCGTCTCGGGCGACTACCACCTGTTCTGGGCCTACATGCTGGCGCCCCTGGCCGGAGCCGCAGTGGCCGCCTCCGTACCGACCCTCCTGGGCGCCCCCCGGGCCTGGACCCACCGGGTTTGCTGCGCCCACGACATCCACCGCTACCACCTGCGCCCGCCGCGCTCGCGGCACCGCGTTCCCACTTCCTCCCGGTGATCCCATGCCCCACACCCTTAACGGCCCCGCGACTGCCGTCCCCGACCACACCGACGAAACCCTGCGCCGGCAGGCGCGTCACATCGTCACCACCCTCGACCTCCACGACGTGGAACTGGCACCCGACCTCGTCCACGCCCTGCTGCGCGCGGGCTTCGGCATCCAGGCCGACACCCCGACCGGAGGTGCTCTGACCGGAGGAGTGGAGATCCGCTCCTGCCCCGAGCACTACGGGCCGGGGTCACTCCTCATCAGCTGGGCCCCGCACGAGGCGGCGTACACTCCGCTGGACCCGCGCGTCACCCACGTCGAGGGCCTCATGACGTGTGCGCTGCTGGACATCATGCGGGCCCTGGGCTTCCGGGCCAAGCGGTTGGGCGCCTCCTACTCGGTCCAGGTCCAGCCCTGGGGGTCCCGTGCCACGGACTGAGACGGCCACCCGGTCCGCCCGGACGCCCACGACCCACCGGAGCACAATTCTGCTGGTCTCCGCGATCGTCGCCGTCACCGTCGCAGCCTTCGCCGCGCTGGCCGGCGCCGTGTCCGGGCACCGCTTCTCCGTCGGCGCCCAAGTCTTCGGCACCGGCCTCGGCCTGACGGCGTACATGCTCGGCGTCCGGCACGCCTTCGACGCCGACCACATCGCGGCCATCGACAACACCACCCGCCGGTTCCTGGCCGAGGGGCGGCCCTCGGCCCACCTCGGCTTCTGGTTCGCCCTGGGCCACTCCTCGGTGGTCGTGCTGCTCAGCCTGCTGACCGCCCTGGGGGCCCGCATGGCCTCCCGGCTGACCGACGACTCCTCCGCCGCCCACCAGGTCCTGGGCGTGCTCGGCACGTCCGTGTCCACGGCCTTTCTGTTGCTGCTGGGCGTCCTCAACCTGCTGGCCCTGCGCCGCATAGCGGCCCTGTACCGGTCCGCGCGCCGGGGCGAGCACGACGAGGCGCGCCTGGACGAGGTACTGGACGACCGGGGACTGCTCTCGCGCCTGCTGCGCCGGCTGACCGCGTCGACCACGCGTCCCTGGCACCTGTTCCCGCTCGGCCTGCTCTTCGGCCTGGGCTTCGACACGGCCACCGAAGTGTCCCTGCTGGTCATGTCCGGCGCGGGTGCCGCCTCCGGAGTCCCCTGGTGGGCGCTGATGCTCCTCCCGCTCCTGTTCACCTGCGGGATGACGCTCTTCGACACCCTCGACGGCGCCTTCATGTCGGCCGCGTACCGGTGGGCGTTCGTCCACCCGCTGCGCCGCATCCACTACAACCTCACCACCACCGGCCTCTCAGCCGCCGCAGCCCTCCTGGTCGCCGCCGTGAACCTGGTGACGCTGCTGGCCGACGGCGTCCCCGCCCTAGGCCGGGCCCTGCCCTGGCTGGTCGGCATCGACCTCAACACCGTCGGCTACCTGATCGGCGCCCTCTTCCTCACGGCCTGGCTCAGTTCCTTCCTGCACTGGAAGGCCGTCGGTGGACGGGCGCTGGCCCCGTCGCCGGACCCGGAGGCGTGAGCCGGCGCCCGCCGAGTGGACCTACCGCCCGGACACGGGCAGTTCGCCGTACTGGCCGCGCGCACGCGCCCCGGCGCGAACAGCGCGCCGAGCGCGGCGACCTCGCCAGCCTCCAGGGTGACGTCCGCCGCCGCGGCGTTCTCCCGCAGGAACTCCGCCCGTTTCGTGCCCGGGACCGGTACGACGGCGTACGGCTGGGCCAGCAGCCAGGCCAGGGCGACCTGGCCGGGGGTGAGCTCCCGCTCTCGGGCGAACTGCTTCAGTCCGTCCACCAGCCGCAGGTTGTGCGGCAGGTTGCCGGGCGAGAACTTCGGCAGGGTGCTGCGGAAGTCGTCACCGTCCAGGCGGGTGCCGGGACCGACCCGGCCGGTCAGCGCGGCCCTGCCGAGCGGGCTGTACGGCACCAGTGCGATGCCCAGTTTCCGGCAGAGCGGCAGGATCTCGTCCTCCACCCCCCTCTCCCACAGGGAGTACTCGCTCTGCGGGGCGGAGATGGGTGCGGTACGGGCCGCCCGGCGCAGCTCGTCGGGGCCGGCGTTGCTCAGCCCGAGCGCCGTGACCTTTCCCTCCGCGACCAGTTCGGCCATGGTGCCGACGGTCTCCTCGACCGGGACGGCCGGGTCGAGCCGGTGGCAGTAGTGCAGGTCGATGTGGTCGGTGCCGAGCCGGCGCAGGCTGGCTTCGCAGGCCGAGCGGACGTAAGCGGGGGGCCGTCGTAGACCACCCGGCCGTCGCCCGAGGGCCGTGCGCCGAACTTGGTGGCGATCACGGCCAGGTCCCGGCGGCCCCGGAGCGCCTCGCCGAGCAGTGTCTCGTTGTGGCCAAACCCGTTGGTGTCCGCCGCCGCCCCGACGGCACCGTAGACGTCGGCGGTGTCGAGGAGGTTCACGCCCAGGTCGAGGGCGAGCCGCACGGTGGCGATCGATCCCGCGCGGTCGGCGGGTCCGTAGAACTGGGACATGCCCATGCAGCCGAGGCCGATGGGGCCGACGCGCAGGCCGCCGGCGCCGAGGGTGACGTGTGAGGTGTGCACGGTGTCGCTCCCGTCTGCCGCGGCGGAGCAGGGCGTGCCCGATGGGGCACGCCCTGCTCCGCCGCGCTGTGTGTGTGGGGGACCGGTCAGACGGAGATCGTCTTGTACTCGATGTACTGGGTCAGCCCGGCCGTGCCGAACTCCCGGCCGATGCCGCTGTCCTTGAACCCGCCGAAAGGGCCGTCGAGGGAGGGCGGCGCCCCGTTGACGGAGAAGGTGCCGGTGCGGATGCGCCGGGCGATGGCCAGGGCCCGTGCCGCGTCGGCCGTCCAGACCCCGCCGCCGAGACCGTACGGGGAGTCGTTGGCGATGCGGACGGCGTCCTCGTCGTCCTCGAACGGGATGACCACGAGGACCGGGCCGAAGATCTCCTCCTGGGCGATGCGCATGGAGTTGTCGACGTCGGCGAAGAGGGTCGGGGTGACGTAGTAGCCGCCCTCCAGACCGGCCGGTACCTCGGGGCCACCGGTGACCAGCCGGGCGCCCTCGCGGATGCCGGTCTCGATGTAGGACCGGACGCGCTCCTGCTGGTCGGCCCGGACCATCGGCCCGATGAAGGTGTCCGGGTCGGCCGGGTCGCCGACGGTCAGCGACTCGACCAGTTCCTTCAGCCGGGCCACCGCCTCGTCGTAGCGGCTGCGGTGCACCAGGATCCGGGTGTGCGCGACGCAGGCCTCGCCGTTGTTCGCGAAGGAGAGGAACTTCAGCCCTTCCGCCATCGCGTCGAGGTCGGCGTCCTCCAGGACGATGGCGGCGGACTTGCCGCCGAGTTCGAGGCTGACCCGCTTGAGCTGCCGGCCGGCGATCGCCGCGATGGTGCGTCCGGCGCCCGTGGAACCGGTGAAGGCGATTTTGTCGATGCCGGGGTGGGAGATGAGGTACTCGCTGGTGCGGCGGTCGGCCGGCAGGATGCTGACCACGCCCTCCGGCACACCCGCCGCACTGAAGATCTCCCCCAGCAGCAGCGTGACCAGCGCGTTCTCCGGTGAGGTCTTCAGGACCACGGTGCAGCCCGCCAGCAGTGCGGGGACGAGCTTGGTGAGCGCCGACTGGTGCGGGGCGTTCCAGGGGATGACGGCCGCGACCACGCCCACCGGCTCGCGGTGCACCAGGGTGCGGGCCGTGCTGCCCTCGGTCCGCGGCAGCTCCTCCTCCCACGGCAGGGCCGCGGCGGCCCGCAGATAGGCGTCGGTCTGCTCGGACAGCGCGGCGGCGGTCCAGCCGGTGAACCAGCGGGCGCTGCCGTTCTCCGCGGTGGTGAGGTCGGCTATCTCCTCGGCGCGCTCGGCGTACAGGGCGTTGAAACGGGCGATGACCTCCTGCCGGGCGGTCGGCGTCAGCCGGGGCCAGGGTCCGTGGTCGAAGGCCTCGCGGGCGGTGGCCACGGCGAGGTCCACGTCGAGTTCGGTGGCCTCGGCGGCCCGGCCGACCAGGGACCGGTCGTGCGGGGAGCGGACTTCCAGCAGTTCCTTCTTGGCGGGTTCGGTCCAGCGTCCGCCGATGTACAGCTTCTCGTAATCGGTCATGCCGAGAACTTAAGGCAACGCTGTTCTCTAAGTCAAGGGAACGCTGTTCTGTTAAGCTGGGACGCATGGACAAGCTGCCTCCTCACGTACGACGCGCCCGCAGGCCGGAGCACAAGGAACTGCGGCTCGCCTCGATCGTCGACGCGGCGCGCTCCCTGGCCCTGGAGAAGGGCGTCCGCGAGGTGACGCTCACCGACATCGCCGCCCGGGCCGGCATCAACAAGTCCGCGGTGCTGCGCTACGTCGAGACCCGCGAGGAGATCTACCTGCGCCTGACCGCCGAATGCTGGACTCGATGGGCCGCCGCGCTGGCGGACGCGCTCGGCGGGCGCACCGACGGCACCCCAGACGAACTGGCCACGACCCTCGCCCGTACGGTCGTGGAGCAGCCCCTGCTCTGCGACCTCCTGGCCCACGCCCCGCTCCACCTGGAACGGCATGTCTCGGCCGACGCGGTCCTGACCTACAAGCTGGCCGCCCTCGGCGCCCTGGACGACATGGCGGACACCGGCTCCGCCTTCCAGCCGGTCCTGGACCAGGCCGCCACCCGGGACCTCGTCAGCACGGTCAGCCTGCTCGCCGGCTCCCTCTGGCAGATCTCCACCCCGCCGGAGGCCCTCGCCCGGTTGTACGCCGAGGAGCCACGTCTGGCCCACGCGGTGGTCGACTTCCTGCCCCGCCTCTCGCAGACCGCCCGCACCATGGCCGCCGGCCTGGCCGCCCGCGCCGGCCTCGGCTGAACCCGCCGACGTCCGCTCCCGCGCCGGGCCCGTCCACACGCGTTCCATTGACGTTCCGCACAGCCGCGGCACAGTGGTGCCCCGGACGACGGGACACCCACCGGACGACAGATGTGCGAGGGACGCCGTGCACTCGGTTGCTTCCAACGACTCGGCCCAGAGTCTCTACCGCGCGATCGGCGCGTACTGCGACGCGATGACCCGGGTCCAGGACTACACGAGGTGGGCCCGGCTCTACCGCGACCTCCTGGAGAAGCACGGCGTGCCCGGCCGCCGACTGCTCGACGTGGGGTGCGGGACGGGCGGTTCCGCTCTCGAACTGGCCCGGCTGGGCTTCACCGTCACCGGGGTCGACCTGCCGCCGGAGATGATCGGGGCCGCGCGGCACAAGGACGGCGCCGACCAGGTGGTCTTCGTGACGGCCGACGCCCGTTCGCTGCCCGCGCTCGGCACCTTCGACGCGGTCGTCACCATGGGCGAACCGCTGACCTACCTGTGGCGCGGGTCTTCCCGGGCGTACGGCGCTCCCTGCGGGCCGGTGGCCTGTTCCTGTTAGAGGGTGGTATGTGGGCTGATGTCTGTTCTGTCGTCGCTTGAACGTGTGGTGTCGCGGGCCCGTGGCCGGTCGCTGGCCGGGGCCGTGCTGAAGTGGCTGCGTGAGCGACCGCAAGCCCTACAAGAGCGACTTGTCCGACGAACGGTGGACGCTGATCGAACCGGTGATCACGGCGTGGAAGGCCCGGCACCCCTCCGTCAGCGGCCACGAGGGCCGCTATGAGATGCGGGAGATCGTCAACGCGCTGCTGTACCAGTCCCGCACCGGCTGCCAGTGGGACTACCTGCCGCACGACCTGCCGCCGGGCGGTGCGGTGAAGTACTACTTCTACAGGTGGCGCGACGACGGCACTGACCAGGTTATCCACGACCTGCTGCGTTGGCAGGTCCGTGAGAAGAAGGGCCGGTCGGCCGATCCCAGCCTGGTGGTGCTCGACACCCAGAGCCTGCACGCGGCCACCGGGGTGCCCGCGAAGACGACCGGACGGGACGCGGCAAAAAAGTGCCGGGCCGCAAGCGCGGCCTGGCCGTTGACGTGTTGGGCCTGGTGATCGCGGTGGTGGTGCTGGCCGCCTCCGCCCACGACAACGCCGCTGGCACCGCCCTGCTGGACAAGGTCGCCGCCGAGACCGGCACGGTCCAAAAAGCCCTGGTGGACCAGGGGTTCAAGAAAACCGTTGTGGCCCACGGCGAGCGGGTGGGCATCGCGGTCGAAGTGGTCGAGCGCAATGCGGCGGACACCGGGTTCACGCCCCAGCCCAGGCGGTGGGTGGTGGAGCAGACCAACGGGATCTTGATGCTGCACCGCAGGCTGGTACGCGACTATGAGCACCGCCCGGCCTCGGCGGAGTCCCGGGTGTACTGGGCGATAAGCGATGTGATGGCCCGTCGACTGACCGGCGCCTCCGTCTCCTGGCGCGGCGCATGACCGGCGGGGAGCTGACTTTGGGGGCGGTGCTGGTGCGCCTGGAAGAGCGGGAGCGGGAGATCGTCACGCAGGTCAAGGAGGCGAGAGGGCAGATCGCGCAGCTGGACGAACTCGGCCGGGCCGCCGAGGAGATCCGGATCACCCGCAAGACGCTCCTGGAACTGCCTGATCCGGCACCGCCGGCCCCCAAGCTGCCGGACCATCCGGCCTACCAGCAGATCATGGCGGTGTTCGCCGCGGCCGACTCCCCGCTGCGGGCACGGCAGGTGTGCGAGGCGATGGACACGGAGATCGCGCCCAACAACGTCAACAACACCCGCCTGAAACTCAAGCGGCTGACCGAGCGCGGCATCCTGGTCGAGACCGAGCAGGGACTGTTCGCTCAACTGCGGCCGTAGCCACCCGGAAGCCCTTGATCGGCCCGCCTACCCCAGCCGTCAGCGCCATACGGACATCAGCTCACGTGTCGCGGCCGAACCAGTGAACCTGAAACACGTCAACCTGCCCCGACCAGCTAGTCAGCACCGCCCGCGCAGCGGAGGAACCTCGGGTAGCGGTCCAGTCCCGAAGCTGGCGGGCGATCCGGACGATACCCGGGGAGCCTGCCGAGACATCGCGGACGAGAGCGGCCGCGTCTTTGGGAGCCCAGCGAGCGGCTCCCACCCGCCGAGCGTGCTGAGGTCCGTCCACTCCCGCGCCGGCCCTTCGGTCAGGGCGCCGAACGGGCCGATCCGAGCACGTGAGCTCCGTGCCCGCTGATCCAGGCGGCTTCCTGGCACAGTCGGTCCTGGAGGACCTGGTGCTGCTCGGACTCACCACGGCCCGACAGCTGCTCGTTGGCCTGCGCCGTGATCCGGGCGCGCCTGGCGCGGCGGATGTGGTGTCACGTCTTCACCGCGTACAGGTGGGCGTCGTAGCTGCCGATGTAGACCACCCCGTCGGCCACCGTTGGGGACGATTCCACATGGAAGTCGGTGGCGAAGGACCAGCGTTCGTCGCCGGTGGCGGCATCCACCGCATACAACTTGTCGTTGCTGCTGCCGACGTAGACCACCCCTTTGGTCACCGTTGGGGACGAGTCCACCCGATCGCCGGTGGCGAAGGACCAGCGTTCGTCGCCGGTGGCGGCGTCCACCGCATACAGCTTCTCGTCCCTGCTGCCGACGTAGACCACCCCTCCGGCCACCGCTGGCGAGGAGTACACCTCACCACCGGTGGCGAAGGACCAGCGTTTCTTACCGGTGGCGGCATCCACCGCATACAGCTTCTTGTTTTGGCTGCCGACGTAGACCACCCCGTCGGCCACCGCTGGAGACGACTTCACCGCAGAGTCGCTGGGGGACGACGCATCCCACTCACCGGTGGCGAAGGACCAGTGTTCCTCGCCGGTGGCGGCATCCACCGCATACAACTTGCCGTCGCCGCTGCCGACGTAGACCACCCCTCCGGCCACGGCTGGGGATGATTGCACGAACTCCCTGGTGTTGAACTTCCAGAGTTGTCTGTCTGGGGTGCTGGCATCGATGACCTTCCAGGCTGTGAAGCCGACTCCGGTGAGAACTGTGCCAGCCAGACCGAGCAGAACCCGGCGGCGGGATATCAGGTGCCGGGGTCCGGGGGAAGATCCGCGCAGCCGGGGCGGAAGGCCCACCGGTCCTGCGGCCTGGCCACGGCCGGGGGCGGCGGAGTGCGACGGAGCTGGTGGGATGAGGCGGTCTTCTTCAGCGGTCCGGGTCAGTGCCGGTTGCGGCCTCAGGCCCGATGGCGGGGACGCCGGTGTACTCCACCACGGTGACGTGCTCCGAGACGGCGTTGCGGGGTACTCGGTGACGGGAGGTGTGGCGGCCTCGTGGCGGCCCGCCGCTGCCGGGAGGAAGGTGAAGGCGTTGTGCGGGATGTCGGTGATCGTGCGCAGCAGTTGCGGGTTGCCCCGCTTCCTGTACGCCTGATGCAGTAAGGACACCCGTTCCTGAACCGCTTCCCGGAAGACGTCCAGCGCCAGCGCGCCCTGGTGGGAGGTGACGACGTCCGAGATCGCGCGGGAGAAGATGCTGAACGACTCGCCGGGCACCGTGCCGCACTGAACGCCGTCGGTCACGGCCTCATGATCGCGTACGTAGAGGGAGAGCTGGGCGGGGGAACAGCCGTAGACGTACGCCACCTTCCGCCGTAAGGCGGCGTCCGTCTTCTGCCGCCCCCACTGCGTCACGCCCGCCACACTCATCGAGGCCACCTCGATGCCCTCCCGGCAGGCGTCGATGAGGAAGACAACGTGGTCAGCAGGTGTCTCGTCCAGGTCGCGACCCCAGTCGATGGGCACGCAGCCGGACTCGAAGGGATGGGTGTCCTCGTGGATGTCCTCGGGGACGAGGTAGTCCCGGCCCGCAGCGTGCACACCATGGCCACTGAGGACGATCACCAGTGTGTCGCCCCGGCCGGCGCGGCGCAGGAATCCCGCGACGCAGCCTTTGATGAAGTTGGCCCCAAGCTGCTTGCCACCCTCCAGTTGGGAAAGCACCTGCACGTCTTTGAAGCCTCGGCGCCGGAGGGCCGAGCCGAGGCGTGCGAGATCGCCAGGGATGAAGGGGAGCGAGTGGATTCCCCGCATGTCGTAGTTGCTGGCCCCGATCAGGAGGGCGCGGTGCTGTGGCATGACGGTCTCGGCACAGCGGTCTACGGGCGCCTGAAGGTCAAGGTGAGGCCGCGCGTGCCCTGCATCTGGCCGGTGCCGATGAGCTGGACGCCGCCAGTCGCAGTGACCTGGAAGGACAGCTGTGCCTCGGCCAGCGGCAGGGTACCGCCGCAGGCCGCAACATCAGCGAAAACCGCTTGCAGGGCGTCAACCGCCTCGGTCAGATTCTGACGCAGCGGCCCAAGCGGGACGGAGCGGAGCACCGCGTCCCCGCTGCGGCTGAACAGCCCCATCGAGTCATGGTCGGCGTGATCGTCCTCGTCCGTGACCTCGACCCAGAAGGGAAGGATGCGCTCATCGAGACCTGCGACCTGGTCCTCCGCGCCCTGCATGTGATGCCCCCCAGCACGTATGTCGGTGACCCGTCAACTCTAAGGTTCACGGACGAACATACTACGCACCGGGCGAGTTCATGCCCTTGCGGCCCGGGCCGCGCGCCCGCAGAGATCGGGACACGATGATGTCCGTCTCGCTCTTTTTCGCAGGGGCAAGCGCGCTGGCTGCGGCGTCGTCGGGCGGCTACGACCGCGGCTGGGTGACCAAGCCCTGCTCAATCTCGACCAGGATTCCCCGCTTGGTCAGCCGCTTGAGTTTCAGGCGGGTGTTGTTGATGTTGTTGGGCGCGATCTCCGTGTCCATCGCCTCGCACACCTGCCGTGCTCGCAGCGGGGAGTCGGCCGCGGCGAACACCGCCATGATCTGCTGGTAGGCCGGATCCTCCGGCAGCTTCGGGGCTGGTGGCCCGCCGGCGGCGGACCGACCCGGTCCGCCGCCGGCCCGCGTGTGCGCCGAGGTCCGGGTCAGCTCCCCAGCACTGCCGGGAGCTGCTTGCGGGACGTCACCCCGGCTTTCGCGAACACGCGCGACAGGTGACTGGCGACCGTCCGGTGGGTCAGCCCGAGCTGCCACCCGATGCCCTGGT
The DNA here is from genome assembly GCF_002899455.1 of Streptomyces sp. DH-12. Taxonomy (GTDB): domain Bacteria; phylum Actinomycetota; class Actinomycetes; order Streptomycetales; family Streptomycetaceae; genus Streptomyces. Next base: position 1,576,643 of record NZ_PPFB01000001.1, on the reverse strand, counting down.
TGCTCAGCCCCTGCGCGGCCAGCCAGGCGACCTCCGCCTCACGCGGCGTCAGCCCCAACCCGGCCGCGCCCCGCCGCGGGCCCCTCGCCGTCGCGTCCCCGGCGGCCAGCAGCTCGGAATCGGCCCGCCGCACCCACACCGCCGCACCGGCCGACGCGAAGGCGTCACGGGCCCGCTGCAACTGGTCCCGCGCCTCCAGCACCCGCCGCCGTCGCCGCAGCCACTCCCCGAACGCCAGCCGCGTACGGGCCCGTTCGTACCGCAGCGCACCGGTTCCCGGTACGGCCAGCGCCCGGGTGAAGTGCTTTTCGGGCGCGTCGCCCTCGCCGAGCAGCGCCAGCGACCGGGCCAGCAGGTGCTCCAGCGGAGCCGACCGCAGCGACCGGTTGACCTCGGCTGCCCACCGCACCCGGTCCCGTATGGCGTCACCCCTGCGGGAGGCGACCGCGGCGGCGACCAGATCGCCCAGCGCCCAGGCGGCCACCACCGGGTGCCACGCGTCACCGCCGGGGTCCGACAGCATCCGCAGCTCCTCGTACGCGTCCTCCGGCCGGCCGTGCGCGAGCGCCATCAAGCCCCTCGCCCAGCGGGCCCTGGACGCCACCAGGGGAAGACCGCGGGGCAGCGCGAAGGCCAGGATGCCGTCGGTGAGCGCCGCATGCCCTTCCTCCGTGCCTTCCCACGCCTGCACCTGCGCCACACCGCACCGGAAGACGGCGGTGGCGTGCGGATCCTCCGCCGTCCGGCTCCAGCGCTCCCCGGTGACGCCGTCCCGCAGCACACCCTCCCGGTCACCGAGGTGCAACCGGGCGAGCTGGCGGTGGGCCAGGACCGCCCGGGCGGTACCGAAGTACCCGGGGCCGGTCAGCGAGTCCAGCACGGCCCCGCCCAGGCGTTCGGCGGCGAGCGGGTCGTCCAGCGCCATCGCCACCGAGACCAGCGCGGCGTCACGGAGCGGTTCCAGCGGGAACCGCCCCCGCGCGAGCGCGGCACCGGCCGTCACCAGCAGGGCTCTGCCCCGGTCGGCGTGGGCCGTCCGGTCGGTCCAGCACAGCGCGGACAGCAGGGCGGGGCACCGGTCGGTGAGCGGGTCCGGTGGCCGGGCGTCCGACGCGCGCGGGGCGGACGGCCCGCCGCGGGCGGGTCCGGCGGCCGGCGGCGGGAACAGCGGCCACGGTAGGGCCGGTTCACCGGCGGTCCCCGGCGCGCCGAGTGCGGCGACGGCCGCGGCGGTCTCGGGGCACCGGCCGGCGGAGAGGGCGGTGATACGGGCCACGAGCCGCCGCACTTCCCCCGTCTGGTCCCGCACCTGGGCCGCCCACGCGGCCCGGACCAGTCCGCGGGCCCGGTCCGCGGACCGCGGACTCAGGTCGGCGGCCAGTTCGTGCACCGCGGCGGCCTCGGGAAGGTCCTCGGGCACACTGTCCTCCAGCTCGCGGGCCGTGGCCTCGTCCGGGGCGGTGGAGGCGAGGGCCCGGTGCAGCGCTCGCCGGTACGCGCCCGGCTCGTCCCGTCCGGCCAGCGCCAGTTGCGCACGCCGCCGCCGGGCCCGGGACGCCTCCCAGTACACCGCGGAGTGCAGCAGCGGATGGCCGAAGCGGACCGTTCCGGACTCCGTCAGGAGCAGGCCACGATCCTCGGCCGCGTCCATGGCGCGGCCCGTTGGGTCCACGGCGCGGGCGGCCTCCCGCAGCAGCTCCGGCCGGCCGGTGTCCGCCACGGCGGCCAGCAGCAGGACGTCCCGCACGGGTTCCGGCACGCCGGCCAGCAGGCTGGTCACCCGCGTGTGCAGGGCGTCGCCGAGCGGGAGCCGCGGGGCGAGCAGCGCCTCGGCCGGCGGGGCGGCGGAGACGAGCAGTTCGGTGATGGACACCAGTCCGGCCGGATTGCCCCCGGTCTCCCGGAGCACCCGGCGCGCCAGCAGGGGCGGCACGTCCGGGCCGTACCGGCGCAGCAGCCGCTCGGCCTCGGTTCCGGCGAGCGGGCCGAGAACCAGGTCCGGCGCGGGCCCGGACGCGTGTCGCGCGTCCCCGCGCGGCACCGGGCGGCTCGCCATGAGCAGCGCCGTGCCGGCGGTCCCGCGGCAGGCCGTGAGCAGGGCATCGAGCGAGGGACCGTCGAACCACTGCGCGTCGTCCAGGACCACCAGCAGGGGCCGCCCGGCGCGGGTGTGCCGGCCGAGCGCCTCGGCGGCGACGCTCCTCGCGTCCGGACCGCAGGCCGGGACCGGTAGGAGCTGGGTGAGGCCGGCACCGGGCAGCCCGGCCTCGCTGCGGTGCCCCTGGAGGGGGACGACGGTCCGGCCCCGGGCCTCGGCGGCGCGCCGGACCTCCTGGAGCAGCGCGGACTTGCCGCTGCCCAGCTCGCCGTGGACCGTGAGGACGCCGCCCGACTCACCCGGCCGCTCCAGGAACGCCCCGATCGCGGCGAGTTCCGCACCGCGGCCGAACAAGGGGTGCGGCACCGCCGCGTCGTCCGGCGTCACAGAGTGTCACCGCCGCCGAGCAAGGCGTCCTGGAGTTCCCGGCGCGAGCTGATGCCCAGTCGGGGGAAGACCTTGTACAGGTGTGAGGCGACTGTCCGCGGCGAGACCAGCAGCCGCTCCGCGATCTCCCGGTTGGACAGGCCGGAGGCCGCCATGCGGACGATGCGCCGCTCGTGCGCCGACAGCGCCTGGCCCGCCGTGGTGGCGGTCCGCACCGTGCCCGGCGGGGGAGCCCCGATGGCCCGCAGTTCGGTGCGGGCCCGGTCCTGCCAGGGCGCCGCCCCGAGCCGGCCGAAGGTCTCGTAGGCGGTGCGCAGGCGGGTGCGTGCCGCCGCGGGGTGCCGCCGGCGGCGCAGCCACCTGCCGTGGTCCAGGGCCAGCAGCGCGCGGTCGAACGGGCGGGCCGACGCCGTCGCCGCGTCCTCGGCCAGGCCGAACAGCTCGGCGGTGTTGGACTCGTCGGTGTACGCGGCCAGCAGCGCCCGGCCGTGCCGTACCAGCAGGGTCGACCCGTCGGAGAAGCGCGTCAGCCCGGCCCGCTGCGCGCGCGCCTGGTGCGCGCGGGCCGCCTCGGGGTCGTTCCGCAGCAGGGCACCGCGCACGAGGACGGCATGGGCCTGCCGGGTGACCGCGTCCCGGCACGGATCGGCGTCGGCCGGCCAGTCGGCACCGTCCGCCGGCTCCGTGTCGTCGGCCTGGGCCAGCAGGAGCGCGGCGTACGCGGCCAGGCCCGCGTGGTGGGCCGAGCGGCGGTCGCGGGCCCATCGCCGGACCTCCCGCGCCAGCTCCCGCGCCTCCTCCCGGCGGCCCTGGTACGCGCAGACCAGCAGCAGCTGGGACTTCAGGGCGACGGCATGCCGGTCGGGCAGGCCGGCACCACCCTCGGCCGACCACCGCGTCACCAGGTCGCGCAGTTCCTCCCAGCGCCCTTCGGCGGTCAGGAGTTCGGCCCGCAGCTCCCGGCAGTGCGGGAGGTGTCCGCGCTCGGTGCCCGACCGTTGCAGGGCGGCGGACAGCAGCCGGCCGCTCGATGCCGGGTCGTCGACCTGCCACGCGGCGTCCGCGAGCCAGGTCAGCTCCCGAGGCCCGGCGCCGGGTGTCCGCAGGGCCCGCTCGGCCGCTCCGGCGAGCCCCTCCCGGATCTCCTGTGCCCGGGACACCGGGTCCAACCGGGCGGTCACGGCGATGCGCAGGGCATCGCCGGCGTCGTCCGGCAGCGCGTTCAGTGCCGTCCTGGCAGGGGCGGGGTCGTGGGTGAGGGACGTCAGGGCCGACAGCTGGAACGCGGCCCGGTCCCGCGCGTCGGCGCCGGCGACCGGTCCCGTCTCCAACGCGGCGGAGAGGTCGCGGAAGCTGTCGTCCCCGTGGAAGGCGACGTCGAACAGCGCGGAGGCCCGGACGGCGCGCACCGCCTGCGCCGTGGTCCCGGCCGGGCGGGCGCCCGGTCCCCGGGTCAGGGTCAGCGCCAGCCGTGGCCGGCCGTCGCACAGGGCGGCGGACGCCGCGGCCGCATGCAGGCGGGAGCGCTCCCAAGAAGCCGGGCTGAGATCACCGGCCATCCGGAACGCCCTGATCGCCGTGGACCAGCGCCGGCCCGCCACGGCCGCGTGGCCGAGCGCCTCCAGCCGGGCCGCGTCCTCGTGGTGCGGTCCGGCCTCGCCGGGGTCCGGTGGCGCCTCGACGGGCGTGGTCGGGCCGTCGGGGCGGGGGCCAGCCGGGCCGGCCGGCCCGCCGCCGAGCCGGGTCAGGGCCAGCTCGGCCCAGGCGCGGCCCGCCCGCCGCCGCACGGCGGCCGGCGCGGTGGCGTGGGCCAGGCACCGGTGGACCCGGCGGACGAAGCGGGGCGTCCGGTCCGAGGAGACGAGCCCCGCCTCCTCGGCCGGGATGAGGGCGTCGAGGTCGTGCCCGAGTGCGCCGGCCAGCCACGCGACGTCCCCGGCCTCGGCGTCCTCCTCCAGGAGGGCCAGCGCGGCCAGCAGGGCACGGGTGCCGTCGGGCAGCGCGCGGAACCGCCGGCCGAGGCAGCGCTCCAGGGCCGCTCCCGGCAGCAGGGGGTCCGGCAGTGCCGCCCGGCCCGCCCGCTGGTCGGGGGTGAGCACCGTGGGCAGGTCCACCAGGGCACGCGGGTTGCCCTCCGCCACGGCGAGGACGGCGGCCACGGCGTCGGCGGCCAGCCGCGGGTGACGGTCCGCCAGCACCTCCCGGGCGGCCTCCTCACCGAGCGCGGGCAGCGACAGCTCGGCCGCGCCCCAGTCCGCGGACGGGACCGGCCCCTGCCCGTCGGAAGCGGCCAGCAGCAGCACCCGGGTCCCGTCGAGCCGGCGGGCCACGAACGCCAGGGCCCTGGCGGAGGCGGGGTCGAGCCACTGCCAGTCGTCCACGGTGAGCAGCACGGGACGCCGCTGAGCGGCGGCGGCCAGCGTCCGCCACAACGCCGAGCAGACGGACGTCTCGTCACCGCCGTCGGCATGCCTGCGCAGCGCGTCGGGCAGCGCCGCGCGGACCGCGCCCGGCAAGGCGCCGGACGCGGCGGACAGCGGGACCGTCAGCGAGCGGAGCGCGGAGTACGCCGACGTGCCGCCCTCGGCGCGGGGGGCGACCCGCAGCACCTGCCCACCGGCGTCGGCGGCGGCCTCGGCGGCCCAGCGCAGCAGCGTGCTCCTGCCGCTGCCGCCCTCGCCCCGGACGGCCAGTGCCGTGCCGTGCCGGTCACCGGCGCCGGCCAGGGCCGCGCGTACCGCCGTGAGCACGTGGTCCCGGCCGCGCGGGTGTTCCGCCGTCCGCGGCGCGACCTCGCGGACGGGACGCGGCGCACTGCCGGCGCATACGACTGGCCTCATGTCAGCCTCCTCGGGAACGAGACGATCGTCCGCCCGAATACGCACGCGTGGTCACACGTGTGTCGTGCGCGGCCGCCGTGGACCGACGGACGCATGGGACGGAACGTGTCCCAACCTAGGAAAGGAGGCCGAAAAGAGCCCTAGGTAATTCGACCGTGATTCGCCTTGCCCCCGAACCGACCGGAGGCAGGCCCCGCCCCGGAGCGGGCTCGGTCAGTCGGGCGTGCCCGCGAGGGCGGCCGGGAGCTGCGCCCGCCGGTTGATCTGCAACTTGGCGTAGGCGCTGTACAGGTGCGCCCCGACCGTGCGGTGCGAGAGGTACAACTGGTCGGCTATCTGCTTGTTCGAGTACCCCTCGGCGGCCAGCCGTGCGACGTGCAGTTCCTGGGCGGTGAGCACCGCGTCGGCGGCGACGGCGTGCGGCGACCGGGTCGGCCGGACGCTGCCGGCGGCACCCAGCTCCCGTGCCGTCCGCCGGGCGAGTGGCGTCGCGTGGTGCGACTCGAAGACGTGCAGGGCCGCGGCAAGGTGGCCACGGGCCTCCGTGATGTGGCGTTCGCGCCGCAGCCACTCACCGAAGAACAACCGGGTCCTGGCGAGGTCCAGGGCCGCGGAGGTGCGCTCGCCGTGCGCTATGGCCCGCTCGAAGTGGTCGCGCGCCCCGCCGTCCGGTGACAGCAGCGCCCGGGTCCGTTCGACCAGCATCGCGAGGTGGTCGGAGCCGCTGGACGCGAGGGCGGCCGTGGCCATGCCGAGCCAGCCGTCCACGGCCTCCGGACGCCCCGCCCGTACGGCCGCGTCGGCCAGGCCGCCGCCCGCCCACAGGCCGATGGGCGGATGCTCCACGCTGCGCAGCAGGTGGACGACCGCGTCCTCGGGGCGGCCCTCGTTCGCCGCCAGCTCGGCCGAGGCCCAGGAGGCGATGGCGGCGACCCTGGCGAAGGGGGCGGGCCCGGACAGCTCCGCGGAGGTCGCGAGGGCGGTGGCCGCGAGCGCGTCCTCACCGCGCCACGCGCGCGCGAGGGCGATGCTCGCCGCGCAGATCGCCCCGACGACCGACAGACCGAGGTCACCGCTGAGCCGCAGGGCCTGCTCGCAGTCGGCGAGGCCGGCGGCGACCGCCTGGGCGTTCATGCGTACCGTGCCGCGCCCGGCCAGGGCCACCGTCTCGTCGCTCGTCCGTGCCGACCGGTGGAACAGGTCGACCTCGGCGCTCCACACGCGTTCGGCGCCTTCGAGGTCGTGGGCGTCCTCGAAGGCGAACGCGAGACAGTTCATCAGCGTCGCGTCGGTCTCGCGCACCTGCGGCCGCAGCACCGACAGCGCCTCCTCCACGGAGGGCAGCCGGTCGGCCGAGCCGACCAGGGCCAGCGCGATGCTCCGCAGCAGCCGCTGCCGCTCGGTGCCGGCGATGCCGGGGCGTCGCAGTTCCTCGGTGACCACCGCCGTGACCTCGGCGGAGAGGTCTTGCCGGGTGTAGCCGCGTACCGCCGCCCAGGTGAGGACCTCGACCCGGTCGTCCGGGTCGCTCAGGGCCCGTGACAGTGCGACCAGCTCGTCACCGCCCCGGTCCGGGAGCGTCGTACTGGTGCTGGCGAGCATCCACTCGGTGCGGGCGAGCTGCATGACCGACGCCTCGTCCTCGGCGGGCGGCCTCGCCTCGGCGAGCAGGGCGACGGCCTCGGCCGTGGCACCCGCCTGCCGCGCGGCCTCCGCCGCCATCACCGTGCGCCGGGCCCGTTCCCTCGGCACCGGCGTCAGCGTGACCGCGCGCCGCCAGGCGGCGGCCGCCTCGGTCCGCGCACCGCGCCGCCCGGTCGCCACGGCGAGCCGCTCCAGCTCGGCGGCGACGTTCTCATTCCAGCCGGTGACCGCCGCGGCCCGGTGCTGGACGGCACGCGCCGGATCGACGACGACCGCCGCCAGCTCGGTGTGCACCCGGGAGCGCATGTCGGAGTCGGCGTTGTCGTACACCGCCGAGCCCACCAGCGGGTGGCGGAACCGGAAGGAGCCGTCGCTGAGCGTGATCAGCCCGAACTTCTCGGCCGGCGCGAAGTCGCTCTGCTCCAGGCCCAGGCCGCGGGCCGCGGTCAGTACTTCGTGGCTGCTGGAGTCCTGCCCCGCGGCGGCGACGAGGAGCGCTCGCCGCGTGGCCGGCGGGAGCAGGGCGACCTCCGCGAGGAACGAGTCCTCCAGGCGTTTGCCCATCGATACCCGGCCGCGCTCGGCGCTCGGCGCGCCGTCGAGGCGGGACGGGCTGGCCGACCACTCGGCCAGGGCGAGCGGGTTGCCCATCGCCCGCTCGACCAGCCGCTGCCGCTGCGGCTCCGTCAGCGCGGGCGCGTGCTGGGCGAGCAGCCGCAAGGAGTCCTCCCGGCCGAGCGGGGCCAGCGGCACCTGGTGCCGGAAGCGGGGACTGCGGTCGGGGTAGATGCGATCGGCGCGACTGGTGGCCAGCAGCAGCGCCGGCATGACGCTCATGCGGGCGGCGAGGAAGGTGACGATGTCGGCCGTGGACACGTCGAGCCAGTGCAGATCCTCGACCAGCACCACGAGGGGTCCGTGCGCCGCCGCCTCCTCCAGCAGCCCGAACGCGGCGAGCCCCGTGACCAGCCGGTCGGCCGGCTCCCCTTCGGCGCCGAAGGCCACGTCCAGGGCGGTCCGCTGACGCGGTGACAGGGCGTCCACGCGGTCGAGGAGGGGCAGCAGCAGCTCGTGCAGTCCCTCGTAGCCCACCGTGCCGGTGCCGCGGACCCCGTGGCAGGAGAGCACCTGGAAGCCCGACGCGGACGCGGTGTCGACGACCGCGGAGACGAGACTGCTCTTGCCGATCCCCGCCTCGCCGTACACCAGGGCCGAGGACCCGTGCCCTTCGCGTGCCGCCTCGAGGAGAGCGGACAGCCGCTCGACTTGCGATTCGCGCCCGATCACGTACACGCACCTACTCTTCGGAGCTTCTGGATGTGCGGTGGCCCGTGGCCACTCACCATCAGTACTGTCGCGCCGGGCCGGCTCGCATCCTACCTCTTTGCACATGTATGGCCAGAGGGGACGGGGTAGCCGCCGGCGGTCGTCGTGCGCCCGACACCTGACACCCGTGGGTCACGGAGCAGTCGGACGACCGATGCCGACCCGGCCCCCGCACCGCACAGTGGGCCCGCACAGGATCGTATTCCGGCGTCCGAGGAGGACGGATGATGACCACCATGGAACGGCTCGCGCGGCGGCTGCCGTGAGGAGCGCGCTCGCGCGACCGATCTGGGAGGAGGCGCTGTGCCGCACCGTGGACCCGGAGCTGTTCTTCCCGGTGGGTGAGGCGGGGGCCGCGGCCGTCCAGACCGCGGAGGCGAAGCGCATCTGCGGACGGTGCCCGCTGACCCGGGCCTGCCGGGAGTGGGCGCTGAGCGAAGGGGAGGACAGCGGTGTGTGGGGAGGCCTCAGCGAGCAGGAGCGCCGGGTCATGCGCCGTGCCGCCGCGCGGCGGAGGTACCGCCGGTCCGCCCGTGCAGCCTGATTCCGGGCTTCCACTTTTTTTCCACTGCGCTCAGGGACACTCTCGTGGGCCGATGGCTCACCGAGTTGCGGTACCCCGGGCAGGCTGCCCCGGCAGACGGGGGTCCGATGAGTAGCGCAAAGGAACGGACCTATGAGTCAGCAGTCGTGGGCACGCGGCACCGAGGACCCCCTGACGCTCGACGTCACCCTCCACAACCTGTTCGCGCCGGCGGAGAACGCCTCGGTGTCCTGCCGGTTCACCTTCGACCCGGCGGCCCCCTTCTCCGTGCGGCTCGACCTCATGACGCCGTCGGCACCGCGGATCTCCTGGGTCGTCGGGCGCGACCTGCTGATGCAGGGGACCGAAGGGCTCAGCGGCGAGGCGGACGTCAAGATCTGGCCGTCCCGGCGGCACGACGACACGCCGTTCCTGTACCTGCGCCTGGAGCGGACCGACGCCTCGGCCGCGTTCATGACCGAGCTGGCTCCGATCCGGGCGTGGCTGGAGCGGACGTACGACCTCGTCCCCAGGGGCGGCGAAAGCCGGCTGGTCGACTGGGACGCGCTGGCCTGCGGCCTGCTGCCGCCCTGCTGACGCGGTCGCCGGGGACACTGGCGCGGACGGTCTACGGTCAAATGCCCTATGGCCGCCGCCGCCGGGAGCGGCACACTCGGAGCCGTCGCGCCCCCCCATGATGAGGATCCGAGATGTATGTCGACGCCCCGAACCAGGTGATCGAAGCCGCGAGCGGTGTGCGGTACGCCTACCGCCGCACCGGCGCGGCCAGCTCCCCGTCGCCGCCGCTCCTCCTGCTCCAGCACTACCGGGGCACACTCGACGGCTGGGACCCGGCGCTCATCGACGCGCTGGCCGCCGAACGCGACGTCATCACCCTGGACAACGCGGGGGTCGGACTCAGCACCGGACAGGCGTGCCGCACCGTGCGCGACCTGGCCCGGGACACCCTCGCCTTCATGGACGCCCTCGGCCTGCGGCAGGCGGACGTCCTCGGCTACTCCATGGGGGGCTTCACCGCACAGGAGGTGGCGCTGCTGCGCCCGTCCGCGGTCCGCCGGCTGGTCCTCGCGGCCACCGCACCGCGCGGGGGTCCGTGCATCGAGGGGTACCCCGAGGACATCGTGGCCCACACCGACGTCGACCGGCTCAACATCCAGGACTACCTGTACGCCTTCTTCAACCACACTGAGACGAGCCAGCGCAGCGGCCTGGGCTTCGTCGGCCGGTACATCGAGCGCGAGGAGGACCGGGACCTGCCGGTCCCGGCGGAGGTCCGGGCGGCGCAGTACGAGGCGGTGGTCGAGTGGGGCGTCCCCGACCCCGCCGCCCTGGAGCGGCTCTCGGCGGTCACCCACCCCACGTTCGTGGCCGGTGGCGACAACGACCGCGTGATCCCGTCGAGCGCGGCCCATCTGCTGGGCGGACTGCTGCCCCGGGCCCGAGTGAAGGTCTACCCGGACTCGGGCCACGGGTTCCTCTTCCAGCACCATGAGGAGTTCGCGCGGGACGTACGGGACTTCCTGCGCTGAGCGGCGCGCACACCGGCACACCGGGTCGTCGATCACCGGACCACGCCGGTCGAGACGCTCACCGGTGGCTTCGACGCGATCCTCGAACTGGGCGGAGGAGACAACGCCGCCCGGTCCCTGCGGCTGCTGCGCCCCGGAGGCGTCCTCGTCGACATCGCCCACCACGCCCCGCGCGGCCTCGGCCGCGGCACCGGGCTGCGGGTGGCGACCATGCTCGTGAAGCCGGACCGCACCGCCCTGCGGGAAGTGGCCCGGCTGGTGGCGACCGGACACCTCACCCCCGTGCTCGACCGCACCTACCCGCTGTCCGACGCCGCCATCGCGCACCGGCGGGGAGAGCGGCGCACCACCACCGGGAAGCTCGTGCTCACGGCCGAATGACCGTGCGGCACACGTCAGTCGGTCGACAGATCACCCGAAGCCGTGCCGCCGTGAGGATGGCCGGTGCAAGCCACTGAAAGGAACAGTCATGTCCACCCCCTACGACCTCATCGCGACGGTACCGTCGTTCACCGTCACCAGCGCCGACTTCGCCGACGGCGACGTCCTTCCCCTCGCCCAGGCCAGCGGCATCTTCGGAGCCGGCGGCGAGGACGTCTCCCCGCAGCTCGCCTGGTCCGGGTTCCCGGCGGAGACCAAGAGCTTCGTCGTCACCGTCTACGACCCCACCGCGCCGACGGGCAGCGGCTTCTGGCACTGGGCCGTCGCCGACATCCCGGCGACGGTGACCGAGCTGCCGGCCGGCGCCGGTGACGACCCGGCCGAGGGCCTGCCGGAGAAGGCGTGGCAGCTCGCCAACGACGCCGGGCTCAAGCGCTACCTGGGTGCCGCGCCGCCGGCCGGCCACGGCGAGCACGTCTACTACATCGCCGTGCACGCCGTGGACGTCGAGACCCTCGGACTGGACCGGGGCGCCACGCCGGCCTTCCTCGGCTTCAACCTCTCGGGCCACACCCTGGCCCGCGCCGTCATCACCGCGCGCTTCTCCGCGAGCTGAGCCCGGCGGGCGCCGTCCCCCGCGCGGGCGGCGCCCGGTGGGCCGGCCTTCAGGAGGTCCGGGGCCGCAGATCCAGCCGCCGCGCCACGTGCCGGGGCATCAGGGCCGCGTGTTCCTCCAGCAGGTCCAGGAAGGAGGCGGCGACGGAGTCCGGGCTGGTGCGGGTGTATCCGGTCAGGACCCGGGTGACCGGCGGGTCCGGACGCAGCACCGCCTCCGGGAAGTGGCGGGGGACGCTGCTGGCCGGCACCAGCGTGGGCCCCAGACCGGCGGCGGCGTACCCGACGGCAGCCGCCGCCTGTTCGGTGCGGACCGCGGCATGGGGCCGGAAGCCCGCCCGCGCGCAGGCGTCGTCGAGGAACCGCGCGAGCCCGCTGTCCGGGGTGAAGTGCACCCACGCCCGGTCGGCGAGGTCCGCCAGCCGTACGCGCGCCGCGGTCCCCGGACCGGTCAGGGGGTCGTCGGCGGCGGTGACCACCACGAACTCCTCGGTGCCGAGATGCCGGGCGGTGCCCTCCCACCGGTCGGGCAGCGGACCCACGGCGAGATCGGCGACGCCGGCCACCATGGCCTGGGCCAGCTCGTCCGAGCTCCGGTACTCGAACAGGCGGACCCGGACGCCCGGGTGCCGCTTGCGCCAGAGGCCGAGGACGGCGGGCAGCACGCCGGCGCTGACGGAGTACAGCGTGGCCAGATGGAGTTCGCCCGTGGACACACCCGCCGCGCGGCGCGCGGAGAGCGTGGCCCGGCCGGCCTCGGCGAGGGCGGCGCGGGCGTGCGGGAGCATGGACCGTCCGGCGGACGTCAGCCGCACCCCGCGGGGCAGACGTTCCAGCAGGGGGCCGCCGACCTCCCGTTCCAGAGCCAGGAACTGGTGGGAGAGCCCCGGCTGCGTCACGTTCAGCCGCTCTGCGGCCCGCGTGAACGAGCCAGCGTCCACGATCGCCACCAGATACTCCAGTTGTCGCAAAGTCGCCATGTGTTCAGCATATGGGTCGCATGAAAAACATGTCTTGGACTTATGAGTTGGGGACGGCACAGGATCGTGGGTGCCGCGCACACCCGCGCTCACCGGATCGTCGAAGGATTGCCATGTCCGAGTACCGAAACGATGCCATCGTCACCGTGGGCAACATCGCGCTCTCCTTCCACCGGGCGGCCGCCGCGGTCACCCGCCGCATACTGGAGAAGCACGGCCATCAGGTGCGCAGTGTCGAGGCACCGCACGAGCGCGTGTTCCGCCTCCAGGAAGAAGACGCGGTGGACGTCCTGGTGTCGGCCTGGCTGCCGTCCAGCCATGACATCTACCTCTCCCGGTACACCGACCGCGTCCGCGTACTGACGCCGCACTACGAGCCGTACTGTGTCTGGGCGGTACCGCCGTACGTGCCCGAGGAGGCGGTCGGCGAGGTGGCGGACCTGCTCCGGCCCGAGGTGGCGGAACGGATGACGACCACCATCCAGGGCATCAACCCGGGAGCCGGCATCAGCCGCTTCTCCGCCCGGATGGTCCGCGAGTACGGCCTGGACCGGGCGGGATACGGGTTCATGCCGGGCACCGAGATCGACTTCGTCGCCCGCCTCGACCGGGGTGTCGCCGACCGGGAGTGGTTCGTCGTCCCGCTGTGGCGGCCCCAGTACCTGAACCGGCTGCACGGACTGCGGACCCTCGCCGAACCGAAGGGGCTGCTCGGCACCGTCGACGGCGCCGCCCCCGTCATCACGCACGAGGCGCTGGACCGGATCGACCCCGCCGCCGTCGCCGAGCTGGACGCCCTGCACCTGGGCAACGAGGGCGTGGAGGAGATCGACAGCCTCATCAGCGTGGACGGTCTCACCCCCCTGGAGGCGGCCGACCGCTTCCTCGCCGCACGGCGTTGACGAGCGACCCCGACCCGCGGGATTCCAAGACACGTGTGTGAGAGGCGTGCACTGCTCAACCCTCTGGGAGCGGCTGCCTCGACTCCGGCCCTCGCGGCGGGAGCAGCGATCAGTGCGTCCGGCTCCGTCTCGGCCGCCGACTCCCGGCTGGGTGACGCTCTGTTCGCAGGGCAACAACCATTCTTTCATCATGTGGCGCACCGTGAACCGGCACCCGGGACAACGACCTCTTGGCCCCCGCGGGCGCCTGCCGCACGTCGGCGCCCCGGCCACCACCGTGTCGATGAAGGTCTATGGCGTGCACAACACCAACTCCGACATCGGTGCTGCCGACGACCCCGGGTAGGTCGAGGGAGCAGGCGTTCGGCGTTCTCCATCCACCGGTGAGGGCCGCCATTCCGTGTGCCCGGACCCTCCCCGTGACTGCTCACGCGGACCGTAAGTCAATCGACGGATCGCCACCGGACGGCCCGCCGAAAGGATGGGTGAGCAACGCTCGGCCGGTCCGGCGACCACCGGGGGCCGGGTACACACATCGCGAGGAGTCCACCATGAGCATCATCTCCAGTCCGCTGCCGGACGCGGAGCGCGCAGTGACCGGAACGGCCCTCCAGAGCACCCTGGTCGACCTGCTCGACCTCTCCCTGGTGGCCAAGCAGGCCCACTGGAACCTCTACGGACCGCGCTTCCGCACCATCCACCAGCAACTGGACGAGGTGGTCACCACCGCACGCGACTACGCGGACCAGGTGGCCGAGCGGGCCGCGGCCCTGGGCATCAGCCCGGACGGGCGGGCCGCGACCGTCGCGGCCGGCAGTGGGCTCCCGGGCTTTCCGCAGGGGTGGATCACCGACGACGACGCGGTAGAGGCACTGGTCCGTTCCTTCGCCGTTCTCATCGACCGTCTGCGTGCGCGGATCGAGGCCACGGGGACGGCCGACCCGGTCACCCAGGACCTGCTGATCGGGCTCACGGCCGAGATCGAGAAGCAGAGCTGGATGTTCCAGGCGGAGAACCGAGGCTGAACCGGCGGCACGAGCTGCCCGAGGAGAGGAATCATGAAGAACCCCGAGATCCTGCACCGGATCAGCGAAATGGCGGACGAGGAGCGCAGGCTGCGCGACTCCTTCGCCACCCGCGGCTTCGGAGGACCGGCAGAGCGGAGCCGACTGGGCGAGCTGGAGCGCGAGTTGGACCAGTGCTGGGACCTGCTGCGGCAGCGCAGGGCCAAGACGGAGTTCGGGCAGGACCCCGACGAGGCCCACACCCGGCCCCAGTCCGTGATCGAGGGATACGAGTCCTGAGCACCGGGCACACCTGCGTCCCGGCCCGCCGACACCACCCAGGAGCCACTGTGAACATGCCCCCCAGGGGCAGGCATCCCTCATCGACCGGTCATACCGCGACCCCCACACCTGCGAGCGGCAATCCGCTGCGTGACCCCGCCGACCGACGGCTCCCGCGTATCGCGGGGCCGTCGGGCCTGGTCATCTTCGGTGTGACGGGCGACCTGTCCCGCAAGAAGCTGATGCCGGCCGTGTACGACCTCGCCAACCGGGGCCTGCTGCCCCCGGGCTTCTCGCTGGTGGGGTTCGCCCGCCGGGAGTGGGCGAACGAGGACTTCGCCCAGGAGGTCCACGACGCGGTCAAGGAGCACGCCCGCACCCCCTTCCGCGAGGAGGTCTGGCAGCAGCTCATCCAGGGCATGCGCTTCGTGCAGGGCACCTTCGACGACGACGAGTCGTTCGAGCGGCTGCGCGACACGATCGAGGAGCTGGACAAGGCGCAGGGCACGGGCGGCAACTTCGCCTTCTACCTGTCGGTGCCGCCGCGTTCCTTCCCGGTGGTCATCCAGCAGCTCAAGAAGCACGGACTGGCCGACCAGAAGGACGGCTCCTGGCGCCGCGCGGTGATCGAGAAGCCGTTCGGGCACGACTTGAAGTCGGCCGAGGAACTGAACGCGATCGTCCACGAGGTCTTCGCCCCGGACCAGGTCTTCCGCATCGACCACTACCTGGGCAAGGAGACGGTCCAGAACATCCTGGCGCTGCGCTTCGCCAACACGATGTTCGAGCCGATATGGAACCGGTCGTTCGTCGACCACGTGCAGATCACCATGGCCGAGGACATCGGCATCGGCGGCCGGGCCGGCTACTACGACGGCATCGGCGCCGCCCGTGACGTCATCCAGAACCACCTCCTCCAGCTCATGGCGCTGACCGCGATGGAGGAGCCGGCCTCCTTCGACGCGGACGCGCTGGCCGCGGAGAAGACCAAGGTGCTCGGTGCCGTGCGGCTGCCGAAGGACCTGGGCCGGGACACCGTGCGCGGGCAGTACGCGGCCGGCTGGCAGGGCGGCGCGAAGGCGGTCGGGTACCTGGAGGAGGAGGGCATCGACGCCTCCTCGAAGACCGACACCTACGCGGCGATCAAGCTGGGCATCGACAACCGCCGCTGGGCGGGCGTCCCCTTCTACCTGCGCACCGGCAAGCGGCTGGGCCGCCGGGTCACCGAGATCGCGGTGGTGTTCCAGCGGGCGCCGCACTCCCCCTTCGACACGACGGCCACCGAGGAGCTGGGCTCCAACGCGATCGTCATCCGCGTCCAGCCGGACGAGGGCGTCACGGTCCGGTTCGGCTCCAAGGTGCCGGGCACGTCGATGGAGATCCGGGACGTGTCGATGGACTTCGCCTACGGCGAGTCGTTCACCGAGTCCAGCCCGGAGGCGTACGAGCGCCTGATCCTGGACGTCCTGCTCGGCGACTCCAACCTCTTCCCGCGCACGGAGGAGGTCGAGCTGTCCTGGAAGATCCTCGACCCGATCGAGGAGTACTGGGACATCAACGGCAGGCCGGCCCAGTACCCGGCCGGGACGTGGGGACCCGTCGAGGCGGACGAAATGCTCGAGCGAGACGGACGGAGCTGGCGCCGGCCATGAAGACAGACCTCACGGACACCACGGCGGGTGCCGTCGAACGTGCCCTCGTGCAGGGCCGTCGCGCCATCGGCACCCCGGCCGTCGGCATGGTGCTCACGCTGGTCATCGTCACGGACGAGGAGAACGCCTACGACGCGGTCAAGGCTGCCGAGGACGCCTCCCGGGAACACCCCTCGCGGACCCTGGTGGTCATCAGACGGCAGGCCCGGGGGACCCATGACCGCCCACGTCCCCGCCTGGACGCGGAAGTCCGCCTCGGCGCGGAGGCCGGCACCGGCGAGACGGTCGTGCTGCGCATGTACGGCGATGTCGCGCAGCACGCCGAATCGGTCGTCCTGCCGCTGCTGCTCCCCGACGCGCCGGTGGTCGTGTGGTGGCCGGTGGACGCCCCGGACAACCCCTCCAAGGACCCACTGGGCGCGCTCGCGCAGCGCCGGATCACCGACCTGTACGCGGTCGAGAACCCGATGGAGACTTTGAGTAAGCGGGTGAACGCTTACGCCCCCGGCGACACCGACCTCGCCTGGACCCGGCTGACGCTGTGGCGCTCGACGCTGGCCGCCGCCTTGGACCAAGCACGGATGAGGGTCACCTCGGCGACCGTGGAGGCCGAGGCCGGCAACCCGGCCGCCGAGCTGCTGGCCCGCTGGCTGGAGGTCCGGCTGCACGTCAGCGTGGAGCGTGCGGTCAGCGACGGTCCGGCCGTCACCGCCGTACGGCTGGACAGCGCCGCAGGCGAGATCGTCGTCGACCGGCCCGAGGGTCCGGTGGCCACGCTGATCCTCCCTGACCAGCCGCCGCGCACGCTGGCGCTGAAGGTCCGCTCCACCGCAGAACTCATCGCCGAGGAACTCAGGCGCCTCGACGCGGACGAGATGTACGCCGTCGCCCTGCGCGGCGAAGGCACTGAGGAGACCCCCGTTCATGTCTGACGCCCCCGAGCTCACCCGCCGCCCCGAGTGGACGGCCCTGGAGGACCACCGCGCCGAGGCTCCGCTCCGACCGGACCTGCGTGAGCTGTTCGACGCCGATCCCTCGCGCGCGGAACGCTACGTCGTGCGCGTCGGGGACCTGCACATCGACTACTCCAAGCACCTCGTCACCGACGAGACCCTGGCCATGCTCCAGGAACTGGCCACCGCGACCGGTGTCTTCGGCCTGCGTGATGCCATGTTCCGCGGTGAGCGGATCAACGTCACCGAGGACCGGGCCGTGCTGCACACCGCGCTGCGCGCCCCGCGGGACGCGGTGGTCGAGGCCGACGGGGAGAACGTCGTCCCGGCCGTGCACGCCGTCCTCGACAGGATGGCCGACTTCGCCGACCGGGTCCGCTCCGGCGAGTGGACGGGCCACACCGGCAAGCGCATCCGCAACGTCGTCAACATCGGCATCGGCGGCTCCGACCTCGGCCCCGCCATGGCCTACGAGGCGCTGCGCGCCTTCACCGACCGCGACCTGACCGTCCGCTTCGTCTCCAACATCGACGGCGCCGACCTGCACGAGGCCACCCGTGACCTCGACCCGGCCGAGACGCTGTTCATCGTTGCGTCCAAGACGTTCACCACGATCGAGACGATCACCAACGCCACCTCGGCCCGCGCCTGGCTGCTCGACGCACTCAAGGACGACACATCGGTCGCCAAGCACTTCGTGGCGCTGTCGACCGACGTCGAGAAGGTCGCCGGCTTCGGCGTCGACACGGCCAACATGTTCGGTTTCTGGGACTGGGTCGGCGGACGCTACTCCTTCGACTCCGCGATCGGTCTGTCCCTGATGATCGCCATCGGCCCGGACGCCTTCCGGGAGTTGCTCGACGGCTTCCGTATCGTCGACGACCACTTCCGCACGGCGCCCGCCGAGGCCAACGCCCCGCTGCTGATGGGCCTGCTCGGAGTCTGGTACGGCAACTTCATGGACGCCCAGTCGCAGGCCGTCCTGCCCTACTCCCACTACCTGTCGAAGTTCACCGCCTACCTCCAGCAATTGGACATGGAGTCCAACGGCAAGTCCGTCACCCGGGACGGGCAACGGGTGCGGTGGCAGACGGGTCCGGTGGTGTGGGGCACGCCCGGCACCAACGGGCAGCACGCCTACTACCAGTTGATCCACCAGGGGACGAAGCTGATCCCGGCGGACTTCATCGGCTTCGCCGAGCCCGTCGCCGAGCTGGACGAGCGGCTCAAGGCCCAGCACGACCTGCTGATGGCCAACTTCTTCGCCCAGACCCAGGCCCTGGCCTTCGGCAAGACCCCCGACGAGGTCCGCGCCGAAGGGGGTGCGGAGGAGCTGGTACCGCACAAGACCTTCCGAGGCAACCACCCCACCACCACGATCCTGGCGACTGAGCTGAACCCGTCGGTGCTGGGCCAGCTGATCGCGCTCTACGAGCACAAGGTGTTCGTGCAGGGCGCCGTGTGGAACATCGACTCCTTCGACCAGTGGGGCGTCGAACTCGGCAAGGTCCTCGCCAAGCGCGTCGAACCCGCCCTCACCACCGGCGCCGACGTCCCCGGCCTCGACCCGTCCACGGCCGCGCTGGTGGCCGCCTACCGCGAGCTGAAGGAAGATCACTGACATGGAACTGGGCCTTGTCGGCCTCGGCAAGATGGGCGGCAACATGCGCGAGCGGATTCGCCGCGCGGGTCACACCGTCCTCGGATACGACCGCAACCCGGACCTCGCCGATGTCCACAGCCTGCGGGAGCTTGTGGACAAGCTCAGCGGCCCCCGTGTGGTGTGGGTGATGGTCCCGGCGGGCGGGCCGACCCAGTCCACGATCGACGAGCTGGCCGAGCTGCTCGAGCCGGGCGACGTCGTCGTGGACGGCGGCAACTCCCGCTGGACGGACGACGAGAAGCACGCCGGCGAGCTGGCGGCCAAGGGCATAGGCTTCGTCGACTGCGGCGTCTCGGGCGGCGTCTGGGGCCTGGAGAACGGCTACGCGCTGATGTACGGCGGCGACAAGGAGAACGTCGCCAAGGTGCAGCCGGTGTTCGACGCACTCAAGCCGGAGGGCGACTTCGGCTCGGTGCACGCGGGCAGGGTCGGCGCGGGCCACTTCGCGAAGATGGTCCACAACGGCATCGAATACGCCATGATGCAGGCCTATGCCGAGGGCTGGGAGCTCCTGGAGAAGGTCGACTCGGTGACCGACGTCCGTGAGGTGTTCCGCTCCTGGCAGGAGGGCACCGTCATCCGCTCCTGGCTGCTCGACCTCGCGGTGAACGCCCTGGACGAGGACGAGCACCTGGACGGGCTCCGGGGTTTCGCACAGGACTCCGGTGAGGGACGCTGGACCGTGGAGGCCGCCATCGACGACGCGGTCCCGCTGCCGGCGATCACCGCCTCGCTGTTCGCGCGGTTCGCCTCCCGTCAGGAGGACTCGCCGCAGATGAAGATGATCGCGGCGCTGCGCAACCAGTTCGGCGGCCACGCCGTCGAACAGGCCGGGTGAGTGACGGTGGGAGAGCTGCTGCTGATCCGGCACGGTGAGACCGAGTGGACGCGCTCGCGCAGGCACACCAGCTTCACCGACGTCCCCCTCACGGCGGCGGGAGAGGCGCAGGCGCGTGCGCTGGAGCCGCTGCTGGCCGGTCACCGGATCGGCGAGGCGCTGGTGAGTCCGGCACGGCGTGCCGTGCGCACCGCGTTGCTGGCGGGCCTGACACGGCTGACGGAAGACACCGACCTGCGCGAGTGGGACTACGGCGGCTACGAGGGCGTCACCACCGTGGACATCCACCGCAGTCGTCCCGGCTGGAACCTGTGGACCGACGGTGTGCCGCGGTCCTCGGACGGCCGTCAAGGGGAAGGCCCCGACGCGGTCGCCGCGCGTGCCGACCGGGTGCTCGCTCGGGTGGAGCCGTGGCTGGCCGCCCCGGACGCGAAGGACGTGGTCCTCGTCGCCCACGCCCACTTCCTGCGAGTCCTCACCGCCCGGTACCTCGGTCTCCCGGCCTCCGCGGGCGGCCTGTTCGTCCTGGGGACCGGATCGCTGTCCAGACTCGGCAGGGAACACGGAAGAGCCGCGCTCATGGCGTGGAACACCACGGGCACGGCCGTGCCCCAGGCCGTGGGCTGACCGGCGAGGGTGAGACGGTCCGGAGGGGCGGCCGCGAGCCCACGGCTCGCGGCCGCCCCTCCGGGCTGCCGGCGTCAGTCCGTCCAGGTGGTGAAGAGGGCGTTCAGTCCCTCGGCCATGGTCGGATGGGCGATGAGGCCGTCGCGCAGCGCAGTGTACGGCAGCCCGGCCCACATGGCCGTCTGCACCACGGTCAGGACCTCGGAGGACTCCGGACCGAGCAGCGCCACGCCGAGGATCTCCTCGGTGTCGCGGTCCACGACCGCCTTCCACAGGCCCCGGGTGTCGCGCAGGGTCCGGGACCGGGGAATGGCCTTGACCGGCAGCTTCGCGACCCGTACGTTCCGGCCGGTGGCGCGGGCCTGGGCCTCCGTGAGGCCCACGCGGGCCAGCTCCGGATCGGTGAACAGGTTCCAGGGGATCAGCCGCCGTGAGGTGCTGCGGGTGCCGCCGGCGATGTTCTCCTTCACGACGCGGTAGTCGTCGAGGGAGACGTGGGTGAACTGCGGGCTGCCCGCCACGTCACCCACGGCCCAGGTGTGCGGCGCGTCGGTGGCCAGCCGGTCGTCCACCCGGATGAAACCGCGCGCGTCGGTGCGTACGCCTGCCGCGTCCAGTCCCAGCCCGGCGGTGACCGGGTCACGGCCGGTTGCCGCCAGAATGTCGTCCGCGACCAGGGACCGGCCGTCGTCCAGGAGCAGCCGGAGGCCGTCCTCCTCGCGGACGACATCCTTGACGGTGACACCCCTGACCATCTCCACGCCGTCCTCGCGCAGGTACTCGGCGAGCACCTCTGTGATGTCCGGATCCTCCTGGGGCAGCAGGGTGAGGTTGCGGTCGAGCACGGTCACCTGACTGCCGAAAGCGGCGAACATCTGCGCGAACTCCAGACCGACGTAACCGCCGCCGATCACCACCAGCCGTTCCGGTATGCGGTCGAGCTGCTGGATCGTCTCGCTGTTCAGCGCTCCGGCCTCGGCCAGGCCGGGGACCGGCGGCAGGTGTGGCACGGTCCCGGTGTTGATCACGACGTCCGCGCCCCGCACGAAGCGGCGCCCGCCGTCGTTCAGGCGGACCTCGACCGTCCGCTCCGCGACGAAGCGGGCCTCCCCCAGAACGAGGTCCATTCCGCTGTCGAGGAACTGGCGGTGGTTGAGGTCGACCATCTCCGAGACCACACCCTCCTTGTGGGAGCGCAGGAGCCGCAGGTCGACCTCCAGCTTGCCCAGGTTCAGCCCCAGCGACTCGGCCGTGGCCGCGCGGCGGGCCAGTCGGGCGCTGGTGACCAGGGCCTTGGTCGGGATGCACGCCACATTGATGCAGGTGCCGCCGATCATGCCGCGTTCGACCATGACCACCTTGCGGCCGGCCCGGGCGGTGTCCATGGCCAGCGTCTTGCCGGCCTTGCCCCCGCCCACCACCAGCAGGTCGACGTCCTCCACGACGTCCTCGGTACCGATCATCGGCGTGCACTCCCTCAGAGGTGTTACGAACGGACAGTGGACGGCTCTCCCGGTGGTTCCGGTCGACGGCCGTCAGGTCCCAGCGTCACCCCGACGCCGCCTGCCGCGCATCGGTCACATGACTCGTCTCCCCGGGTCTGCCGAGGAACGGCGGCGTTGAGTCATCCGACCGATGCGGGCCCCCGGCCCGGCGCCCTACGTTGGCCCGGCCGCCGGAGTTCCGCATGCGGCGGGCGGTACGGGAGCAACGAGCGGAGGCCGTCATGACCATGCACCCGAGGGGCGCGACGACCGGCGGACCGGCCGGGGAACCGGGAGCCGTCGGACCCAGCGTCCGTTTCACCGTCCTCGGCCCGGTACGGGTGTGGGCGGACGGTGTCGAACTGCCCACCGGGCCACGGCAGCAACGGCTCGTCCTGGCGGCGCTGCTGGCACGGGCCGGACGCCCGGTGTCCCTGGAGGAACTCGTCGCTCTGCTCTGGGAGGAGGATCCGCCCGCCAGCGCGGCCAATGCCGTGCACCGGTACGTCGGTGCGCTGCGCCGCCTGCTCGAACCGGGGCTCCCGGCCCGTGCGCCGGGCCGGTGGCTGGTCCGCCGGGCCGGCGGTTATCTGCTGCGGGTCGGTCCGGACGAACTGGACTTGCTGGCCTTCCGGCACTTGGTGCGGCGGGCCCGTGCGGCCGCGGACGCCGACGAGGCGGTGGACCTGTTCGTCGCGGCGTTGGAGCAGTGGCGGGGCCGGTGCGCGGCGGACGTCGTGACCGCGGACCCGGTGCCGCGGGTCTTCGCCTC
The DNA here is from genome assembly GCF_002899455.1 of Streptomyces sp. DH-12. Taxonomy (GTDB): domain Bacteria; phylum Actinomycetota; class Actinomycetes; order Streptomycetales; family Streptomycetaceae; genus Streptomyces. The sequence goes on along the minus strand of NZ_PPFB01000001.1, from coordinate 1,554,122 downwards.
GGTGGATCACGAGTACGTCGCCGCCGTGTCGGCGGCTGCGACCGTCGCCCTGGGCTGCGACCGGCCCGGAGCCGTCCTCCTGGCGGCACGCCAGGCGGTGGAACGGCAGCCGTTCAACGAGCAAGTGCTGGCCCGGACGATGCTCCTGCTCACCGCCGACGGCAAACAGGCCGAGGCGCTCACGCTCTACCACCGCTTCCGCGCCGACCTGAAGGAGGAGCTGGGACTGTCACCGGGAAGGGACGTGCGCGCCGCCTACGACCGGATCCTGCGCGAACCCCGGGAGCCAGGGCCACCGGCTGCGAACGCCGGCCCGGTGACTCCCGCCGCCCCCCTCCGGCAGGTCCGTCCGGAAGCGCCGGTACCGCACCATCCGGCGCTCGCCCAACTCCCCGCTGACCTGCCCTGTTTCACGGGACGTACCGAACTCCTGGAGCAGGCGGCGCGCTTCGCGGCGGCCGACGACGGCGCGCTGCGCGTGCTGGCCGTGGACGGCATCGCCGGCGTCGGCAAGACCGCTCTCGCCGTCCACCTGGCGCACCGGATCGCCGCCCGCTTCCCGGACGGCCAGCTCTTCGCCGACCTCGGCGGGTTCGCTTCGGCCGACGGCCCGGCCGAAGCGGGCGAGGTACTGGTCGGCTTCCTCGCGGCACTGGGGGTAGACCGCACCCGTGTCCCCGCTCGGACGGACGCCAGGGCCGCGCTGTTCCGCAGCGTGCTGGCCACCCGAAGGGTCCTGATGGTGCTCGACAACGCCCACGACGCGGACCAGGTAAGGCCGTTGCTGCCCGGCTCGGCCCGGTGCGCGGTCCTGATCACGAGCCGTCGCAGGCTCACGGACCTCGCCACCATGAACGGGGCCCGGCTGATGTCGCTGGACGTTCCCTCCGCACAGGAGGCGGCCGACTGCTTCGTCCAACGAGTGGGCACCGGAGGCCCCGTCACGGACGTCGCAGCAATCTCCGACATCGTCGAGCGCTGCGGCCGGCTGCCGCTGGCCCTGGGCATCGTGGCCGCCAGGGCGACGGCCTACCCGGACGTGCCGCTGCGGCGGATCGCCGACGAACTGGCGGCGGCCGGGGAGAACCTCGAAGCGTTCAGCGACAACGACCGGGACAATCCGGTCCGCGCCGCCTTCTCCTGGTCGTACCGCCCCCTGGGATCCGACGCGGCCCGGCTGTTCCGCGCTCTGCCACGGCACGGGCGGGGAAGGCTGAGCACCGCGGAGCTGACGCGTCTCGTTCCCGTGCCGGCCCATGTGGCCGCCGAGGCCGTCGCCGCACTGGTGCGTGCCCGGCTGCTGACGCCTGTACGGCCGGACCGGTACGACGTGCATCCGCTGGTCCTGGCGTACGCGGCGGAGCTGGCCCGCGAGAGCCGACGGCGGACGGGCGTCACCCGGGCCGCACGGGCCGGTGCCGGACGCGTCGTGATCCTATCCGCCGGACGGCGTGCGCGCTCCGGCCGCGCCCCGGCGGCGCTGCCGCGGGTCAGGCCGGCGCTTCGCTGACTGCTGCTGCCGCGACGCTACGGCTGCGGGCGTCACCGCCGTACCGCTGCGCCTGCCGATTCGACCGAACCCGTGGCTGTCCGCAACGGACGGTGGGCGCAGTACCACGGTGGTGCCTGGTGCCGGCCTGCCCCACGGTGACTGGACCTGCCGGGCCGTGCGTGCACCGGGCGCCCGGGGAACACGTGTGGGTGAAGAGTGTGCCGCACGCCGGTGCCGGAGTGTCAGGCGCGCAGGGCGTCCAGGGCGATGGCGAGCTCGTCGGCGACGGAGGACTGGTCCCCGACCACCTTAGCCCGCAGCGTAGCGCCCTCCAGGAGGTCGAGCAGGAAGACCGCGAGAGCGGCGGGCGACCGGTCCGCCGTGATCTCCCCAGTGGCCTGCCCTTCGGCGATCGTCCCCGTCATCGCCTCCGTCCAGCTGTCCAGGGCCTCGCGCACGCTCTCCCGTACGCGCCGCCCTGCGGTGGCACCGTCGCCGGCGAGGGTGCCCAGGAGGCATCCGAACTCCACGCCCGAGGCGCGGACGCGGTCGATCTGTCCGGTGAGGTGCCGGTGCAGCCGCTCCAGGGCGGGGCCTTCGTCGCTCAGAGTGGAGAAGTCGGTGGCCCTCGCGTATCGTGCCACGATCTCCGCGGTCAGGTCCTGCTTGCCGGTGAAGTGGTTGTAGAACGACCCCTTGGGCACACCCGCCGCCTCGGTGATGTCCCGCACGCTGGCCGCGTTGAAGCCCTTGCGGCGGAACACGTCCTCGGCGTGCTCGATCAGTTGTTCCCGCACGCTCACACGTGGCATGTCAGCCTCCTTGGACGAGGTGCGGGCTGCCCGCCCGGTGCGCCCGCCGGGCGAGGGAGAGAGCGGCTGTCGCGGCGAGCAGGGCGACGGCGGCGCCGTAGGCGACCACCGTGGTGGGCAACGGAACGAAGTCGGTCGCGAGACCGGCCAGTAGGACCGGTACCCCGTAGGCGGTGTACGCGATGAGGTAGACCGCGGCGAAGAGGCCGCCGCGGTGGGCGTTGCCGGCGGTGGGGCCGAGGATGCGCAGAGAGGAGCCGAACGCCGCGCCCTGTCCCGAACCGCCCGTGAGGGCACCGGCGATGACGAGCGGGAGGCTGGACGCCGCGACGCCGGCGCCCGCCAGTACGGCGCCCGCGAGGAGCAGCATCGCGCCTGCGCGGGTGGCCACCGTGGCCGGCATACGGCCGAAGGCGATGCCCGCGACGGCCGCGGCCATGGGCTGCAGCGCGACGATCACGCCGTTCACCGCCCCGCTGTGGATGCCGAAGACCTGGCTGTCGAAGGAGGGCGCCAACCCCAGGAAGAGGCCGGAGAACATCCAGCCGGCCGCGACGAGCGGCGCAAGCGACCAAAACCAACCGCGGGCCGACCGGACGACGTTGATCTGCGGACGTAGGGAGGCCAGGGCACCTGGACGGCGATCCGCTGTCTCGGGAACGGTGAGCACCGAGACGATGCCGTAGAGCAGGACGAGGGTGAGGCCAAGGAAGACGACCTCGGTGGGGTGGTCGGTGAACTCCACCGCCAAACCAGCGAAGAGCGCCCCCAGGGCGAGACCGCCGACCGGGGCAGCACTGGTCAGCACGGTCATCAGGGGGAGTCGGCGAGGGCTGGCGAGTTCGATGATCGCGGCGGTGAAGGTGCTCGTGGCCGCGCCGGTCGCCATGCCCTGGACGGCGCGGGCCGCGATGATCCAGCCGATGCCGTCGGCGGCGAGGAACAGCCCACTGGTCACCAGCAGCAGAAGCATGGCGACGACCAGCACGGGACGGCGGCCGATGTGATCGGAGGCCGATCCGGCGACCAGTAGGGTGGCCAGGAGGGTTACCGCGTAGACGGTGAAGGCCGCCGTCAGCTCCCAGTCAGAAAAACCCCACTGGCGCTGGTAGAGCACGAAGAGGGGACTGCCGGCCCCCGCTCCGAAGGCGACGGCGACAGAGGCGGCCACCACGCCCCACGTCGACAGAGGGCTGCCCCGACCGTCGGGCCCCTCGGATGCGGAGGTGCGCGGTCCGACCGGTGCCGGCCGAGGTGTCATGGGCGTCACTGCAGGGAGCTTCACGGCGTCTCCTCGCGGTCGTCGTTCCGGAAGGGAACGGGTGGTGGCCTGCCGCGGTCGGCAGGCCACCACCCGGGGTCAGGCGGCGACGGAGAGGGCGCGGCGGCCGGCGCTGATCGTCGCGGCGTGACGGGCCACCCGCGCGCCCAGGTACTCGGCGGTGGCGATGTCCGCGGCGTGGACGGTGTCGGTTCCGCCGTCCATCGGGGTCTGGGCACCGGCCCCGGCCCAGAAGCCGAGACGGTTCAGGTCGTTCTCCGATGCGGTGGTGCTGTTCCAGCCGGGGGCCAGGCCCAGGCTGACCCAGAGCATCTGGTGCTGGGCTGCCAGGGCGGCGAAGAAGGCCAGGGTGTTGCTCTTGTCGCCGCTCTTGGACGCGGAGTTGGTGAAGCCGGCGGCGAGCTTGTCAGCCCAGCGTCCTTCGATGAACCGACGGCTGGTGGCCTCGGCGAAGGCGTGGAAGCCGGCCGAGGCGCCGCCCATGTACGTGGGGGAGCCGAAGATGATCGCGTCCGCGTCGTCCAGCTGCTGCCACTGCTCCTCGCTGATGTCGTCGACGTTCACGAAGGCCACGTCGGCCCCGGCTCCGGCGATGCCGCGCCGTACGGCTTCGGCCAGCACCGCGGTGTGTCCGTAGCCGGAGTGGTACGCGACGGCGACGGTGGGGCGGGTCGTCGATGCGGTCATGGTGCAGCTCCTTGAACAGAAAGAGGGTGGGTGAAGAGTTCCGGCCGGTCAGGAGCGGTGGCGCACCACCGCTCTTTCAATATGACCGGTCGTCTTAAAATGGTCAAGTGGTCAAGCGAGGCAGAACGGTTTCAGAAGCCGGTCAGGGTCGCGCCGCCGTCCAGCCCGGCACCTTGAGGGTGCCGTCCGGCGGCGCTCCGGCTGACCTGGTGGCCGACCGGGTCAGCCCCGTGCGAAGGGGTGGCTCAGGGCCTCGAAGTCGGCCTGTGACAACTCCAGCGCGGCGGCCGCCACGTTGTCCTCCAGGTGCGCCACCGACGAGGTGCCGGGAATCGGCAGCACGACGGGTGAGCGGCGCAGCAGCCAGGCCAGGGCCGCCTGGGACGGCGAGGCGCCCAGCCGGTCCGCGATCCGGGTGAGCGGGCCGCCCGGACTCGCGAGCTGCCCGGTGGCCAGCGGGAACCAAGGCAGGAAGGCGATGCCGTTCGCCTCCGCGTACCGCACGACCTCCTCGGAGTCGCGTTGCGCCACGTTGTAGAGGTTCTGCACGGAGGTGATGGGGACGATCGCCCGGGCGCGGTCCAGATCCTCGACGCCCACCTCGGAGAGCCCGACATGGGCGACTTTGCCTTCGTCGCGCAACTCCCGCAGGACGCCGATCTGCTCCTCGAAGGGCACGGCGGGGTCGATGCGGTGCAGCTGGAAGAGGGGGATGCGCTCCAGGCCGAGCCGGCGCAGGCTGGACTCCGCCTGTCGCCGTAGGTATTCGGGCCGTCCGTTCGACCGCCACTGGCCGGGAGCTGGACGGGTCAGACCGGCCTTCGTGGCGATCACCAGGTTCTCCGGGTACGGGTGGAGAGCCTTGTGGAGAAGTTCCTCCGCCGCGCCGGGACCGTAGGAGTCGGCCGTGTCGAAGAGCGTCACGCCGAGTTCCACGGCGCGACGCAGCACACGCACGCCCCGCTCCTGGTCGGGGAAAGGACCCCATACGCCGGGACCGGTCAGCTGCATGGTGCCGTAACCGAGCCGGTTCACCTCCAGCTCGCCGCCGAGGATGAACGTCCCGGAGGACGTCGCTGAGATGCTGTTCATGGTGGTGCTGCCTTTCTGGGGATCGGGAAACCGGGAAGCGACGGTCAGGAGACCGTCACGTCCTCCAGCCGGACCGACACGACCAGTGGGTCGGGGACCTTGTGTCCCCTCTCGTCCCGGCTGTAGATCATCCGGGTGGTCGGAATGACCAGTCCGGAGACCTCTCGGTGGCCGGAGACGTAGTGGGCCGCGGGCGTGGAGCCGGCGATCTCCACGCTGTAGTCACGCCGCCTGATCAGCCCTGAGCCGTCGACGTACAGGGTCTGTTCGGTGCTGAGCGTGGCGATGCTGTCGGGGAAGACCACGTGCAGGCGGCGGAAGGTCTCGCCCTCCTCGGTCCAGGTGCCGATCTCCTCGGTGCGCACGCCCGGGAAGGTGAGGGAGAGGGGCTCGGCCAGGTAGGTCCACATCGCGCTGCCGGAGAAGTAGGCGAGCTGGAGCCGGCTCCACGGGGTCATCAGGTCGTGGCCCGCGAACGAGGTGCGCGGATCGAGGAGTTCCTCGACGGCCCTGCCGTCGGTGTCCTCCACCGCGACCCGGTCCGCCGTGAACGACGTGTGGTGGCCGTCCTGGAAGAAGGGGTCCTGCCGGACGTACTGGCGGCGCAGCCCGACGGTGACGTCCACATCGTCAAGGGCTCCCGGGTGGCCCTTCATCCCCCACAGGGCGCCGCCGAAGAACTGGCGGGCGTGGATCTCGTTCGCCTCCTCCCAGCGGGCGCGGCCTCCGTGGGCGTCGAGGACGGTGCTGAGCAGATCGGACATGGTGATACTCCTGGTGCGTGTGGGCTGGAATCAGCCGAGGAACGCGTTGACGTCCTTGGCCACGTCGTGCGGGTACTGGAACAGCGACGCGTGTGCTGCGTCCGGGTAGATGCGGATGCGCGCGTCCGGTATGAGACCGGCCATCAGGTGGCTGGCCTTCGTCGGGATCATCAGGTCGTCGTCGCCCTGGACGATCAGGGTGGGGGCCTGGATGCCGGTCAGCCGCTGGAGGGCCGAGTGGTCGGGGACGCCCCACTCCAGTACGGCGTCGTACTGGGCGTCGCGTGAGACGAGACTGCTGGGCACGTCCCGGTCCTCGGTGCGCGCCATGAAGCGGCCGAGGAACTCGATCCCCTTGGCCTGGCTGGTCTCGGTGTGCGCGAAGAAGATGTACAGCAGGTCCTCGCCGGTCGGCTCCTTCGCACGGGCGCGGTTCTCGATGTCCTTGCGCCAGCCGTGCATTCCCGGCGCGCCCTTCGGACCGGTGCCGGCCAGCACCAGGCGCCGGATCAGGCGGGGCCGCACCAGCGCGATGTCCTGGGCGGTGAAACCACCGAGGGAGAAGCCCAGGAGGTCGATCCGCTCCAGGCCGAGGGCGACGGTGAAGTCGATGACCTGTCGTGCCAGTTCGGCGACGGTGCGCGCCGGTGTCCCGGTCGAGGAGGCCACCCCGGGGTAGTCGACGAGGATGACCTCGCGCTCCGCCGCCAAGGCGTCCACGAGCGCGGGGTCCCAGTTGTCGAGGTTGCCGGTGAAGTGCTGGAGCATCACCAGCGGCGCCGGGCCGCCGGTACCCAGCCTGCGGTAGGCGTAACGGACACCGTCCGCCTCGACGAACCGGGTGGGCGCGGTGTGATGCGTCACGGGGGACATGACTTCTCCTTGGCGGGGCCGTGTGCGATGAGGGGCCGACTGCGGCCACCGCTCCAGCATCAGCGGCAGAAGTGGAAACTTTGTGGCCCGCTTCTTGACGCCGGGCGGTGGGCGGACGCGGATCACGCCGGCGGTCGCCGCCCGTGACGCGGTGGTGTGCGCAGGCGGATGTCCCGGGGCCGGGCCCCGGCCTCGTGCGTACCCTTCCCGACCGGGCCCGGCCCCGGATGCCGGAGACGGGATGCCGCCTCGTGGGCGACAGGATCGCGCTGCGGGCGCGGAGAACCGATATCTGCTCCGCGAGGACCGCCGCGGGTGCCTCGTGGCGTCATATCCGGATGTTCCAGGCAGTTCAGTGCAGTACTGAGAATTAACGGGCCATGGACCGTCAGGGCGCTACTGCCAGCTGGGTTACGGCTCTTGCCAAGCTGCTGTCCGTGTCCTTTTGGTGGCCCGCTATATGACTTGTGGCTAGCCGTGTATCGGAAAGAGGACTCGAAGCCGTTCGTGCGATGGCCGATGAAGGACGACCGTAAGGCGGGCCACATCGCTGTCCTTCATTGCCGGTCACGAGTGGGCGGGGAGTCAGCTCATTGTCAGCCTGCTCCGGCCGGGTCGGGCACTGGTTCGGGCGAAGCCGTCCGGTTGTGGTCGAGACGTGTCGGTGCGCCGGGATCGATGGGACGGTTGCGCGATGCCGTCCCGTACGGGGGTCTGACTCGTGAGATTTTTGACCGAAGTGTCCAGTCACCGGCATGTCGACCGTCGTTGCGGGATGCTTTCTGCTGTCACCGAGCCACAGGGCGTGTCCCTATAGGGGCCTCGCCGAGTTCCAGGCGCCATCACGGTTCAGACCATCCGAGCAGGCCGGTGCCATCCACCCAGCACGTCACCACGCGGGAGGCGAACCACCATGACGACCCGACAGCGCAGTACCTCCTCCAGCACGGATCCGCCGGTTCGGCGCGAGGTCGTCCTGGGCGTGGACACGCACGGCGAGGTTCATGTCGCCGCCGTGATCTCCCCGCTCGGGAAGGTCTTGGGAACCGATTCCTTTCCGGCGACGGCGGCCGGTTACCGGAAGTTGCTCGTCTGGGCCCGCAAGCGGGGGACGGTGCGCCGGGCCGACGTGGAGGGCACGGGCACCTTCGGCGCGGGCCTCTCCCGGTACCTGCTGGCCCAGCACGTCGAGGTGTTCGAAGTGAACCGGCCCGACCGATAGGCCCGCCGTCTGCTCGGCAAGTCGGACCCGCTCGACGTTCAGGCCGCAGCACGAGCCGTGCTCAGTGGCCGGGCCCGGGCCCGGGCCAAATCCGGCGACGGCCCGGTGCACAGCGCCCGGATCTTCAAGCTCGCCAAGGACTCCGCGGTCAAGGCCCGCACCCAGGCGACCAACCAGCTCAAAGCCATCCTGGTCATCGCCGATCCCGCACCGCGGAAAAGACTGTTCGGCCTGGGCAACCGCGAGCTGTTCCGCACCTGCGCACGCCTCGGGCCAGGTGGCGGTGAGGACGGCGAGAACGCGGTGGCCCGGGCCACCCACATGACGTTGCGCATGCTGGCCGAGCGCATCGAACAGCTCACCGAGCAGATCAATGAGCTGAACCAACGCCTGACCCGGCTCGTCGAACGCCACGCCTCGCAGCTGCTCGTACCGGTGGGCATCGGTCCGGACAGCGCCGTCACTCTCCTGATCACCATGGGGGACAATCCCGAGCGGCTGAACACCGAGGCGTCCTTTGCCGCCCTTTGCGGAGTCAGCCCCATCGAGTATTCGTCGGGCCGTCGGAGCACGCGCCGACTCAACCACGGCGGCGACCGGCAGGCCAACGCCGCCCTGCACCGCATCGTCTTCACCCGCCTGCGCCACGACCTGCGCACCCAGGCGTACTTCGAACGCCGTATTCAGGAAGGCAAGACCCGACGGGAAACCATCCGATGCCTCAAGCGATACGCAGCCCGCGAGGTCTTCAACCTGGTCAGACCGGTTTCCCGCACCCCTGCGTTATAGGGGCGTCTGCGACGAGCAGCCCCGCAGGTGCGGCCTAGCGGGGCTTCCGAACGGGTGGGTTGCAACGGCGGCGCGGCGCGGTTGCACGCGGTTGTCCTCTTGGGAGCCACCCGAAGCAAGGGGCACAACGACGGCACGTCTCATACGACCGATGCGCAACACACGACCCAGGGACTTCACGCGATCGACCAGGACACGGTTGTTTGCTTGCGTGAAATCTAGCGCCTCCTGGTACGACGCACGAGGCCGCCTTAAGTCGTCCTGCACGGGCTGACCCTCGCTGCGGCAGGCCCAGGGCAAGCGGCGGCTGACCACGCCGTTCTCCGGTTCGTACGCAGCAGTTCGGGCGCCCCAGTTGCTGTCGGCGGGCGGCCGATGCGGCGATTTGATCGGCCAGGTCCTGGGCAGGCGGTTCCCGGGCGTGATGCGGGGATTCCGGCAGCCGACCCGCCGCGCGGCACGCCCCGGTTGCAATCCCGCCACGTTGGAGGGCTAACGGTTTCGCACCTCAGTGAGCCCGGGGCGGATGGGGCCGCCACCACGGCCTCGAGCGGAGGCCGTGGTGGTCGGCGGTCATGGTCTCGTGGTGGCTACGGGATGGAGTCCAGGTAAGGGCACGCGTGTTCCCTCATCATTCGGATGGCGTGTTCGTGTTCGTCGTCGTCCTCGATCACGAGAGCCTGACGCGTCATGGTGTTGTAGATGGCGCCGGGACCGTTTTTCGTCCGGACAACCACCCAGCCTTCTTCCGACCCGTCCCAGAGGAATTCGTACCCGCCGGTCTTCTGTGTCACTTGAGCTGGCTCCACTCTGAGATTCCGTCCTTAGTGAAAGTAGTTACCAACCCATTTCTCCCGACGGGAATGACCATTGAGGAGCGCATCGGTGACCCGACGCTCTCGAACAGTTCCAGGAGCGCCTTGTCCGCGCTGCTCGGCCAACGGGTCCCGCCCGGATGGGTGTGGTAGATGAGGATGGTATCCGCCGAGACAGGCACCCTTACTGCGGCGACCTCACCGGAGTAGAGGAAATACTGCCCCCCGGCGCCCTTGGGGCCTGGCCCCAGCTTGTAGGTGACGGCGAACTCGACCCCGTGCTTGATGGTCAGATTCTCCAGTTCTGTCACCGTCGGACGGCGGTCAATCGTCACGCCTGCAGAGCCGGGAAGCCCCTCGCCCTTACGGGCCCCGTAGAGGAGCCGCGTAATCGCACTTGCTCCCGCCTCTGCGGCAATGCCGCTACTGGGGTTGACCGCAGTTCGTCGCCACCCCGTCAGGCCGCCGATCCCAACGAGGGCGATCTGCTGGGTGAGTTCTTCGGCGGTCTCGGCGTAGAGGTCGGCGAGGGCGTCGCAGCCCTGCTGGCGGAGCATGTATTCGGCGCGGTAGAGGCGGTAGGCGGGGCGGACGGGGAGGTACTTGTCGACGAAGGCGCCGGCGCCGCCGTTCTGGCCGGTGAAGGCGTCGTGTGCGTCCCCGAGGAACACGAAGGGGGACTTGAAGACGTCGACGAAGGCGTCACCGAAGATGCCCGCTGCTTCGCCGAGGCTGTCGACGCGGCCGTTGTTCGGGTCGTCGGGGGTCAGTCCGCTGGGGTCGGTCAGGAGGGTGGGGACGTTGTCGGCGTAGGCGTAGGGCGATATGTACGGGGTCGTCCGGGCGCGGGTGGCCGGGTCGGGCCGGGTGAAGCGGCCGGTGGCGGTGTCGTACTGGCGGGCGTGGAGGTCGAGGTTGCCGGTGGTGGTTTCGTAGCGGGCGCCGGTGTAGGAGGGAGGGCTCGCGGGGGCGCCGCCGGTGACGGTGCCCAGGACCCGGGTACCGAACGGGTCGTAGGCCCAGCGCTGGTAGAGGGTGCCGGCGCTGTTGGTGACGTCGACCGGTGAGCCCTGGGTGTCGTGGTGGTAGTAGAAGAGCGTCCCGGCGCCGGTCTTGACGGACGTGGGCTGGCCGAGCGGGTCGTAGCGGAAGGACTGCTTGATGCTCCAGGCGCTGTCGTATTCGGTGGCCAGGATCGGCAGCGGGGCGTTGGGGTCCCACTGGGTGCGGTGGGTGACCGCGCCGTCCTTGAGGGTGGCTACCTGGTTACCGCCGGCGTCGTGGTCGTAGGTGTAGGCGGCGCCGCCGACGGTGGCGGCGGAGATCTGCCCGGCCAGGTCGTAGGTGTAGGTGTCGGCGCCCTTCTTGGTCTGGTTGCCTTCGGCGTCGTAGTCGTAGGCGGTGGTCGTGGTGCCGGTGGTGGTGGAGGTGAGCTGGTCGGCCGCGTCGTAGGTGTAACTGGTGGAGGTGGTGCCGAGGGTGGAGGTGAGGCGGTTGCCGACCTTGTCGTAGGTGTAGGACGTGGCGCGGCTCGCGGCGCAGCCGGCGACCCAGGGCTGCGGGAAGCAGCCGGAGGTGAGGCGGCCTGCGGTGTCGTAGGTGAGGTCGTAGCCGGTCGTGCCGACGTCGGCGCGGGTGATGTCGACGTGGGTGGGCAGGCCCGCGGGGGAGAGGGTGTGCGCGGTCTTGGTGACCGTGGTGCCGGCCTTGGCGGAGGTGACGGCGGTGAGGCGGCCGGCCCGGTCGTAGGTGCGGTCCTCGGTCTCGGTGTTGGGCAGCGCGGACCTGGTGAGGTTGCCGGCCGGGTCCCAGGTGTAGGTGGTGGTCTTGCCGTCGGCCAGCATCGTGGCGGTGCGGCCGTCGTTGTCGTAGGTGTAGGTGATCGTGTTGCCGTCGGAGTACTTGCGGGTGAGCATCTGCCCGGCGGCGTCGTAGGTGTAGGCGAAGCCGCGCGTCTTGGTGAGGTTTCCGACCGCGTCGTAGACGAAGTCCTCGGAGATCTTGGAGTTGGCGCGGGCGGTCAGCTGTCCGGCGTCGTCGTAGCCGAACGTCGCGTCGGGGGTGGAGTCGGAGTAGTCGACCTTGGTGAGCAGGCCGCGCGGGTCGTAGGTGTAGCCGGTGGATCCGCGGGGCGTGGTCCTTTCGGTGAGGTTGCCGGCGGCGTCGTAGGCGTAGGTGGTCTCCCGCTGCAGCGGGTCGGTGACCGAGGTGGGGCGGCGGGCCGCGTCGTAGCCGTACGTGGTGACGTGCCCGTTGGCGTCGGTACGCTCGGTGACGTTGCCCACTGTGTCGTAGCCGTACGTGGTGACCGCCCCGCCCGGAGCGGTGACTTCGGTCAGCCGGCCCAGCTTGTCGTATCCGTAGGCGGTGGCGCGCTTGTCGGCGTCCGTCTGCTTGACGACCTTGTTCACGGCGTCATAGGCGGTGGTGGTCACGCCGCCGAGTGGGTCGGTGACCGTGGTGGGGTTGCCGGCCGGGTCGTAGCCGTAGGTGGTCGTGTACTGGGCCGGGTCTGCGCCGGTGGCGTTGCCGCGCGGGTCGACCGCGGTGGCCTGGCGCCCGTCACCGTCGTAGGTCCAGCTCGACTTGTGGCCGAGCGGGGAGGTGCGGCTGAGCAGGTTGCCGTCGGCGTCGTAGGCGTTGGTGGTGGTTTTGCCCAGCTGATCGGTGCTGCTGGTCAGTCGGTTGTTCTTGTCGTAGACGGAGGTGACCGTCTCGCCTGCGGCGTCGGTGATCTTGGTGACGTTGTTGTTGGCGTCGTAGGTGTATCTGGTGGTGTGGTCCAGCGGGTCGGTGACCGTGAGGGGCCGGTTGATGGCGTCGTAGGTCGTGGTGGTGGACGCGCCGGTCGGGCCGGTGACATTGATGGTGTTGCCGGCCGCGTCGTAGGTGTAACTCGTGGTGTGGGCGGCCGGGTCGGCGCCGGTGGCGTTGCCGCGCGGGGAGACGCTGCTCAGCAGGCGTCCCACTTTGTCGTAGGTGTAGGTGGTCTTGCCGCCGGTCGCGTCGGTCTGGGAGGACAGGCGTCCGCTCGCGTCATAGGTGCGGGTGACGGAGTTGCCGGCTGGGTCGGTGGTCCGGGTGAGGTGTCCGGCGTCGTCGTAGGTGAACGTGGTGGTGTCGCCCGCCGGGTTCTTGGCCGACGTCAGTTGCTCGGCCCCGTTGTACTGGTAGGTCGTGGTGCGGCCCAGCGGGTCGGTGGCCGAGCTGAGCAGGCCGCGGCCGTCGTAGGCGTACGTCGTGGTGAAGTCGGCCGGGTCGGCGCCGGTGACGTTGCCGCGCGGGTCCGTCTTCGCGAGGATCCGGCCGGCCTTGTCGTAGGTGAACGTCGTCTTCTCACCCAGCGGCGTGGTGACCGAGGTCCGGTTGCCGGCCGTGTCGTAGCCGTAGGTGGTGACCTTGCCGCGCGGCGTCGTCACGGTCTCCAGCGAACCGAGCGGGGTGTACGTGTAGCCGGTCTTGCCGCCCAGCGGGTCCGTGGTGGACGTCAGCTGGTTCGATGTGTTGTAGGTGTACGTCGTCTTGTTCTTGCGGCCGTCGGTGTGACTGGTGATGTTGCCCGCGGCGTCGTAGGTCCAGCTCTCCACGTAACCGAGCGCGGAGGGGGCGCTGCGGGTGAGCATCCGCCCGGCGCTGTCGTACGTCATCTCCGTGGTGTTGCCGCGCTGGTCGGTGATGGCGACAGGACGCAGGTGGCGGTCGTAGTCGTAGGTGATGCTCTTGCCGTACGGGTCGATCGTCTCCATCAGGACGTTGCCGGCGTACACGTCGGTCCACACGCCGCCGTCGGGCGCTGTGGTGTGCGACTCGCTCTTGCCGTCCCAGGTGAACGTGGTGGTCTTGTCGTTCTGGTCGGTCTGGGATTTGATACGGCCCGCGGTGTCGTAGACGTTGGTGACCTTGCCGCCCGCCGGGTCCGTGTAGGACGACAGCCGCTTGTTCGCGTCGTACGCGTACGACGACGCCTTCCCGGCAGGGTCGGTCACCGAGGTCAGCAGACCGCCGGTGTAGCCGTACGACACCGACGTACCGTCGGGCAGGCTCACCTTGGACAGCAGTCCGTCGGTGCCGGGCGTGAAGGTGGTGGTGCGGCCGGCGGCGTCCTTGACGGAGGCGAGAACGCCGGACGCGTACGCCAGGCTCAGGCCCTTGCCCACCTTGTCGATCACGGAGGTGAGCCGGCCGCTGCTGTCGAAGGTCCGCTTGGTGTGGTCCGGCGTGGTGATCGTGTAAGTGCTCGTGCCCTTGACCAGCTTGGCCGCAGAGCCTGCGGGTGCGGCGTATGTGCCGTCACTGTTCTGCGTGAACACGAACGATGCCCCGTCGCCCGTCCGGTACGTCACCTTCCCCGTCGCCACGGTCAGCTTGGCATCGAACGGCGTCGCCCAGCCGCGCCCCAGCAGGCCGACGGCGCTCGAGTCGGAGCGGTAGGTGCGCTCCAGGGCCAGAGGCACACCGGGGCTCACCAGGGAAGCGTCGGTGAGCTGTTCGAAGAACATGCCGGTGGCCGTGTTGACCGGGTCGGCGCGGTGCGCCTGTGCGTAGCAGGTACAGATTCCCGCCTGCGCACCGGGGATCACCGGAGTGTAGAACGCCTCCACCAGCGGCGAGGTGGTGCCGCCCGGACTCGACGTCCCGTCGGCGCTGTTGAGGAAGACCCAGGCGTAGTACTCCTTGCCGTCCTCGAGAATTCCGCCCAGCGCGCTGCCGGCCCACCAGAAACACTGGTCCGTGGGATAGGAGTTGCTCGCCCACCAGTCGTAACACCAGGCCCCGGTGTCCGGGGTGTCACCGCTGGGGTCGTCCGTGGCCTTCTTGATCTCCTGCTGCACGACGGGGTAGCCGCCCTCGTCCAGGACGTACAGCCACATTCCGGTGTACGACGATCCGCGCTTGGGCAGCTTCACCTGCCCGCCGATCGACAGCATGCCGGGGTACGCGGTGGCCCAGGACGACACCCACGTCGGGTTCTCGGCCGCCGCGGCGAGGGGCTGCAGAGCCACCTTCGACTCGGCGGCGGGCCCACGCTCCACGCGGTTCTTGTCCGGCCGGCTGTGGGGCTCGTCCCTGGGCTTCTTCTCCGGCGCGTTCATGTACTCGCGCATCGGCGACCGTTCGTGCCGGTCCTCGTCGACCTGCCTGCGCCGCTCGGCCAGCGTCATGGCCTCGGGGGGCTTGGGCAGGTCGGCAGCTGTCCGGACCTGCGCCTGTGCGATGGTCGCGGTGGCTGTGGAGGGCAGACGGTCCCGGGGCAACGCCCAGGAGGGGACGACACCCGCTATCACCAGTAGAGCCAGGGTCAGAAAGGCCGTGACGAGTCTTCGCGCTTGTGTGCGCACAGTGCATCACCTGTGGGTCAGGAGTGAAGAGAGGTCGCGGTGATGCATGATCAGGAGAACCCTCGAACTAACGTGCTGCGGGAATCGGGGCCGAAACGCGACGGGGTCCCCCCTCGCCCTGGCCATGGGTCTGCTGGCTGAGTGGACGAAGGACTCCGCTTGGCCGCTCGATTTGGCGCGAAGGTGATCCCGAGCGCGAGACGGTGTGGGTAAACGGACCCTCGACGGTGACTGCAAGGGCAGGCAGAGGGCCGGAAACGGAAGAAGGGGCTGCTTGAGCGGGATCTTTCTCCGGCCTCGCGCAGCCGCTACAGGACTTGTGGCCGACCGCTTACCGAACGAGAGTTCGAGGCCGTTCGTTCCGTGGTCGATGAAGGACTGCCGGTAAGGCGGGTCACAGGCTGTCTGTCAATGCCGGTCACGAGTGGGCGAGAAGTCAACTCGTTGTCAGTCCGTCCGGGGCAGGTTGAGTACCGGTTCGGACGAAGCCATCCGGCTGTGGTCGGGTCATGCCGTTGTGCCGGGAGCAGTGAGACGGTGGCGCGGTGCCGTCCCGGGCGGGGTCTGACTCATGAGATCTTTGACCGACGTGTCCAGTCACAGGCGTGTCGACTGTCGTTGCGGGATGGTTTCTGCTGTCACCGAGCCACAGGGCGTGTCCCTATAGGGGCCTTGCCGAGTTTCAGGCGCCATCACGGTTCAGACCGCCCGAGCGGGCCGGTGCCATTCACCCAGCACGTCACCACCCGGGAGGCGAACCACCATGACGACCAGAGAGCGCAGCACCTCCTCCAGTACGGATCCGCCCAGTCGGGGCGAGGTCGTGCTGGGCGTGGACACGCACGGCGAGGTGCATGTCGCCGCCGTGATCTCCCCGCTCGGGAAGGTCCTGGGAACCGAGTCCTTTCCGGCAACGGCGGCCGGCTACCGACAACTGCTTGTCTGGGCTCGCAAGCGGGGGACGGTGCGCCGGGCCGGGGTGGAGGGCACCGGCACCTTCGGAGCGGGCCTGTCCCGTTACCTGCTGGCTCAGCAGGTCGAGGTGTTCGAGGTGAACCGGCCCGACCGGTCGGCCCGCCGGCTGCTCGGCAAGTCGGACCCGCTCGATGCGCAGGCCGCCGCACGGGCCGTGCTCAGCGGTCGCGCCCGGGCCCAGGCCAAAGCCGGCGACGGACCCGTGCACAGTGCCCGGATCTACAAACTCGCCAAGGACTCCGCGGTCAAGGCCCGCACCCAGGCGATCAACCAGCTCAAAGCCGTCCTGGTCATCGCCGACCCCGCTCTGCGAGAACGGCTGTCGGGCCTCGGCAACGCCGAGCTGTTCCGCACCTGCGCGCGCCTCGGCCCACCCGACGGTGGGGGAGACGAGGACGCGGTGACCCAGGCCACCCATATGACGTTACGCATGCTCGCCGAGCGCATCGAACAGCTCACGGCTCAGATCAATGAGCTGAACCAACGCCTGACCCGGCTCGTCGAACGTAACGCCCCACAGCTACTGACACCGGTGGGCATCGGTCCGGACAGCGCCGTCACTCTCCTGATCACCATGGGAGACAATCCCGAGCGGCTGAACACTGAGGCGTCCTTTGCCGCCCTTTGCGGAGTCAGCCCCATCGAGTACTCCTCCGGCCGACGGCGCACGCGCCGGCTCAACCACGGCGGCGACCGGCAGGCCAACGCGGCCCTGCACCGCATCGTCTTCACCCGGCTGCGTCACGACCCGCGCACCCAGGCGTACTACGAACGCCGCACTCAGGAGGGCAAGACCCGCCGTGAGATCGTCCGATGTCTCAAGCGGTATGCCGCCCGCGAGGTCTTCAACCTGGTCAGACCGGTTTCCCGCACCCCTGCGTTATAGGGGCGTCCGTGAGACGTGAGAGGGTCTGGGGCGTGAGTGAGACACCACCGAACACCCTGCAATACCGCTTTGACGGGCCAGAAGACGCTCCGGTCCTGATCCTGGGTCCCTCACTGGGTACCACATGGCACATGTGGGACCGGCAGGTCCCCGAACTGACGAGGCAGTGGCGGGTGTTCCGGTTCGACCTGCCGGGGCACGGCGGCGCCCCCGCCCACCCCGCGGCCTCCGTCACCGACCTCGCCACCCGGCTGCTCGCCACCCTCGAAGGCCTCGGCGTGCACCGCTTCGGCTACGCCGGCTGCGCCCTCGGCGGCGCCGTGGGGATCGAGTTGGCCCTGCGTCATCCGGAACGCCTCGCGTCGCTCGCGCTGATCGCCGCCTCGCCCCGCTTCGGCACCGCCGACGAGTTCCGCCAGCGCGGCGTGATCGTGCGGACCAACGGCCTCGACCCCATCGCCCGCTCGGCGCCCGAACGCTGGTTCACCGGCGGGTTCGCCGCCGCTCAGCCCGCGATCACCGAGTGGTCCGTGCAGATGGTGCGCACCACCGACCCCGGCTGCTACATCGCCGCCTGCGAGGCGCTCGCCTCCTTCGACGTCCGGGCGGGACTCGGCAGCGTCGGCGTCCCGACCCTCGTGCTCGTGGGCTCGGAGGACCAGGTCACCGGGCCCGCCGAGGCCCGCACCCTCGTCGCGGGCATCCCGGACGCCCGGCTCGCCGTCGTGCCCGGCGCCTCCCACCTGGTGCCGGTGGAACAGCCGGCCGCCGTCACCGACCTGCTGGTCCGGCACTTCTCCACCGCCTGGCAGCCGCTCCCCGAGACCGCCACCGGCCAGACCGTGCTGCCCGCCGCCGCGCCCCGGCCGCCCCAGACGCCGGCCGCCGTCCCACCGCAGCCCGCCCCCGTCGCCGAGATCGCCCCGGCCGCCGTGCCCCCGCAGGCGCAGGGCGTCCCGGACCCGTACGACACCGGCATCAAGGTGCGCCGGGAGGTGCTGGGCGACGCGCACGTCGACCGGATCCTGGAGCAGACCGACGCCTTCTCGGAGGACTTCCAGAAGCTCGTCACCCGGTACGCCTGGGGCGAGGTCTGGAAC
Organism: Streptomyces sp. DH-12; assembly: GCF_002899455.1. Classification (GTDB taxonomy): domain Bacteria; phylum Actinomycetota; class Actinomycetes; order Streptomycetales; family Streptomycetaceae; genus Streptomyces. Next base: position 1,535,994 of record NZ_PPFB01000001.1, on the reverse strand, counting down.
CGCCCCGGCCTCGACCGCCGCACCCGCAGCTGCGTCACCCTCACCGCCCTCGTCGCGGGCGGTCACCTCGACGAACTCGCCGTGCACACCCGTGCCGCCCTGCGCAACGGGCTCACCCCGGACGAGATCAAGGAGGTGCTGCTCCAGGCGGCCGTCTACTGCGGCGTCCCCGCCGCCAGCGGCGCCTTCCGCGTGGCGCGGCAGGTCATCCGCGAGGAGACCACCCCGCCGGAGTGATCCCTGGCCGCACCCCGGCTCCCTGACCCCGGTCGCAGGTCCCCCGCGGCGTCCGGTCGCAGGCCTCCGGTCCTCGGTGCCCGGCCGCGGGCCCCTGCACCCGGCACGCCACCCCGCGCCGCGGATGCAGGATGGAGCCATGAAGCTCATCAAGATGTCGCACTCCTGCGTCCGGCTGGAGAAGGACGGACGGGTCCTCGTCATCGATCCCGGAGGGTTCAGCGAGGAGGACGCCGCCGTCGGCGCGGACGCGGTGCTGGTCACCCACGAGCACCCGGACCACTTCGACGAGGGCCGGCTGCGGACCGCCCTGGAGGCCAACCCGGCGGCCGGGATCTGGACGCTGAAGGCGGTCGCGGACCAGATCTCCGCCGCGTTTCCGGGCCGCGTGCACACCGTCGGCCACGGCGACGCCTTCACCGCCGCCGGCTTCGACGTCCAGGTGCACGGCGAGCTGCACGCGGTGATCCACCCTGACATCCCGCGCATCACCAACGTCGGCTACCTCGTCGACGGCGGCAGGCTGTTCCACCCGGGCGACGCGCTCACCGTCCCCGACCACCCGGTCGAGACGCTGATGCTGCCCGTGATGGCGCCCTGGAACAAGATCGCCGAGGTGATCGACTACGTCCGCGAGGTACGTCCGCAGCGCGCCTACGACATCCACGACGCCCTGCTCACCGACCTCGCCCGCCCGATCTACGACCGCCAGATCGGCGCCCTCGGCGGCTCCGAACACCTGCGACTGGCCCCTGGGGACGCGGTCCGGCTCTGACCGCGGGGCGGTCGTCCACAGGCGGCGACCGCCCGCCGCGCGTTGTCGGACGCGGCGGGTAGGTTGTGAGGCATGCGCATCGCGACCTGGAACGTGAACTCGATCACCGCCCGCCTGCCGAGGCTCCTGGCCTGGCTGGAGAGCAGCGGCACGGACGTGCTGTGCCTCCAGGAGGCCAAGGTCGCCGAGGACAAGTTCCCCGTGGAGCAGCTGCGCGAGCTGGGCTACGAGTCGGCGGTCCACGCCACCGGCCGGTGGAACGGCGTGGCGGTGCTCTCCCGCGTCGGCCTGGAGGACGTCGTCAAGGGCCTCCCGGGCGACCCGGGGTACGACGGCTCCGCCGAGCCGCGCGCCGTCTCCGCGACCTGCGGCCCGGTGCGCGTCTGGTCGGTCTACGTGCCGAACGGCCGGGAGGTGGAGCACCCCCACTACGCGTACAAGCTGCGGTGGCTGGAGGCGCTGAAGGCGGCGGTGGCGGGCGACGCGGCGGGCGACCGCCCGTTCGCGGTCCTCGGCGACTACAACATCGCGCCGACCGACGACGACGTCTACGACCGGGCCGCCTTCGAGGGCTCCACCCACGTCACCCCCGCCGAGCGTGCCGCCCTCGCCTCCCTGCGCGAGACCGGCCTGACCGACGTGGTCCCGCGCCCCCTCAAGTACGACCACCCGTACACGTACTGGGACTACCGCCAGCTCGCCTTCCCCAAGAACCGGGGCATGCGCATCGACCTGGTGTACGGCAACGAGCCGTTCGCCAAGGCGGTCACGGACTCCTACGTCGACCGTGAGGAGCGCAAGGGCAAGGGCGCCTCGGACCACGCCCCGGTCGTGGTCGACCTGGACGTGTGACGAGGGCCGGCCTGCCGCCGGCGGACCCCGCGCGCCTGTGGTGCGGGGGGTGGTTCGAATGACAGGCTGGCAGTATGAAGATCCCGTTCCTGGGCAAGCGGCGCCGGAAGGACGAGCTCCCCGGCCCGGAGGGGCTCGCCGAACTCCTCGCCGAGTGCGCCCTGTTGCGTTCCCAGGCGGACCGGGAGGGGGTCCGGCTGGACGACGGTCCGGCCTCGCTGGAGGCCCTCGACCAGCTGGTCCCGAGATGGCGGGACGACGAGGACGCCTCCGACTGGCTGGGAAACGACGCGGGGTTGTACCTGGGCACCGTGATCGTGCGCACCGTGGCGGGCGCCGCCTGGGACCTCCGTCCCGACGGACAGCCGGTCGTACGGCTCGTCGGCGGACGGGAGTTCGACGTCGTCGACGCGGGACACCGCTGGGCGGCCGACGGCGCGCCCCAACTGTCGCAGCTCTACGCCGAGGTGGCGGAAGGCTGACGTGCGCGCCCCCTCGCGCGCCCCGTCACCCGATGTAAATACGGCTTATGTCCGGAAAGTGCGTGTCGCGGCGTTCTGGCGATCTTGCCCGGTTATGTTGCGGCGGTTGCCATGACGTACGGAAACCTGTCCACCCGGACCTCGACTACGATGTTCCCTCCGTCCCGGTGGGGGAGGAGACTTCGCGGCGTAAGCGGGGACGTCGCCGCCGGGAGGGGACCGCCCGCCCAGCCGGGGCGGCGGATCACACAGGCCGGTCCCGTCCGGCGGCAGCCGGAGATCACTGCTCCCGGCGGCAGCGACCGAACCACGGTCGCCCGCAGGCGAGGAGAAGGTCAGCTGCGCGCCGGACGGGTGGTGCCGCCCACGCCCCCTGCGGGGGCGCCCTCGCGCGCCCGCCTCGAGGTGCGCCCTCCCGCTCGCGACGGCGTGCCCTCCCGGTCCTGCCCCGCCCCGGAGGCGTCCGCCTCGGCCGCCTCCGGGCAAGGCGCTTCGCTCGGCGGACGTGCGTCCCCCCTTCTGAGTGGCTGATGAGGGACGACCCCGCCGAGCACTGGGACCCGGCCCGGGCGCGCGCCGCCCTGCGCCGGACGCGGCGGACCTCCGCCGTGCGCCCCGTCACCGCCCCGGCGCGTGAGGACGGCGGGCACGACGCGACGCAGGCCGTGGCGGCGGGCATCGTGGACCACCTCGTCGACTCCATGACCCCGCAGGGCGAGCGGCGCCTGTGGCCCGTGTCCACCCCGGCGGGAGAGACCGGCCCCTGCACCGTGCAGCAGGGCGCGGCCGGCGTCCTGGCGGTTCTGACCCGGTACTTCGAGCTCACCGGCGACGAGCGTCTGCCGGAGCTGATCTCCACGGCGGGCCACTGGACGGCGGCCCGCACCGACACCCGCTCCACCCGCCCCGGCCTGCACTTCGGCGGGCGGGGGACGGCCTGTGGGCGCTGTACGACGCCGCCCGTGCCGTCGACGACGCGGTCGCCGCCGTCCAGGGGGCCGTCCTGCCGGCCCTCGCCGGAACGGCCGGCCTGCCCTACGACCCGGTCCTCCAGGCGCTGCTCCTCGCCTGCATGGTGTCGGCCTCCTTCACCATCACGGCCCTGTCCCTGGCCCTCGCCGTGACCCTGGCCCGCCCCGAGGTGTTCGGCATGCTGCTCGGCCTGGTGATGATGCCGCTGCTGTTCCTCTCCGGCGCCTTCTTCCCGCTGCACGCGCTGCCCGGCCGGGCGCAGGCCCTGGCCTCCGTCAACCCGCTCGCCCACGGCGTGGACCTGCTCCGGCGGGGCATCGCCCTCCGGGTGCCCGAGCACGCGGCGGCGGGCATCGAGTGGTTCGGCCGGCAGCCCTCCCTCCTGCTGGAGGCCGCGGCCCTTCTGACGGTGGGCGCCGCGGCCCTGGCCTGGGCCGCCCACCGCTTCGGCCGCCCGGAGCGAGGAGGTCCGGCCTCCGCTCCCGCCCGCCGCACAGGCACGCGGGCGCCGTGCCGCGCGGAGCAGGAAGCAGGACATGAGGGACCGAGGGCCGGGCCGTGGCCGCCTCGGAGTCCCGGTGGAAGCGCGGCTGCCCTTTCGTCGTGCCGGACGTCGCCGTCCGCAGGCGGTCACGCCGGCACCGCCGGGGGCGGCGGATGTACCGGGACCGGAGGCGCGGAGGCCGTGCACCCGGGCGCCGGCCGCTCCCGTACGCCCCCGGCCGCGCGCGGCGGCACGCCCGTACGGCCTCCCTGACGCGGGCATGGCAGCGAACTAAGCTGCCCGCACGGCCCTTTACTGGAGGTGCGGATGCGTCGCCCTGTCGCACGGAAGTTCGCTGTCCTCGCGGTCACCACCGCCGTCGTCTCGGTGGGAGCGGCCGCGCCGCCCGCTCCCCACGGCGAACGAGCCCCCCACACCCGCCCGGCCCCCAAGACGCCGGTGGCCGTCGGACACGGCGGCGCCGTCTCCAGCGTCGACGCCGACGCCACCGCCGTCGGCATCGAGGTCCTGCGGAAGGGCGGCAACGCCGTCGACGCCGCGGTGGCCACCGCCGCCGCGCTCGGCGTCACCGAGCCCTACTCGGCCGGCATCGGCGGTGGCGGTTACTTCGTCTACTACGACGCCCGGTCGCGCACCGTGCACACCCTGGACGGCCGCGAGACCGCCCCGCTCACCGCCGACTCCGGCCTCTTCCTGGAGAACGGCGCACCGATCCCGTTCGCCGAGGCGGTCAGCAGCGGACTCGCCGTCGGCACCCCCGGCACCCCCGCCACCTGGCAGCGCGCCCTCGACACGTGGGGCAGGAGAAGCCTCGCCACGGTCCTCAGGCCCGCCGAACGCCTCGCCCGTGACGGCTTCACCGTCGACGAGACGTTCCGCGCGCAGACCGCCGCCAACGAGGCCCGCTTCCGGTACTTCCCCGACACCGCCGAGCTGTTCCTGCCGGGCGGCGAACTCCCCGCCGTCGGCTCCACCTTCAAGAACCCCGACCTGGCCCGCACCTACCGCGAGCTGAGCCGCGAGGGCGCCGACGCCCTCTACCGGGGCGGCATCGCCCGCGACATCGTGAACACGGTCGGCAAGCCGCCCGTGGACCCGGCGTCCGGTTGGAACGCCCGCCCCGGCGACCTGTCCCTGCGCGACCTCGCCGCCTACCGCACGAAGTCCCAGCCGCCGGCGAAGACCTCCTACCGCGGCCTCGACGTCTACTCCATGGCGCCGTCGTCCTCCGGCGGCACGACGGTCGGCGAGGCCCTCAACATCCTGGAGCGCACCGACCTGTCGAGGGCGAGCGACACGCGCTACCTGCACCGCTTCATCGAGGCGAGCCGGATCGCGTTCGCCGACCGGGGCCGCTGGGTCGGCGACCCCGCCTTCGAGGACGTGCCGACCGAGGAACTGCTGTCGCAGCGGTTCGCGGACTCCCGCGCCTGCCTGATCGAGGACGACGCCGTCCTCACCAGCCCGCTCGCCCCCGGCGACCCCCGCGACCCGAAGCCGTGCGCGAAGGGCGGCACGGCCGCGCCGACGACGTACGAGGGTGAGAGCACCACGCATCTGACCACCGCCGACCGGTGGGGCAACGTCGTCTCCTACACGCTCACCATCGAGCAGACCGGCGGCAGCGGCATCACCGTGCCCGGACGCGGGTTCCTGCTCAACAACGAGCTGACGGACTTCTCCTTCGCCCCGGCGAACCCTGCCGTGCACGACCCGAACCTGCCCGGCCCCGGCAAGCGGCCCCGCTCGTCCATGGCGCCGACGATCGTGCTCGACCGGCACGACCGGCCGGTGGTGGCGCTCGGCTCACCCGGCGGCGCGACCATCATCACCACCGTGCTGCAGACCCTCACCGGCTTCCTCGACCGGGGCCTGCCCCTCGTCGACGCGATCGCCGCGCCGCGCGCCAGCCAGCGCAACGCCGCCCGGACCGAACTCGAACCGGGCCTGTACGACAGCGGACTGAGGCAGCGCCTGGAAGCCATCGGGCACTCCTTCCGGGAGAACCCGGAGATCGGCGCGACCACCGGCGTGCAGCGGCTGCCCGGCGGCGCCTGGCTCGCCGCGGCGGAGAAGACCCGCAGGGGCGGCGGCTCGGCGATGGTCGTCCACCCGGAGCGGTAGCCGTCCACCCGGAGCGGTAGCCGTCCACCCGGAGCGGTGGTCAGGTCCACCCGGAGCGATGGCCGGTCACAACCGTCGGCCCGGCACCCCCCCCCGCGAGGGGCGCCGGGCCGAGCCGTGCGAGCTGTCACAGCTCCGGCGTCGGCGTCTCCCGCGTGCGGAACGTCAGGCGTCCGTCCTGCGTGTCCACCGTCACCCGGCCGCCCTCCTTCACCTGGCCGTCCAGCAGCAGCCGGGACAGCTGGTTGTCCACCTCCCGCTGGATGGTGCGGCGCAACGGGCGGGCGCCGTACTCCGGTTCGTAGCCGCGTTCGGCGAGCCAGTCCACGGCCGCGTCGGTGAAGTCGGCGGTGATGCCCTGCCCCTTCAGCCGGCGGCGGGTGCTCTCCAGCAGCAGGTCGGTGATCTGCCGCAGTTCCCCCGCGGTGAGCTGGCGGAACACCACGATCTCGTCGATCCGGTTGAGGAACTCGGGCCGGAAGTGCTCCCGCAGCGGCCGCAGGATCTGCTCCCGCCGCGCCTCCTCGTCGGCCTCCGCGCCGCCCGTCGCGAAGCCCAGGGTGGCGCCGCGCCGGGTGATGGCCTCGGAACCGAGGTTGCTGGTCATCACGATGACGCTGTTGGAGAAGTCCACCGTGCGGCCCTGCGAGTCGGTCAGCCGGCCGTCGTCCAGCACCTGCAGCAGGATGTTGAAAACGTCCGGGTGCGCCTTCTCCACCTCGTCGAGCAGCAGCAGCGAGTACGGGTGCCGGCGCACCACCTCGGTGAGCTGCCCGGCCTCCTCGTGACCCACGTAGCCGGGCGGGGCGCCCACCAGACGGCTCACCGTGTGCCGCTCCTGGTACTCGCTCATGTCGAGCCGCACCATCCGGTCCTCGCTGCCGAACAGCGCCTCGGCGAGCGCCCGCGCCAGCTCCGTCTTTCCGACGCCCGTCGGGCCGAGGAACAGGAAGCTGCCGATCGGCCGGTCCGGGCTGGACAGGCCCGCGCGGGAGCGCAGCACGGCGTCCGAGACGACCCGTACGGCCTCTTCCTGGCCCACCACCCGCTGGTGCAGGTGCTGCTCCAGGCCCAGCAGACGGTCCTTCTCCTCCTCGGTGAGCCGGCTGACCGGGATGCCCGTCTGCCGGGCCACCACCTCGGCGATCGCCTCGGCGTCCACCCACAGGCTCTGGCCCTCGTCGACCTCGTCGCCGCCGCCGGCCTGCGCGATGCGCTCCTTCAGCTCCGTGATGCGGTCCCGCAGCCGCATGGCCTGTTCGTACTGCTCGTCCGCGACCGCCTGGTCCTTGTCGCAGGTCAGCTGCTCGACCTCACGCTCCATCGCGCGGACGTCGGTGCCCTTGGTGCGCGCCCGCAGCCGCACCCGGGCGCCCGCCTGGTCGATGAGGTCGATCGCCTTGTCCGGCAGCCGCCGCTCGCTGAGATAGCGGTCGGACAGCTCCACGGCCGCCACCAGCGCCTCGTCGGTGTAGCGGACCTGGTGGTGCGCCTCGTAGCGGTCGCGCAGGCCGCGCAGGATCTCGACCGTGTCCGAGGGCGTCGGCTCCGGCACCATGATCGGCTGGAAGCGGCGGGCCAGGGCCGCGTCCTTCTCGATCCGCCGGTACTCCTCCAGGGTCGTCGCGCCGACGATGTTCAGCTCGCCGCGCGCCAGGGCCGGCTTGAGGATGTTGCCCGCGTCCATGGAGCCGCCCTCGCCGCCTCCTCCCGCGCCGACCACGGTGTGCAGCTCGTCGATGAAGACGATCAGCTGGTCGGAGTGGGCGCGGATCTCGTCGACGAGGTTGTTCATCCGCTCCTCGAAGTCGCCCCGGTACCGGGTGCCGGCGACCACGCCGGTCAGGTCCAGGGCGACCACGCGGCGGCCGAGCAGGATGTCGGGCACGTCCCCCTCGGCGATCCGCTCGGCCAGTCCTTCCACCACGGCGGTCTTGCCGACCCCCGCGTCGCCGATCAGCACCGGGTTGTTCTTGCCGCGCCGGGACAGCACCTCGACGGTCTGCTCGATCTCCGTGTCCCGCCCGATCACCGGGTCGATCCGGCCCTCCCGGGCCAGCTCGGTGAGATCACGGCCGTACTTGTCCAGCGTCGGCGTGCCCGTCGCGGGCCGGGGGCGCTCGGTGCGGGGCTGCTGGGCCTCCGGCGCCTCCGGCGGGCCGGACGGGGCGAAACGGGCCGCGTTGAGGATGTGCCCGGCCGCCGAGTCGGGATTGGCGGCGAGGGCGCTGAGCACGTGCTCCGGGCCGATGTAACCGGCGCCGCTCGCCCGGGCCATCTCGTGCGCGTCCAGCAGCGCCCGTTTGACGGCGGGCGTCAGGGACAGCGAGGTCGGCGGCGGGGCCTCGCCGGGAGGGTGCTGCACGGGTCCCGACCGGTCGTCGATCTGGGACGCCAGCGAGTCCGGGTCCGCGCCCGCGCGGCTGAGCAGACTCCGGGTCGGCTCGGCGGAGAGGGCGGCGCGCAGCAGGTGCTGGGTGTCCAGGTCACGGCTGCCGTGCTCGGCCGCGTACTGGGCGGCGCCGCGCACGAGTTCCCGGGCGGGCTGGCTGAGAAGCCTGCCGATGTCGATCTGACGGGGGCGCTGCCCGCCGAAGAAGCGGGCGAGGAATTCTGCGAACGGGTCACCCTCCGGGCCGACGAAACCACTCGTCATCGTCATCCGTTCCTTCGCTGGGTCGACGTGCCGGGGCCGGGTAACCCGGGCGGGGCGCGCTCATGCCCACGATGACACGATCGGTCGAGGCGGGCATGTCCAGATCCGCGGTGTCCGGGCACGCCCGGCGGGGCGGCACCGGGCGCGGGCGGCCGCCGCGAGGGGGTGCCGCCCGCACCGGGGCGTCCGTGGCCCGGGGAGCGCCGCCGTCCGGCTCCGTCCCAGTCCGTCGAGGGGTGGCGGGGCGTCTCCCAGGGGTGCGGGCGCCCTTGCCGTGCGAGCCCTTCGCCGCCGGAGGGGCGTGGCACGGCGCGCATCGGTGCCGGAGCCCGCCTCAGTTCCGCGCCGTCAGCACCCGGGGGCCCGCCTCCGTGATGGCGACCGTGTGCTCGACGTGGGCCGCGCGGCTGCCGTCGGTCGTGCGGAGGGTCCAGCCGTCCGGGTCGGTGCGGTAGGTGTCCCGGCCGCCCGCGATCAGCATCGGCTCGATCGCCAGGACCATGCCGTGCCGCAGCGGCATCCCGCGGCCCGGCCGGCCCTCGTTCGGCACGGGCGGGTCCTCGTGCATGCGCCGGCCGATGCCGTGGCCGCCGAAGTCCTCCATGATCCCGTAGCCCGCGCCCCGGCACACCGTGCCGATGGCGTGCGCGATGTCGCCCATGCGGTTGCCGACCACCGCCGCCTCCGTGCCGGCCGCGAGCGCCCGCTCGGCCGTCTCGATCAGCCGGGCGTCCGCCGGACGCGCGGAGCCCACGACGAAACTGATCGCCGAGTCGCCCGCCCAGCCGCCCAGGTGGGCGCCGCAGTCGATGGACACGAGGTCCCCGTCGCGCAGCCGGTACCCGTTCGGGATGCCGTGCACGATCGCGTCGTTGACCGACGCGCAGATGACGGCGGGGAACGGGGTCGGCGCGAACGAGGGCCGGTACCCCAGGAACGGCGACGTCGCGCCCGCCGCGCTCAGCGCCTCCCTCGCCACCTCGTCCAGCTCCAGCAGGGAAACGCCCACGTCAGCGGCCTTCCGTACGGCCGTCAGCGCGTTCGCGACGACCTGGCCGGTCTCGTACATGGCATCGATCGATGCGTCGGTCTTCAGCTCCACCATGCCAATTACTATACCGGTATTAGAATGGGTGTCATGGTGCGCACCCCCTTGACCCCGGAAGAGCGCGAACGCGGTGAGCGGCTCGGCAGGCTGCTGCGCGAGGCGCGCGGAGCCCGCAGCATGGCGGACGTCGCCGCGAGCGCCGGCATCTCCCCGGAGACGCTCCGCAAGATCGAGACGGGGCGGGCGCCGACCCCCGCGTTCTTCACCGTGGCCGCGCTGGCCGGGACGCTCGGGCTGTCGATGGACGAGCTGATCGGGCGCTGCGCGCCGGAGACGCCGGACGTGCCGGACACCGCGGACGCGTCGATCGCGGCCTGAGCGGGGCGGGTCGGGCCGGTGCCGGCCGGCGCCCTGCCGGAGGACTCACCGGAGCGTCACCGTGCCCCACCCGGGTGCTGTCCACGGAATCGAGCACTCCGAGGGCCGGCGGGAGTCGGCCACGGCTGCGGAACAACTGCCGGAAGGTCCGGCGGCGGGTCTCGCGGCAGGGAGTCGTCCGGCCGACGGGGCCGGGCACGCCGCCCTCGCGCCGGCGGACGGCTCCCGCCGCCGCGAGCTGCGGGCTCCGTTCGGCGCCCGTGTCCGGACGCGCACCCCGCGGGACGCCGCCCGCGCGGCGGCACCGGACCCGGACGGCTGGCGCCGTCGCCGCTGACGGCCGCCGGGCCGTGTCGGCGGAGCGGCGCCGGGACGCGCCGCACGCCCCGCGCGCCGCACGCCCCGCGGGCCCGGCCGCCTGACCGGGGGCCGGTGGCCGGCCGCGCTCGCCCACAGGGGTGTCAATCACGATCGACTCCACGGGCCGTACGACGATGGTCTTGGCAAGGCCGCCCGGGAGGCTTACGTTCGTCCCTCTATGGCCGTTTCCCCGGGCGTAGAGGCGCTGACGTCGCGTCGAAGGAGCAGCAGCTCATGCCCAACGTCGTAACAGCCGCCCTGGTCCAGGCGACCTGGACCGGCGACACCGAGTCCATGCTGGCGAAACACGAGGAGCACGCCCGCGAGGCGGCCCGGCGGGGCGCGAAGGTCATCGGGTTCCAGGAGGTGTTCAACGCCCCCTACTTCTGCCAGGTCCAGGACGCCGAGCACTACCGCTGGGCCGAGGAGGTCCCGGACGGCCCGACCGTCCGCCGGATGCGGGACCTGGCCCGCGAGACCGGCATGGTCGTCGTCGCCCCCGTCTTCGAGGTCGAGCAGTCCGGTCACTACTACAACACCGCCGCCGTGATCGACGCCGACGGCACCTACCTCGGCAAGTACCGCAAACACCACATCCCGCAGGTCAAGGGCTTCTGGGAGAAGTTCTACTTCCGCCCGGGCAACCTCGGCTGGCCCGTCTTCGACACCGCCGTCGGCAAGGTCGGCGTCTACATCTGCTACGACCGCCACTTCCCCGAGGGCTGGCGGCAACTCGGCCTCAACGGCGCCCAGTTGGTCTACAACCCGTCGGCCACGCACCGCGGTCTGTCGGCGTACCTGTGGCAGCTGGAACAGCCGGCGGCGGCCGTCGCCAACGAGTACTTCGTCGCCGCCATCAACCGCGTGGGCGTCGAGGAGTACGGCGACAACGACTTCTACGGCACCAGCTACTTCGTCGACCCGCGCGGGCGGTTCGTCGGCGACGTCGCCAGCGGCAGCGAGGAGGAACTGGTGGTCCGGGACCTCGACTTCGGCCTCATCGACGAGGTGCGGCAGCAGTGGGCCTTCTACCGCGACCGCCGCCCCGACGCCTACGAGGGGCTGGTGCGCCCGTGACCGACGACCTGCTCGGCCGCCACCGCGCCGTGCTGCCCGACTGGCTCGCCCTCTACTACGACGAGCCCCTCGAGATCACCCACGGCGAGGGACGCCACGTCTGGGACGCCCGGGGCAACCGCTACCTGGACTTCTTCGGCGGCATCCTCACCACCATGACCGCCCACGCCCTGCCCGAGGTCGCCAAGGCGGTGACCGAACAGGCCGGGCGGATCATCCACTCCTCCACCCTCTACCTCAACCGGCCGATGGTGGACCTCGCCGAACGGATCGCCAAGCTCAGCGGCATCCCCGACGCCCGGGTCTTCTTCACCACCTCCGGCACCGAGGCCAACGACACCGCCCTGCTGCTCGCCACCACCCACCGGCGCAGCAACACGATCCTGGCGATGCGCAACAGCTACCACGGCCGCTCCTTCAGCGCGGTCGGCGTCACCGGCAACCGCGGCTGGTCCCCGACCTCCCTGTCCCCGCTGCAGACGCTGTACGTGCACGGCGGGGTGCGCACCCGGGGCCCGTTCGCCCACCTCGACGACTACGACTTCGTCGCCGCGTGCGTCGACGACCTCAAGGACCTCCTCGGCCACGCCCGCCCGCCCGCCGCGCTGATCGCCGAGCCGATCCAGGGCGTCGGCGGCTTCACCTCACCGCCCGACGGCCTCTACGCGGCGTTCCGCGAGGTGCTGCACGAGCGGGGCATCCTGTGGATCTCCGACGAGGTGCAGACCGGCTGGGGTCGCACCGGCGAGCACTTCTGGGGCTGGCAGGCGCACGGCCGCGGCGGACCGCCCGACATCCTGACCTTCGCCAAGGGCATCGGCAACGGCATGTCCATCGGCGGGGTCGTGGCCCGCGCCGAGATCATGAACTGCCTGGACGCCAACAGCATCTCCACGTTCGGCGGCACCCAGATCACCATGGCGGCGGGCCTCGCCAACCTCACCTACCTGCTGGAGCACGATCTCCAGGGCAACGCGCGCCGGGTCGGCGGCCTGCTCATCGAACGGCTGCGGGCCGCCGCCGCGCACGTCCCGGCCGTTCGGGAGGTGCGCGGACGCGGCCTGATGATCGGCATCGAGCTGACGAAGCCCGGCACCGACGAGGCCGACCCCGACGCCGTGTCCGCCGTTCTGGAGGCGGCCCGCGCCGGCGGCCTGCTCATCGGCAAGGGCGGCGGCCACGACACCAGCGCCCTGCGCATCGCCCCGCCGCTGTCCCTGAACGTCGCGGAGGCCGAGGAGGGCGCCGCGATCCTCGAGGATGCCCTGAGGAGCATCCAGTAGCCCGGCACCGACACGGCGGCGGCTGCCCGGCGCGTACCGCGGGACCCGCCTTCCGCAGGCCGAGGAGGTCCGGCGGAGGTCCTCCTCCCGCCCCGGCGACAGCGGCCGGCCCGGGGGCGCGGGGCCGTACCGACCCGCGGCTGCCGCCGCACGCGCGCGACAAGGCACGGAAGACGCGATCACGACAAGGCACGGAAGACCCGCACGGACCACCTCGAGGAGCGACCCGGACATGAGCACCCGCACAGTCATCCGCGGAGGACTCGTCATCACCGCCTCCGACGAGATCCACGCCGACGTCCTGATGGAGGACGGCCGCATCGCCGCCCTCGCCGCCTCCGGCACCCCGGCCGCCGAGGCGTTCACCGCCGAGCGGACCGTCGACGCCACCGGGAAGTACGTCATCCCGGGCGGCGTGGACGCGCACACCCACATGGAGCTGCCGTTCGGCGGCACCTTCGCCTCCGACACCTTCGAGACGGGCACCCGGGCCGCCGCCTGGGGCGGCACCACCACCGTCGTCGACTTCGCCGTGCAGAGCGTCGGGCACGGCCTGCGCGAGGGCCTGGACGCCTGGCACGCCAAGGCGGAGGGCAACTGCGCGATCGACTACGCCTTCCACATGATCGTCTCGGATGTCACCGACGAGACGCTGAAGGAGATGGACCTCCTCGTGGAGGAGGGCGTCACCTCGTTCAAACAGTTCATGGCCTACCCGGGGGTCTTCTACTCCGACGACGGCCAGATCCTGCGCGCCATGCAGCGCTCCGCCGACAACGGCGGGCTGATCATGATGCACGCCGAGAACGGCATCGCCATCGACGTCCTCGTCGCACAGGCCCTGGCCCGCGGCGAGACCGGCCCCCGCCACCACGGCGAGGTGCGCAAGGCCCTCCTGGAGGCCGAGGCCACCCACCGCGCCGTCCGGCTCGCCCAGGTCGCCGGCGCCCCGCTGTACGTCGTGCACGTCTCCGCCGCCGAGGCCGTCGCCGAACTGGCCCGCGCCCGCGACGACGGGCTGCCCGTCTTCGGGGAGACCTGCCCGCAGTACCTGTTCCTGTCCACCGACAACCTCGCCGAGCCGGACTTCGAGGGCGCCAAGTACGTGTGCAGCACGCCCCTGCGACCCAGGGAGCACCAGGCGGCGCTCTGGCGGGGCCTGCGCACCGACGACCTCCAGGTGGTCTCCACCGACCACTGCCCCTTCTGCTTCACCGGCCAGAAGGAGCTCGGCCGCGGCGACTTCTCCAAGATCCCCAACGGGCTGCCGGGCGTCGAGAACCGCATGGACCTCCTCCACCAGGCCGTCCTCGACGGACGCCTCACCCGCCGCCGCTGGATCGAGATCGCCTGCGCCGCCCCGGCCCGGATGTTCGGCCTGTACCCGAAGAAGGGCACCGTCGCGCCGGGCGCCGACGCCGACGTCGTGATCTACGACCCGGCGGCCGAGCAGGTCATCTCCGCCGACACCCACCACATGAACGTCGACTACTCGGCGTACGAGGGCAAGCGGGTCACCGGCCGCGTCGAGACCGTGTTCTCGCGCGGAGTCCCCGTCATCACCGACCGGGAGTACACCGGACGCGCCGGGCACGGCGTCTACACCCCGCGTTCCACCTGCCAGTACCTCACCTAGGAGCGGAGCGCATGGACTTCGGCCTCGTCCTGCAGACCGACCCGCCGGCCTCGCGGGTGATCAGCCTGATGCAGCGCGCCGAGCGCAACGGGTTCACCCACGGGTGGACCTTCGACTCGGCGGTGCTGTGGCAGGAACCCTTCGTCATCCACAGCCAGATCCTGGCCCGCACCACGACCCTCAGGGTCGGCCCGATGGTCACCAACCCGGGCACCCGCACCTGGGAGGTCACCGCCTCCACCTTCGCCACCCTCAACGACATGTACGGCAACCGCACCGTGTGCGGCATCGGCCGCGGCGACTCCGCGATGCGCGTCGCCGGACGCGAGCCCACCACCCTCGCCCGGCTCGGCGAGGCGATCGACGCGATCCGCGACCTCGCCGAGGGACGCGAGGCCGAGGTCGACGGACAGCGGCTGCGGCTGCCGTGGGTGCGCGACGGCGAACTGCCGGTCTGGACGGCCGCCTACGGCCCCAAGGCGCTCGCCCTCACCGGGCGGAAGGCCGACGGCTTCATCCTCCAGCTCGCCGACCCGTTCCTCACCGAGTGGATGGTGAAGGCCGTGCGGAACGCCGCCGCCGAGGCCGGCCGCGACCCCGACGCGCTCACCGTCTGCGTCGCCGCCCCCGCGTACGTCGGCGACGACCTGGCGCACGCCCGCGAGCAGTGCCGCTGGTTCGGCGGGATGGTCGGCAACCACGTCGCCGACCTGGTCGCCCGCTACGGCGAGCACTCCGGGATGGTCCCCGAGGCGCTCACCGACTACATCAAGGGCCGCCAGGGCTACGACTACAGCCACCACGGACGGGCCGGGAACCCGTCCACGGACTTCGTCCCCGACGAGATCGTGGACCGCTTCTGCCTGCTCGGCCCGCCCGAGGCGCACATCGAGAAGCTCCGTGCGCTGCGCGACCTGGGCGTCGGCCAGTTCGCGGTGTACGACATGCACGACGCGCAGGAGACGACGATCGACGCGTACGGCGCGGAGATCATCCCGGCGCTCGGCGGCTGAACCGGTCAGCGGGCGGTGCCGAAGTCCTGCGTCCAGTAGGTGCCGGACAGGCCGACGCCGATCTCCTCGAACGAGCAGTTGAGGATGTTCGCCTTGTGGCCGGGGCTGGTCATCCAGCCCTGCATCACCTGCTCGGGCGTGGAGTAACCGTGGGCGACGTTCTCGCCGTACGTGCTCCAGGCGTACCCGGCACGGGTGATGCGCTCACCGGGGTCGGACCCGTCCGAGCCGGTGTGCGACATGGCGCCGGTCGACGCCATGTCCTCGCTGTGCCGCTGCGCGGCCGTGTTCAGGGCGGCGTCGGCCGTCACCGGGGAGCAGCCGGCCTCGGCGCGCTCGGCGTTGACCAGCTCCACGACCCGGGCGACGGCGCCGGACGCCGTGGCGGTGGGCTTCGGCGCGGCGGTCGTGGGCTCGGGGGCGGCGGGGGCCGCCGTCGAGGGCTCCGGGGCGGCCGTGGTGGGCGCGGGAGCCGCCGTCGAGGGCTTCGGGGCGGCCGGGGTGGACTCCGGGGCGGCCGTGGTGGTGGAGGGGGCCGAGGTGGCCGGCCTGGTGGCCTGCTTCTCCGGCTGCCGTGAGGGCTTGCCGCCGTGGTGCTTGCCGCCGTGGTGCTCGCGGGCGTCCTTCGAGGGCCCGGCGGAGGCGCTGGGGGAGCCCGGCGCGACGGGCGTGGGGTCGCCGTGGTGCTTGCCGCTCCAGCGGCTGTACCAGCCGGGCCCGTCCCAGCGGTCCTCGCCGGCGGACGGCGCCGAGGTGGCGCGGTCCTCCCGCTGTCCGCCGTCCGGCCAGTCGGTGCAGGCCATGGCGACCGAGGGTATGCCTATGACGCCGACGACGACCGCGGCGACGACCGTCCGCCGGTACTGCTGCTGATGGCGATGCTTTCCCATACGTGACCTCACCCCTGGTGTGCGGAGGCTGGTCATTCTTGGGACGGCCCGGCGCGGAGCGCAAAGGGCTCATGTACTACCCGGCCTCGTAGTCCCCTGGGGGTCTTGCGACGGGCGGGGGAGCGTGCCGGGCGGTCCGTGCGGGGCCGCCCGGACCGTCTGCCGCCGCGTCAGAAAGCGGCGCGCGGCGACGAAGCGGGGGACCCCGGGTCCCGGCCGGCCCGCCGTCCGTGCGGGCCCGGTGCACTTTCCCGTCAAGCCGGACAAGTCCCCCATGTCGCCGCCGCCGCGTCTACTAAGCGACCCGGTCAGATCGCCTGCCCGCTGTGACAGATGTCACGGAACCATCGGTTCCGGATCAGCCCTGCGTCTTCTGCAGCGCGGCCACCGCTTCCTTGGCGGCCTTGATCGCGCCCTTGTTGATCTCGCCCGCGTCCGGCGCCTTCTTCGACTCGAAGTCGCTGCCGTTGTACGTGACGATCACCAGCGCGTTGGCGGTCCGCGCCACCACGACGCCCTCACGCGTCTCCTGCCCGTCCTCGGTGGTGAGGTTCACGACCGAGTACGCCGCGTCCCCGACCCCCGGGACGGCGCCCCCGCCGCTCTTCTCCTCCAGCCGCCCGTCGTACGACTGCTCCGCGGCCTCGTCGGTGTCCAGCACCTCGAAGGACACGTCGAGCCAGCGGTACTCGTATTCCTCGAGGGCGTTCCACGAGCAGGTACGGCGCAGGCCGGAGTCCGTGGACGGTATCTCCTTGCCGGCCGTCTTGGCGCCCGGCACAAGGGACTTGACGGTCCTGGCGGACAGCGCGTCGCACGGCGCGGGCGCCGCGGCGTACGTCTTCACCGCCTGCGTCTCGGACGGGGCGGTGGGGGACTGCGTGGCGGTCTTCTCGGCCGGCTTCTTCTCGGAGGCCTCGGGTGCGGCCGACGGACCGGAGGACAGCGCCCATCCGGCCGCGGCGAGGACGATCACCGGGGACAGACGGGCGGTCAGGGCGATCGGCAGAGGAAAGGAACGCACGGCGCACTTCTCGTGAGGGACGGTGCGGAAGGGGTCCGCACTGCGGACGGGACGCCAGTGTCACACGCTTCGTCAGGGTGCGGAAGGGCTCAACTCGCTCCGTAGGCGCGTGGTGACGGGGCGGTTCCGCATCGGTGGCCGCTTGCCGCTTTTCCTCTGCGAATAGGGGGATTTGAGCGTCAGGACACCCGGGCGACCCATTCCGGTCGATGACCGCCCGCGCGGCGGACCGGTCCGCCGCGCGAGACGGGCCCACCCGCTTCTCCGCGCTCCTGGTGCCCTCGTCGGACAGCCCCTCCCCGCCGATGCGCGGCGCCTCGAGCATCTTGTCCGCGCCGACGTCGTACGACGTCGTCACGTGGTGCGGCGCCGCGCCGGGGCCGTCGCGCGGGCCCGCGACCGTGCCCTGCCGTGTGCGAGGCGGCACCCGGCGGGGCACGGCGTTCACGGCACGCGTGCGGTCCACTCCTCGGTCGCGAACTTCGTCCGCACCAGTTCCTCCGCGCGGGCCATCTCCTCCGCCGTGACCTCGCCGGTGGTCAGCCCGTAGCGGTTGCGGAAGGAGGCGATCATGTTCTCGATGACCTGCTCCCGCGCGAGGCCCGTCTGCCGGCGGAGCGGGTCGACACGCTTCTTTGCGCTCCTGGTGCCCTTGTCGGACATCTTCTCCTTGCCGATGCGCAGCACCTCGAGCATCTTGTCGGCGTCGATGTCGTAGGACATCGTCACGTGGTGGAGGACGGCTCCAGGACCGCCCTCGGGGCCCACCACGCGCTTCTGGGCCGCACCGGCGATCTTGCCGGCCTCGGTGGCGATGTCGTTCAGGGGCTGGTACCAGGCCTTGATGCCCATGTCGCCGAGCGCACCGAGCACCCAGTCGTCGAGGTAGGCGTAGCTGTCCGCGAAGGAGAGGCCCGAGACCAGGGACTCCGGCACGGACAGGGAGTACGTGATCGTGCTCATGGGCTCCACGAACATGGCCCCACCGCCGGAAATGCGGCGGACCACGGTCATCCCGTGCTTCGCGGCCCCTTCGGGGTCCACCTCGTTCCGCAGGGACTGGAAGCTGCCGATCACCACGGCGGGCGAGGCCCACTCCCACACCCGCAGGGTCGGGGCTCGCCGCCCGGCGGCCACCTCGGCGGTGATCACCTCGTCCAGCGCCATGTGCAGGGCCGGCGCCTGCGGCTCCCCGTGCACCAGCTGCCAGTCGTAGTCGCTCCACTCGGTCGCGTGGGCCAGAGCGCGCCGCACGGCGATGCCGACGCCCTCTGCCGTCAGCCCGAACATCACGGTCGACTCCGGCAGCGCCGCCGTGATCCGGGCGGCCAGCCCTGCGGCGTCCGTCGACGAGGACGACCCCTCAAGGGCCGCGTTGATCGCGAGGATCGCTTCGTCCGGCTCCAGGAAGAAGTCCCCGGCGACCCGTACGTTGCGCAGGACACCGTCCTCGACATCCAGATCCACGACGACCAGCTTGCCGCCGGGCACCTTGTACTCGCCATGCACGGCTTCGTTCCCTTCCCGTGCGCTGCACGTGTCCTGAGCCTGCCGCTCCGGTATGCGGACGGATGTGTACATCCTTCGGATCGCACCTTAATGCTCGCCTGTGGTGAACGGACGCGCAGGGCTTCGGCGCAGTTCGATGTCGTCCGTTCTGATCAGGTGACGCCGGGGCGGGGCGGGGCGGCGGAGCCGACGCCCACGGAGGTGCGGTCCGTGGGCGTCGTGCTCACGGCGATGCCCTGCCCCGCCGTGCCGTCCCGGGGCCGGGCCGTGCGGTGGAACGCGCCGCAGCCGGTCGTCGGCACCGGGCGGGACGGCTCCGCGGCGCGCGGGAGCGGGCGGATCACGGGCGGCGCGCGTGCGCGAAGCCCCGCCGGTGCCAGAGCAGGCCGCCCGCCCGGCCCGGGTCGCCGTCGACGCCGGCGACCCGGCCCACGAGGATCGTGTGGTCACCTCCTTCCAGCAGGTCGTGGCGCAGACAGCGCAGGGTCAGCGCCGCGTCGCGCAGCACCGGCGCCGGATGGGGGTCCGCCGCCAGTGCCATGCCGTCGAAGCGTTCCTCCAGCGGCCGGGTGAAGCCGGCGACGAGGTGCTCGTCGCCCGGCGCCAGGAGGTGGACGGTGAAGGCGTCGGCGCCGGTCAGGGCGTCGTGCGTACGGGAGCGCCGGTCCAGGCAGACGAGGAACAGCGGCGGGTCCAGGGACAGGGAGGCCACGGCGCTGGCCGTCAGACCGCGTGCCGCGCCCTGGTCGTCGTAGCAGGTGACGAGGGTGACGGGAGCGGCCATGGCCGACATCGCCGCGCGGAACGCCTCGGCCACCTCCCGCGCCGTGCCGT
Organism: Streptomyces sp. DH-12; assembly: GCF_002899455.1. Lineage (GTDB taxonomy): Bacteria > Actinomycetota > Actinomycetes > Streptomycetales > Streptomycetaceae > Streptomyces. Next base: position 1,516,339 of record NZ_PPFB01000001.1, on the reverse strand, counting down.
GGGCCGGCCGGCCGGCGAGCAGGGTCCCGGTCACCGGGCCGCCTCCAGCGGACGGGCGGCGCCCCGCAGCCAGCGCCCCGAGGGCCTGCCGGTGAACCCCTCGCGCAGGTCCCAGACGACCCGGCCGTCCTTCAGCGTGGTGGTGAAGCGGCCGGTGAACGTCCAGCCCTCGTACGCCGACCAGCCGCACAGCGACCGGACGTCGCGCGCCGAGAACTGCCAGCGCTCGTCCGGGTCCAGCAGGGCCAGGTCGGCGTCCGCGCCCGGCACCAGGCGTCCCTTGCCGGGCAGGTCGAAGAGCCGGGCGGGCCCGTCCCCCATGAGCCGGGCGAGGTGGGCGGCCGCCTCGTCCGGCGCGGTGTCCCGCATCCGCAGACCGGTCCACACGGCCGTGGCCAGCTCCTGCACGCCGGGCAGTCCGGGCGGCGCCTCGGCCGGCGGGCGGTTCTTCTCCTCCACCGTGTGCGGAGCGTGGTCGCTGCCGATGGTGGCGGCCTCGCCCTCCAGCACCGCCCGCCACAGGCGCCGCTGGTCACGGCTGTCCCGGATGGCCGGCGAGAGCCGGGTGCGCGGGCCGCGCCGGGTGGTGTCGTCATGGGTGAACGACAGGTGGTGGCCGGTCACCTCGAAGGTGAGGGGCAGCCCTTCCGCGGCCGCCGCCGAGAGCAGGTCGGCCTCCTCCGCCGAGGACACGTGGAGGATGTGCGCCTTCGTGCCGTACTCGCGCACCAGGCGCACCACCCGGGCCACGGCGACGATGCCGCCGGAGCGCGGCCGGTGCGGCTCGTACTGGCCGTAGGAGTCCGGCCGGCCCAGGCCCGAACCCGCGTCGAGGAGGTCGAAGACGTGCTGGTCCTCGGCGTGCAGGACCAGCCGCACGCCACCGCGGGCCGCGGCGGCGAAGGCCCGGCGCAACTGCTCGCCGTCGCGGAAGACGACCGGCGCGGTGTGGTGGCCGGCCATGAAGACCTTCGCGGAGGTCGCGACGCGCGGGTCCACGTCAGCCAGGAGCTCGGGGCGGTCGGGGTCGGCCCCCAGGTGGAAGCGGTGGTCGACCCAGGAACGGCCGGCTATCAGGTCGGCCTTGTCCAGCAGGGCGGCCTCGTCCAGGGACGGCGGGCGGGTGTTGGGCATGTCGAGCACGGTGGTCACGCCCCCGACGAGGGCGGCCCGGCTGCCGTGCTCCCAGTCCTCCTTGTACTCCAGGCCGGGGACGCGGAAGTGGACGTGGGAGTCGATGAGGCCGGGGAGCACGTAACGGCCCCGGGCGTCCAGGCGCGGGCCGGCGGGCAGCGGCTCGCCGGGGGCGGGCAGGCCGGCCACGCGGCCGTCGCGGATCACGACGGCTCCTTCGCGGACGCCGTCGGGGGTGACGAGGCGGCCGCCTTCGACGATCAGGTCGGCGGGTGTGTCGGTCAGCTGTTCCATGTCAGGCTCACCAGTTCCTTGCAGAGGTCGTTGGTCGGGCCCATCAGCGCGACGGCGCGGACGTCGCGTCCGTAGCGGTTGATCTCGTGCGCGGCGACGTAGCCGGCCGAACCGAGCATCTGCTCGACGGCGGCGACGACCCGGTCGGCCGCGGCGGAGGCGAAGAGCTTGGAGTGCAGCGTCGCCATGCCGGGGTCGGCGGCGCTGCGCCGTCCGGCGCGTTCGACGACGGCACGGGCGGCCTCGACCTCGGTGGAGAGGTCCACCAGCCGGTGCCGGACGGCCTGCTGGACCAGCAGGCCGCGCCGCTCGGCGTGCGCGTGGGCGAGGTCGAGCGCGGCCTGGGCCAGGCCCACGGCGACGGCGCCGAGGGTGGCGCCGCTGTCGCGGACGCCGGCGATGATGGAGGCGGCGGCGCCCACCGGGCCGAGGCGGGCGGTGTCGGGGACGTGGCAGTCGTGCAAGGAGACGAAACCGGTCGCCGAGCCGCGCATGCCGGTCAGCCGCAGCGAAGTGTCCGGTTCCAGACCCGGGTTGTCGGCCTGGACCAGGAAGAACGTCTGCCCGGCGGCGCCGTATCCGGTCTCGGGGGCGGCGTCCGGCGCGGCGGACTCCGTCCGGGCCAGCACCAGGTAGACGTCCGCCACCCCGGCGCTGGTGGTGAAGGACTTGGCGCCGTCGAGGACCCAGCCGCCGTCGGGGGTGCGGCGGGCCGTCGTGGACAGCTGCTTCTTGTTCGCGCCCGCGCCGGTCTCGCTCCACGCGGAGGCGGCGAGCCAGTCGCCGTGCGCGAGCCGCGGCAGCAGCCGCTGCCGCAGGGCCGCGTCACCGTGCTCCAGGACGCGCCGGCTGACCGCGTAGTGCTGGAAGAGCATGATGGCGGCGGAGGCGTTGACGCGGGCCACCTGCTCGACCGCCGCGTTCAGCCCCTCCGCGTCGGTGCCCGCGCCCCCGTACTCGTAGGGCAGGGCCAGGCCGAGCAGTCCGCTGTCGCGCAGCAGGGCCACGGCCTCCAGGTCGGGCTCACCGCCGGCGTCGGCGGCTCGCGCGCACGCGGCGAGGCGTTCGCGCACCGGCGCGGTCAGCCCGCGGGCCGGCATCACGGGCGTCCTCCGGGGGAACAGCGGTGCGTCGGGCAGGGTCAGGCTGTCAGCGGAAGCCATGCCAACTCCTCGGGAACAGGGACGGGAACGATCTCTCCTCGGTAGTCGACCTGTTTCTCCGCGACGGAGATCCAGGCCAGCTCGCGGTTCCGCCGGTCGCCCTTCGTACGGGCCGAGACGCGGATCGTGGCGCCCGGTGTGCGCAGGGCGAGCGTGCCGCCCTCCGGCAGCCCGGTCTCACCGGCCAGCAGGTGGGGCACGGTCCCCTCGACCGCGGCGGCCGCCGCCAGGCAGGTGGCGCCGGTGAGCGCCACCGTGGGGTGCCAGGACGGCACGGAGACCGCGCGGACGGCGAGGGTGCCCTCGGCGTCCGGAAGCAGGGCGGCGACCTTGGGGAAGGCCCCGGCGGTGTCCCAGCCCCGCGCCACGCAGACCGCGTGGCGCAGCCGGGTCATCCTCTCGAAGAGGGCGGGGTCGTCGGCGAAGAGCGCGTCGACGGTGGGAGCGCCGAGCTCCGCGGCGTGCACGAAGATGTACGGGTTGCCCATGGACACCAGGGAGACGGGCACGACCCGCCCCTCGAAGTGGATGCCGACGACCGGCGCGCCGGTCAGGAGCAGCTCCTGCACCGGCCGGGGCGGTGAGCACAGGAAGTGGGCGGTGAAGCGGGTGCCCCCTTCGGAGGTCTCCTCGGTCTCGCACACGACGTTGTCGCCGTTGTTGAGCACGTTGACCCGGACCCGGCAGCCGGGCACGAGCGGCTGGATCATGCCGGTGCGGGCGGCGACCTCCACCGCGGCCAGGATGGAGTGGCCGCAGGAGCCGCGCAGGTCGAAGCTGTCGAGGCTGTCGGGCAGGGACTGCACGAACCGGTAGTCCAGGTCGAACAGCGGGTGCCGGGACGGCTGGACGAGCGCGTTCTTCAGGACGTCGCCGGCCCCGTGCGCGCTGAGGGTCTCCCGCAGCGCGGAGAGCCGGGCGAGCAGTTCGGGCTCGGTGTCGGGCAGGGCGCGTGCGTCCAGGACGGCGGTGGGGCAGGGCGTGCCGTGGGCCCTGGCCAGGCTGATGGTCATGCCGCCTCCTGCAGGACCGGGGCCGCAGCCGTCAGGGGGAGCCGGGCGCCCGCGGCGCCGAAGAACTCCTGGCGCCACAGCTGGTGGGACATCAGCGACCACAGGGCCAGGGCGACGGTGTCGTCGGGGCGTGCGGCCTGCTCGGCGAAGAGCGCCGCGACCCGCTCGGGCCGGATGCGGCCGTCGGCGCGGAGCGTCGCGGGGTCCAGGGCGTCCTGCGCCAGCGTCCACAGCCGCTGGCCGGGAACGAGCATCGCGGTGATCGGGAGCGTGAAGGGCTGCTTGGGCCGCTCCAGGACGCTGCGCGGGACGAGCCCCTCGGCGGCGCGGTAGAGGGCCCTCTTCACGCCCTGCCCGGGAACCAGCTTGTGGCTGTCGGACAGGGTGGCGGCGAAGCGCGTGACCGACGGCTGGCAGAACGGGAGTCGCACCTCCACCGAGCTCGCCATCGACAGGTGGTCGACGCGGCGCAGGTGGTAGGCGGGAAGGCGGTAGCGCTGCTCCACCGCGGTGATGCGCCGCAGACGGGTGCCGAGGTCCAGGCGCAGGGTCTGCGGGACGTCGGCCGGCACGGCCGGCTCCGCCGTCCGCACGGAGGCGGCGTACTCGTCGGTGTAGAGGCTCTCGCGCAGCGCCCGCGGCACGGCGGCGAGGTGGTCGAGATAGGCCCCGGCCCAGTCCTCCCCGTGGGCGGCGGCGACCGCCTGGGTCATCCGGCTGTAGCCGCCGAAGAGTTCGTCGGCCGCGTCGCCGGTGAGCGCGACCTTGAACCCGGCGTCGCGCACGGCGCGGAAGAGGGAGAACGTCGAGAGGGTGATGGGGTCGGCGTTGGGCTGCCCCAGGTGCCGTACGACGTCGGTCATCAGGTCGGGGAAGGTGGCCGGGTCGATCTCGACCTGGTGGTGGCGGGCGCCGACGCTGCGCGCGACCTCGGCGGCGTAGGCGCGTTCGTCGCTGGGCCAGGTGCCGGTGTAGGCGACGTTGAAGGTGTGCAGGGAGCCGGCGCCCTCGGAGGCGCGGAAGGCCTGTGCCGCGAGCGCGGTGACCAGGCTGGAGTCGAGGCCGCCCGAGGTGACGGCGGCGACGGGGGCGTCCGCCACCAGCAGCCGGGACACCTCGCGCGACAGCAGGTCGCGCAGCTGTGTGCCGGACTCCTCCAGCGTGCGGCCGGCGGCGGGGCGCAGGCCCTGTTCGTGGGCCATGGGCCGGTGCTTGATCCGCAGCCCGTCGCGGTGGTCGACGACGACGGTGGCGGCGGGCGGCAGGACCCTGACGCCGCGGAACATGGTCCGGTCGCCGAAGGGGGTCTTGGAGGTGAGGTAGGCGTCCAGGCCCGTCTCGTCCTCCTCGGCGGGCACCCCGGCGAAGCCGAGCAGGGCGGGCAGCTCGGAGGCGAAGTGCAGCCGTCCGGCGTTGCCCTCCCAGTGGTAGTACAGCGGCTTCATGCCCGCGTCGTCCGTGGCCAGGACCATGCGGGGAACGGAGCGCAGGTCCATGACGGCGACCGAGTACATGCCGTCGAGGTGCTCGGGGAACCGCTCGCCGTAGGTGGTGTACAGCGCCGGCAGGATCGATCCGTCGCAGTGGTCGTCGAAGTGGAAGCCGAGCCCGGTGAGGCGCTCGCGCAGCTCCTGGTGGTTGTAGATCTCCCCGTTGAAGACCACGGTGACGCGGCCCAGGCGGTAGGGCTGGGCCCCGCCCTCGGGGTCCATGATCGACAGGCGGTTGTTGCCGAGTGCCCAGTCGGCCCGGTGGGCGAAGCTCTGCGCGTCGGGGCCCCCGTGGTGCATCAGATCGGAGACGCGGCGCAGTTCGGCCTCTTCGGAGCGGACGTTGAAGGTTCCGTAGATGCGGCACATGTCGTGCTCACCTGACCTGGGAGGAGTGGCCGGCGGCCGAGTAGAGCGCCGGATCGGAAGGGCTGGGACCGCCGCAGGTCACGAAGCGGCGGGCGGTGGGGCCGGTGTGCGGGTTGCGCGCCCCGTGCAGGACGCCGGGGGCGGCGTACAGGACGTCGCCCGCCGCGACGTCGATCCAGCGGTCGCGCAGGTACATCTGGCCGACGCCCTCGAAGGCGATGAACGCCTCGTCGCTGTCGGGGTGGAGGTGGACGTTGAAGGTCTCGCCGGGCTGCTGGATGCCGCAGTGCAGGCACAGCCGGCCGCTGCCGGTGCCGGGCCAGAAGACGAAGTTCATGGTGGCGCGCTGCTCGGCGGCGCCGACCTGGCCGGTGCCGCCGAAGCCGCGCAGCTGGGTGGTCTCGTCCCACAGGGAGGAGTGCAGCGTCGGGTCGGCGCCGTTGACGGCGCCCGCGAGCGGGGTGCGCCAGACGTACGCCGTCAGCCCCTCCGCGCCGGCCGTGAGCGTCAGGGCGCGGCCGGTGGGGGCGTAGGCGGCGGAACCGCGCTCGACGGGACGGCTGTCGCCGCCGACGTCGGCCGTTCCGGACCCCGCGAAGACGACGGCGGTGTTCTCCTCGGCGGCGCTGTCGTCGGGAACGAAGGACTCGCCGGCGGCGACGCGGACGACGTGGAGGGTGACGTGGGTGGCGCCCGCGGCCGGGCTGACGGGCGTCGCCACGGTGGTGCGGGCGGTGGGGTCGGCGACGGGACGGAACTCCAGCTCGGCCGCGGTGATGATGCGGGCGTCGCCCAGTGCGGTGGCTGCGGTGGATGGGGACATGCCGGTGGCTGCTTCCTGTTCGAAGGCCGGTGCGGTGGCACCGGACTGCCGGTGGAGGGGAGAGGAACGGGGCGGAGCCGGCGGGACCCGGTGTGCGGTCACGCGGGTCCGCGGCGGCGGACTGCCGCCGGGGACGCGTCGAGTGCGGCCCGCGGCGTCGCGGGGTCCGCTCGCCGCCGTGACGCGGTGACGTCGCGGCGCACCCGGTCCGTCCGGCGCCGGGTGAGGGGCCGGACCCGCTCGGTGCGGTGGTGCGGTGGTGACGTGACGCCCGGCCGTCGGGGCGCTGCGGAGGGGCCGCGGGCCGTCTCCGCGGTGGTGACCGGGAGCGTGGTGCGACGGGTCCGCCGTCGCTCTCTCGCACTGCTGTGCAAGGTTCGCGCGGCGGATTCCCGGTCGTGTCCCGGGCCGCTCCCGGCCCGGGGGAGGGCGCGGGAACGGCACCGGTGCCGCATGAGGAAGGGGCCGGGAGCGGATGTTCCGCTCCCGGCCCCTCGACCGCACGGCGCGGCACGCCCCGCGTGGACGGGGCGCGCCGCGCCGTGCCGGGGGCCGCGTCCTGTCGCGGACCCCGTGGGACGGTGCCGGCTCAGCCGGTCTTCTGGGCGACGGCCGTCCGCGCCGGGGTGGCCGCGGGGGCGGGCGGCGCCTGGGTGCGGCGCAGCACGCGTCCCTCCGCCAGGGCGAGCGAGGCGATGACCACGGCCCCGCCCACCGGCACGTTCCAGGTGACGGCCTCCTGCAGGGCGACCGCGCCGACGACCACGGAGAAGACCGGGACGAGGTAGTTCACGCCCGAGGCGGTGGTCGGTCCCGCGTCCGCGATGAGCCGGTTCATCAGCACGAAGGCGATGCCCGTGGAGGCGCCCCCGAGCACGATCAGCGACAGCAGCGGCTTCACCGTCAGCTCGCCCGGAAGGTCCCAGCCGATGCCGAACGTGGTGACCAGACCGGTGATGACCATGGCGGAGGTGAGCTGCCCCGCGGTCACGGCCAGCGCCGGGATCTTGTACGGGGCGATGAAGCGGCGGACGTAGACGAAGCTGACGGCGTAGCTGACGGCGGCTCCGACGCAGGCCAGCTGGCCGCCCACGGAACCGAAGCCCTCGGCCCGCCAGGGCCCGACCACCACGACCAGGCCGAGGAAGCCGACGACCAGCCCGGTGACCTTGCGGGCCGTCGGCTTCTCCGTGCTGATGGCCAGGGCCGCGAGGCCCAGGGTGACCAGTGGCGTGGCGCCCTGGATGACGCCGGCGACGGTGGAGGTGGTGTGCTGCTCGCCCACGGCGAAGAGGGTGAACGGCACGACGTTGCCGAAGACGGAGGCGACCACGATGTGGCCCCAGGCCGCGCGGTCCGGAATGCCGCCCTTGGTCACGGCGAGGATCACCGCGACGACGAGCGCGCCCACGAGGAGCCGGCCGAAGGCGAGCTGGAGGGGGGCGAAGGCGTCCAGCGACACCTTGATGAAGGCGAAGCTGCACCCCCACAGGGCGGCCAGCAGCCCGAAACGGGCCCAGTTGAGAGGATGCATGTCGATGTGCTCCCAGGGGTGTCGAAGGGAAGGGGACGGTCGGTACGGGGGTGGGGCGCGGTCAGGGCTCGTCGACCTCGAACTGGTCGTACTTCTCCATGAGCGCCGTCAGCTCGGCCCGGGTCGGGGTGTTCCCGTCGGCCAGCAGCTCGCCCAGGCCGGTGAAGAAGCCCTCGCGGCTCTCGGCCGGGGTGAAGATGATGAGCATCTCCGCCGGGGCGTCGCTGTCGTTGCGGAAGCCGTGCACGGCGTTCTCCGGGACGTGCAGGAAGTCCCCGGTGCGGGCCGTGCGCCAGGCGGTCCCGTCGTGCACGGAGACCTCGCCGGAGAGGATGTAGAACGACTCGGCGATCTTGGTGTGGTAGTGCGGCGAGGCGCCGGCGGCACCGGGCAGCATGTGGTGGTGGAACACGCCGAGCCTGCCGCCGGTGGTCGCGGCGACCGCGATGAACCGCGTGGTCGTCGTCTCGCCGATGCGGACCTTGAAGGCCTCGCCGAACCTCTGCAGACTGGCCGCCAGGAGCGTCATGAGGTCACGTCCCACATGCTGAGGTAGCGCTCGCCGGTGTCCGGCAGGACGGTGACGACGGTCCGGTCCCGGTACTCGGGCCGGGCGGCCAGCAGCCGCGCCGCGTGGACGGCGGCGCCGGAGGAGACGCCCACGAACAGTCCCGCTCCCGAACCGAGCCGGCGGGCCGTGTCCAGCGCGTCGTCGTCGGAGACGGCGATCACCTCGTCGATCAGGGAGACGTCGGTGGTCGGCGCGACGAAACCGCCGTTGAGGCCCGGGATGCGGTGCCGGCCCGCGTGCCCGCGGGACAGCAGGGGGGAACCCGTCGGCTCGACGGCGACGATCCGCACGGACGCGTCCTGCTCGCGCAGGTGGCGGGCGACGCCGGTGAGGGTGCCGCCGGTGCCCACCGCGCACACGAGGGCGGCGGCACGGCGCCCCGTCGCGGTGAGGGCCGCCGTGATCTCCGGGCCCGTGGTGGCGTAGTGGGCCTCGACGTTGTCCTGGTTCTCGTGCTGGCAGGGGAACCAGGAGCCCGGGGAGGCCGCGTGGATCTCCTGGGCCTTCTCGATGGCCCCCGGATAGCCCAGGTCGGCGGGGGTGCGGACCACCTCGGCGCCCAGCGCCCGCAGGAGCCGGACCCGCTCGGTGGTCGCGTTGTCGGGCAGCACGATCACACAGCGGTAGCCGCGGGCGGCGGCCAGCGCGGCCAGCGAGATCCCGGTGTTGCCGGAGGTGGCCTCCACGATCGTGCCGCCCGGCGGCAGTTCGCCTCGCTCCTCGGCCGCCCTGAGCATGTACAGGGCCGCCCGGTCCTTGCTGGACGACATCGGGTTGGCCGCCTCCAGCTTGGCCAGGACCTCGGCGCCCGGCGCGAGGCCTTCGAGCCGCAGCCGGACCAGCGGGGTGGCTCCGACCAGGTCGTCGATGCCGTCGGCGACGGGCGGACGGGCCGGCAGGGTGCCGGGGACGGGGGATTCCAGGGTGCGCATGGCGTCATTCCTCATCTGGACGGGCGGGCGGCGGGGACGGGTGCTGTGCGCGGAGGGGACCACTCACCAGGAACCGGCCGAGGCGATGGTGGCGAAGACGTCCTCGGCGGGGGCCGGCGCGGTCCCGGAGGCGGTCGCCGCCAGCATCCGCGCCCCCTCGGGCACGTCCTTGTTGACCAGGGCCTGCGCGCCGATGACGGCGTCGTCCCCGACGGTCACCGGGCCCAGGACGGTGGCGTTGGTGCCCAGGACGACGTTGCGGCCGACGACCGGGTGCCGGCGCGCGCCCTCCGGCCGCCGGTTGTCGCTCCACCAGCCGACCGCGCCGAGCGTGACCTGGTGGTAGAGCGTCACGTCGTCACCGATCGTGCAGGTCTCGCCGATGACGACGGCGGCCCCGTGGTCGATGAACACCCGGCGGCCCAGGACCGCTCCGGGGTGGATCTCCACGGCCGTCAGCCGCCGGGCCCAGCGGGCCAGCAGCCGGGCGGTGATCCGGTGGCCCGCGGTGTGCAGGCGGTGGGCGACGCGGTGCGTCCACAGGGCGGTGAGGGCGGGGTGCAGCGCGGCCTCGGGGCGGTTGCGGACGGAGGGGTCGCGTGCGACCACGACGTCCAGGTCCTCGCGCATCAGACGGAGCAGACCGGCCCCGGACACGTCGGGCGGGGTGGCCGTGGGCCGCGGTGCGCGCGCGGCGGTTCTCGAAGGCGGCCGGAAAGGCAGGACAGAGGCGGGCTCCTTGGAAGGCATGCTCACGAGGGCTCCAGTCAGGGAGGCGGCGACCGTCGGCGACGGGGCCGGGCGGCGGCGTGTGCGGGGAGGCGGCGGCCTTCCGGGGAAGGAGGGGTCCGTGACGGCCGCCGGTTCGCTCAGGCTTCTCAGGAGAGCGTGCGCGCAGCCGTTCCCGTTCCCTTCCCCCACGGTTCCCGCCGTTCCCGCGGCGGGGCCGCCGCTGTTCCCCCGTTCCGGGAACGGCGGGGGAGCGGGACGGGAACGGCCGGCCGGACGATCCCGGTGAGACACCGGTTCCGTCACGCGCGGGCGCGATCCGCGGCCGTACGGTCCGGCGTCGCCGTTCCGTGAGGAACACACGACAGGACAGGGGCGGACCACCGGTCGCACGACCCGTGCGGGACGTCCGGCACCGTGGCGCCCGCACCGCCGCACCGCCCCCCAGGAGACGAGGAGTTGCCCCATGAACGCGACGGACGACCGCCACTTCGAACCCCCTCCCGGGGAACGCGTCCCGCAGCGGTTGCTGCTGGTCTGTCCCTCGGCCCGGCTGGTGGGCGCGGCGACGGCGGCGGGGTTCGCCGTACGCGTGCTCGCCGACGCGAACCGGCAGGGGGACGGGGAACAACTCCCGGTCCCGGTGGACTTCGTGGACCTGACGGACGGCACGGCCGTGGCGGAGGCGGTGGAGAGGGCGGTGCGCGAGCACCGGGCGCAGACGCTGCTGGCCTTCGCGGACGCGGTCGGACTGCCGGCCGTCACGCGGACCGCGGCCCGTCTGGGCGTCAGCCCGAACGCCCCGGACGCGGAGGCCCTGCTGGGCGATCCGGCGAGGATGCGGGCCCTGCTCAACGGCAGCCGGCGCTCCTATGTGGCCGCCACCCGAGCCCGCACCGCGCGGGAGCTGCCCGCCGCGATGGAGGAGATCGGCGCCCAGGTCACCGTGCGCCCGCTGCCCGCGTCCCCCGAGGACGGGGCCGCCGGCGCGGACGGCACGGCCGCGGAACGCTCCTACCTGGTGGAGAAGTACCTGGAGGGTCCGGAGTACGGGGTGGTGACCCTGACGGCGGACGGCATGCACCGCGTGATCGGCATCGCGGCGCTGCACGGCGCCTGGCAGCCGGGCAGCGGCTGCCTGTTCCCGGCGCTGCTCAAGGAACGGGACGAGGCCGAGACCCGCGCGGTCGTGGCGGAACTCCTCGACCTGGCCGGGTACGAGTTCGGCTTCGCCTACACCGTGGTCGTCCTCACCCCCGACGGGCCCAAGGTGGCGCGCTCCCGGGCCTGTTACCCCGACGAACCGCTGGCCTCGCTGATCGGCCTCGCGACGGGTTTCCGCTTCGAGGCCGAACTCTTCCAGGCCCTGGCGGGCAAGCCGGTCCAGCCGCCCCTGGCCCACCGGTACGCGGTCGCGGCGTCCTACCGCCTGCCGGCCGGGCGGCTGGTGGCGGTGACGGGCCTGGAGGCGGTGGCCGAGCTGCCGGGCGTGCACCAGGTCCGCTTCCCCTACACACCGGGGGACCGCGTCCCCGGCTGCGGACGGGTGGGGGAGGGCCGCGTGGTGCTGACCGCGGCGTCCGTGCAGGAGGCGGCGCGGACCGTGGCGGCGGCGGAACGGCTGCTCCGCGCCGAGGTGAGCCGGCAGACCGGCCCCGCCTGAGCCCGCCACGGAGCGACGCGGCCGCCCCGGCCGCGGAGGGAGGCGCGACCCCGCCGGACGGCTGCTGCGCCGTGCCCGTCCTGAAACGGACGTGATCCGTCCGAACCCGCCCCACGACACCGGAGCCGGCGCCGCGAGAACGTCCTGCGGACGTCCGCGGGCCCGTGTCCGTGCTCGCGGACGCACGGCACGAGAGGTGCCGCGGCCGCGCGGACCCGGGCGCCCGTGCCCGGCCGTGCCGCAGAGCCCCCGCAGCCGGGGGCCGTCCTCCCGCCCGGTCCCGGCCGGGAGCCCCCGCCGCCGCGCGACGACGCCGGGCCGCCCCTCGAGACCCGGCCCGAACGGTCCCCGCCGCGGTCGCGCCCCCTCGCCGGAGCACGGCCTTCCCGGCCGGGAGCCGCGCCGGGCGGAACCGGCCGGGAGCCGCGCCGGGCGGAACCGGCCGGGGAACGAAACAGGAACGGGACCCAGGACAGTCGAGGCGTTCATGACCCCTGGTGCGGAGCTCGCGTGGGACGTGCGAAGAGCTCACGGAAGACGCCCTCCGCAGCCGACACCGTGATCGCGACCGACAGGAGATCCCGCATGCACCCGCTGCTGCGCATCAGCGAAGAGGTGGGCGACGCGCTGGCCGAGGACCGGCCCGTGGTCGCCCTGGAGTCGACGGTGATAGCCCACGGCCTGCCCTACCCGGGCAACGTGGAGACCGCCCTCGCCATCGAGAAGGCCGTGCGGGAGGCCGGCGCCGTGCCGGCCACCGTCGGCCTGGACCGGGGGAAGTTCACCGTCGGCATGACGCCCGACGACATGGAGCGGTTCGCGGTCGGCGTCGAGGTGCCCAAGGTGTCCAGCAGGGACGTCGGCGTCGTCCTGGCGGGCGGCGGCATGGGAGCGACCACCGTCGCCTCCTCCCTGGTCGCCGCAGACCTGGCCGGGATCCCCTTCTTCTCCACCGCCGGCATCGGCGGCGTCCACCGGGGCGCGAGCGAGAGCTTCGACGTCTCCGCCGACCTGGTGCAGTTCACGCGGAGCAAGGTCGCCGTGGTCTGCGCCGGCGCGAAGAGCATCCTCGACCTGCGCCTGACCCTGGAGTACCTGGAGACCCTGGGCGTTCCGGTGATCGGCTACCGCTACGACGACTTCCCCGCCTTCTACTGCCGCTCCAGCGGGCTGCGCGTACCGAAGCGGCTGGACGACCCCGCCGACGTGGCGCGCGCGGTGCGGATGCACTGGGCGGCCGGTCTGCCGGGCGGACCGCTGGTCACCGCGCCGATCGACGAGGAGCACGCCCTCGACTCCGAGGCCATGGAGGCCGTCATCCAGAGCGCGCTGCGCGCCGCCGAGGAGGACGGCGTGCACGGGCCCGCCGCCACCCCGTACCTGATGAAGGCGGTCTCACGGGCCACCGAGGGCCGCAGCGCCGCCGCCAACCGCGAGGTGCTCATCAGCACCGCCCGCCTCGCTGGACGGCTCGCGGTCGCCTACGCCGCGACCGCCGAGCCGGAGCGGGAGGCCGCGGCATGACGTCCGCGTTCGTCTTCGACATCGACGGCACCCTCGCCGACACCCCGGGCGCCATCGCGGTGCTGATCGGCGACGTCGTCACCGGGCTCGGGGCCGCGCCCACCCACGAGGAGGTCCTCGCGACGGTCGGCAAGCCCCTGGAGGCCTCCCTCGCCCGGCTGCTGGGCGTGGACCCCGGCGACCCGGCGACCGCCGAGGCCGCCGCCCGCTACCGGCAACGCTTCGCGGGAGAGGTCCTCAGCCGCGGACCGGGCCTGCTGCTGCCGGGCGTCGTGGAGGGCCTGGACCGGATGCGGGCCGCCGGGCACCCGCTCGGCGTCGCCACCTCCAAGATCTCCTCCAGTGCCCACGCGCTGCTGCGGGCCACCGGCATCCTCGACCGCTTCGCCACCGTCGTCTGCCACGACATGGTCGAACGCGGCAAGCCCCACCCCGACATGGCCCTGCGCGCCCTGGCCGAACTCGGGGCCGAAGCCGCCGGGTCGTGGTACGTCGGCGACACCGCGACGGACATGACGACGGCTGGCGCGGCCGGTCTGCGGGCACTGGGCGTCACCTGCGGCGTCGACCGCGCCGAGACCCTGGCCGCCGCCGGCGCCGACGTGGTCGTGGCCGACTTCGCCGGGGTCACCGAGGTGCTCCTGGGCGGAGCACCGACCGCGCACCGCCCCCTTTCCACCCTCCTCGCGGACACCACCGGAGCACTGTCATGACCGTCACCTCGTCCGGCGCCACCGACCGGCGGACCGACCGCTTCACCGGCCGCATGGCCGCCGCGCTGCTGGCCCTGTCCATCGCCCAGTTCCTCGTCGCCCTCGACTACTCGATCATCTACGTCGCGCTGCCCAGCATCGGCTCCGGCCTGGACCTGCCCCCGGAGCAGCTGCAGTGGGTCGTGTCGGCCTACGCCGTCTTCTTCGCCAGCTTCCTGATGGTCGGCGGACGCGCCGCCGACCTGATCGGCCCCCAGCGGCTGTTCTTCCTCGCGCTGGGCCTCTTCGGCGTCGGCTCGCTGGCCGCAGGACTGGCCGGGGAGCAGTGGCTGCTCGTCGTCTCCCGGGCCGCCCAGGGCGTCGGCGCCGCCGGGCTCACCCCCGCCATGCTCGCCCTGATCGGCTCGGTCTTCCCGGCCGGCCCCGTGCGCGCACGGGCGCTCGCCATCTGGGGCGCCATCGGAGCGGTGGGGCTCGCCGCCGGCGTGCTCATCGGCGGCGTGCTCACCGCGGTGCTCTCCTGGCGGTGGGTGTTCTTCGTCAACGTGCCGCTGATCGCGGTCACCGTCGTGCTGGCCCTGCGGGCCCTGCCCGCCGGATCCCGCAGCGCCACCTCCGTACGGCACCTGAACGTCCCCGGCGCCGCGCTGTTCACCAGCGCGGTGCTGCTCCTGGTGGCGGCGCTCACCCAGGCGGCCGTCGCGGGCTGGACCGCCCCGTCCTGCCTCGGCTGCCTCGCCGGATCCGTCGTCCTGGGCGCGGTCTGGGCGGTGCACGACCGGCGCGGCACCGCGCCGCTCGTCCCGCCGATGCTGCTGCGGGTGCGCTCCCTGGCCGGCGGCAGCGTGATGTCGGCGCTGTACATGGCGAGCGTCGGCGCCGAGTTCTTCCTCATCACGCTCTTCCTCCAGGACGTGTGGGGCTACGGCCCGCTGGGCGCGGGCATCGCCTTCCTGCCGCTGGCGGTGAGCGTGGTGGCGGGCAACCTCGTCACCGGACGGCTCGTCGGCCCCTGGGGCATCCGCGCCACCCTCGCCACCGGCTTCGCCGTGGGCGCGGCGGGGCTCGCCCTGCTCGGCCTGGGCACGGGCGGCGGCGACTACTGGACCGCCGTGCTGCCGGGCCTGTTCGTCAGCGGCCTCGGCCAGGGCATGGCCTTCGCGGGCATGTACATCGCCGGCACCAAGGACGTCCCGGACGACGACCAGGGCACCGCCTCCGCCGTGCTGACGACGACCCAGTACACCGGTGGCGCGATGGGCCTGGCGGTGCTGGTCCTCGTGCTCGGGGACACGCCCGCCCCCTCGGCCTTCGGACACGCCTACGCGCTGACGGCCGTCCTCGCGCTGTGCGCCGCCGCGGTCGCCCTGCGGGTCCTGTCGCCGGCCGTCCCGTCCGCCGCGGGCACGGCGGGGGACGAGCGATGACGCTGCCGCGAGTCGTGGCCCCGGGCACGGGCCCCTCGGCGGACGTCGGAGGGACCCCCGTCTCCTTCCTCGTCACCGGGGACGACACGGACGGCCGCTTCGGGCTCACCGAGCACCGCCTTCCGCCCCGGGCGCCGGGAGCACCGCTGCACTTCCACCGCGAACTGACGGAGATGTTCTACGTGGCGGGCGGCGACGTGCTGCTCACCCTCGGCACGGAGCGGCGCGTGGCCGGGCCCGGCACGTTCATGATGGTGCCGCCGCACACCCCCCACTCCTTCGCCAACCCCGCCGCCGACCCCGCCACCCTGCTGGTGATGTTCACCCCGGACGGCGGCCGGGAGCGGTACTTCCGGGAACTGGGCGAACTGCTGCGGTCCTCGCCCGAGCCCACGCCCGAGACGATGGAGGAACTGGCGCGCAGGTTCGACCAGTTCCCGGTGACCGACGCACCCCCCTCCCCGGCCGGGCACCCCCTCGGCCTCGCACGACCGACCAAGTGAACTCCCCGCTGAGCAGAAGGAGATGACGACATGCCCGTGGTGACCGTGGACTGGTGGAAGGGCAACGACCGAAAGAAACGAGCCGATCTTGTGAACGAGCTGACGTCGACCCTGGCGCGCATAGCCGAGTGCCCCAGGGAGGCCGTCACCGTTCTCGTCCGCGACGTCGAGCAGGACCACTGGGGGCGCGGCGGTGTCCTCGCCGACGAACCCGCCGCGGCGGGAGCGGATCGTGCACCGGACGCGGAACAGGCCGGTTCCGCTCTCCCGGAACAGGTGTGACGCACCGCGGACGGACACGGTCGGTGGCCGGCGGCAGGACGCCGTCGGCCACCGGCCGTGTGCGGGCCGGACACCGGGCGGCAGGACGCCGTCGCGCTCCGCCCGGTGTCCCTCCCCGTGCCCGCCCGGTCCCGCGCCCGCCGGAGCGGTCCCGCCGCGGCGGAGGGCGGAGGGCGGAGGGCGACGGAGCGTCACCGCCGTCGTGGCGGGGAACGATCGCGGAAGTGGCGTGTTCCGTGCGCCGGCCGAAGCGGCGGGGGACGGGCGCGAGCGCCCGCGCCCGTCCCCCGCCGCTTCGGCCGGGCCCCCACCGGGCGGGACGACGGGCCCCGTCCCGGATGCGCTCCCCGCAGGACGATGAAGACACGTCAAGCCGCGACGGAATGTGCACGGCATGAGTCAGAATGTGACGTCGTTTACGACCGCCACGCGTTGCTGTCCGCAGAGACAGGGGCAGGGAAGGCCGTGACAGGGTTTCGTGCCGCGGCCGCACCACCCTCGCGGGAGCGAGGCGGCCGCTCGGGACCGAGGAGAGGACACACGCGTCATGGATCGCACCACGTCGATACGTTTCCGCATCCTCGGCCCCGTGGAATGCTGGGACGGGGACACCCGGGTGCACGTCGGAGGACCCGTCAGCGAACGCGTCCTGGTCACCCTGCTGCTCGAACCGCAGCGCGTGCTGCCGGTGCACCGCCTCGTCGAGGCCGTCTGGGGCGAGGACGCCCCCGCGACCGCCGCCCACCAGGTGCGCAAGGCCGTCGCCGAACTGCGCCAGCGCATCCCCGCCGGGCGCGACGTCATCGTCACCGACGGGCCCGGCTACCGCGCGGCCGTCACCTCCGGGCAGCTCGACCTCCTGCAGTTCACCGAAGCGCTGCACCGGGCCCGCGCCCACTCGGCCGCGGGACGGACCGCGGACGCCGCGGCACTGCTGCGCGAGGCCGTCGCCCTGTGGCGCGGACCCGTGCTGTCCGGCGGCGGGGGCGCGATCGTGGACGCCGCCTCCGCCGCCCTGGAGGAGCGCCGCATCACCGCCGTCGAGCAGCTCTTCGAGCTCAGGCTCCAGGCCGGGGAGAGCGCCGAGCTCGTCGCCGAGGTCCGCGAGGCCATCAGCGGCAGCCCGCTGCGCGAGACCCTGCGCGGCCAGCTCATGCTCGCCCTGTACCGCTCGGGCCGCCAGGCCGAGGCGCTGGAGGAGTACGGCACGATCCGCGCCGTCCTCGACGAGGAACTCGGCATCGAGCCCGGCGACGCCCTGCGCGAACTGCACCAGTCCATCCTGCGCAACGATCCGGCCCTGGCCGCGCCCGTCACCTCCCAGGCCGCCCCGCAGACGGTGACGGACAGTCCTTCCACCCTCCCCTACGACCTGCGCGACTTCACCGGCCGCGAGGAGGAGCTGAGCAAACTCCTCGGCTTCATCGAGGACGCCACGGGCTCCGGCCCGCTCGTCGTCACCATTGACGGCATGGGCGGCAGCGGCAAGACATCCCTGGCGGTGCGCGCCGCGCACCGCCTCGCCGACCGCTACCCGGACGCCCAGCTCCACCTCGACCTGCGGGGCCACACGCCGGGCGAGGAGCCGCTCACCCCGGCCGCCGCGGCCGAGGCGCTGCTGCGCATGCTCGGCATCCCCGGCGAGCGCATCCCCGACGACCCGGCCGGCCGCATCGCGCTGTGGCGCTCCGTCATGACCCGGCACCGGATGCTCCTCCTGCTCGACAACGTTGTTGACGAAAGACAGGTGAAACCGCTCCTGGCGTCGTCGACCGGCGCGGTCGTCCTGCTCACCAGCCGGGCCCTGCTCGTCGACCTCGACGCGGCGCACTCGGTCTCCCTGGGCACCATGGATCCCTCGGACAGCGTCGCCCTCATCGTCGGCATCATCGGCGAGCACCGGGCCGCGGCGGACCCCGAGGCCGTGGCCGAACTGGCCGATCTGTGCGGGCACCTGCCGCTCGCCCTGCGCATCGCCTCCGCCCGGTTGCGCAAGCGCCCCCGCTGGACCGTGCGCTACCTCGTCGACCGGTTACGCGACGACGTCCACCGCCTGGCCGAACTCAGCGCGGGCGAGCGCAGCGTGGAGGTGACCCTGCAGCTCTCCTATGACGGGCTGGACGCCGACTACCGCAAGGCGTTCCGGCAGCTGGGCCAGTACCCGGGCGCCGACCTGGACGTCTACACGGCGGCCGCGCTGCTCGACAGGACCACCCGGCAGGCGGAGGAGGTCCTGGAGGACCTGCTCGACGTGCACCTGGTCCAGCAGCAGGAGCCGGGCCGCTACGCCTTCCACGACCTGGTGCGCAGCTTCGCCCACATGCTGTCGCGCACCCGGGACTCCGGCGGCACCGGCGAGTTCAGCGAGGAGGCGGCCGGAGCGGTGGGCCGGCTCCTGGAGTTCTGCCTCGCGGCCTCCGACGTCGCCTGCGACCTGCTCTTCCCCGGCCGGGTGCGGACGCCGCGCCCGGCGGAGTCCTTCCGGCCCGAACTGGTGCCGCTGGCAGGCCCCGACGCCGCGCGCGACTGGTTCGAGCGCGAACAGGACAGCCTCCTCGCGGCCATCGCCCTGGCCTACCGGCGAGGACTGGACCGGGAGGTCGCCCTCCTCTCGGCGAACGTGGTGTTCCACCTGGACGCGCGCGGCAGGCTCGACGAGTTCCTGGAGCTGTGTCACACCGCCGTCGCCGCGGCACGCCGCCTCGACGAGCCCGGCCTGCTCCGGCTGAGCCTGTCCAACCTGGCGGTCTCCTGCTGGAAGCGCGGACGGTTCGAGGACGGCACGACGGCCGCGACCGAGGCCTACCGGCTCGCCGTCGAACTGGGCGACCTGCGCGGACAGGCCAAGGACACCGGGGTCCTCGGCCTGCTGCTCGCCACGATGGGCCGCTTCGACGAGGCGCTGGTGCGCCTGGAGCGGTCCATCGCCCTCAAACGCGAACTGGGCGCCAAGCGCGCCGAGGCGGAGTCCCTGTCGAACATCAGCGACGTCCACATGGAACAGGGCCGGTTCGAGGAGGCGCTCCGCACGGTGAACCGCTCGATCGAACTCGCCCACGAGCTCGGAGCCGTGGAGAAGGAGCTCGTCGGACTGAGCGACCTCGCCCAGATTCAGCTGGCCCAGAGCGACATAGGGGCCGCGGCCCGTACGCTCGCGCAGGCGCGCGACCGGGCCCCCGGTGTGCTGCCCCCGGCGGAACGAGCGGTCCAGCTCGTCCTCTCCGCGGAGACCGAGAGCCGGCTCGGGCACGAGGAGCAGGCGCTGCGCTGGGTGGAGGAGGCGCTGGCCACCAAGGGCCTCGAGGACGCCCCGGTGCGGGAGACCATGGTGTGGAACACCGCGGGACGCCTCTTCCGGCGCACCGGCGACCACCGGCGGGCGCTGGCGCTGCACCGCCGGGCCCACGAATCGGCGGCCCGGCTCGGCCACCGGGTGGAGGAGGCGTACGCCCTGCAGGGGATGGCCGACGCGCTGAGCTCGCTGGACGACACGGAGGAGGCCGTCGAGCGGGGCGCCGCCGCGGAAACCGCCTTCCGCACCATGGGAATTCCCGGCCGCCACCGGTGCGCGGACTGACGCCTGCCGCTCCACCGGGGGCGTGACGCGGCACGCGCGGAGCGGGAAGGGGCGCCCGGTCAGAGGTCAGACGACGACGAGGTTGGGTCCCTCGTCGCCGGTCGTGCCGAGGGTGCTGACGTTGGGGCCTTCGTCGCCGAGGGTGCCGAGGTTGGGGCCTTCGTCGCCGGTGGTGCCGAGGTTGGGGCCTTCGTCGCCGAGGGTGCCGAGGTTGGGGCCTTCGTCGCCGGTGGTGCCGACGTTGGGTCCCTCGTCGCCGGTCGCGTCGGTGGCGACGGCGTGGAGGCCCTCGCCGTGGGTGAGCAGGAGGGCCGGGACGAGGTTCGGGCCCTCGTCGGAGCCGGGAACGGAGAGGCCCGCCGCGGTGACGGCGCCGGCGCCGATCGCCAGGGTGAGCGCCACGGAGGTGAGGAGGCCCGCCGTCGTCCCGATGACCTTGCTGCTCATGATGCCTGCCTTCTGTCGCCGCGAGGGGAGGTGCTGACAGGAAGAAGGTCCCGCCGTGCGCTCCCGCGACGTTCCGCTTCCGTTACCGGCCCACCGGGGGCGCCGGGGAATCGCCCGGGAACAGCTCTCGTGGAAGGCGGCGGCGGACCGTCGGCCCCGTGGGCGGCCCGCGGAAGACCGTGGTCGGGGCCACCCCCGACCGCGGGGCGTCAGGCGACGGCCTCCAGGACCGTGCCGCCCTCGGCGATCGCCTCGATCCCGTCGCCGGGCGCGGTGGCGCCGGTGACGAGGGCCCGGCGTACGGTCCGTCACCGTGCCGGCAGCCGGTGCTTTCGGCCGGCACACCGGCCCGGCCTGTTCCCCGCGCAGCACGTGCACGATCCCGCGCAGGGCGGTGCGGCCGCACCACCCGGTCACCACCGGGGGCCGGCCTCCCGGGTCAAGGGGATCTGCGGTGGACGCTGACGGCGTAGCCGCCGCCTTCGTAGGGATCGGCGTCCCACGTGGCGAAGCGGTCGACGAGCGTGAGGCCGGCCGCGGCGCAGCAGGCGTCGTACTCCGGCAGCGTGATCGTGGGCGGCACGGGCAGGTGGGCGGCGTCCAGGCCGAAGCCCGCGGCCAGCAGGCCGCCCGGACGCATGGCCGCGGCCAGCCGGGCGACGACGGTGGCTTCCGTCCCGGGGGTGAGGAGCGGGAGGACGTTACCGGCGGCGACCACGACGTCGAAGCCCGCGGCGATGCCGAGCGCGGCAGGATCGAACTCGGCGAGATCGACCTGGAAGAAGGGCAGGTGCGGCGCCTCGGCTCGTGCCACGTCCAGCATCGAGGCGTCCAGGTCGATCCCCACGCAGTCGTACCCGAGCTCGGCCAGCCGGATCATGACCCGCCCGGTGCCGCAGCCCGCGTCCAGCACCCGGGCCCCGGCGGGTGCCAGGGCGGCGCAGAAGGACGCCTCGCCGTGCACGTCCTTCCCGCTGCGGGCCAGCGCCTCGAAGCGGGCGGCATACGCGCTCCCTGAGGTCCCACCGGTCAGTTCCTGCCAACGACTCATGAGACCGACTATAGGTCGGCCGTAGGCCGGCCACGGCTCAGCCGCAGGCCGACGGGTTGACAGCACGTTCCGTACCGGCCGCCCTCGCGCTCACGGCCGGCCGCCGGCAGTTGTGCACCGCTCGGCGCCGCGTCGAGCGGATGCCCCGGTCCCGCCGCGCCGAGCAGAGACGCGCTGCCTTCGCCCCCGGCCACGCGCGTGGCCGGTCCGGTGCCCTCCACCCGGTGTGCCGGCACGGGGGTGTGGCGTGGCGTGACGCCGGCGGGGGACGCACGGAAGCGTCCCCCGCCGGCGCGGGCGTCAGACGGCGCCGGCGGCCGGGACCGCGGCGCCCCCGGCGGCCGGCTGCGGGTGCACGCAGTGCCAGCGGTGGCCGTCCGGGCCGTCGGAGGCGGGCGGGAACACGGTGGCGCAGGCGTCGTCCGCCTTCCAGCAGCGGGTGCGGAAGGGGCAGCCGGACGGCGGGTTCGTCGCCGAGGGCACCGGGCCGTGCAGCACGATCCGCTCGGGGCGCTCCAGCAGGCTGGGCGTGGCCGAGAGCAGGGCCTCGGTGTACGGGTGCCGGGAGTCGCCGGTGACCTGCGCCGAGCGGCCCTCCTCCACCACGCGGCCGAGGTACAGCACCGCGATCCGGTCGGACAGGTAGCGCACGGTCTGCACGTCGTGGGAGATGAAGACCATCGCCAGGCCGAGCCGGTCACGCAGGTCCACCAGGAGGTTGAGGATCTGCGCGCGCACCGACACGTCCAGGGCGCTGGTCGGCTCGTCGGCGACGATCAGCTCCGGCTCCAGCGCCAGCGCGCGGGCGATCGCCACCCGCTGGCGCTGCCCGCCCGACAGCTGGCCGGGCAGCGCGCCCAGGGTGTGCCCGGGCAGGCCCACCAGGTCCAGCAGCTCCTCGACGCGCGCCTCGCGCTCGGCACGGGTGCCGCGGGCGTGGACGTCCAGCGGGTCGCGCAGGATGCGGCGGACCGGCAGGCGCGGGTTGAGCGCGGTGGACGGGTCCTG
Organism: Streptomyces sp. DH-12; assembly: GCF_002899455.1. GTDB lineage: Bacteria > Actinomycetota > Actinomycetes > Streptomycetales > Streptomycetaceae > Streptomyces. The sequence goes on along the minus strand of NZ_PPFB01000001.1, from coordinate 1,494,092 downwards.
GAAGACCACTCCGACACTGGCTCCGAAGTGGCTGCGGCGTTCCGGGGCCGGCATCTCCCACAGGTCCTGGCCCTTGAAGTACACCCGGCCCTCGGTCGGCCGCTGGAGCCCGGTGACCACCCGGGCCAGGGTGGACTTGCCGCAGCCGGACTCGCCGACCAGCCCGAGGATCTCGCCGCGCCGCACCTCCAGGGAGGCGTCGGTCAGGGCGTGCACGGCGTCCCGGCGCAGGATGCCGCCGCTGCGCGCCCTGTGCCGGACGTGGATGCCGTCGAGCCGGACGAGCGGGTCCGTCGTGGTGTTCTCGGTGGCGGTCATCGGGCGCCCTCCAGCGGTTTGGCCGACGGGCGCACGGGCGCCGGGTGGTGGCAGGCGAACAGGTGGTCGGGCGCACCGTCGCGGTCGGTGGCGGGCGGCGGCGTGGTGGCGCACAGCTCGGTGGCGGCGGTGCAGCGCGAGGCGAAGCGGCAGCCGGACCCGAAGGACTTGGGCGCGGGCACGACACCGCGGATCTGGTGCAGCCGCTCCGCGCCCGCCTCCAGCGAGACGACGGAACCCAGCAGACCCCGGCTGTAGTGGTGCGCCGGGTCGGTCAGCAGGGAGCGGGTGTCGCCGGCCTCCGCGACCTGGCCCGCGTACATCACCGCGACCCGGTGGGCGAGATCGCCGACCAGGGCGAGGTCGTGGGAGACCAGGACCATCGCGAAACCGAGTTCGTCGCGCAGCTTCACCAGCAGCTCGACGACCTGGGCCTGCACGGTCACGTCGAGCGCGGTGGTCGGCTCGTCGGCGATCAGCAGCCGCGGGCTGCGGGAGAGCGCCATGGCGATGAGCACGCGCTGGCGCTGGCCGCCGGAGAGCTCGTGCGGGTAGCTGCGCAGGGTGCGCTCGGGGGAGAGGCCGACCAGTTCGAGCAGCTCCGCCGGGGTGCGGGTGCCGCCCCGGGAGGTGAGCCGCTTCAGCTGGGTGCCGATCAGCACCGACGGGTTCAGCGACGACATGGCGTCCTGGTAGACCATCGCGATCTCCGGGCCCATCAGCGCCCGGCGTTCCTTCGGCGACAGCTTCAGCAGGTCGCGGCCCCGGTAGAGGATCTCGCCCGACGCCTCGGCGTTGCGGGCCAGCAGACCCATGATCGCCAGGCTGGTGATCGACTTGCCGCAGCCCGACTCGCCGACCAGTCCCAGGGTCTCGCCCTCGCGGACGGTGAAGGATATGCCGTCGACGACGCGGGTGTCGCCGTAACGGTCGGGGAAGCGGATCGACAGGTCGCGCACGACGAGCAGGTCGGGGGCGTCGTCGGGCAGCGGCCGGACGGCCGGTCCGGTGGCCTCGATGCGGCGGGCGAGCTCGGTGAGCGCGGCGTCGGCGGCGGCACGGTCCGTGGCGGGCTCGGCGGCGGCGATCTTCTCGACGGTGTCGCCGCCGTCGGCGCGGGCCTTGTCCGGGGAGGCGGCGGCGTCCGTCATGCCTTCCGACAGGACGTTCAGCGCGAGCACCGTGACCAGCAGGCACAGGCCCGGGAAGAGGGTGGCCCACCAGCCGCCGGACAGCAGGATCTGCCGGCCGTAGGCCAGCACGCTGCCCCAGCTGGGGTCGGGGTCCTGCACGCCGGCGCCGATGAAGGACAGGCTGGCCTCGAAGATGATCGAGTCGGCCACCATGACGGTCGCGAAGACCAGGACCGGCGCCGCGCAGTTGACGGCGACGTGCCGGGCCACGATGTAGTGGCGGCGGGCGCCGATGACCTGCTCCGCGGCGACGTAGTCCTCGCCGTACTGCTCCAGCACGTTGGCCCGGACGACGCGCGCCAGTGAGGGGGAGTAGACGAAGGCGATGGTGAAGATGATGACCGGGAGACTGGGGCCGAACACGGCGACCAGCACGGCGGCCAGGGCGATCGGCGGGAAGGACATGACGACGTCCAGCGTGCGCATCACCGACTCGTCGGCGAACTTGCGCGAGGTGGCCGCCAGGGCGCCCAGGGCCGAGCCGATGGCCAGCGCGAGGAGGGTCGCGCCGAAGCCGATGACGAGGGAGTAGCGGGCGCCGTGCACCACGCGGGCGAACACGTCGCGGCCGGCCCGGTCGGTGCCGAACCAGTGGTCGGCGCTCGGCGGCTGGGCCGGGGTGCCGGTGGCGAGCGGGTCCTGGGTGAGCAGGGGTGCGAAGACCGCGCCCAGGACGACCACCAGCAGGACGCCGAACGCGATGCGCGAGGGGAGGGGCAGGCGACGCAGGCGGGTACCGGGCCGGAGCCGCTCGGCGAGAGAGCGTGGGGCGAACATCACACCGTCCTGATACGCGGGTTGACGAGCAGGTAGAGCAGGTCGACGATGACGTTGACCACGAGGAAGGCGATGGCGATCGTGAGGACGGTGCCCTGGACCAGACCGACGTCGCCTCCGTTGACGCCTTCGAGGATCAGCTTGCCCATGCCGGGCAGGTCGAAGATCGCCTCGATGACGACGGCGCCGCTGAGCATGTAGCCCACCTTGACGCCCAGCACGGTCAGCGGGGTGATCAGCGAGTTGCGCAGCACCGACCGGATGATCATGAACGGCGGCAGGCCGCTGCCGCGGGCGGTGCGCACGTAGTCCCGGTCGAGTTCGGCGACCATCGAGGTGCGGATCAGCCGGGCCAGCGAGGAGGCGACCGGCAGGGCGAGGGCCAGGGCGGGCAGCGCGAGGCTCTCCAGCCAGCCGGAGAAGGAGTCGGCCGGGTTGACGTAGCCGCCGGTCGGGAAGACCGGCATGTTCAGCGCGAACTGCTGGATGAGCAGGACACCGAGCCAGAACGAGGGCAGCGCGATGCCGACCATCGACAGCACCCGGAAGACCTGGTCGGGCCAGCGGTCACGGTGGACGGCGCTGAGGACGCCGAAGACCAGGGCCAGCACGATGGCCAGCGTGAGGCCGAGAAGCGTCAGCTGGAGGGTGAGCGGAAACGCGGTGGCGATCCGGTCGGTGACGGGCTGGCTGGGGGCCATGGTGACGCCGAGGTCCCCCTGGATCAGATCACCGAGGAAGGCGACGTACCGGACGGGCAGCGGGTCGTTGAGGCCGTTCGCCTCGGCGAACGCGGCACGCGCCTCGGGACTCGCGCTGTCGCCGAGGGCGTTGTACGCGGGGTCGGCCGGCGAGAACTGCAGGACGACGAAGACCAGCAGGGCGATGCCGAGGATCATCACCGGCATCATCGCGACGCGGCGCAGCGCGAGCCGGAGAAAAGCAACCATCGTGGGTTTCCTAGCGATTGGGGCGGGGGCCGCCACCCGTCCAGGAGCGGCGGCCCGTCGGCCTGGGCGTGCGGGTCAGGCGCGGCCGACGTCGATGAAGGACAGCCCGGTGGTGGGCAGCGGCTTGAACCCGGTGAGCGCGCCCTCACGCCACGCGGTGGGCAGCTTGCGGTGCAGGATCGGGTACAGGGCGGCCTCGTCGGCGACCGTGTCGGTGACCTGTCCCCACAGGGCCTTGCGCTTGGCCTCGTCGGGTTCCGAAGCGGCCTTGTCCAGCAGCGACCTGACCTTCTTGTAGGCGGGGGAGCCCGCCCAGCCGTAACGCTTCTCCGGCCAGAAGCCGTAGTAGAACCAGCGCAGCAGCAGGTCCGCGTCGTTGCCGAAGACGGACGGGTCGCCGGGGGCGGCCAGGGCGTCGAAGCCGCCCTGGTCGATCTTGGCGTACTGCGCGGGCGACTGCTGGATGTCGAGCTTGACGTCGACGCCGATCGCGTCCCAGCTCTCCTTGATCAGCGGCGCGATGTCCTTGATCCAGCCGTTGTCGGTGAGCAGCAGGGTGAAGGAGAGCTTGCGCACGCCCGCCTCGGCGAGCAGCTTCCTGGCCTTGGCCGGGTCGTGGCTGTAGACCGTGGCGGCCTTGTGGTAGTCGGGGTGGGTGGCCGGCACGTACCCGGTGGCGGCCTCGGCGTTGCCCAGCAGGGCGGTGGAGATGATCTTCTCGGTGTCGAGGGCGTAGTGCAGCGCCTGGCGCACCCGCTTGTCGGCGAAGCGCTTGTCCTTGGTGTTGAACATCAGGAACAGCAGGCCGAAGGACTGGACGGACTCCACCTTGTCCTTGCCCGTGATGCCCGCGACGTCGATGTAGGGCACGTCCTCGATCGCCTGCACGCGCCCGGACTTGAGCGCGCTGACCCGGGCCGACGGGTCGGAGATCAGGTGCCAGACCATCTTCTTGGCCTTGGCGGGGTGCGGTCCGTTGTACTTGTCGTACGCCTCCATGACGATCTTGTCCTCGCGGACCGCCGACACGAAGCGGTACGGACCCGAGCCGACCGGCTTGGCGTCGAAGGCCTTGGCGTCGGCGCCGGCGATCTTCTTCGGCACGATGCGCACCACGGAGATGCGAGAGGGGAAGAGCGCGAAGGCGTACTTCAGCTTGAACTCGACCGTCGACCGGTCGACGGCCGTCACCTGGTCGATGAAGGGCACGAACTGCGCCATGAGGGAGGCGTTCTTCGGGTCCAGGACGCGCTCGAAGCTGAACACCACGTCGTCGGCGGTCACCGGCGATCCGTCGTGGAAGGTGGCACCCTTGCGGAGGGTGGCCCGGTAGGTGGTCGCGTTGATCTTCTGCGGCATCTCGGTGGCCAGCGTCGGCCGGGCGGCGAGCGTGGCCGGGTCGAGGTCCACCAGGCCCTCGAAGATGTGCATGTTGGCGGCGAACGGGGTCGCGCCGGAGGTGATCATGGGGTCGAAGCCGGTGGAGAGCGGGTACGAGAGTCCGGCTTCGATGGTGTCGGTGCTGCCTCCCGAACCGCTGGAGTCGTCACCGGTGCTGCCCGGTCCGCCGCAGGCGGACAGGCCCGCGGTGATCGCGGTCGCCACACCGAGGGCGCTGGTGTATCTCATGAAGGTGCGGCGGTCGACGCCGGATGCACTGCGCGGGGACAAGGAATCCTCCTGGCGGGGAGTCATGACGGGCGAGGATACGGAATGGCTGGTTCTGCACGAAGGACTGGCGTGAACGTATCGCTTCGTGAATGCATCAGACGTCTGATGTCTGATGCTTGATAGCGTGGGAACGTAGTCGGGCAAGGGAGAGGGGTCAAGAGGTGGCGGTGGGACAAAGGGCGATTCAGCGGACTGTGTCCGAACCAAGAGCGGTACGCCAGCCGTTGCGACAGGAGGTCGTGGACGGCATCAAGTCGTACATCCTGCGCAACGAACTGCGCCCTGGCGACCCGCTGCCGACCGAGCCCGCGCTGTGCGAGGCCCTCGGGGCCAGCCGCTCCAGCGTGCGGGAGGCCATCCGGATTCTCACCGCCCTCGACATCGTCGAGGTGCGGCACGGTCACGGCACCTATGTGGGCAGACTGAGCCTGTCCGCCCTGGTGGAGAGCCTCACCTTCCGCGGTCTGCTCAGCCCGGACGACGACTTCCAGGTGATGAGCGACCTCATCGAGGTCCGCGAGCTGTTCGAGCGGGGGATGGCGCAACAGCTCGTCGAGGCGCTCAGCGAGGAGCAGATCGACCGGCTGGAAGGGCTCGTCGACGACATGCGCCGGGCCGGCGCCGGCGAGGGGCACGGCTTCGTGGAGGCCGACCGCGCCTTCCACACGCTGCTCCTGGCCCCCCTCGGCAACGCCCTCATCGGGCAGTTGTCCACGGCGTTCTGGGACGTCTACGTCATCGTCGCGCCGCACCTGGACGTCTTCACGCACGAACACGAGGCGGCCACCATCGCCAACCACCAGCGGATCGTGGACGCCGTGCGGGACCGCGACCCCGTCGAGTTCGCGGCGGCCCTGAGCGAGCACTACGAGCCCGTCCGGCAGCGCATCGCGGAGGCCCGGGCGCGTCGCTGAACCCGGTCCTTCCACGGCGGAGGCAGCCCCGGTGGCGGGGCTGCCTCCGCCGTGTCGTGACGGGCCGCCGGCCGCCCGCGGGAGGAGCGGGCCGGTGCGGCGGGGTACTTGACGGTCGCCCGCCCCGGTCCTTAGGGTCCCAGGACAGCAGACATCAGACGTCTGCTCTCAGTTCCCGTCACCGCGCTGCGCCGCGCGCACGCCTCACCCACCGGGACCCCCTCCATGCCACTCACGGACCTGACCCTTGCCGAGTGCCTCGCGCTCCGCCCCGACCTCGACGAACCCGCCGACCTCGACGCGTTCTGGGACCGGACCCTGCGGACGGCGCGCGCGGCCGGCGGAACCCCGAGCTTCGTCCGCGAGGACACGGGTCTGACCCAGGTGACCACCTACGACGTGACCGTGCCCGGCTTCGCGGGCGAACCCGTACGGGGCTGGCTGCACCTGCCGGCCGGGGCCGAGGGCCCGCTCGGCTGCGTCGTGGAGTTCCTCGGCTACGGCCGCGGCCGCGGACTGCCGCACGAGCAGCTGATCTGGGCGAACGCCGGCTACGCCCACTTCATCATGGACACCCGCGGCCAGGGCTGGTCCACGGCGGGCGGCGACACCCCCGACACCGTGTCCCTCAACGGCGACGTCCCCGGCTTCCTGACCCGGGGCGTGGACAGCCCGGAGAACCACTACTACCGGCGCGTCTACACCGACGCCGTGCGCTTCACCGAGGCCGCCCGCGCCCACCCGGCGGTCGATCCGGACCAGGTCGTCGTCACCGGACACAGCCAGGGCGGCGGGATCTCGCTCGCCGTCGCGGGCCTCCTCCCCGGCCTGGCGGGCGTCATGCCCGACACCCCGTTCCTGTGCGACATCCGCCGCGGGGCGCTCGTCGCCGGCGCGCCGCCCTACACCGAGATCGCGGAGTACCTCAGCCTCTACCGCGACCGCGTCGAGACCGTCTTCACCACCCTGTCCTACGTCGACGCGGCCGTGCTGGCCTCCCGCGCCACCGCCCCGACGCTCTTCTCCATCGCCATGATGGACGCCGTCTGCCCGCCCTCCACCTGCTTCGCCGCCTACCACCGCTACGGCGGCGCCAAGGACCTGCGGGTCTACGAGTTCAACGGTCACGAGGGCGGCGCCGCCCATCACCGGCGCGAGCAACTCCTCTGGCTCCGGGACCTGTTCACCGCACCCCGACTCGTGGACCCCGGTATCTCCACCCTGCACGATCCCCAGCTCGCCTGACCCCCTCAGAGAAGAGGACACGTTCATGCAGCGTAGAGTCACCCTCGCCGCCACCACCGTGGGCGCGGCCCTGGCCCTGCTGATCACCGGCGCCCCCGCCGCGCACACCGCCGACGCCCAGGCCGCGGCCTTCGCCCCCGGCACCCTCACCTCGCAGGACATCGCCACCGCCGGCACCGGCTCCCCCTACTACCGCATCCCCGCCCTGACCCGGACCACCAAGGGCACCCTGATCGCGGCCTACGACGCCCGCCCCACCCTCGCCGACCTCCCCGGCAACCTGAGCGTCGTGCTGCGCCGCAGCACCGACAACGGCCTCACCTGGCAGCCCCAGCAGGTCGTCCGCAGGGAAGCCGCCCCCAAGGGCTTCGGCGACCCGAGCCTCCTCGTCGACCGGGAGACCGGCCGGATCTTCGTCTTCTACGCCGCCTCCGTGAACCAGGGCTTCTTCGGCTCGGCCACCGGCAACGACGAGAACGACCCGAACGTCCTCCAGGCCGACTACAGCTACTCCGACGACGACGGCCTGACCTGGAAGCACGAGCGGATCACCGCCGAGATCAAGAACCCGGCCTGGGCCGGCATGTTCGCCGCCTCCGGCGAGGGCATCCAGCTGCGGCACGGCGCCTACAAGGGCCGCCTGATCCAGCAGTACGCCATCCGCAACAACGGCGCCAACTACGCGGTCAGCGCCTACAGCGACGACCACGGCGCCACCTGGAAGATGGGCACCCCCGTCGGTCCCGGCGGCGACGAGAACAAGACCGTCGAGCTCTCCGACGGCCGCGTCATGCTCAACAACCGCTCCGCGCCGTACCGCACGGTCGCCTACTCCTCCGACGGCGGCGTCACCTACACGCCGTTCCAGCAGGACACCGAGCTGCCCGACCCCGCCAACAACGGCTCCGTCATGCGTTTCGCGCCGGACGTGGACGCCTCCCACCCGCGCGCGAAGTGGCTGATGTTCAGCAACACGGCGACCACCAACAGCCGCAGCAACCTCACCGTCCGCCTCTCCTGCGACAACGGGCAGAACTGGCCGGTGCGCAAGACCGTCGAGGCCGGATCGGCCGCCTACTCCACGCTCACCCCGCTCGGCAGCGGCACCACGGGCAACGACCGCGTGGGCATGCTCTGGGAGCGCGCCAACTACCGGCACATCACCTACTCGTCCTTCGACCTCCAGTGGCTCGGCGGCGTCTGCGCCCCGGTCACCGTCACCCCGCCCGCCTCCCTGCCCGCCGGGAAGACCACCACCGTCACCGTGCGCGTCGTCAGCCAGAACGACGTCACCCTCCCCGGCGGAACGGTCTCCCTGGCCCTGCCGGCCGGCTGGAGCGCCCCCGAGGTCGCCGTGCCCGCCCTCAACCCCGGCCAGGGCGCCAACATGAAGATCCCCGTCACCGTCCCCGCCGGCGCCACGGCCGGCAGCGTGAAGGCCACCGCGAAGTACACCGTCCGCGGCCGGCAGCACTCCTACGGCGACACGACGTTCACCGTCACCGCGCCGTAACACGGCCACGGGCCGCCCGGCGCCGGACACCCCGGCGCCCGGCGGCCCGTTCCCACCGTTCCACCACTCGCAAGCCCAGGAGAACACTCATGTCCTCGTCCCAGCCCCTCCGCGGCGTCGTGCCGCCCGTCTGCACCCCCCTGGATGCGTCGGGCGAGGTCGACACCGCCTCGCTCACCCGGCACGTGGAGCATCTCGTCAGCGGGGGAGTGCACGGACTGTTCGCCCTGGGCTCCAGCAGCGAGGTCGCCTTCCTCACCGACCGGCAGCGCGAGACCGCGCTGCGGACCGTCGTCGAGACCGTCGCCGGCCGGGTCCCGGTGCTCGCCGGCGTCATCGACATGACCACGCCCCGCGTCCTCGTCCACGCCGAGGCCGCGCGCGAGGCCGGCGCCGACGCCCTGGTCGCGACCGCGCCCTTCTACGCCCGCACCCACCCGGCGGAGATCGCCCACCACTTCCGCACCGTGCGCGCGAGTGTCGACCTGCCGCTGTACGCCTACGACCTCCCGGTCTCCGTGCACAGCAAGCTCTCCGTCGCCCTGGTCCGCGAACTCGCCGAGGACGGCACGCTGGCGGGCCTGAAGGACAGCAGCGGTGACGAGGGCGGCCTGCGCCGGCTCGTCGTGGAACTCGGCGGACGCCACGGCCGCGCCGACGGCCCCGCCCCCGGCTTCAGCGTCCTCACCGGCTCCGAGCTCACCGTGGACGCCGCCCTGCTGGCCGGCGCCGACGGCGTCGTGCCGGGCCTGGGCAACGTGGATCCCGCGGGCTACGTGCGCCTCTACGACGCGGTGCGCGCCGGCGACTTCGACACCGCCGTCAAGGAGCAGGAGCGGCTCGTCGAGCTGTTCGGCATGGTCGACGCGGGCCCCGAGAGCGAGATGGGCCGCAACTCCTCCGCCATCGGCGCCTTCAAGCACGCGCTGCGCCTGCTCGGGGTGTTCACCGGGGGCACCACCGCCGCACCGCAGATCCAGCTGAGCGAGGCGTCGGTCGCGCAGGTCGAGGAGCGGCTGCGCGGCGCCGGCCTCCTCCCGCTCCGATGACGGCGCGGTTCCCGGACGGCGCCCCGGTGATCGGCCTCGACCTGGGCGGCACGAAGATCGCCGCCGCCCTGGTCACGGCCGACGGCGCCGTCCTGGCCCGGCACACCCTGCCCACCCCGGCGACGGCGGGGGCGGAAGCGGTGCTCGACGCGCTGGCCCAGGAGGTCCGCGCGGTGTGGGCGCCGGGCGCCGCCGCGATCGGCGTCGCCGCCGCCGGAGTCATCGACCCGGAGACCGGAACCGTCACCAGCGCCACCGACACGATCCGCGGCTGGGCCGGCACCGCCCTGGCCTCCGGCCTCGCCGCCCGCACCGGCCTCCCCGTCGCCTGCGACAACGACGTCCGCGCCACGGCGGCGACGGAACTGACCGGCGCCCCCGGCCGGAGCGACACGATGATCTACGCCGCCGTCGGCACCGGGGTGGGCGGCGCCGTCGCCGTGGACGGCCGCATGCTGCACGGGGCGGCCGGCGTCGCCGGGCACCTCGGGCACCTGCCCAGTCCCGAGGCCGAGGGACTGCCCTGCACCTGCGGCGCCACCGGGCACCTGGAGGCGATCGCCGCCGGCCCGGCGATCACCGCCCACTACGCGCGGATGAGCGGCCTGCCGGCCGACCGTCTGGAGAGCGTGGCCGCCCGTGCGCTCGGGGGCGATCCGCACGCCACGTCCGCCGTCGTGCTCGGCGGCCGGGCCGTCGGCCGGGCCCTCGGCGGCCTCGCCAACGCGCTGGGCGCCGACCGCGTGGTCGTCGGCGGCGGGGTGCCCCGGATCGGCGCGCTGTACCTGGACGCCCTGAACGCCGCGTTCACGGCCGAGCTCATGGCCCCCCTGCGGGGCCTGCGCCCCGTGCCGCCGCGCGGCGGACCCGACGCCGCGGTCCTCGGCGCCGCCGCGCTGACCCGCACCCTGCCCCTGCACCACCCCCGTACCTCCACCGGAGCCCTGCGATGACCCTGCCCCTGGCCGACGCCCTGAAGGGCCGACTGATCGTCTCCTGCCAGGCCCCGCCCGGCGATCCGATGCGGCACACCGACACCCTGGTCCGCATGACCCTCGCCGCCCGGGCCGGCGGCGCGGCGGCCGTACGGGTCAACGACCCGGAGGTCGTCGCCGCCACCGTCGCGGCCGTGGACCTGCCGGTGATCGGACTGTGGAAGGACGGCGACAGCGGCGTCTTCATCACGCCGACCGTGCGTCACGCGCTCTCCCTCGTGGAGGCCGGGGCCGCCGTCGTCGCCGCCGACGCCACCGCCCGGCCCCGCCCCGACGGCAGCACGTTCGCCGGTCTCGTGAAGGCCGTGCACGAGGCGGGCGCCCTCGTCATGGCCGACGTGTCCACCTTCGACGAGGGCCGTGAGGCCGCCGAGCAGGGCGCCGACTTCGTGGGGACGACCCTGTCCGGCTACGTGCCCGGTTCGCCCGTCCAGACCGCGCCGGACCTCGCCCTCGTCGCGGACCTGGCCGCCGCGATCACCGTGCCGGTGATCGCCGAGGGCCGCATCGCGACCCCCGGGCAGGCCGCCGAGGCGCTGGCTGCGGGCGCGCACAGCGTCGTCGTGGGCACCGCCATCACCGCGCCGACCGCGCTGACGGCGACGTTCGTGGCCGGCATGGCGGGCGAGGAGGCCGCGGCGGGCTGAGGGGAGGCCGCCGCCCCGGGCGGCGGCCTCCCCCCGTACGTGCTACGAGCTGGGCGTCCCGTAGACGCCCAGCTCGTAGAGCGAGTAGCCCCACGTCGTCCTGCGCTCCACGCCCTGCATGCGGACGTACCGCACGGCCTCGTCGCCGGGGAGCCGGACGACGTCCGTGCCGCAGGACTCCGGGCGCCGCGTGGACTCGGTCCGCCAGGTCACCCCGTCCACGGAGGTCCGCACGGCGTACTCCGTCGCGCAGGCGCTCTCCCAGGCCAGGGTCACCGCGGCGACCTTCGTCGGCTCGGCGAGCTCGATCTGGACCCAGGCGTCGTCCGCGTAACCGGAGGCCCAACGGGTGTCCAGCCGCCCGTCGTTGACATGGCGGGCGGCCAGCCGGTCGAGTCCCTGCTCCACGCTGGCGGCGGAAGCCGTCCCCTCGGGGGCCAGGTTCCGTGCGCCGCCCGCGGAGTCCCACAGCCGCAGCCGAAGTTCGGCCTGGGTGAGGAAGGCGTCGAGGACGCCGTCGCCGACCTTGGGCCGGACCCCGCCCCACGCGTTGCGCGGCGGGTCGACCCGTACGGCGCGGGCCCGCTCCTGCAGATCGGCCGACTCGGCCAGCAGCCGGTCGGAGGTCTCCCGGTCCCCGGCCTGCCGTGCCGCGAGCGCGTCGAGCATCCTGACCGTCGCCGTGCCCCACAGCCCGGTGGCGTCCAGCCAGGGCGCCGCGTCGACGGTGAAGCCCCGCTGCACGGCGCCGGAACGGATGGTGCCCGGCGCCCGTTCGATCGCCGCCGCGTACGGGCGCAGGGCCCGGAGCGCGCCGGTGCGGTCCCCCTCGTCCCACGTCGTCCAGAACGTCCCGACGCGGCGGGACAGTCCGGGAGCCTGGGGCTGCCACGGGGTGTCGCCGAAGGTCGGGGCCAGGTGCTGCAGGTCGGCGAAGACGAGCAGGGCCTCGGTGGCCGCACGGTCGCCGCCGGCCAGGTAGGACAGGGCGTGCCGCCAGTTGCGGCCCGCGTCGTACGCGCGGTCGTTCCAGGCGAAGTCCGCGGTGCCGAAGACGGCGACCTTGCTGGCGTACGGCTGGTTCATGGGGTTGGCCACGACGCCGGAGAGGTGGTCGGAGAGGCCCGCCTCCCGCTTGTCGTAGGGCGCGAGCAGCAGACGTCCGCTGGTGTTGCCGAAGTCGTTGACCGGATAGTTGTCCCAGACGAACACCTTGCGGCCGAAGACCTCCGAGGCCTGCTCGGCGTCCTCGTTCGTGATCCCGGTGGGCACGACGCCCACCCCGGTCCACATCACCTCGACTGCGGGGTCCAGGGTCTCCCGCAGGGCCCGCTTGTAGGCCGACTCCGCGTGGTTGTAGTACTCGGTGGGCACCATCTGCAGCGGCCACACACCCTCGTGGGTGTCGACGAAGGTGCGCTGCACGTCGTTGAGCAGGTCGGCCTGCGCCTTCCCGGCGGCCCCGGTGCCGGGTGCGCCGTACGCGGCCCGGTCGGCCTCGCAGTTCCAGCGGCTGTGGTCGATGTCGTCGAGGGGGACGGAGAAGGCGCGGGTGCCCAGGTCGTACAGCGCCTGGAGCTTGTCCTTGAGCGCCTTGCGGTCGGCCGGGTCGGAGTAGCAGATCGACTGGCCGGGGGAGACCGCGAAGGTGAAGCGCACGTGGTTCACCGCGGCCCGCTCCACCAGCTCGCCCAGCTCCGCGAGCTTCTCCGCCGGGTAGGGCTCGCGCCACTTGTCCCGGTGGTAGGGGTCGTCCTTGGGCGCGTAGACGTAGGTGTTGGCCTTGACGTCCCCGTAGAAGTCCATCTGGTCGAGGCGCTCGGCGTGCGTCCAGGGCTGTCCGTAGAAGCCCTCGATCGTGCCGCGCAGCGGCATCGACGGGAAGTCGCCGGCCTGGGCGCCGGCCACCTTCCAGCCGCCGCCGGAGCGGACGAACAGCTGACGCAGCGTCTGCACGGCGTAGAACTGGCCGGATCCGTCCGTGCCGCCCAGGACGACCTGCGCTCCCCGCCCGGCCCGCGCGACGCGCAGGGCGTAGCCCTCCGCGCGGCCGGGGACGGCCGTGTCGCCGAGTCCTGACGCGACGTCGGGGCGGGTGGCCGGGCCGAGCCGCACGGTGAGCAGGCCGGCGGTGGCCCGGGGGACGTTCCCGGGAGCGACGACGTCGACCCGGTCGGCGCCGTGCCGCTTCAGCTCGGCGACGAGACGGGCGCGGGCGTGGACGTCCGTCTCCGCGTCCGCCACGACGATCACCCTGCCCGTGACGGGGACGTCCGCGCCGACGCGGGACAGGGACTGGGGGACCGGAGTGACCGGCGGCAGCGGGGCGGCCGCCCGAGGGCCCGCCTCCACGGCTGTGGCCGGGGGCGCCCCGGCCGCCAGGCCGCTTGCGAGCGCGAAGCACACGCCGAGCGTCGCCAGGGTTGTCGTGCGTCTTCCCACGAGACCTCCAGAGTCGGTACGGACCGGGAAATCGGCTTGTGCGCGGAGATGGTGCCGCCTTCGACGGTAGGACGTAAGACGTATGGGGTCTAGACCTCTTCGCGTCCCGGCTTCACGCCGGCCAACGGACGCTCCCGTGCCGTGCCCGGGGGTGGCGTCCCCCGGCGGCACCCGCCTACCCTGCGTGCGGCAGTGGCCGAGGCCGCCGGCCCGGAGCGGGTGGTGGAGGAGGGCCGGACGACGCGAACACCTGGGGCAGGGCATGCAGTTCACCACCCGACCGACCCTCCAGGGCACCTTCGGCATGGTGTCCTCCACCCACTGGCTGGCCTCCCAGTCCGCCATGGCCGTCCTCGAGGACGGCGGCAACGCCTACGACGCGGCCGTCGCCGGGGCCTTCGTCCTGCACGTCGTCGAACCCCACCTCAACGGCCCGGCCGGCGAGGTGCCGATGCTGCTCGCCCCGGCCGGCGGGGACGTGCGGGTGCTGTGCGGGCAGGGCGTCGCCCCGGCCGGGGCGACCGCCGCCCACTACCGGGGGCTCGGGCTCGACCTCGTCCCCGGCACCGGACCGCTCGCCGCCGCCGTGCCCGGCGCCTTCGACGCCTGGATGCTCCTCCTGCGCGACCACGGCACCAAGTCCCTCGCCGACGTCCTGAAGTACGCCATCGGCTACGCCGAGGACGGCCACCCGCCCGTGGAGCGGGTCGGCGGGACCGTGGAGACCGTGCGCGAGCTGTTCGAGACGGAGTGGACCACCTCCGCCGAGGTCTACCTCCCCGGCGGACGCCCGCCCCGCCCCGGAGAGCTGTTCCGCAACCCCGCCCTCGCCGCCACCTGGAAGCGGCTGCTCGCCGAGGCCGCCGGCGCCGGCGGCCGGGAGGCGCAGATCGAGGCCGCCCGGGACGTGTGGCGCACCGGCTTCATCGCCGAGGCCCTGGTGCGGCAGGCCGCCCGCCCCACCCTGGACACCAGCGGCGAGCACCACACCGGCACCCTCACCGCCGAGGACCTCGCCGCCTGGTCCGCGACCTACGAGGACCCGGTGACGTACGACGTCGACGACTGGACCGTGTGCAAGGCCGGACCCTGGAGCCAGGGCCCGGCGCTGCTCCAGCAACTCGCCCTGCTGCCGGACGAGCTGCCGCCGTACGGCTCCGGCGCCTACCTGCACCTGCTGATCGAGAACTGCAAGCTCGCCATGGCCGACCGCGAGGCCTGGTATGGCGACGCCGCCGAGGTGCCGGTCGACGACCTGCTGTCCGCCGCGTACAACGCCGAGCGGCGCGCCCTGGTGGGCCCCCGCGCCTCCCACGACCTGCGCCCCGGCAGCCCCGGCGGCCGCACCCCCCGGCTCGCCGCCCACGCGCGCGTGGTGGCCGCCGACGGGCCCGGTTCCCGCCTGATGGGCGTCGGCGAGCCGACCGTCGCCAAGGGCCCCGCCTCCCCGGTGCCCGGCGAACCGGAGGTCTCCGCCGACGGCGGCACCCGCGGCGACACCTGCCACCTCGACATCGTCGACCGCTGGGGCAACATGATCTCCGCCACGCCCAGCGGCGGCTGGCTCCAGTCCAACCCCGTCGTGCCCGAGCTGGGCTTCCCGCTCGGCACCCGGCTCCAGATGACCTGGCTGGAGGAGGGCCTGCCCAACAGCCTCACCCCGGGCCGCCGCCCCCGCACCACGCTCACCCCGTCCCTCGCCCTGCGCGACGGCGTGCCCGTCATGGCGTTCGGCACCCCCGGCGGGGACCAGCAGGACCAGTGGCAGCTGCACTTCTTCCTCGCCGTCGCCCTGCGCGCCGAGGTGCGCGGCGGGCTCGACCTCCAGGGCGCCATCGACGCCCCGAACTGGCACAACGACAGCTTCCCCGGCTCCTTCTACCCCCGCGGCATGCGGCCCGGCAGCGTCACCGTCGAGTCCCGCACCGACCCGGAGGTGATCGAGGAGCTGCGCCGCCGCGGCCACGACGTCACCGTCGGCGACGCCTGGTCCGAGGGCCGGCTGTGCGCGGTCGCGCGCGACCCGGACACCGGCGTGCTCTCCGCGGCCGCCAACCCGCGCGGCCAGCAGGGGTACGCGGTGGGCCGCTGAGCCCATGGCCCCGGGTGCGGGCAGCCCATTTCCGCGCCGCCCGCACCCGGGACCGCCCCGGGCCGGGCAGGGGCTGTCGGCGGCGCGTGCTCTCATGGAGGAGTGATCGAGACCGACGCGACCATCGACGAGTTCCTCACCCGGCACGCCCACGACGTGGAGGCCGCGGTCCGCGAGGCCGCCGCGCGGGAGATCGTGCCGCGCTGGCGCCGCCTCGCCGCCCACGAGGTGGACCGCAAGAGCGGACCGCACGACCTGGTGACCGACGCCGACCGCGAGGCCGAGCGGTACCTGACGGCGGAGCTGCCCCGCCTGCTGCCCGGCTCCGTCGTGGTCGGCGAGGAGGGCGTGCACGCCGACCCGGCGTCGTACGAGGCGATACGGGGGGACGCGCCGGCGTGGATCGTCGACCCCGTCGACGGCACCCGCCAGTTCGTGCGCGGCGAGACCGGCTTCTGCACCCTGGTCGCCCTCGCCCTGGACGGAGTGGTGCACGCCTCCTGGACGTACGCCCCGGCCCGTGACCACCTGGCCACCGCCGTCCGCGGACGGGGCGCCCGCCTCGACGGGGAGCCGCTGCGCTCCGGCTCCCCGGAGGCCGGCCGGGACCTCCGGGTCGCCACCTCGCACCCCGACTTCACCAGCGACGAGCAGAAGCGCGCCCTGCTCGGCCTGCGCACCGACGGCGTGGCCCCGCGTCCCTGCGGCTCGGCCGGTCTCGAGTACCTGGCGGTCGCCCGCGGCGAACTGGACGCGACCGCGTTCAACTGGGAGCTGGCCTGGGACCACGCGGCCGGGATGCTGCTCGTGGAGGAGGCGGGCGGCGCCCATCTCACCCGCGCGGGCACGCCGTTCGCGATCCGCGGCGGCAACACGCTGCCGTTCACCGCGGCGCGGGACGAGGCCACCGCGCGCCGGGTGGTGGAGCTGCTGTCGCGGGCGGTCCGACCGTGCGCGACGCGGGGTGGTGTGCCGGGCGGGTGACCGGACGCCGCCCGGGGCCGCGCGCGGCCCGGCATATCCTGATCCCTCAGTGGCCGTCGGCTGACGAAGGAGTCCGAAGGTGCCGTCGATGCTCGATGCGGTCGTGGTGGGGGCGGGGCCGAACGGGCTGACCGCCGCCGTGGAGCTGGCCCGGCGCGGCTTCTCGGTGGCCCTCTTCGAGGCGAAGGGCACCGTCGGCGGCGGCGCCCGCACCGAGGAGCTGACCCTCCCCGGTTTCCGGCACGACCCCTGCTCCGCCGCCCACCCCCTCGCCGTCAGCTCGCCCGCCTTCCGCGGTCTGCCGCTGGAGCGGTACGGGCTCCAGTGGCTGCACCCCGAGCTGCCCATGGCCCACCCCTTCCCGGACGGCACGGCCGCCGTGCTGGCCCGCTCGGTCGGGGAGACGGCCGCCTCCTTCGGGCCACGCGACGCCGGCGCGTACCGGCGGCTCGTCACGCCCTTCCTGCACCGCTGGGACACCCTGGTCCGCGACTTCATGTCGCTGCCGCTGACCGCGCTGCCCCGCGACCCGGTCACCCTCGCCCGGTTCGGCCTCGTCGGCCTGCCGCCGTCGACCTGGCTGGCCCGCCGCTTCCGCGACGAGCGCGCCCGCACCCTCTTCGCCGGACTCGTCGCCCATGTGATGGCCCCGCTCAGCGGCTTCGCCACCTCGGCCGTGGGTCTGGTCTTCGCCCTCGCCGCGCACACCCGCGGCTGGCCCGTCGCCCGCGGCGGCTCCCAGGCGCTCTCCGACGCCCTGGCCGGACACCTGCGGGACCTGGGCGGCGTTGTGCACACCGACTACGAGGTCAAGCGGCTCGACGACCTGCCCCCGGCGCGGGCGTACGTCTTCGACACCTCGCCCACCGCGCTGGCCCGCATCGCCGGCTTCGGCGAGCACTACGCCCGCTACCGCTACGGGCCCGGCGTCTTCAAGATCGACTACGCGCTGGACGGGCCCGTCCCGTGGACCGCCCCCGAGGCCCGCACCGCCGGGACCGTGCAGATCGGCGCGGACAGCGCGGAGATCGGCGCCGCCCTGCGCGCCGCCTCCCGGGAGGGCCGCGCCCCGGACGCGCCGTTCCTCATCACCGTGCAGCCCTCCGTCGTCGACCCCACCCGCGCCCCCGGCGGCAAGCACGTCTTCTGGGCCTACGGACACGTCCCGCACGGCTGGACCGGCGACCTCACCGACGCGATCGAACGGCAACTGGAGCGCTTCGCCCCCGGCTTCCGCGACCGCGTCCTGGCCCGCGCCACCGCGGGTCCGCCCGAACTGGCCGCGCGCAACGCCAACTACGTCGGCGGCGACATCGCCACCGGCGCGGTCTCCGGACTCCAGGCGCTGCTGCGCCCCAAGCTGTCGCTGTTCCCGTACACGACACCGCACCCGGCCGTGTACATCTGCTCGCAGGCCACCCCGCCCGGCCCCGGCGTGCACGGCATGCCCGGCCACAACGCCGCCAAGGCGGTATGGAGGAGGCTCCGACAGACATGACCCCCACCCTCACCCTCGTCCAGGGCGACATCACCCGGCAGAGCGCCGACGCGATCGTCAACGCGGCCAACTCGTCCCTGCTCGGCGGGGGCGGCGTCGACGGCGCGATCCACCGCCGGGGCGGCCCGGAGATCCTCGCGGAATGCCGCGCCCTGCGCGCCTCCCGGTACGGTGCGGGGCTCCCCGCGGGAGAGGCCGTCGCCACGACCGCGGGCCGCCTGGACGCCCGCTGGGTGATCCACACCGTCGGCCCGGTGCACAGCGAGACCGAGGACCGCTCCGCGCTCCTCGCCTCCTGCTACCGCTCCTGCCTCCGCGTCGCCGACGACCTGGGCGCCCGCACGGTCGCGTTCCCCGCCGTCTCCACGGGCGTCTACCGCTGGCCCCTGCCCGACGCGGCCCGCATCGCGGTGGAGGCGGTCCGCACGGCGGACACGGCGGTCGAGGAGATCACCTTCGTCCTCTTCGACGAATGGGCCTACGAGGCGTTCGCGGAGGCGGTCGACTGACGCGGGGCCCGCCGGCCGGCGCCGGCCGGCGGGCGCGAGGGGCGCCGGGCGCCCCGCGGCACCGCGCGCCCCGCCCCTCAGATTGTCGGCGGACGCCGGTCCGCCTCCGCCGCGTCGGCGACCGCCTCCGCCGCCGCCTGGGCCGCCCGCGCCGTGTCGTCGGCGGCCTTCGCCGCGGCCTCGTCGTCGACCGCGGGCTTCGCCCGGGTGGCCGGTGACGGGGGCAGCGACTCGCTGAACGCCTTCGACACGCCCTGCAGCGCCGTCGTGATCTCGCTCGGGATCACCCAGAAGTTGTTGCCCTGCCCCTGCGCGAGCTGGGGCAGCGCCTGCAGGTACTGGTAGGCGAGCAGCTTGGGGTCCGGGTCGTTGCGGTGGATCGCCTGGAACACCTCGTCGATGGCGCGCGACTGGCCCTCGGCCTCCAGGACCGCGGCGGTCCGGTTGCCCTCCGCGCGCAGCACCGCCGCCTGCTTGTCACCCTCCGCCGTGAGGATCTGCGACTGGCGCTGGCCCTCGGCGCCCAGGATCGCCGCCCGCTTGTCCCGCTCGGCGCGCATCTGCTTCTGCATGGCCTCCTTGATGGACTGCGGCGGGTCGATGGCCTTGATCTCCACCCGGTTGACCCGCAGCCCCCACTTGCCGGTCGCCTCGTCCAGCACCCCGCGCAGCTGGCTGTTGATGGTGTCCCGCGAGGTGAGCGTCTTCTCCAGGTCCATGGACCCGACCACGTTGCGCAGCGTGGTGACGGTCAGCTGCTCCACCGCCTGGAGGAAGTCGGCGATCTCGTAGAAGGCCGCGCGCGGGTCGGTGACCTGGAAGTACAGCACGGTGTCGATCTCGACGACCAGGTTGTCCTCGGTGATGACCGGCTGCGGCCTGAAGGAGACGACCTGTTCCCGCAGGTCGATCTGCGGGTGCACCCGGTCGATGTACGGGATGACGAGGTTGAGCCCTGGGGTGAGGGTCTTGTGGTAGCGGCCCAGCCGCTCCACGTTGCGGGCGCGTGCCTGGGGCACGATGCGCACCGCCCGGATCACCGTGAAGATCGCGATCAGCGCGATCAGCAGGCCGGCGACGAGGGAAGCGGAGACGTCCATGGCTTCAGTCCCGTGGGTAGACGATCGCGGTGGCGCCACTGATCTCGATGACGTCGACGGTCGTGCCGGGCGAGATCACCAGCGTTTCGTCGTAACTGCGGGCCGTCCACTCCTCGCCGTCGATACGGACCCTGCCGCCGGTGCCCGACACGGCCGTCAGCACCTGCGCGGGCTTGCCCACCAGCGCGTCCACGCCGAAGCGGGGACCCTGCGGGCGCACCATGTGGCGCAGGGCGAGAGGGCGTACGAAGACCAGCGTGACGGAGGCGAGGACGGCGTACGCGACGAGCTGGACCCCGAGCGGCAGGCCGGCCGCCGCGACCCCCGCCGTGACCAGCGCGGCCACGCTCAGCATGCCGAGGGCGGCGGTGAGGGTGAGGATCTCCGCCACGGCCAGGACGGCCGCGACGATCAGCCAGATCAGCCAGGAGTCCATGTCGCGCCTCTTCTCACCCGGGGTGGAGGGCTTCGGCCGGCGCCGGCCGGCACGCGGAGGGACCGGCACCTTTGCCCCCACTTTACCCAGTGGCGGCCCGGGTGCCGAGGTCCGTGCACCGAGCATTCCCGCCGTACATGTCCGGCACGCCTCCAATTGGGTGATGACCCTTATGGCGCCGGCCCGCCCTGTCGGGCGAGGGTTCGAACGGCCCCCTTGATCCCGTTGACGCCGGTGCCCGCCGGGCGTGTATGTGCGCCTGTCCCGCCCTGCCCGGTGTGATCGTGATGCACAGCGTCGTCGGAGGGGCCGGGACACCGGCGACGGACGGACGGCCGAGGACGGTACGAGGAACTGATCGATGACCTTGCCCGAGCTGTACGTGACGCTGCTCATCGCGGGCACGGTGCTGCTGGCCAGCATCGCCGCCGCCCGCACCGCGCACCGGGTGGGTCTGCCCAGTCTGCTGCTGTTCCTCGCGGTGGGGATCGTGGCCGGCGAGGACGGCCTCGGCCTGCGGTTCGACGACGCCCAGCTCGCCCAGGCGCTCGGCACCGCCGCCCTGGCCCTCATTCTCGTGGAAGGCGGTCTGACCACCCAGTGGGGCGACGTCCGGCGGCTGGTGGCGCCCGCCGGCGTGCTGGCCACCGTGGGGGTGTTCCTCTCCGTCCTGGTCACCGCCGCGGGCGCGCACTGGCTGCTCGGCCTGGACTGGAACGTGGCGCTGCTGCTCGGCGCGATCGTCTCCTCGACGGACTCCGCCGCCGTCTTCTCCGTGCTGCGGGCGCTGCCCCTGCCCCGCAGACTGACCGGGCTGGTGGAGGCCGAGTCCGGCTTCAACGACGCGCCCACCATCATCCTGGTGCTGGTCTTCTCCACCACCACCTCCGACGCCCCGGCGATCGGGGCCCTCTTCGGCAACCTGCTGTTCCAGCTGGCGGCCGGCGGCCTGCTCGGCGTGCTGACCGGGCTCCTGGGGGCCGTCGCGCTGCGCCACATCGCGCTGCCCGCCACGGGCCTCTACCCCCTGGCCACGGTCGGCTTCGGCATCATCGCCTTCGCCGCCGCCGGCGCGGTCGGCGCGAGCGGCATCATCGCCGCCTATCTGTCCGGTCTGGTCCTCGGCAACTCCCAGCTGCCGCACCGCGCCGCCACCCGGTCCTTCGCCGAGGGCGCCGGCTGGCTGGCCCAGATCGGCCTGTTCGTCATGCTCGGCCTGCTCGTCGACCCCAGTGAACTGCCCGGCGCGATACTGCCGGCCCTCGTCGTCGGCCTGGTGCTGCTGCTGGCCGCCCGGCCCGTCTCCGTGCTGCTCTGCCTGCTGCCGTTCCGGATCCCCCTGCGGCAGCAGGCGTTCATCTCCTGGGCGGGTCTGCGCGGCGCGGTCCCCATCGTGCTCACCACCTTCCCGGTGGTGGAGGACGTGCCGCACGCCCGCGAGATCCTCAACATCGTGTTCGTGCTGGTGGCCCTGTTCACCCTGCTCCAGGGACCCACGCTGCCCGCCGTCGCCCGCCGCCTGGGCCTGGTGCGCACCGACGCGCTGCGCGAGATCCAGGTGGAGGCCGCGCCGCTCGACGTCCTGGACGCCGACCTGCTCACGGTGAGCATCCCGGAGGGCTCCCGGCTGCACGGCGTGGCCGTCTTCGAACTGCGGCTGCCGTCCCCGACCGTCGTCACCCTGATCGTCCGCGACGGCGCCACGCTGGTGCCGGACCGCGGCACCGTGCTGCGCGCCGGCGACGAACTCCTGCTCATCGCCACCCCGGAGACCCGCGAGGACACCGAACGCCGGCTGCGGGCCATCGGCCGCCGCGGCAAGCTCGCCCGCTGGCTGGGCGAACACGGAGCGCCGGAACCGGAAGGCACCTCCACGGGCCGCTGACGGCACGCCGGCCGTCCCGCGTCCGGACAGCCACCCCACAGGTCCGGACTGCCCCGCGTCCGGGACGTGACGCGTGCGGAACCCTCACGACCGCACGGAGCGCGACGGCGTCATGGCTTCGTCCGGGTGCGAGCCCTGGATGAACGAGTCCGATGTGCGCGCTGGTCACGGCCATGGCGAAGGGCGCCCGTCGGCTCGTGTGTGACTACCGGCCCGGACGTCCTCCTGGCGGCCCTGTACGTGTTCGTCGGCGACCACGTGGCGCCTCGCCGCCGGATCGGGCACCTCAGCTCACTGAAGATCTTGTCCCTGGGGACGCCGTGCTTGGCGAGTGAGTCGAGCTGGGAGTCGAGTCCTGCCCGAGCGTCGAGCACTGGGCGTGACCGATGCGGATGTCCGCGCTCGGCAGGTCCGGGCCGATCGGCGCCGGCGGCGGGGCGCCCGGCCGCCACGGCCGCCCCGGGCCGCGGCCGACGGGGGCGGGGCACCCGCAGCGCCTTCTTCGGCCGGGGAATCTTCGTGAAGCGGCGGGGTGTGGCAGGCGGAGGCGACCGCGCCGCCGTGCGAGCGGCAGGGCGGACCGGGCTGGGCGTCGCACTTCGGACAGGCGTGCTGTTCGACGTCGTCCGCGTCCGACCGGTCAGCCGGGAAGGGCCGCTGAGGGCCCGTCATGAGCCCGGATTCTCGCACGGTGCGAGTCTCGGAAGGGGGTTCCTCCTGCTTTTGAGTGAGAACGGGTTCCGCGAACGAATCCGGGATCGCGGGGCTCCGGCGGGCGGTTCCTGATCGTGGTCGCGCGAAGGAACGTATGTGAGGGAGCCGGAGTCGAGGTGGTGATCCACCAGTGATCGAGTGCCCGACTGCCGGCTGGCGACCGGAAGCAGCCTGCGGAAGGTGTCTCACGTGACCACCGGACGGTCGGCAAGGGTGTCTTGAGCGGTGCGTCAGCCCGAGGCCCCGCTGCGCCGGGCGTAGGCGCGGGCGGCGCGGGCACGGTCGCCGCAACGGGTGGAGCACCAGTGGCGCCGGCCGTGGGTGCGCAGGAGGAACCGGTCGCAGGGGGCGGAGCCGCAGGCGGCGAGGATGCCGGCGTCGGGACCGGTGAGCAGGTCGGCGGCGTCGGCGGCGAGGGTCGCCAGTGCGTGGTTGACGGCCCGGTCGGTGGGGTGCGCCTGGACGCGGCGCAGCCCCCGGGCCCCGTCCCAGGCGAGGAGGGGAGCGGTCGGCACGGCCGTGAGGGCCTCGTTCACCGCGCGCAGGGACTCCTCGGGCGGGGTGGTGGTGCCGATGCGGGCGGCGAACAGGGCGCGTACGTGGGCGCGCAGCGTGCGCATCCGCTGGGCGCACACCTCGTACAGCTGCACGTCCGGGGTGGTCAGGTCGTGGGCGGCGAGCCAGCGCATGGCGGATTCCGGGGCGGCGAGCAGGTCGTAGCTCTGGCCGGCGGGCAGGGTCGCGGCGGTGTCGGCGAAGTCCAGGGAGCGGTACCGGTCGGCACCCGGAGCCGGGGGCAGAGCGGTCGGCGCCACGTCGGTGGCCAGGGTGTCGTCCATGCCTCTCATGGTAGCGCTTGCGTTTTTCCGTGATGCCTGCCTAGCCTGTCATCACGTTAAACGCAGATTTTTTTCGTGAGAAACGGAGACGTGATGTCCCAGCTCAACGCCGATCGGTTCCCGGTCCGCACGTTCGGCGGGCCGACCGCCCTGTTCGAGTACGGCGGCCTGCGCTTCCTGACCGACCCGACCTTCGACGGCCCCGGCGACTACCCCTCGTCCGGCCCGACCCTGACCAAGACCGCCCCCTCCTCCACCACCACCGCCGACCTCGGCCCCGTCGACGTGGTCCTGCTCTCCCACGACGAGCACGCCGACAACCTCGACACCTCCGGCCGGGCCCTGCTCGCCGACGTCCCCCTCACCCTGACCACCCCCGGCGGCGGCGAGCGCCTCGGCGAGAAGGCCAGGGGCCTGGCCGAGTGGGAGACGGCCGAGCTGGAGCGCCCGGGCGGCGGCACCGTCACCGTCACCGCTGTTCCCGCCATCCACGGCCCCGGTCCGCGGGAGGAGGTCGAGCCGTTCGCCGGCCAGGTCGTCGGCTTCGTCCTGACGGGCGAGGGCCTGCCGACGGTCTACGTCAGCGGCGACAACGCCTCCCTCGACGCCGTCAGGGAGATCGCCGAGCGCTTCGCCCCGATCGACACCGCCATCCTGTTCGCCGGCGCACCCCGCTTCCCCATGCTCTTCGACGGCGGGTTGATCGTCCTGGACAGTGCGCAGGCCGCCGAGGCCACCCGGATCCTCGACGCCCGCCGCGTCGTCCCGGTCCACCACGACAGCTGGGCCCACTTCACCGAAGGCCGCGACGAGCTGGAGGCCGCCTTCGCAGCCGCTGGCCTGACCGACCGGCTGGACCAGGACTGGACGCAGCGCGCCTGAGCCCGGACCGCCGTCCGGGAACCGAGACCTCGTGCCCGGGGCGGGGCCCGCGACACGCCGAGCCCCGCCCCCGGCGGCAACCCCTCGCGGCGTCCCCTGCGCCGTACCAGAACGACAGAGAAGGACCCGATCACATGTCCACCGGAACCGACGCCGGCCTCGTGCACCGCTTCTACCAAGCCCTTCAGCAGGGCGACTACGACACGCTCACCGGCATGTTCCATCCGGACTTCGTCTTCTACCCCCAGGTCGACGCCCCCCGGCCGGGTGCCGCGGGGTTCATCGACGCGGAGAAGAAGCACGTCGACGCCTTCCCCGGCATTCGCCTGACGGTCGTCGACACCATCGCCGAAGCCGACAAGGTCGGCGCCTATGTCGTGGTCGAGGGGGACCAGGGCGGCGACTACTACGGCATCCCCCCGCGCGGAGCGCACATGCGCTTCGCCATGTTCAACCTGTTCACGTTCAAGGACGGGAAGATCATCGAGAAGCGGGCCCACTACAACCGGGCCGACATCATGGACCAGCTCACGGCCGGCTCCGCCGCCTGACGACACCGGCCTCGGCAAGGCCGCGCCTTTCGCCCCTCCGCCGCCGCATGCCGACGGCGCCCCCCTGGAGCGAGGCGCTCTGACCGCCCCCGTCCACAGGACCTGTTGTGAAAAAGCCGTCGGGCAGGACGTGCCCTGCGGCAGGCACCGGTTCGTGTCAGGTTCGGGAGGGCCGTTGCCTCTGGGCACTGCCGGTCGCGATCGGGAGGCTGTGCAGTGTCAGCGCAGCCGGCGGCGGCAGCGGCTGGTTGGCCGTGTCGGCGCGGAACGACTGGAGCAGGTAGGCCACCAGGCGCCGGGACGCTGCGCCGTCATCCGGCAGGGCGGCCACCAGAGCACAGTGCGCCAACAGGACCACGGCGAGGTCGGAAGGGTGAAAGTCGGCCCGCAGCGCGCCCGACGCCTGTGCCCTGCGCACCAGGGTCGTGAAGTCCCGCTCGGCCCGTTGCCGGGAACGGGCGTGTTCCGAGGTGCTTTCCGGGAAAGCCGCGAGGAACGCGGCCGGGAATCCGCGTTCCTCCCGCTGCAGAGCGCAGACCGTCTCGACCAGCTGCTGGAAGCCCTGCCACGGGTCGGGGGCGTCCAGAGCCTCGGTGAGCGCCCGCGCGCAGGTCTCCATCTGCTGCGCGAAGGCGCCGCGCACCAGGGCGTCCCGGTCCGGGAAATGCCGGTACAGCGTCGCCACGCCGAGCCCGGCCCGACGCGCCACGGTCGCCATCGGGGCATCGATCCCGTGCTCCGCGAAGACCGCGCGCGCGGCGGCGAGGACGCGCTCCCGGTTGCGCCGGGCGTCCGCCCGCACCCGGTCCCGGGCTGTGATCCGAGAGGATTCCGCCGTCACTGTCTCTCGCTTCCGGTCCAAACGGACGATCGCGTCCGCTTAAGAGCTTACGGTCAACGCCAGACCCCTCCGGTGGCAAAGGCGGAACGATGAACGACCGCATGATGAAGGCAGTGCTCCACGACCGCTACGGCGGCCCCGACGTGCTCTACACGGCCCGCGTACCACGCCCCGAGCCCGCCACGAGCGAGGTCCTTGTGAAAGTACGCGCGTTCAGCGTCAACGGCGGCGAACTGGCAGCTCGTGCCGGCCGCCTCCGCCTCCTGAGCGGCCGGAGATTCCCCAAGCGCGTCGGCCTGGACTTCACCGGCGAGGTCGCCGCACTGGGGGCCGCAGTCACACGGTTCGCGGTCGGCGACCGCGTATGGGGGGTCCTGGGCCGCACCTCCGGATTCGGCAGCGCCGCCGAGTACGTGACCGTGCCCGCCGAGCGGGTCGGCCGGCTCCCCGACAGCCTTGACCCGGTGGACGCCGCCGCGCTGCCGGTGGCCACCACAGCCATCACCGCGCTTCGCGACAAAGCCCGGCTGCGCCCCGGCGAACGGCTCCTCGTCCGGGGCGCGGCGGGCGGTGTCGGCAACGCCGCCGTCCAGCTCGGCAAGGCGTACGGCGCCGAGGTCACGGCCCTCGCCCGCGCCGCCAACCTCGACTTCGTCCGCGGTCTCGGCGCGCACAGGGCCGTCGACCACCGGACCGTGCGACCGGCGGAACTGGGCCGCTTCGACGTGGTCCTGGACACCGTGGGCACCGACCTGCGGGCCTTCCGGCGCCTGCTGAATCCCGGCGGACGCATGATCACCATCGCCTTCGACCCGAAACGGCCCGTGGCGTCGCTCGGCTACCTCGCGGCCAGCACGGTCCACGGACACGGCCGGGTGCGCTTCTTCAGCGGCAGCCCCACGCGGACGGACTTCGACGACCTCGCCCGCCATGTGGCCGAGGGCAAGCTGAGCCCCGCGGTGGACACGGTCTTCCCCCTGGAGGAGACAGCAGCGGCACACCGGGCGCTGGAGGCGGGCGGGGTCCAGGGCAAGTACGTGGTCGAGGTCGCGTAGGCCCCGGTGAAGGCGCTGATCACAGCCACTGGAACCAGGCTTCCCGCAGATGGCCCGCGGGGCTCTTGGGGAGTGGCGCCCGCCTGCCCACGACGAGCGGCACGGCGCCCGATGCCTCCCCGTCCTCCGTCCGGCCGGTCCCGCACTCGACGACACGAAGGCGGCGCTGTGCTTCCCGGCCGACGTGCCGGGATTCGAGCAGGAGGCCGCCGTGCCGGACGAGCACGGCGGGATCGGGCACGCGGAGCTGCGCCGGCCTGGCGGTGGTGCGCCGGTGTCCGGCTCGACGAGGCACACGGACAGCGTGCACGGGCGGACGCGGGCGGGCACCGGCGCGGTCCACGTGGTGAGCGACGACGTGGACGCGGTGCGCCGGCGGGTGGCCGACGCCGGCGGCGATGTTCTCGAAGCGCCGCACGAGACCCGCTCCGGGCCGGGGGCCGCGGCGTACGTGTGCACGGTGCAGGACCCGGAGGGCGACTTGTGGACCTTCGGCACCTGCTGCGGCCCCTGACCGGAGCGGAGCGCCGGGACGAGACAGGAGGACCCCGGCCGGTCGGGCCGGGGTCCTCCGCTTCGGGCGTGCGGCGACGGGGTCAGTGACTGCCGGCGAGTTCGCCGGTGAGCTTGCCGTGGAGGTCGGCGCTCAGGTCGTTCAGACCGGTGATCTCCACCGTCTTGCCGCGCTGGGTGTACTTCGTCTCGATCGCGTCCAGAGCGGCCACGGAGGAGGCGTCCCAGACGTGGGCGGCCGACAGGTCGATGACGACCTTCTCCGGGTCGCCCGCGTAGTCGAACTGGGTCACGAGGTCGTTGGAGGAGGCGAAGAACAGCTCGCCGGTGACCCGGTAGACCACCGTCTTGCCGTCGGGGTCGACCACGGCGGTGACCTCCGCCAGGTGGGCGACGCGCTTGGCGAAGATGACCATGGCGGTGAGGGAGCCGACGACGACGCCGACAGCGAGGTTGTGCGTGGCGACCACAGCCACCACGGTGATCACCATGACCGCGATCTCACCGGCGGGCATCCGCCTCAGCGTCGTGGGCGCGATGGAGTGCCAGTCGAACGTCGCGAACGACACCATGACCATGACGGCGACGAGCGCGGCCATGGGGATGTCGGAGACGACCGGGCCGAAGACGATGCACAGCACCATCAGGAACACGCCCGCCAGGAAGGTCGAGACGCGGGTGCGGGCGCCGGACACCTTCACGTTGATCATCGTCTGGCCGATCATGGCGCAGCCGCCCATGCCGCCGAAGAAGCCGGTGACGATGTTGGCGACGCCCTGCCCGACCGACTCGCGGGTCTTGGAGGAGTGGGTGTCGGTGATGTCGTCGACGAGCTTGGCGGTCATCAGCGACTCCATCAGGCCGACCAGCGCCATGGCGAACGCGTACGGGGCGATCGTCGTCAGGGTGTCGAGGGTGAACGGCACGTCCGGCAGGCCCGGCACCGGCAGGGAGGACGGCAGGGCGCCCTTGTCGCCCACGGTCGGCACCGCGATGCCGGCCGCGACCGTGATGACGGTGAGGACGACGATCGACACGAGCGGGGCCGGGATCACCTTGGTGACCTTCGGGAAGAAGACCATCAGCGCGAGCCCGCCGATGATCAGCGGGTACACCGCCCAGGGCACGTCGTGCATCTCGGGGACCTGCGCCATGAAGATCAGGATCGCGAGCGAGTTGACGAAGCCGACCATCACGCTGCGCGGCACGAACCGCATCAGCTTCGCCACCCCGAGCGCGCCCAGGATCACCTGGAAGACGCCGGCGAGGATGACGGCGGCGATCAGGTAGCCCAGCCCGTGCTCGCGGTTCAGGGGGGCGATCACCAGGGCGATGGCGCCGGTGGCGGCGGAGATCATCGCGCGGCGCCCGCCGACGACCGAGATGACGACGGCCATGGTGAAGGAGGCGAACAGGCCGATCGCCGGGTCGACACCGGCGATGATCGAGAACGAGATCGCCTCGGGGATCAGCGCCAGAGCGACGACCAGACCGGCCAGGACCTCGGTGCGCCAGACCTTGGGGTCGTCCAGCCAGTCGGGCTTGAGGCCGCGCAGCCGCGCGGCGGGAGTCACAGCAGCAGAAGACAAGGAGATGCGTACCTGTCGTGCTCGGGCACACCCCTCACGTCAGGCCGGGGGTGTGCGGGAAGGACGCGCGGGGGCCGGGCCGGCGCCCCGCGGACGGCCCGCGGAGCGGGCCGGAAGTCGAGGGGGTGGACGCGAGGCGGGGGCGGCGCGCACGGGCGGCCCGGCGGCTCACATCCGGGGGCGAAGGGTCACGGCGGGCAGGCGGCGGCGATCGGCGTCATGGGCTCGCGCACGCTCTCTCCTGCAAGAATCGGGTCTTCGCCGGGGGCGTCGTCGGCCCCGGAACGGCAGCAGCGGGGCGGCCGAGCCGCCCTCACCATCGATAACTCTACCCTAACGTTAGAGTAGGGGACGGCGGGGTCGCGCAGGATGCGGCCCGCCACGAGGAGAAGGGCCAGGGACACGGGCGTGGACGGCAAGCACATGCAGATCGGCGAGGTCGCCGCGCGGACGGAGCTGTCCCTGCGCACCATCCGGCACTACGAGGAGACCGGCCTGGTCATCCCCTCGGCACGCTCCCAGGGCGGATTCCGCCTCTACACGGAGTCCGACGTGCAGCGGCTCATGGTCATCCGCCGCATGAAGCCCCTGGGCTTCACCCTGGAGCAGATGCGCGACCTCCTCGACGCCACCGATCGCCTCGACCACGCCGAGACGGCCGGCGGCGCCGAGCGCGAGGCACTCCTGGAGCGGGTGCGGGCCTACGAACAGGACGCCAGCCGCAAGATCGAGGAACTGCGCGTCCAGCTGACCCGCGCCGAGGACTTCGCCGCCACCCTCCGCGCCCGCCTGGACGCCGCACGCTCCCAGCAGGGTGCCTCGGTGTGACCTTCGGCCGTCAGCCAGCACCGCGCGCCGCGCGTCGGCCTCTGGAAGCCGCCTGCCCGGCAGCTTCACGAGGCGGCGGCCCGGACGCGGAACGTCAGTCCGTCCGGGCCGGTCAGACGCTGCTCGCCGACGGGATCCCGCCCGGCCGGCGTCCCGTGTCCCAGACCGCGTGCGCGGGCAGCCACGGCGTCCGGGTCGTCAACGGCGACGACGAGTTCCCAGCGAGGTTCAGGCTCCTCGGCGCCGTGTGCCGGGACGAAGTCCGCGCAGCCGGGGACGGTGCCGAGCACGTCCTGGTAGAAGCGGCGGGCCTGCTCGGGGCGGGGGCAGGCGAGGACCATGCGCTGTGGTGCGCGTGCCGAGGGGGACCATCGGTGGGAAGAGTGCGTCTGCCACAGGGAAAAGGCCGCGCCTACGGGATCGATCAGTGTGGCGATGCGGCCCTGGTCCCCGGCGTCGAACGGCGCGAGCACGAGGTGGGCGCCCGCCGCGGTGGCGGCCTCGGTGCGGGCTTCGACGTCGTCGACGGCGAGGTAGTAGGCGATGTGCGCAGGAGTGTCCGGCGGGTAGAGCGGCGAGCTGAGGTCGCTCACGCCGCCGATCTGATGACCGTCGGCGAATATCTTGGTCGCGCGGCGCCAGTCGCTTCCGTCCACGGCGAACCGCCAGCCCAGCACAGCGGAGAAGAAGGCTGCGGTGCCCGGCACGTCGTGCGTCTTGACGTCCATCCAGCAGAACTCGTTCAGCGCACCGAGGTGAGGTGTCGTCAACTGCCTGCCCCCCCTTGTCGCGTCGCCGGTTGCAGTAGTAGCCGACCTTCTGTTTCCTCAGCAACCGGTTTTGGGCTGGTAGCCGCGGAGGAAGGCCCGCACCCCGGCGGCGATGAGCGCGGTGCGGGCCGGGGCGGACAGCGGCGCGGCGCCATGGTGGCTGCGCTCGGAGACCGCGCCGGAGGCCAGCAGCGGAAAGTGGTCGGCCGCCGGCGCGGCATCGTCCACTTCCAGAAGACCGAGGCCGGCCAGGCGGCGCAGCCGGTGGGCGGGTTCGCCCTGGGTGCGCTGGGGTCCGGACCGGTCCCACACCTGGAGCAGGCCGCGCGGCAGCTGCGCGGCCTCGGCCCGCATCCGGCGCACCACGCCGGAGACGACGGTTCGTGTCCGGCTCGAACCGGCCGTAGGGGTTCACCCGCGTCCGGAACAGGGGGCAGGGCCCTCCGGGCGGCGTCGGTGAGCATGCCGGCCCGGTTGACGAACAGGTGCCGCATCCGGCGCGGCGTCGCCTCGGACTCGCCGTGCCTCCGGGACGGCACGCCCGGCGGCGTGCGCGGAGCCGGGCGCCTCGGGGTGCCGGCCGGGCGGTCCGGGGATGTGTCGTCCCGCCCGGCAGGCGGGCGTCGGGCGGGACCCGCGGGCAGCACGGCGGCCGGGCGGGCCGGCCTCCGGTGCCGGCAGACGCCGCGTGACCCCCGCGGACTTCAGCCGTTTACCTCATCGGGTCGCCATTCCGGCCCGTCCGAACGTCCGCGTTCCTCTTGAGGAGGCACCTCCCGTCATGACCATCCGTCGTACCTGCCGGCGCGCTGCCGTCGTCGCCCTGCTTTCCGCTCCCCTGCTGACGGTGCAGACGCCCGCGCACGCGGTGGAGCTGCCTCCCTCGTGCCTGTCGGCCGTCGCCGAGGCCGAGGACAAGTTCCCCGTCCAGCAGTTCACGGTCCCCGACAAGGTCAAGAGCACCCTGCTGAACGAACTGGGCGCGCTGGGCGAGGCCGACCAGAAGGCCTTCACGGACCGCGCGTGCACGGCGTGGAACAACTGGGCCACCGCCAACGGGCCGGCCGTCGCGCGGGACCTGGACGCCAGCTACCAGAACGCCGGCGGCCCGGTGTGCAACAAGTTCACCACCGCGGCGATGGCAGCGTTCAAGAAGTACGCGCCCACCATTCCGGCGCAGACCAGGGACCTGGAGACCGTGGCCAAGAAGGTCTGGCGGAACGCCATGCAGGAGCTCTCCGCCCAGGCGACCAACGCCACCTGCCGGCAGTCCTACGACAGCGCGAAGACCGGCTGGTAGCAGGCCCCTTCCCCGGGGAGCGGGGCCGGCCGCTCCGCTCCCCGTCCGCCGAGCGGGGCCGGCCGGGCCACCGGACCGCATGACCCGGCCGGTGCGTCGTCGTCCGGCGGACACCCCCCTTCGTGTGAGGCCCCTGTGTCCGATGACTCCGCTCTCGCGCCGACCGGCGTCCTTGTGCCCCTGGAACCGGTCGTGGCACGGCTGCTCGACCGCCATCTCGATGCCGCCAGACCCTGGTTCCCGCACGCCTACACCCCCTGGAGCGAGGCCACCGACTACGACGGCCCGCTGGACGGCGAACCCTGGCGGGAGGGCCAGTCCGTCATGTCCGCGGCCGTGCGGGACTCCTTCACCGTCAGCCTGCTGACGGAGGACAACCTCCCCAGCTACCACTTCGTGATCGCGACGCTCTTCGGCCGGGACGGCGCCTGGGGCACCTGGGTGCACCGGTGGACGGCGGAGGAGGACCGGCACGCCCACGCGCTGCGCAGCTACCTGCACGCCCGTCGCGCCCTCGACCCGGTGCTCCTGGAGGAGCAGCGCATGGAGCACGTCTCACGCGGATACGCCGGCCGCCATCCCGACGTGCTGCACGGTCTGGCCTACGTCACCGTGCAGGAGATGGCCACTCGGGAGGCCCATCGCAACACCGGCAGGGCGTGCGGCGACCCACTCGGCGAGAAGCTGACCGCTCGCATCGCCGCGGACGAGAACCTGCACATGCTGTTCTACCGGGACCTCTACCGGGCCGCCCTGGACCTCGCTCCGGACGCCGCCGTCACCGCCCTGGCCGATGTGATCTGCGACTTCCGGATGCCCGGCGCCGCCCTGCCCGGCTTCCAGGAACGGTCGCTGCGCATCGCCGCAGCCGGCATCTACGACCTCGACGTCCACCGCGAGCGCGTGCTGCTGCCGCTGCTGCGCGCGCTGGGCGTGGAGGAGCGCACCGACTTCACCGCCGTCGGCGACCACGCGCGCGAGCGCATCGGTCTGCACCTCGAGCGGCTGGGGAGGGACGCGGCCCGCTTCCGCGCGCTCTTCGCGAGGATGAACCTGGACGGCACCACCACGGTGTGACCGCTCCCCGCACCACGGTCCGCTCCTCCACCGGCCCGGACCGCGTGCTCCCGGGCCCTGTCCGACGGCAGCGCCTACGGCTCGCGGGACGGGCCCAGCGCTTCCCGCAGGTCCCGGGTGAGACTGCGTGCGATGTCGGGCCACTGGCCGTCGACGTAGAAGTGCCGGCCGGGATAGACGCGCTCGCGGACGCGGCCGTGGCTCAGATCCGCCCACGCGCCGAGGGCCTCCACCAGGACGAGGGTGTCCTCGCGTCCGCCGAACACGCTGATCGGACAGTCCAGCGGCGCCTCGTCCTCGTGCCGGTACCGCAGATAGACACTCACCTCGCGCTTGAGCACCGCGTTCGCGCCGGACACGTGCAGCGCGCGCTGCGCGGTGAGTTCCCGGAACAGGGGCACCAGACGGTGCAGTGGCTGTGCCCCCAGCCCGGCGGTCATCAGGTGCCACCGGTGAGGCGGGTGTGTGGCGGAGACGGCGAGCAGCGCCGGCTGCGGACGGGCCCGGCGCCGCAGCTGCCGCGCCGCCTCGAAGGCGAGGAGTCCGCCGCTGCAGTGACCGAAGAAGGCGAACGGGCGGTCGGCCGCGTCCCGGTCGACCACCTCGGCCAGCAGCCGGGCCAGCTCCGGGACGTCACGCACGGCGGGTTCCCGCAGGCGCCGTCCGTGGCCGGGCAGTTCGACGGGGCACGGCTCCACCCAGCCGGGCAGTTCGCGCACCAGCGGCAGGAAGAAGTCGGCGGATCCGCCCAGGAAGGGCAGGCAGTACAGGCGTGCCGCGGCGCCCGGGCGTCGCACGGTACCCGAGGTCCACGGGCAGGGGGCCGTGGTTTCCGTGCCGTCGTACGCGATCACCTCGGAGGGTCCTTCCGGTCGTTCTGACGGGGTGGGGACCGCTGCGGGGACGGCGGTCCGGTGCGCCCGGCGCCCGGGTCCGCGGGGCGGACCCGGGCGCCGGGGGCTCCTCACGGCCGTGCGGTGGCTGCGGCGTCCTGCCGGGCGCCGGTCTGCTGGGCCGGCAGGGCCGCGGTGACGGCCCGGGACGCGTACTGGCCGAGGACCAGGTCGGCCAGCGCGGTCAGGGTGGGGTTGGCGACCGCCTCGATGGTGGGGATCTCACAGTCGAAGTGGCGCTGCACCAGGACCGCGAGTTCGGCCGCCATCAGCGAATCCATGCCCAGTTCGCCCAGCGGCCGCTCCGCCGGCACCCGTTCCGGCGTGGTCTGCAGGACGGTGGCGGCCAGCTCCGCCAGTGCCCTCAGCGCCAGGGGACGAGCCTCCTGCGGCGGCAGGGCGGTCAGTTGCCGGCGCAGGTCGCCGCCGCTGTGCCCGGCCACCTGCTCCGCGGGTGCGAGGACCGGGCTCAGACGGGGGGCGTCCGCCGCGGGGCAGAACGAGCGCAGCGCGTCCCACGTCATCCGGCCCACGGCGACGACCTCGGCCGGCTCCGCGAGGAGCCGGCTCAGGCGCGCGTGCGCCTCGCGGGGGGCCAGCAGCCCCATGCCCTTGCTCTCCAGCATTTCGTTCAGGTCCAGCCGCGCCACGTAGCCGACCTCGTCGATGCCGCCCCACTGCACGGCCAGCCCGGTCTCCCCCCGTCGGCGGCGCGCACGGACGAGGGCCTCCAGGGCGAGGTTGGCGCCGGCGTACGGGGCCTGATGGGGGTTGCCGATGAGCGCGGCGGCCGAGGAGTACAGGACGAACAGGTCCGTGTCCCTGCCGCGGGTCAGCTCGTCGAGGACCAGCGCCCCGCCGATCTTCGGGGTGAGGACCGCCGTAACGCGCGCGTCGTCCAAAGCGGCGAGGGGGGCGTCGTCCAGGTGCATCGCGGCGTGCACGACGCCGCGCACCGGGTGTCCGCGGTCGTCGGCGTCCTGGAAGACGGTGCGCATCGCCTCGATGTCGGCCGCGTCGGCGGTGTACGCCGTGGCCCGCACGCCCCGGGCGCGCAGGTCCTCCAGCATCTCCGCGGCGCCGGGGGTCCGTCCGCCCCGGCGCCCCACCAGGGCGAGGTGGCGGGCACCGCGCTCGGCGAGCCAGCGCGCGGTGCTCGCGCCGAAGCCGCTGAGCCCGCCGGTCACCAGATAGGTGCCCTCCGGGTCGAGCGGCCCGCGCACGGGACACGGAAGGAGGGGCGGCGGCTGGTCGAAGGTCAGGACGAGCTTGCCGACGTGGTGCGAGTGCTGGAGCAACCGGAACGCCTCCGCGGCCTCGGCGGCGGGCCGCGCCCAGTGCGGAACCGGCCGGAGATCGCCGGCGGTGACGCCTTCGGCCAGCAGGTCGACGTGGTGCCGGGCCTGTTCCGGGTTCTCCAGGACCATCTCGTTGAGGTCGACGGCGGAGAAGGTCAGGGCACGCCGGAACGGGCCCAGGAGCAGGCGTTCGTTGGCGTGCAGGTCCCGTTTGCCGAGTTCCACGAAGTGGCCGCCGGGCTTCAGGAGTTCCAGGCTGCGGGTGACAGCCTCCCCGCTGAGGGAGTTGAGGACCACGTCCACGCCGCGCCCGTCGGTGGCGTCGAGGACCTGCTCGGCGAAGTCGAGGGTGCGCGAGTCGGCGACGTGGTCGACGCCGAGCAGCCGCAGCAGGTTCCTCTTGTGCGCTGTGCCGGCGGTGGCGATGACGCGGGCGCCGACCCGCTGTGCGTACTGGACGGCGGCGAGGCCGACGCCGCCGGCGGCCGCGTGCACGAGGACGGTCTGTCCCCGGCTCAGCCGGGCGACGTGACCGAGGCTGTACTGGGCGGTGAGGTGGGCGAGCGGGACGGTGGCCGCCGCGGTGAGGTCCATGTCGTCCGGGACGCGGCCCACGGCCCGTGCGTCGACGGTCAGGTGCGAGCACAGCGCGCCGCGGGCGACGGCCCAGACCCGGTCACCGGGGGCCACGCGGGACACCTGCTCGCCGACGGCGGCGACGATTCCGGCGCACTCGTAGCCGACGGGGTGTTCCCGGGTGCCGTCGGGGCCGGGCTGCGGCGGCAGCACGGCCTGTGCCTGGAGGACGTCCCGGTAGTTCAGACCGGCGGCACGGACCTCGATGGACACCTCGCCGGGGCCGGGCGGCGCGGGCGGCGGTACGGGTCGCCACACCAGGTCGTAGGCGGGGCCGGGACGCCGGACGCGCAGGGCGTAGGCGCCCGGCCGCGGCCGGGCGGTCGCCTCGGGCACGGCCGGGCGGTCCGTCACACGGGTCACGAACCGGCCGTGGCGCGTGGTGACGATCTCGTCCTCGTCGCCCGGGTCCAGCAGCTCGTTCGTGATCCGCCGCACGGCGTCCGCTCCGCTGCCGTAGTCCGCCGCGAGTCGCCGCACGGTGATCCGGGCGTGTTCGTTGGCCAGGGAGCGCGCCGTGCCCCAGGCCGCGGCGGCGGGGACGGTCACGGGCTCGGGCGCGGGTGCGGCGCCGTCGGCCGGGGCCACCAGCCACAGCGAGGGCGAGAGGGCCTGGGGCAGACGGGACAACAGCGCTGACGCGTTCCGCAACGCCGCCGTGTACCGCGCGGAGCGGGCGACGGCCTCCCGCGCGGTGGGCGTCGAGGCATCCGGGTCGGTGTCGGTGACCAGGACGACGGTGACCGTCGACGCCTGCGGGTCGCCGCCGGGCAGCAGACCGGCCCAGGTCCCGGCAGCGGCGTCCGGTCCGATGCGGCGGACCGTGCCGCCGGCCGTGGTCAGCGCCTCGGCCAGTCCGGCCGCCAGGTCGCAGTCCGGCTCCGCGGCGACGATCCATGCGGACCCCTCGGGCGCCCGCGGCAGCGGAGGCGGCGCGACGGCGCCGGGGCGGTGGGCTCGCCGCGCGCTGAGCACGGAGGCCACCCGGGCCAGCCTGCCGCCGGCGTCGGCGTGCGTCACGTCGCCGAAACCGGTCTCCCGCAGCAGCTCACGCCAGCGTGCTTGCGGCAGCAGCGGGGTGCGGGGGCGTTCCGCGAGGTCGGTGCGGTTCCAGAAGCTCTTCAGCACCCCGAACACCAGGGCGCAGGCCGCGGTGTCGTGCATCTCCTGCACCAGCAGGTGGCCGCCGTCCGCGAGCAGGAAGGACAGCCCGCCCAGCGCGGCCCGGACGTCCTCGGTGGCGTGCAGGACGTTGGAGGCGAGGACGAGGTCGAACGACCCTTCCGCGCAGCCCTGCTCCCGCGGGTCGCGGTTGAGGTCCAGCGTCCGGTACTCGATGAAGTCGTGGGCGGCGAGCCGGGCCCGGGCCCGGGGGAAGAAGGACTCCGAGACGTCGGTGAAGACGTACTGGGTGCGTCCGCGCGGCAGGTGGGGCGTCACCACCCGGGTGGTGGCGCCGGTGCCGGCGCCGACCTCCAGCACACGCAGCGGGCGGTCGGCGGGCCATGCTTCGGCCAGGGCGCGCACGCAGGACCGGAGGGCGCGGTGGGCAGCCTCGGACTGGAGCGAGGAGGTGTACAGCTCCTCGGTCAGGTGCCGGCCGGACTCGGAGAACAGCAGTTCCAGTGGGTCGCAGCGCCCCGTCAGGATGTCCGGAAGCCGCTGACCGCACATGCCGTACGCGGCCAGCTCCGGGCCGCGCCGCAAGGGCCCGGCCGCCAGGGACCGCACCGTCTCCCCGGGGCGGCCCGGAGAGAGGATCCGGCAGGCGGACCCGGAGCGGAAGGCGTCCGCGCCCGCCACAAGACCGTGCTCCTCGGCCACCTCCAGCAGGACGCCGAGCAGCGGTTCGTACTCGGGCAGGACCCCGGCACCGCTCAGGCCGGCCCAGGTGAACCGCTCCCCGCCCGGCAGGATCTCCTCGACGGCGCGTACCGCGAAATGCGCCGTCATCTGCTTCAACGCGTCCACGACCGCCAGCCCCCGGCGCGTCTCGGACTCGGACAGGACCACGACCGGCGACGTCGCGGACGCCGCTCCGTCGGCACGCGGGCGGGGCAGCGGGTCTGCCGCGCCCGCGTGGCCCGGGCGCGGGGCGGCGCGCAGTTCGGTGACGTACTCGCCGACCGCCGGCCCGGCCCCGGTGTCGAAGCGGCGCAGCCGACAGCCGAGGAGTTCCACGCAGACCGTGCCGTCCTCGTCGAGAACGGTGACGTCCCAGACGACCTCGGCGGCGGTGGCGGACCGCTCGCGTACCCGCACGTGTCCGGTGACGGCCGGGGGCCGCCAGGCGCGGACCGTGTCGACGGCCGCGGGCAGGAACGTCAGACCCTCCGTGCCGGCCAGCAGCACGGCACCGGCCTGGAGGGCGCCGTCGAGGATCGCGGGGTGCGCCAGGTAGCCCTCGGTGTCGAGGTGGTCGGCGCGGTAGTGGGCCACCGCCTCGCGGCCGTCGGTGCGGACGCGGTCGAGCACGCGGAAGCGGGGTCCGTAGTCCAGGCCGCCGCGGCGGGCCCGGTCGTACACCTCGTCCGCCCCGGCGTCGTGCGGGAACTGCCGGTGCGGCGTGCCGTCGAGGGCCTCGGGGGCCCGGCCGAGCAGGCGTCGCACCCGGCCGCGGGCGTGGAGCCGCCAGGGCTGCCCGGGGCCGCCGGCCCGGCTCGCCACGCGCACCACCCCGTCCTCGTCGGACAGGGAGGTGTGCAGCCAGACGTTCATGTCCGGGTCCTTCCAGGGCAGGGTGAGCGGCCGGAAGGTCAGCGCGGTGACCTCGACGGGCCCGTCGAGGACCCGGCTCCCGGCCGCCAGGGCCGCCTCGACGTACCCGGCGGCCGGCATCAGCACCGCGCCGCCCACCTTGTGGTCGGCCAGCCACGGCAGCCGGACCGGGTCGAGGCGCTGGTGCCAGCCCGGTTCCAGGGCGGCGGCCCGTTCGCCGAGCAGGGGGTGGTCGAGGGTGCCGTCCCCGCAGGTGCGGGTCCAGGTCGCGGCCGGCGGCATCGGGTGGGGCTCGCGCCGCCAGGCGTGCGGGGGCAGGTCGACGACCTTTCCGGGCACGGGGAAGAACGCCGCCCAGTCGCCGGCCCCGGCGGCCAGAACGCCGCCGACGGTCTCGTCCAGTGCGTCCGCGCCCGGCCGGCCGCGGCGCAGGGTGGGCAGGACCGCGGCCGGCACCCGTGCCGTTTCGGCGGCCCGCCGCAGATAGGCCGCGAGCACCGGGTGCGGGCCGATCTCGACGAGTGCGCCGCAGCCCTCCTCCAGCGCCGCGGCGGCGGCTTCGGCGAACAGCACGGGGCGCCGCAGGTTGCGCCACCAGTACCCGGCGTCCAGGCCGGTGCCCTCCTGGCCGTGCCGGAGTCCGCCGGTGACGGTGGAGGCGAAGGGCAGCCGCAGCGCGCCCGGGCGCAGGCCGGCCAGTGCCGCCTTCATGGGCTCGGCGAGCGGGTCCATGAACCGGCTGTGGAAGGCGTGGTCCAGTTCCAGCGGGCGGAAGAAGACGTCACGGCCGGCCAGGCGGTGGCCCAGCTCCGTCAGCGCCTCCTCGTCGCCGCTGACGGTGACGTCGCGCACGCTGTTGACGGCGGCGATCTCCAGTTTCCCGCCGTACGGCAGGAGCAGGACGCGGGCCTCCCGCTCCGGCAGGCCCACCGCCGCCATCCGGCCGCTGCCGGCGGTGGTGCCCTGGAGCCGGCTGCGCTCGGCCACCACCCGGGCAGCGGCGGGCAGGTCCAGCGCACCGGCGACGCGGGCGGCGGCGATCTCCCCGACGCTGTGCCCGAGGACCACGTCCGGGCGCACCCCCTGTTCGGCCAGCGCGGCGACGAGGCCCAGCTGGAGCGCGAACAGGGCCGGTTGCGCGACCTCCGTGCGGTCCATGCGGGAGTGCGCGCCCGGTGCGGCCAGTTCCTGGGCCACCGACCAGCCGAGCAGCGGGGTCAGGGCGGCGTCGGCCTCCGTCACGGCGGCGCGGAACGCGGGCACCGCGGCCATGAGGTCGGCGCCCATGCCGTGCCACTGCGACCCGTTGCCGGAGAAGGCGAACACCACCCTGCCGCCCGCGGCCCGGTCGGTGACGGGCGGTGGCGGAACGGCCGGGGAGGCCGCCCGCTCCCGCAGCCGGTCGGCGGCCTGCTCCGGGGTGCGGGCCAGCACCACCGCGCGGTGCGGGTGGAGGCGCCGTCGGCGGCAGGCGGTCCAGGCGGTGTCGTAGAAGGCGTCCGCGCCGACGGTCTCCAGGTGGTCGGCCATCCGGTGCACGGCGGTCGTCAGGGCGTCCTCGGTGTGGGCCGAGACCAGCACGGGCAGCGCCGTGCCCTCCGGCCGGGCGACGGCCCCCTCCGCCAGGACGGGGTCGGGCGGCGCTTCGAGCAGGACGTGGGCGTTGGCCCCGCCGAACCCGGCGGAGGCGACCCCCACCAGGACGCGCCCCTCACGGGGCGGCACCGGCCTGGCGGTGACGGCCGGTTCCAGTCCGAGCCCGGTGAAGTCGATGTCGGTGGCGAGCGGTTCGGCGTGCAGGGTGGCGGGGATGTGCCGGTGCCGCAGCACCAGGCACGCCTTCAGCAGGCCGGGCATGCCCGAGGCCGCCTCCAGGTGCCCCAGGTTGCTCTTGACCGATCCGATGGGCAGCGGCCCCCGGGTACGGGCGGCGGCGAGCGCCCGTCCCACGGCCCGGCACTCGGCGCGGTCCCCGGCCTGCGTGCCGGTGCCGTGCGCCTCGAAGTACACCAGTTCGTCGGGAGAGACTCCGGCGTCCCGGTAGAGCGTGCGCAGCAGTTCCTCCTGCGCCTCGCTGCTGGGCAGGGCCATCCCCTGGGTGCGTCCGTCACTGCTGACGCCGCTGGCCCGGATCACCGCGCGCACCCGGTCGCCGTCGGCGAGGGCGTCGACGAGCGGTTTGAGGACGACCAGTCCGCCGCCCTCCGCCCGTACAAAGCCGTCGGCGGCGGCGGAGAAGGCCCGGCACCGGCCGGTCGGGGACAGCATCGAGGCCTTGGCGAACCCGATGTAGGGGTGAGGGTCGAGCAGCAGGCCGATGCCGCCCGCGAACGCCATGCGGCTGCGGCCGGCGCGCAGCGCCTCGCAGGCCTGGTGCACCGCCGTCAGGGCCGACGAGCAGGCGGTGTCGACGGTCATGCTCGGGCCGCGCAGGTCGAAGACGTGCGACAGCCTGTTGGCGACGATGGAGTTCGCCCCGCCGGTCATCGTGTAGGCGTCCGTCTCGTCCGGCAGGGCGCCCATCATCGCGAGGGCGGACGAGCCGGCGCAGCCGACGAAGACGGCGGTGTCCGACCCCGCGATCCGGTCGGCGTCCATCCCGGCGTCGTCCAGCGCCTCGACCGCCATCTCCAGCAGCAGCCGCTGCTGCGGGTCCATGCGGGCGGCCTCGCGCGGGGAGATGCCGAAGTAGGCGGCGTCGAACCGGTCGTAGTCCTGGAGGAATCCGCCGGCGACGGTGTAGGTCTTGCCGGGCCGGCGGGGGTTCCGGTCGAGGTACCGGGAGGCGTCGAAGCGGTCCGGGGGCACCTCGGTGACCAGGTCCCGGCCCTCGCTCAGGGCCGCCCACAACTCGTCCGGTGAAGTGATGCCGCCGGGCAGGCGGCAGGAGGCTCCGACGAGG
Source organism: Streptomyces sp. DH-12 (assembly GCF_002899455.1). Lineage (GTDB taxonomy): Bacteria > Actinomycetota > Actinomycetes > Streptomycetales > Streptomycetaceae > Streptomyces. Next base: position 1,452,468 of record NZ_PPFB01000001.1, on the reverse strand, counting down.
GCGACGGGCATGTCGTGCCGTGGGGAAGGCGGCGTGCGCAACACGGTCTCCTTGCGGTCGTGGTGAGGGGAGGGGCGGCGGTCCCTGAGGAGGCGCCGGTCAGTGCAGAGCCGCCGCGACGTAGTCCCGGTCGACGACGGGCCGGCCGGGACAGGCGAGCCCGAGCCGGGCCAGGTTGGCGTCCTCGTAGGTGCGGGAGAACGACAGCCAGTAGGCGTACGCGGGAAGCGTGTGCCGCACGTCCTGCGGTTCCGGCAGGGAACGCCAGGTGGTGTCCACGGGGACGCCGAAGTGGCCGCCGAGAGCCGCGATCACCTCGGTCATGGGGAGGTTGCGGCGGTTGACGACGTGGTAGACGCGCGGCTGGTCGCCGGTGTGCCGGGCGGCAGCCTCCGCCATCGCGTACGCGGCGTGCTCGACCGGCAGGACATTGGTGCCGGCGCCCGCGGGCACCGGCAGGGGCACCGGCTCGGGTGTCCTGACGAGTCCGGGGTGCCGGCGGAGCACGGCACCGACCTGCCTCGCGAGCACCTGAAGGGGGTGGCGGGGGCGGTCGGGGTGCGCGGGGCGGTGGGTGGCCAGGCAGCTGGGACGGAAGACCAGGGCCCGGCCGCCGTGCTCGCGGACCCAGCGGTGGACGAGGCCCTCGGCCTCGAACTTCGACTGCTCGTAGGGAGTGTTGAAACCGAAGGGGGCGTCCAGCTCCTTCTCCTCGACGATCCCGTCGGGACGGGCCCCCGCCACGGCGACCGTGCTGACGTGGCACAGCAGGGGCTCCCGCTCCCCGGCCGTCAGCAGCCGCAGCACGTGCCGGGTCCCGTCGACGTTGGTCCGCCGCGCCTGCTGGAGGGACGCGCCGAAGGAGATGTCGCCCGCACAGTGCCACAGGGCGCCGACGCGGTCCGCCAGCCGCTGGAAGCGCTCCCGGCCCAGCCCCAGGAAGCCGTCCTCCAGCGTGATCTGCAGCGTCTGCAGGTGCGTGCGCGCAGCCCGCAGCTCCTCCGCGTCCGCGCCGCACGCTCGCAGGAACCGCTCCACGCGCACGGGCGCCGGCAGTGGGTGCGGGCGGGCGAGCAGCAGCAGCCGTTGCCGACGCGCCAGCAACTCCCGTACCAGGTGCAGACCGAGGAAGCCGGTGGCACCGGTGACCGCGGTCAGCACATACGCCCCCGGGCACCGGCGTCCGGCCGGCCGGTGACGGGGCCGGACGCGATCGTCCGCGCCCGGGCCGGACGCGGACGGGGTGCAGCGGGGGGCATCGCACGGATCACGCGTCGGACAGTAGCCGAATCACCGCGCACGGTGACGCGGTCAGGGGACGTTCACTCTTCGGGGCGACCCCGGGGCCACTGGCCGGCAGGCGCCGCCACCGGGGGCGCGTCCCCGGAGGGCCACCGGTTCACCGGGGACGGGCAGCCGCCGGCCGGGGTCCTGCGTCCCCTTGGGCGGCCGTCCAGCGGGACGCGCCGTCCACACGCCGCCCTTTCCCCTCACTCCTTCGGACCGTCGCCGTCGGCTGCCTCCGCGGACCGGGGCCCCTGCACCGCCCCGCGGCCGGCCGCCCTCGGGTGTGACCCGCGCCGTTCCGCGCTTCCCCCGGCCGGCGCGGCCCGAGGAGCACTCCGCGCCGCACGCGACCGCCGGCCGGCAGGTGCCCAGGACGCCGGGCCGCAGGACGGTGGTGCCCGGTCCGCCCGCTTCCGGGTCAGTCGTTCGGCCCGGGCTCCGTGACCGCGTGAGGGCGGGAAGGCCGTGGGGCGCCGTCCGTGTCCAGGGGGACCGCCGGCATCTGGCACGACCGGACCAGCGGCGCCGAGGCCGGACGGTCCCTGATCGCCGACGACCACTGAGAACATCGGGCTCATTCGTCTAGGGTGTGACGGGCCCCGTAGTCGCACCGTCACCACCCGTCGTGGTTCTCCTCCGACGTGACGTCGCCGCCGTGACGCCGCGCCGCCGGGGGACCCGGCGTGCCCTCAGTCCGCGCAGTGCCCTGTCGCACCGAGGAAGGCCACGGTCATGCCGCACCCGCACGTGTCTCCCGCCGCAGGTCCCGCCCGCCCCGTCCGGCCGGTGGTCAGCCGCCGCCGTCTCCTGGAGTCCGGCGCCGCCGTGCTCGGCGCCCTCGCCCTGTCCGCCCCGTACCGCGCCGCGCACGCGGCCGGCCCGCGCCCCTCGCCCGCCGACGGCCCCCCGGAGTGGAACGACTTCGGCGTCTTCCGGCTCGGCACCGAACCCCCGCACACCACCCTCATGCCGTACGCCGGCGTGCCGCAGGCGCTCGCCGCCGACCGCACCCGCTCGCCGTACCGCCTCGACCTCGACGGCGCCTGGAAGTTCGCCTACGCGGACCGGCCCGAGGACCGCGACCCCGACTTCCACCGCACCGACACCGACGACCGCGACTGGGACACCGTCCCCGTCCCGTCGGTGTGGCAGCTGCACGGATACGACTTCCCGATCTACCTGAACATCACCTACCCCTACTGGGGCCCCAACGGCCGCGGCGAGGAGCCCCAGCCGCCCGCCGCACCGACCCGCTACAACCCGGTGGGCCAGTACCGCCGCACCTTCACCGTCCCGCGCGAGTGGCGCGGCCGCCGCGTCTTCCTCCACTTCGAGGGCGTGAAGTCCGCGCACTACGTGTGGATCAACGGCGAACTCGTCGGCTACGACGAGGACTCCTACACGCCCTCCGAGTACGACGTCACCGACCGCCTCCGTCCCGGCACCAACCAGATCGCGGTCGAGGTGTACCGCTACGCCGACGGCGACTGGCTGGAGGACCAGGACATGATCCGGCTGAGCGGCATCTTCCGCTCGGTCCACCTGTACTCCACCCCGCCCGTGCACCTGCGCGACTTCAAGCTGGAGACGCCGCTGGACGACACCTACAGCGCCGCCCGACTGGACGTCACCGCGCACGTGCGGGCGTACGGCGACGACGCGGGCGGCGGCCGGTACACCGTCGAGACGCAGTTGTACGACGCGCGCGGACACGCCGTGTGGTCGCGGCCGCTGCGGCGGACCGCCGACCTCACCGGCGCCGGCGCCGGCCGGGACGTCACCGTGCGGGCGTCCCGGGCCGTGCCCGACCCGCGGCTGTGGTCGGCGGAGGACCCGTACCTCTACACGGCCGTCCTCCAGCTCCGCGACCCGTCCGGCACGGTCGTCGAGACCCTCTCCCACCGGGTGGGCATCCGCGAGTTCGCGCTCAAGGACGGGCTGATGCGGATCAACGGCCGCCCCGTGTCCTTCCGCGGCACCAACCGCCACGAGATGCACCCGGCCCGCGGCACCGCCCTCACCCGCGAGGACATGGTCCGGGACATCACGATCGTCAAGCGGCTCAACATGAACTCCGTCCGCACCTCGCACTACCCGGACCACCCGCTCTGGTACGAACTCGCCGACGAGTACGGCCTCTACCTCGTCGACGAGACCAACCTCGAGACCCACGGCATCCGCGACCGCTACCCGGGCGACCACCCCGACTGGACCGCCGCGTGCGTCGCCCGCGCGCAGAACATGGTCCACCGCGACAAGAACCACCCCTCGGTGGTCATCTGGTCGCTCGGCAACGAGGCCGGCGGCGGCGGCACCTTCACCGCCATGCACGACTGGATCCGCTCGTACGACCCCACCCGCGTCATCCAGTACGAGGGCGACGACCGGCCCGGCATCAGCGACATCCGCTCCCGGATGTACGAGAGCCCCGGCCGCGTCGAGCAGCGCGCCCGGGACACCGCCGACACCCGGCCGTACGTGATGATCGAGTACTCCCACGCGATGGGGAACTCCAACGGCAACTTCAAGAAGTACTGGGACGTCGTGCGCCGGCACGACGTCCTCCAGGGCGGCTGGATCTGGGACTTCGCCGACCAGTCCCTCCGCACCCCCGTCCCCGAGCGCGTCCTGCTCACCGAGTCGGGGCCTGCCGCGCTGCGCGGCGAGATCCTCGCCACGCGCGGCCGCCTCGACCGGGACCAGGGCCTGTCCGGCATCACCGTCTTCGAACGCCACGACAGCCTCGACCTCACCGGCTCCCTCACCCTGGAGGCGTGGTTCACCCCCGGCGTGCCCGGCTACCACCAGCCGATCGTCGCCAAGGGCGACACCCAGTACGCGCTCAAACAGACCGACCGCAGAGTGGAGTTCTTCATCCACTCCGACGGCCAGTGGATCGCCGTCAACTGGCCCGTGCCGGACGGCTGGAGCGGCAGAGAGCACCATGTCGCGGGCGTGTTCGACGCCGACGCCGGCACCCTCGCCCTGCACGTCGACGGCGCGGTCCGCGCCACCCGCGCCACCGACCGCCGGCCGACCGGCAACACCGCCCCGCTGTCCCTCGCCTCCGACGCGGACGACCAGACCCGGGAGTTCGACGGCACGATCCGCCGCGCCCGCGTCTACGCCCGCGCCCTCACCGCTGCCGAACTGGCCTCCGAGGACCGGGGCCCCGGCGACGACGGCGTGCGCTTCTGGTTCGACGCCGCCACCGTGAGGACCGAGCGGAAACGCCCGGAGGCCAGGACCTTCCTCGCGTACGGCGGTGACTGGGGCGACAACCCCAACGACGGTGCGTTCGTGGCGGACGGCATCGTCACCGCCGACCGCGGACTCGGGGGCAAGGCGGCCGAGATCAAACGCGTCCACCAGGCCATCGGCGCCGTCCGCACCCCCGGCGGCGGACCGGGCGCCGTCACCCTCACCAACGAGTACCTGTTCACCGGCGTCCGTGAATTCGAGGGCCGTTGGGAACTCGTCGCGGACGGTGAGGTGATCGGCGGCGGACGGCTCACCCGGGACCAGCTGGACGTGGAGCCGCTCTCCGAGAAGCGCGTCGAGCTGCCCGTGCGCCTGCCCCGGGACCCGGCCCCGGGCACGGAGTTCTTCCTCCAGCTGTCCTTCACCACCCGGCAGCGCACGCCCTGGGCCGAGGCCGGCTTCGAGGTGGCCCGGCACCAGCTCCCGCTCGGCACGGACACCCCCGCGGTCGCGCCCGTACCCCTGTCCCGCGTCCCCGTCCTGCGGCACGAGGCGAACGACCGTGAGGTCCGCGTCACGGGCGAGGGCTTCTCGGTCACCGTCGACCGCCGCACCGGCCTCCTCACCGACTACGAGGCGGACGGTACGCGTCTGCTCACCTCCGGACCGGCGCCCAACTTCTGGCGCGCCCCCACCGACAACGACCGGGGCAACGGCCAGCACCTGCGCAACCGGACCTGGCGCGACGCGGGCGCCCGCCGTACGGTCACCGACGTCACCGTACGGCCGCTCGGCGACCGCGCCGTCGAGATCCGCGTCACCGGCACCCTTCCCACCACGGTGGAGTCCGCGTACTCCACCACGTACACCGTCTTCGGCAACGGCGAGATCAAGGTGGACCACACCCTCCACCCGGGCGCCGCGAGCCTGCCGTACCTCCCCGAGGTGGGCACGCTGCTGTTCCTGCCCCGCCGCCTGGACCGGCTGCACTACTACGGGCGCGGCCCCGAGGAGAACCACTGGGACCGCAACACCGGGACCGACGTGGGCCGTTACTCCTCGACCGTGGCCGAGCAGTGGACGCCGTACATCCGCCCGCAGGAGAACGGCAACAAGACCGACGTCCGCTGGGCCGCCCTCACCGACCGCAGGGGGCGCGGGCTGCTGGTGACGGGCGAACCCCTCGTGGAGATCAACGCCTCGCACTTCACCCCGGAGGACCTGTCGGCGGGCGTCCGGCACGACTACCAGCTCACCCCCCGCGACGCGGTGGTCCTGCGGGTCAACCACCGGCAGATGGGCGTGGGCGGCGACGACAGCTGGGGCGCGCACACCCACGACGAGTTCAAGCTCTTCGCGGACCGCGACTACGCCTACACCTACCGGCTGCGCCCGCTCACCGGCCCGGACCGGGCACCCGCCCTCTCCCGCCGGCCCACGGCCACCGAGTAACAGGGCACACTCACGGGAGCCCGGGGTAACCGGGCTCCCATGGGTGACATCCTGGTCGGCGCCTGCTCCTGGACGGACCGCCAGCTCGTGACGAGCGGCTGGTATCCGCGCGGACGGCGCGACGCCGAAGGGCGGCTGCGGCATTACGCCGAGCGACTGCCCGTCGTCGAAGTGGACTCCGGCTACTACGCGCTGCCGCGCCGCCGCAACAGCGAACTGTGGGTGGAGCGCACCCCGGACGGCTTCCGCTTCGACGTGAAGGCGTTCTCCCTGCTGACCGGGCACCCCACCCGCCCCGAGGCGCTCCCGGCCGACCTGCGCGGCCGGGCGCCCGCACGCGGACCGGCGGACCCCGCCCTGCTGGACGAGGTGTGGGGCCGCTTCGCGGAGGCGATCGGCCCGCTGCGCACGGCCGGACGCCTGGGCGCCGTGCTGTTCCAGTTCCCGCCCTGGTTCACCCCCGGCGCCCCGGCCGAACGGGTCCTGGAGGACTGCGCGCGACGCACCGAGGGGTGGCCGCTCGCCGTCGAGTTCCGCCACCCGTCCTGGTGGCACCCCGAACGCGCCGAGGAGACGCGGGAGCTGCTGGCCTCCCTGGACATGACGGCGGTCGGCACCGACATGGCGCAGGGCCTCACCGCCTCCCTGCCGCCCGTGGTCCCGGTCACCCGCCCCGCCCTGGCGGTCGTACGGTTCCACGGCCGCAGCGGCGCGTGGGGGAGGGGCAGCAAGGAGGACCGCTTCCGCCACGACTACGACGTCACCGAACTGGCCGCCTGGGTCCCGCGCCTGCGCCGCGCGGCACGGCAGACGGACGAACTCCACGTCCTGTTCAACAACTGCTGCGGGGACGCGGCGGTGCGGGCGGCGGAGACGATGCGGGAGCTTCTGACATCACCTGCCCGGTGAGCCGTCACCTGCCCGGTGAGCCGCACCCACCCGCGACGTGCATGTCGGAAATCCGCCAGACCGGCCACGCCCCGATGCCCGATCCTTGAGACATGTATCAGGGGATGTACACCGACACCGAGCGCTGCGTGCGCGCCGTGCGGTCGAAGGACGCGCGGTTCGACGGCTGGTTCTACACCGCCGTCCTGACCACCGGCATCTACTGCCGGCCCAGCTGCCCCGTGGTCCCGCCGAAGCCGGAGAACATGGTGTTCCACCCGAGCGCGGCAGCCTGCCAGCGGGCCGGGTTCCGCGCCTGCAAACGCTGCCGCCCCGACACCAGCCCCGGCTCCCCGGAGTGGAACCGGCGGGCCGACCTCACCGCCCGCGCCATGCGGCTGATCGCCGACGGCGTCGTCGACCGCGAGGGCGTCCCCGGACTCGCCGCCCGCCTCGGCTACAGCACCCGGCAGATCGAACGCCAGCTGTTCGCCGAGCTGGGCGCGGGACCCCTCGCCCTGGCCCGGGCCCAGCGCGCGCAGACCGCGCGGACGCTCGTCGAGACGACGGACCTGCCGATGGCGGACGTCGCCTTCGCGGCCGGCTTCTCCTCCGTCCGCGCCTTCAACGACACCGTGCGCGAGGTGTACGCGCTCACCCCCGGCGAACTGCGCGCCCGGACCCCGCGGGACGCCTCTGCCCGCGACACCCCGGGCACACTCACCCTGCGCCTGCCGTTCCGCGCCCCGCTCAACCCCGACAACCTCTTCGGCCACCTCGCCGCCACCGCCGTACCGGGCGTGGAGGAGTGGCTCCCCCACAGCCCTCAAGGCGTGGACGGTGCCCCCATCGGCTCCTACCGGCGCACGCTGCGGCTCCCGTACGGACACGGCATCGTGGCGCTGGCCCCACGCCCCGACCACATCGCCTGCCGGCTCGCCCTGAGCGACCCCCGGGACCTGACCGTCGCCATCAGCCGCTGCCGCCGCCTGCTCGACCTCGACGCCGACCCGGTCGCCGTCGACGAGCAGCTGCGGGCCGACCCGGTGCTCGCGCCCCTGGTCGACAAGGCACCCGGCCGCCGGGTGCCGCGCACGGTCGACGAGGCGGAGTTCGCCGTCCGCGCGGTCCTCGGACAACAGGTGTCCACGGCCGCCGCGCGCACCCACGCGGCCCGCCTGGTCACCGCGCACGGCACCCCGGTCGACGACCCCGAGGGCGGCCTCACCCACCTCTTCCCGACGCCCGAGGAGCTGGCCGCGCTCGACCCGGACACCCTCGCCATGCCCCGCACCCGCCGCACCACCCTCACCACCCTGGTCCGCCGGCTCGCGGACGGCGATCTCCGCCTGGGCCCCGACAGCGACCGGGCCGAGACCGGCGCCGCGCTCCTCGCCCTCCCCGGCTTCGGCCCCTGGACGGCCGACGTCATCGCCATGCGCGCCCTCGGCGACCCCGACGCCTTCCTCCCCACCGACCTCGGCGTCCGGCGCGCCGCCCGCGCCCTCGGCCTCCCCTCCACCCCGGCCGCCCTCACCGCCCGCGCCGCCGCCTGGCGCCCCTGGCGTGCCTACGCGGTCCAGTACCTCTGGGCGACCGACGACCACCCCGTCAACTTCCTTCCGGCCTGACGCACCCCGAGGACTCCCCTCCGATGAGACAGCACACCGTCACCGACAGCCCCTACGGTCCCCTGACCCTCGTCGCCGACGACGGCGTGCTGTGCGGCCTCTACATGAGCGACCAGCGGCACCGCCCGGCGGAGGAGACCTTCGGCGTCCCCGACGACGCCTCCTCCGCCTTCGCCGAGACCAAGGAGCAGCTCGCCGCCTACTTCGCGGGTGAGCTCAAGGAGTTCACCGTCCCACTGCGCCTGCACGGCACCCCGTTCCAGCGCCGGGTGTGGGAGCAGCTGACGCGCATCCCCTACGGCGAGACCCGCACCTACGGCCAGCTCGCCGGCGTCCTCGGCAACCCCAAGGCCTCCCGCGCGGTCGGCCTCGCGAACGGCCGCAACCCGGTCGGCATCATCGTCCCGTGCCACCGGGTCGTCGGCTCCACAGGCAGCCTCACCGGCTACGGCGGCGGCCTGGACCGCAAGCGGCGCCTGCTGGACCTCGAACGCGGGACGGCCCTGTTCTAGGCGGCGATCCGCCGCAGCAGCGCCGGCAGCGACGTGCCGATCGGTTCCCGTACGACCTCGTCCGCCAGGTCGTCGTACGGCGTCGGTTCCGCGTTGACGACGATCAGGCGGGCGCCGTGGTCGACGGCCACCTGGGCGAGGCCCGCCGCGGGGTGGACCTGGAGGCTGGTGCCGACGGCGATGAACAGCGTGCAGGCCTTCGTGATCGCCACCGCCTCGCCGAGCACCGCCGGGTCCAGCGCCTCGCCGAACATCACCGTCGCCGGCTTGAGGATGCCGCCGCAGTCCGTGCAGGGCGGGTCGTCCTCGCCGGCCGCCAGGCGGGCCAGGGCGTCCTCCATCGGGGTCCGCGCCCGGCACGTGGTGCAGACGACGCTGCGCGCCGTGCCGTGGAGCTCCAGCACCTTGCGGTCCGGCATGCCGCCGAGCTGGTGCAGGCCGTCCACGTTCTGGGTGATCACCCGCACGGCCACCCCGGACCGCGCCAGCTCGGCGACCGCGCGGTGGGCGGCGTTCGGCTCGGGCAGCGCGGCGAAGGTCTCCTGCCGCATCCGCCACGACCGGCGGCGGATCCCCGGGTCGTCCATGTAGTACGCGTACGTCACGAGCTTCTCGGCGTCCGGGTCGCGGCGCCACAGTCCGGCCGGCCCGCGGTAGTCGGGAATGCCGGAGTCCGTGCTCACACCGGCACCGGTCAGGAGGGCGACGAGGGGCTTGCTCATGCCGCGAGGGTAGGGCGGACGCGGCACGTCCGGCGAGCGCATTCCTGCCGGGTCAGTGCACCCGGCGGCCGTCCTCCAGCTCCGCCGTGCCCGAACCGTCCGCGAGCACGTCCAGCGCGGCGAGGACCCGGCGGCCCAGGGAGCCGGGGAGGTGCGCGGTGATCTCCTCGCGCTCCACCAGCCGCCACGACAGCAGCTCCTCCTCCTGCAGCCGGATCGCCCTCAGCTCGTCCTCGCCGAGCACACCGCCGTCGTACAGGTACGCCACCAGCGGCGGGACGCCCGGCGTCCGCACCCAGTCCACCGCCAGGAGGCGCCCCAGCGGCCGGTCCAGGCCGATCTCCTCGGCCGTCTCCCGCCGCGCCCCGTCGCGCGGGCTCTCCCCGTCGTCCGACTCGATCGTTCCGCCGGGCAGCGCCCACCCCTCCCGGTAGTTCGGCTCGACGAGCAGCACCCGCCCCCGCGCGTCGCGGAAGAGGGCGGCGGCCCCGGCGAGGACACGGGGGAGGGAGGCGATGTAGGCGGCGAAGTCCTGGGTGTCCTGCGTGGTGGTCATGCGGGAAGGGTAACGGCCGTCGCGGGTCCCGCCGGGGCGGTCGCGGTCCGCCCGCCCGGGCGCACGGCAGCACACGCCGTCCCAAGATCGACACGGCGGGCGCACACGCCGGAGCACGGCCGGCGGCGCCGCGGGCTCAGGTCTCCGCCTGCGCCAGCCGCAGCGTCCGCTCCGCCAGCTCGCTGATCCGCACCCCGTCGAACCCGAAGACCGCGCTGCGCACCGTGTCCTGAAGCGGCTCCTTCCACTGGTCCGGCACGGCCGCGGCCCCGCACATCACGCCCGCCACCGAACCGGCCGTCGCGCCGTTGGAGTCCGTGTCCAGACCGCCCCGCACCGTCAGCGCGACGCTCCGCGAGAAGTCGCCGTCGCCGTACAGCAGACCGGCGGTGATCACGGCCGCGTTCGGGACCGTGTGGATCCAGCCGAGGCCCGCCGTCTCCTCCTCCAGCGTGGTGAGCGTGTCCTCCCACGGCAGCCCGCTCTCGTGCAGCGACGTCACCCGGCGCACCGTGCGCGCCAGCCGGCTGCTCGCCGGGATCACCGTCAGCGCCTCGTCCACCGCCCGCCGCGCCGTCCGCGCCGTGAACGCCGCCGCGACCAGCGCCGCCGCCCACATCGCGCCGTACACCCCGTTGCCCGTGTGGGACAGCACCGCGTCCTTGCGGGCCAGCGCGGCGGCCCGGCGCGGGGCGCCCGGCGAGGTCCAGCCGTGCACGTCGGCGCGGATCAGCGCGCCGATCCACTCCTGGTACGGGTTCTCGTACGTCGCCGTCAGCGGCGGCCGCAGACCGTTGGCGAGGTTCCGGTACGCCGCCCGCTCGGCGGTGAACGTCTGCAGGTACGGCAGCCGCAGCAGCCACAGGTCGCCGACCTGCTCGGTGCTGAAGCCGAAGCCGTGCGTCTCCAGCAGGTGCAGGCCGAGGATCGCGTAGTCGACGTCGTCGTCCCGGCAGCTGCCGTGCACCCGGCCGCGCACGCAAGCCCGCCACTCCGGGCGCAGCGCCCGCGCGTCGTCCTCCGTCGGCGGGCCGGGCAGGTAGTCGGTGAGCGGCAGCGCGTCCGTCGCCCGCAGGTAGCGGTCGATGCGGTCCCGCGTCCACACCTCGCCCTGCTCCACCGGCTTGCCGAGCATGTTGCCGGCGATCCGGCCCAGCCAGCCGCCGAGGACGCGGTCGGCGAGCCCGGCCCCGTGGGTCACGTCGGTCATGGCGGTCATGGGACCGGTCTACCCGTTTCCGGGCGGTTGTGTGCCGGTCCACGGGCCGGTCGGGGCATGACGGGCCCGGCGCCCGGCGGTTAGGGTCGCAGCGGCGCGACAGGCCCCGGCACGGGCGCGGGGCCCGATGAGCGAGGGGAGGGCAAGTGGCGGACGCTGCAGGAAGCGGTACGCGTACGACGCCGTCGGCACAGCGGGTGCTGGTCGCCGCGGACAAGTTCAAGGGGTCGCTGACGGCCGTGGAGGTCGCCGAGCGGGTCACCGCGGGGCTGCGCCGGGTCCGGGCGGACCTCGAGGTCGAGGCGCTGCCGGTGGCCGACGGCGGCGACGGCACCGTCGCGGCGGCCGTGGCGGCCGGGTTCGCACGGCACGAGGTGCGGGTCACCGGACCCCTCGGCGACGAGGTGACCGCGGCCTACGCGCTGCGGGACGGCACCGCGGTCGTCGAGATGGCGGAGGCCAGCGGGCTGCAGCGGCTGCCGGAGGGGGTCCTCGCGCCGCTCACCGCGTCGACGTACGGCTCCGGGGAGCTGTTGCGGGCCGCGCTGGACGCGGGGGCGCGGAGCATCGTGTTCGGCGTCGGCGGCAGCGCGACGACCGACGGCGGGGCCGGGATGCTGACGGCGCTGGGCGCGCGGTTCCTGACGGCGTCGGGGGATCCGGTGGGGCCGGGGGGCGCGGCGCTCGCGGAGGTGGCGACCGCGGATCTGTCCGGGCTGGACCCGCGGCTTCGGTCGGTGGAGTTCGTGCTCGCGAGCGACGTCGACAATCCGTTGACCGGGCCGAAGGGCGCGGCGGCGGTGTACGGGCCGCAGAAGGGCGCCTCGCCGGGGGACGTGGAGCGGCTGGACGCGGCGCTGGGGCACTTCGTGAAGGTGCTGGACGCTTCCGCGCCGGCGGCGTCGCCGGGGGCGGGGGCGGCGGGGGGCCTCGGGTTCGGGGCGTTGCTGGTGGGGGCGCGGTTCCGTCCCGGTATCGAGGTGATGCTGGACGTGCTGGGGTTCGCTTCCGCGCTGGAGCGGGCGGATCTGGTGATCACGGGGGAGGGGTCGCTGGACGCGCAGACGCTGCACGGGAAGGCGCCGGCGGGGGTCGCCGCGGCTGCGCGGGCGGCGGGGAAGGACGTGGTCGCGGTGTGCGGGCGGCTGGCCTTGCCGGCCGAGGTGCTGGGCGAGGCCGGTATCCGGCGTGCGTACGCCCTGACGGACCTGGAGCCGGACGTGGCGGTGTGCGTCGCCGAGGCGGGAGCGCTTCTGGAGCGCACGGGCGAGCGGATCGCCCGCGATCACCTCGCCTGAGGCGTCCGCGCCCCCTCCGCCCTCGTCCTCCCCGTCCCGGGGGCTCCGCCTCAGGCCCCCGCTCGGCCCCGGCGGGCCTCGCCCTCGAACGCCGGACGGGCTGAGGGCGCCTGACGGCCGCCTTCGAACAGCCGGGCCGGGTGGGCGGGCAGAGAAGGCGAAGGGCCCTGGACCCACACCGTGGGTCCAGGGCCCTTCGAAGCCCGCGCGCCGGCGCTACGGCAACTGCGCCGCCCTCGCCTCGCGACGGTTGTCGCGGAAGTTGTTCACCCGCCGCGCCGTCGCGAACAGCGGAATCACCGCCCCCATCACCAGCTGCAGAGCGCACCCGGTCTGCAGCAGCAGCTGCCCGCTCGGCGCGTCGAAGGCCCATGCCGCCAGCAGCCCCATCGACAGCACGATCCACGACAGCATCGCCACGGCGAGGCGCCCCCGCGGCTTCGGGTACTCGACGCGGCTGACCATCAGCCAGGCCGTGCCGATGATCGCCAGCAGCGTCGCCACGAACGGCAGCTCGAGGAGGACGATCGACACGACCGTCAGCGCCCCGAAGGGGGACGGCATGCCCTGGAAGGTGCCGTCCTTCACCGTGACGCAGGAGAACCGCGCCAGTCTCAGCACCACCGCCAGCAGCACCACGATCGCCCCGACCGCGGCCACTCTCTGGTGCGCGTCGTCCGCGACCATGCCGTAGACGAGGACGAAGTACGCCGGCGCGAGGCCGAAGCTGATCAGGTCCGAGAGGTTGTCCAGCTCGGCGCCCATCGGCGAGGAGCGCAGCTTGCGCGCCACCAGGCCGTCGAACAGGTCGAAGACCGCCGCGCACAGCATCAGGATGACCGCGGTGGCCGCGCTGTGGCGGGCCATGCCGGTCTCCTGGCTGCCCTGCAGGTGCGGGATCAGGATGCCGGTGGTGGTGAAGTACACCGCCATGAAGCCGCACGTGGCGTTGCCCAGTGTGAGGGTGTCCGCTATCGACAGGCGCAGCGACAGAGGCATCTCCTCGTCGTCGTCCGCGTCGTCGGTCTTCGGCACCCAGCCCGCCTGGGTCTCTGGATCAACCACGGTCAATGCGAGTCACCCCAGCCACGGTCTTCTGGCCCACCTCGACATCGACCTCGACGCCCTCGGGCAGGTAGATGTCGACACGCGAGCCGAAGCGGATGAGGCCGATGCGCTCGCCCTGCTCGACCTTGGTGCCCTGGGGCACGTAGGGGACGATGCGGCGGGCCACCGCGCCGGCGATCTGGACCATCTCGATGTCGCCGAGCTCGGTGTCGAAGTGCCACACCACGCGCTCGTTGTTCTCGCTCTCCTTGTTGAAGGCGGGAACGAAGCCACCGGGGATGTGCTCGACCGACGTCACGGTGCCGGCCAGGGGGGCGCGGTTCACGTGGACGTTGAGCGGGCTCATGAAGATCGCGACGCGGGTGCGTCCGTCCTTCCAGGGCATGATGCTCTGCACCACACCGTCGGCCGGGGAGATGACGCGGCCCTGGGCGACCTCGCGCTCGGGGTCGCGGAAGAACCACAGCATCCCCGCCGCGAGCGCGGTGGCGGGAACGGCGACGGCCTTGGCGGCGCCCGAGCGGCGGGCGCGCAGCAGGCTCACGGCTGCGGTGGCGACGGTCGGCAGAAGCCACGGCGAGGCTCCGCGCGCGAGGCGTACGCCGGCGAGGCTGTCGCGGTGTGCAGAGGTTTGGCTGTGGGGCATGGATGACCTTCGTAGCGGATGATGCCGCGCAACTGCGGGGGACGGCGGCTTTCCGGCGATCGTAGCGGCTCCGGGCCGCAACTGGGTAAGCCAGGCAACCAAGTCGGCGGCCGAAGAGCGCATACGGGGTGTGATCCTCTTCCTCAAGAAAACACCCCGTATCCGGACATCTGACCCCTGTCAACCCTGGAATCGATACTCTTCGAGCAGTCGGCGGCCGATGATCATTTTCTGGATCTCGGCGGTGCCCTCACCGATCAGCAGCATCGGGGCCTCCCGGTAGAGGCGCTCGATCTCGTACTCCTTGGAGAAGCCGTAGCCGCCGTGGATCCGGAAGGCGTCCTCCACGACCTCCTTGCAGTACTCGGAGGCGAGGTACTTCGCCATCCCTGCCTCAAGGTCGTTTCGTTCACCGGAGTCCTTTTTGCGTGCTGCGTTGACCATCATGGCATGCGCGGCCTCCACCTTGGTAGCCATCTCCGCCAGCTTGAACTGGATGGCCTGGTGCTGGGCGATCGGCCTGCCGAAAGTGTGACGCTGCTGGGCGTACCGGACGCCCAGCTCGAAGGCACGCTGCGCGACGCCGCAGCCACGCGCCGCGACGTTCACGCGGCCGACCTCCACGCCGTCCATCATCTGGTAAAAACCTCGGCCGGTGACGCCGCCGAGCACCCGATCGGCGGGAACGCGCAGGTCGTCCATGATGAGCTCGGTCGTGTCGACACCCTTGTAGCCCATCTTGTCGATCTTGCCGGGGATGGTCAGGCCCGGACGGACCTCGCCGAAGCCCGGCTCCTTCTCCACCAGGAAGGTGGTCATCGACTTGTGCGGCGCGGCGCCCTCGGGGTGTCCTTCGTCACTTCGCACCAGAACGGCCACCAGGGAGGACGTCCCGCCGTTCGTCAGCCACATCTTCTGGCCGTTGAGGACGTACGCGTCGCCGTCCTTCACCGCCTTGGAGGTGATGGCCGACACGTCGGAGCCGAGGCCCGGCTCCGACATCGAGAAGGCGCCGCGGACGTCGCCGGCCGCCATCCGCGGAAGGAAGTGCTCCTTCTGCTCCCGCGTGCCGTGCTGCTTCAGCATGTACGCCACGATGAAGTGCGTGTTGATGATGCCGGACACCGACATCCAGCCGCGGGCGATCTCCTCCACGCACAACGCGTACGTGAGGAGGGACTCGCCCAGACCGCCGTACTCCTCGGGGATCATCAGGCCGAACAGGCCCAATTCCCTGAGCCCGTCGACGATCTGCTGCGGGTACTCGTCGCGGTGCTCCAGCTCGGTGGCGACCGGGATGATCTCCTTGTCCACGAAGTCCCGGACGGTGGAGAGGATCTCCTGCTGGACGTCGGTCAGACCGGCCGTCTGGGCGAGTCGCGCCATGGCTACTTCTCCTGCTCCCTGAGTTCCGGGCGGCCGGGCTGCTCGCCGCCGCGCTCCTTGGTGTACGTCTCGGTCGGCACCATCACCTTGCGGCGGAACACGCAGACCAGCGTCCCGTCCTGCTTGTAGCCCTTGGTCTCGACGTACACGATCCCGCGGTCGTTCCTCGACTTCGACGGCCACTTGTCGAGCACGGTCGTCTGGCCGTAGACCGTGTCGCCGTGGAAGGTCGGCGCCACGTGCTTGAGCGACTCGATCTCCAGGTTGGCGATCGCCTTGCCGGAGATGTCCGGCACGCTCATGCCGAGCAGCAGCGAGTAGATGTAGTTCCCGACGACGACGTTCCTGCCGAAGTCCGTCGTCCTCTCCGCATAGTTGGCGTCCATGTGGAGCGGGTGGTGGTTCATGGTGAGGAGGCAGAAGAGGTGGTCGTCGTACTCGGTGACCGTCTTGCCCGGCCAGTGCTTGTACGTCGCCCCGACCTCGAACTCCTCGTAGGTGCGTCCGAACTGCATGCCGGTCAGGCCTCCGGGATCTCGAACGTCGATGTGCGCCGCATGCCGGCGGCGCGGCCCTTGCCCGCGATGACCAGGGCCATCTTGCGGCTGGCCTCGTCGATCATCTCGTCGCCGAGCATCGCGGAGCCCTTCTTGCCGCCCGCCTCGGACGTGTAGTAGCCGTAGGCGTCCAGGATCAGCTCGGCGTGGTCGTAGTCCTCCTGCGAGGGCGAGAAGACCTCGTTGGCGGCGTCGACCTGGCCGGGGTGCAGCACCCACTTGCCGTCGAAGCCGAGGGCGGCGGCGCGGCCGGCCACCTCGCGGAAGCCGTCGACGTTGCGGATCTGCAGGTAGGGGCCGTCGATCGCCTGGAGGTCGTTGGCGCGGGCGGCCATCAGGATCTTCATCAGGATGTAGTGGTAGGCGTCCGCCGGGTAGCCGGGCGGCTGCTCGCCGACCACCAGCGACTTCATGTTGATGGACGCCATGAAGTCGGCCGGGCCGAAGATGACGGTCTCCAGGCGCGGGGAGGCCTGGGCGATCTCGTTGACGTTGTTCAGCCCCCGCGCGTTCTCGATCTGCGCCTCGATGCCGATGCGGCCGACCTCGAAGCCCATCGTCTTCTCGATCTGCGTCAGCAGCAGGTCGAGCGCGACGACCTGCTGGGCGTCCTGCACCTTCGGCAGCATGATGCAGTCGAGGTTCGGTCCCGCGCCCTCGACGACCGTCACGACGTCCCGGTACGTCCACTCGGTCGTCCAGTCGTTGACGCGCACGACGCGGGTCTTGCCGGTCCAGTCGCCCTCGTTGAGGAACTTCACGATGGTGTGCCGCGCCTCGGGCTTGGCGAGCGGCGCGCAGGCGTCCTCCAGGTCCAGGAAGACCTGGTCCGCCGGGAGGCTCTGGGCCTTCTCCAGGAAGCGCGGGTTCGAGCCCGGCACCGCCAGGCAGGAACGCCGGGGGCGGAGGCGGTCGACAGGGGGCTGTGCGGCGGAGCCGCCCGTTGGAAGGGCGGTGGCGGGCGACGGACGGGCGGTCATGCGGGGACCTCCAGGGGGTCGAGCTTGTTCGCGGTGCGGATCTCGTCGACGATGCGGCCGATGATCCCGGTGATGTCGAAGTCCTTCGGGGTGAAGACCGCGGCGACTCCCGCGGCCCGCAGCTGTTCGGCGTCACCGCTGGGGATGATGCCACCGGCGATCACGGGAATGTCCGTGGCGCCGGCCACACGGAGCCGTTCGAGCACGTCCGGCACCAGCTGGGCATGCGATCCGGAGAGGATCGACAGGCCCACCGCGTGCACGTCCTCCGCCAGCGCGGCGTCCACGATCTGCTCCGGGGTGAGCCGGATGCCCTGGTAGACCACCTCGAACCCGGCGTCGCGGGCCCGCACGGCGATCTGCTCGGCGCCGTTGGAGTGGCCGTCCAGGCCCGGCTTGCCGACCAGGAAGCGCAGTTTGCCCACGCCCAGGTCCCGCGCCGTGCGTTCCACCTTCCGGCGGACCTCCGACAGGGCGGAGCCCTTCTCGGCGGCGACCGCGACGGGAGCCGAGGAGACCCCGGTCGGCGCCCGGAACTCGCCGAACACCTCGCGCAGCGCGCCGGCCCACTCGCCGGTGGTGACGCCGGCCCGGGCGCATTCCAGGGTGGCCTCCATCAGGTTCTCGGTGCCGCGCGCGGCCTCCTTCAGCCTCTCCAGCGCCTTGCAGGGGCGCGGGTGGTTGAAGGGCGGCTGGTAGCGGGTGTCGCGCCAGTTCTGCAGCGAGGCGATCACCCGGGCCTCGACCGCGGGGTCGACGGTCTGGATGGCGGTGTCCAGGTCGGCGGTGAGCGGGTTGGGCTCGGTGGACTCGAAGGCGTTGACCCCGATGATCTTCTCCTCGCCGGACTCGATCCGGGCCCGGCGCGCGGCGTGCGAGGAGACCAGCTGGGACTTGAGGTAGCCGGACTCCACGGCGGCCATCGCGCCGCCCATCTCCTGGATCCGCCCGATCTCCGCGGTCGCCTCGGCGACCAGCTCCTCGACCTTGGCCTCGACGACCTTCGACCCCTCGAAGAGGTCGTCGTACTCCAGCAGGTCGCTCTCGTAGGCGAGGACCTGCTGGATGCGCAGCGACCACTGCTGGTCCCAGGGGCGGGGCAGGCCCAGCGCCTCGTTCCAGGCGGGCAGCTGCACGGCACGGGCGCGGGCGTCCTTGGAGAGGGTGACGGCCAGCATCTCCAGCACGATGCGCTGGACGTTGTTCTCCGGCTGCGCCTCGGTCAGCCCGAGGGAGTTGACCTGGACGCCGTAGCGGAAGCGGCGGTGCTTGGGGTTCTCGATGCCGTACCGCTCGCGGGTGAGGGTGTCCCAGATGCGGCCGAAGGCGCGCATCTTGCACATCTCCTCGATGAAGCGCACGCCCGCGTTCACGAAGAAGGAGATGCGGCCGACCACGTCGCCCATGCGCTCCTGCGGCACCTGGCCGCTGTCGCGCACCGCGTCGAGCACGGCGATCGCGGTGGACATCGCGTACGCGATCTCCTGCACCGGCGTGGCCCCGGCCTCCTGCAGGTGGTAGCTGCAGATGTTGATCGGGTTCCACTTCGGGATGTGGGAGACCGTGTACGCGATCATGTCGGTCGTCAGGCGGAGCGACGGCCCGGGCGGGAAGACGTGCGTCCCGCGGGACAGGTACTCCTTGACGATGTCGTTCTGGGTCGTGCCCTGGAGCCTGGTGATGTCCGCGCCCTGCTCCTCGGCGACGACCTGGTAGAGCGCCAGCAGCCACATGGCGGTGGCGTTGATCGTCATCGAGGTGTTCATCTGCTCCAGGGGGATGTCCTGGAACAGCCGGCGCATGTCGCCGAGGTGCGCGACGGGCACCCCGACCCGGCCGACCTCGCCGCGGGCGAGGACGTGGTCGGGGTCGTAGCCGGTCTGGGTCGGCAGGTCGAAGGCGACCGACAGCCCTGTCTGGCCCTTGGCGAGGTTGCGCCGGTACAGCTCGTTGGACGCCTCGGCGGTCGAGTGGCCGGCGTACGTCCGCATGAGCCACGGACGGTCCTTCTGGCGCTCTGTCATGGTTCCGCCCGCCCTCAGACGTTCCGGAAGCGGTTGATGGCGTCGATGTGCCGGGCCCGCTTCTCGTGGTCGCGCACGCCGAGGCCCTCCTCGGGCGCGAGGCAGAGCACGCCGACCTTGCCCTGGTGGAGGTTGCGGTGCACGTCGTGGGCGGCTTGGCCGGTGTCCTCCAGGGAGTACACCTTCGACAGGGTCGGGTGGATCCTGCCCTTCGCGATGAGCCGGTTGGCCTCCCAGGCCTCGCGGTAGTTGGCGAAGTGCGAGCCGATGATGCGCTTCAGGGACATCCACAGGTAGCGGTTGTCGTACTGGTGCATGTAGCCCGAGGTGGAGGCGCACGTGGTGATGGTGCCGCCCTTGCGGGTGACGTAGACCGAGGCGCCGAAGGTCTCGCGGCCGGGGTGCTCGAAGACGATGTCGATGTCCTCGCCGCCGGTGAGCTCGCGGATGCGCTTGCCGAAGCGCTTCCACTCCTTGGGGTCCTGGGTGTGCTCGTCCTTCCAGAACTTGTAGCCCTCGGCGGTGCGGTCGATGATCGCCTCCGCGCCCATGGCGCGGCAGATGTCCGCCTTCTGCTCGCTGGAGACGACGCAGACCGGGTTGGCGCCGCCGGCCAGCGCGAACTGGGTGGCGTAGGAGCCGAGTCCGCCGCTGGCGCCCCAGATGAGGACGTTGTCGCCCTGCTTCATGCCGGCGCCGTTGCGGGAGACGAGCTGCCGGTAGGCGGTGGAGTTGACCAGGCCGGGGGCGGCGGCCTCCTCCCAGGTGAGGTGGTCCGGCTTGGGCATCAGCTGGTTGGACTTCACCAGCGCGATCTCGGCGAGTCCGCCGAAGTTGGTCTCGAAGCCCCAGATCCGCTGCTCGGGGTCGAGCATCGTGTCGTTGTGGCCGTCGGACGACTCCAGCTCGACGGACAGGCAGTGGGCGACGACCTCGTCGCCGGGCTTCCAGGAGTTGACGCCGGGGCCGGTGCGCAGCACGACGCCCGCGAGGTCGGAGCCGATGACGTGGTACGGCAGGTCGTGGCGCTTGGCCAGCTCGCTGGTGCGGCCGTAGCGCTCGAGGAACCCGAAGGTGGACAGCGGCTCGAAGATCGAGGTCCACACCGAGTTGTAGTTGACCGAGGAGGCCATCACGGCGACCAGGGCCTCGCCGGGACCCAGTTCGGGCAGCGGCACGTCGTCCAGGTGGAGCGACTTGCGGGGGTCCTTGTCGCGGGTGGCGAGGCCCGCGAACATCTCCGTCTCGTCCTTGTGCACGGTGACGCCGCGGTACGACTCGGGGAGCGGCAGGGCGGCGAAGTCCTCCGGCGTGGAGTCGGGCGACTGGATCGCGGCCAGGATGTCCTTGACGGTCACGGTGTTGCCTCCGGCGACGGGCGCCCTGAGGGAGGGGCGCTGAGGGTTACGTCGGTGTGCTGCTGAGGGTGAGGGGTGCCGTCGGTTCGGCGGGTGGTGCTTCGGCAGCGCGTGGTTGCGCGGGAGGGTGCCTGTGACGCAGGCGTCCGGACGTGCGGGTGGTGGACCCGCCGGGACTCGCCCGGACCCCTTCAACGTATGGCACGCCGTGTCAGTCGGCAAGGCACTGCGTGCCAGAACTTGCTCTCAGGTGAAATCTTTACGCCTCAGATGAGCGATGATCGATCGAAGCGCCTCGGAAACACGGGTGAAAAGCGCCCCTGACATGGCAAAACGGCCACCCCGAGGGGTGGCCGTCATCACAGCGGTGGAGGGCGGTTCAGCGCTCCTTGAGCGCCTGCTCGATGGCCTGCATGACCTCTTCCAGCGGGGCGTCGGTGCGGGCCACCGTCACCAGCACCTCGCCCTGCGCGGAGGACGTGGCCGCCGGGGGCCGCGACGGGGCGGCGGTGCGCCGGCCCGCCATGATCCCCGTGCCGAAGGTCCTCCGCACGATCGCGAAGGCGTGGTCCAGCTGCGTCTCCACGTCGCCCTGGCCGCCCGCCCGCAGCCAGCGCCGCAGCACGTGGTTGTGCGCCGTGACCACCGCGGACGCGGCGACCTCCGCCAGCAGCGGGTCGTCGTTGGCGTCGTCGTCGTGCGCGTGCTCGTCGAAGTGGCCCAGCAGATAGCGGGTGAACAGCCGCTCGTAGCGGGCCACCGAGGCGATCTCCGCCTCGCGCAGGGTGGGCACCTCGCGGGTCAGCTTGTAGCGGGCGACCGAGATGTCCGGCCGCGCCGCGTACATCTTCATGACCTCCTTGATGCCCCGGCACACCGTGTCGAGCGGGTGCTCGTGCGCGGGAGCGGCGTTGAGCACCGCCTCGGCGCGCACCAGGGTGTCGTCGTGGTCCGGGAAGATCGCCTCCTCCTTGGAGCGGAAGTGGCGGAAGAACGTGCGGCGGGCCACCCCGGCGGCGGCCGCGATCTCGTCGACGGTGGTCGCCTCGTACCCCTTGGTCGCGAACAGCTCCATCGCGGCGGCCGCGAGCTCCCGGCGCATTTTCAGCCGCTGGGCGGCGGCACGCGAGCCGGCGGTGGACTCCGGCGGCTCGGTCGTGGCTGGCGTACGTACGGACTTGGCGGGCTGGGACATGCCCTGAACGTACTGCATGCGCGCGGCACGGTGCGCGTGACCGGGGCTTCCCCCGCCCTCGGGGGGCGGGGGAGGGGCGCCGCGGGCGGGCGGCGGGAACCGGCCGGGGTCCAGCAGCCCGCCCCACTCGGCGCCGCCCTGGAACGGCTCGCCGGGATACCGCTCAGCGCCTGGCATACTCGCGGAAGCCGCGGCCGGTCTTGCGGCCGAGGCAGCCCGCGGCCACCAGGTGCTCCAGCAGGGGCGCCGGGGCCAGACCCGGGTCGCGGAACTCGCGGTGCAGCACCTTCTCGATGGCCAGGGACACGTCCAGCCCGACGACGTCCAGCAGCTCGAACGGACCCATCGGATAGCCGCCGCCCAGCTTCATCGCGGCGTCGATGTCGTCCAGGGTGGCGTAGTGCTCCTGCACCATCTTGACCGCGTTGTTCAGGTACGGGAACAGCAGCGCGTTGACGATGAACCCGGCCCGGTCGCCGCAGTCCACGGCGTGCTTGCGGATCGTCCCGCAGACCTCGCGCACGGTGGCGTGGACGTCGTCGGCGGTGAGCACCGTACGCACCACCTCGACCAGCTTCATGGCCGGCGCCGGGTTGAAGAAGTGCATGCCGATCACGTCCTGCGGACGCGAGGTGGCGCGGGCGCAGGCGACGACCGGCAGGGAGGACGTGGTGGTGGCGAGCACCGCGCCCGGCTTGCACACCTTGTCCAGCGTGGCGAACAGCTGCCGCTTGACCTCCAGGTCCTCGGCGACCGCCTCGACCGCGAGGTCGACGTCGGCGAAGTCGTCGTAGGCGTCCGTCGGACGGATCAGGTCCAGGGTGCTCGCGGCGGCCTCGGCGGTCATCCGGCCCTTGTCGACCGACCGGGACAGCGACTTCCCGACGCGGGCCTTCGCCGCCCGCGCCTTCTCCTCGCCGCGGGCGGCCAGGACGACCTCGAAGCCCGCCTTGGCGAAGACCTCGGCGATCCCGGACGCCATCGTGCCCGAGCCGGCCACGCCCACCGAGCGCACCGGACGGCCGGGGACCGAGGGGCCGTCCGCACGCGGGGTGAGGGCGTCGTC
This sequence comes from Streptomyces sp. DH-12, assembly GCF_002899455.1. GTDB lineage: Bacteria > Actinomycetota > Actinomycetes > Streptomycetales > Streptomycetaceae > Streptomyces. Next base: position 1,429,422 of record NZ_PPFB01000001.1, on the reverse strand, counting down.
CACCACCGCGCCGCTGCCGGGCGCCTCGTACGTGTAGAAGCCGCGGCCCGCCTTGCGGCCGGTCAGGCCCGCCTCGCTGAGCTGCTTGAGGATCGGCGCGGGGGCGTGCAGCCGGTCGCGGGAGGCGGCGTACATGGCGTCCAGGACCGTGCGGGCGGTGTCGATGCCGATCAGGTCCAGCAGCGCCAGCGGGCCCATCGGCAGGCCGCAGCCCAGCCGCATCGCGGCGTCGATGTCCTCGCGGGAGGCGTACCTGGCCTCGTACATCGCGGCGGCCTGGTTGAGGTAGCCGAACAGCAGGCCGTCGGCGACGAATCCGGGCCGGTCGCCGACCGCCACCGGCTCCTTGCCCAGGTCCAGGGCGAGGTCGGTGACGGCGGTGACGGCGGCGGGCGCGGTCAGCACGCTGGAGACGACCTCGACCAGCCTCATCGCGGGCGCCGGGTTGAAGAAGTGCATGCCCAGCACGCGCTCCGGGCGGGCGGAGTCGGCGGCGAGCCGGGTCACGGACAGCGCGTTGGTGCCGGTGGCCAGGACGGTGTCCGGCCGCACGACGCCGTCCAGCTCCCGGAGGATCTGCTGCTTGATCTCGTACGACTCCGGGGCGACCTCGATCACCAGGTCGGCGGGCGCCGCGGCCGAGAGGTCGGTGCCGGTGGTGACCCGGGCGAGGAGCTCCTCGCGCTGCCGCCCGGTCAGCCGGCCGCGCTCGACGGCACGGGCGGTGGAGGCCTCCAGGGCGGCGACGCACTTCGCCGCCTGGGCCTCGCTGACGTCGATGCCGATCACGTCGCGGCCGGCGGCGGCCAGGACCTCGGCGATGCCGGTGCCCATCGTGCCGAGGCCGACCACGGCGACGGTCCGGAGCGGGGACAAGGGGGTGTGGGACGGGGGAGTGGCCATCGCGGGACTCCAGGAATGAGGGTGACGACGGAAGCGGCGCCCGGGTGCGCCGGAGGGCGCACCGGGTGCGTGCGTGGATGCGGGTGTGGGCCGGGCTGCGAGCGCACACGCCCGGACCGCCGAGGAGACGGCGGTGGATCCGGCCGGCCCTGTCCCGGGGGCCGAGCCGTACTGCGGTGCACGGGGCACCGAACCGACTGCGACTCACAGCGGCCGCGTCACCAGACCGCCGTGAGGAGGGTGCGAGTGGGTAACTCGCTCGTCTGAGCTTAACCCGCGGGTAACGAGCGCGCCAGCCCCCGGAATTGTGAGGTGGCTCCCGCGCCCGGTGTGACCGGCCTAACCTCGTCGCATGGACGAAGAGTTGCGAACGCTCACGGAGCGCTTACGGGCGGAGTCCGGCGGAACGGCGGTGTACGAGCGGCTGGCCGCCACGGACGACCACGATCTCCTGGCCGGTGTCCTCACCGCTCCCGGACAGCCGCTGTGGGCACGTGAACTGGCCGCGTTCCGGCTGGGCACGGCGGGCGACCGGCGGGCGTTCGAGACGCTGGTGCTCCTCCTCAACCACCGCGACCCGCCGCGCTGCGCCGCCGCCGCGCACGCCCTGGCCCGCCTCGGCGACCCGCGCACCGCCCGCGCCGCCGCCGCCCTCGCCACCAACGAACTCCGCGTGGCCTACGCCCTGCACCCGGTCCGCCTGCTCACCGAGCTGCGCGCCCCCGAGGCGGTCCCGGCCCTGATCACCACCCTCCGCCGCCGGCTGCGCCCGCACGACCCCTACCGCAGGGTCGCGCTCGCCTGCGTGGAGGGGCTGGGCGAACTCGGCGACCCCCGCGCGGAGTCCGTGCTGAACGAGGCCCTCGCCCATCCGGTGCTGGCGGAGGCGGCGGTGCGCGCCCTGGCCCGCATCCCGCGCCAGGGGGGTGCGCGCGGACGGATCCCCGGACAGCGCTAGCGGGTGACGGACCGTCACACCGCTGCCGGCCCCCGGCGCCAGGCGGCTCACATGAGACCTGGCACACGCCGGGAACGGGGCGGGTCAGCCGGTGAGGCGCCGCACGTACCGCACCTCGGGCACCGCGACCCCGGCCACCTCGAAGGGCTCCTCCGCGCCGTCCGCCCGGTAGCCCGCGGCCTCGTAGAAGCGGCGGGCGCGGGCGTTCCCCTCGAGCACCCACAGGAACACCCGCGGCCGGCCGGCCGCCGCGCACCGGCCGGTCACCTCGGTCAGCAGGGCGCGCCCCACCCCCTGTCCGATGCGCTCGGGCGGCAGGTACAGCGCGTACAGCTCGCCGTCCCCGGTGCGCACGTCGCCGTCCCGGTACGGACCGTACGCGGCCCACCCGGCGAGGGCGCCGTCCGCCGCCTCGGCGACCAGATCGACCACGCTGCCGTCCCCGGCCGCCAGCCGCGCCCGCTGCCGCTCGGCCTCCGCCGCGACGTCCATCCCGTCCAGGTACTCCTGCGGGATCATCCCCCGGTACGCGTACTGCCACCCGCGGACCCGCATCCCGGCGACCGCCGCGCAGTCGTCGGCGGTCATCGGGCGGATGCGCGTGCCGGTCATTCCGGGACCACCGCGAGAGCCTCGACCTCCAGCAGGAACTCCGGGCGGACCAGGGCGGCGACCTGGACGGCGGAGGCCGCCGGGAGGCGGTCGTCGGGGAGGTGGACGGCGCGGGCCACGCGGACGGCCGGCATGTGCGCCATGTCCGTGACGAAGTAGGTGAGCTTCACGACGTCGTCGAAACTCGCACCGGCCGCCGCGAGACACCGCCGCAGGTTCTCGAAGACCTGGCGGGCCTGGGCCCCGGCGTCGCCCTCGCCGACGAGCGTGCCGTCCTCGTCCAGGGCGAGCTGGCCCGAGACGGCGACCAGGCGGCCGGCGCCCGTCACCACGTGCGTGTACTGGGCCGCGGGGGCCACTCCGCCGGGGGCGGGTATGCGGGTCAGGTGGGTCATGCGGGTCATCATGGCCCACCGTGCCGCGCGCCCGCCCCCGGATTTCCCCGGGTCAGATGCGGGAGCCGAGGAGGCCGTGGAGGACCGAGCCGCGGGCCGTGCCGGGGGTCGCCTTCGACGTCAGCGGCTTCGGGTCGGGCAGGGCCGCGCACACCGCGTCGGCGTCCCCGTGGCTGCCGCGCGGCACCGTGCCGTCGGCGAGATAGGCCGCCAGGTGCCGGTCCAGGCAGGCGTTCCCGCTCAGTGTGACCCCGTGGTTGCCGCCGCCCGACTCGACCACCAGGCTCGAGCGCTCCAGCCGGCGGTGCACGGTGACGGCGCCCTGGTACGGGGTGGCCGCGTCGTCCGTGGCCTGGAACAGCAGCGCGGGCGGCACCTGGCCGGTGGTGTTGATCCGCTCCGGCCGCGCCGACTCGACCGGCCAGAACGCGCACGGCGCGTTGTACCAGGCGTTGTTCCAGGACATGAACGGCGCCCGCTCGTACATCTCCCAGTTGTCCTTGCGCCACTGCGCCCAGTCCCGCGGCCAGGCGGCGTCCCGGCACTCGACCGCCGTGTAGACGCTGTAGCCGTTGTCCCCGGCGACGTCGGTCGCGCCGAAGTTCTCGTACGCCTCGACCAGCGGCTGTGCGTCCTTCTCGTGGACGTACGCGGCGAACGCCTCGGCGAGGTACGGCCAGTAGCCGTTGTAGTAGCCGCCCGGGACGAAGGTGTCCTCCAGCTCGGCCGGGCCGACCTTCCCGCCGGCCGGGTCCTCCTTCAGCGCGGACCGCATCGCGTACCAGGCGGCCTCGATCTTCTCCGCGTCCGTGCCCAGGCGGTACGTCGCGTCGTGCTTGGCCACCCAGTCCATGAAGGCGCGGTGGCGGGCGTTGAACGCCTGGTTCTGGTCGAGGTTGGAGTCGTACCAGACGCCGGTGGGGTCGACCACGGAGTCCAGCACCAGCCGCCGCACCCGCTGCGGGTGCAGCTTGGCGTACACGGTGCCGAGGTAGGTGCCGTAGGAGTAGCCGAAGTAGTTGATCCGCTCCGCGCCCAGCGCCTGCCGGATCACGTCCAGGTCGCGCGCGGCGGCGGTGGTGGTCATGTGCGGCAGCAGGTCCCCGTACTTGCGGCCGCAGGCCTCGGCGAAGGACTTCGCGCGGTCCAGGTTGGCCCGCTCCACCTCGGGCGAGGTGGGCACCGGGTCGGGGCGCACGGCGTCGAAGTGGCCCGGCACGCAGTCCAGCGCGGGGCGGCTGTCGCCCACCCCGCGCGGGTCGAACCCGATGACGTCGTACTCGGCGGCGACCTTCTTCGGCAGCGACGCGGCCACGAACCCGGCGAGCGTCAGTCCGCTGCCGCCCGGGCCGCCCGGGTTCACCAGCAGCGGGCCCTGGTACTTCCTCGCCGTGTGCGGGATGCGCGACAGCGCCAGCGTGATGGTGCGCCCGGAGGGTTCGGCGTGGTCCAGCGGCACCTCGACGGACGCGCACTGCAGCGTCGGGTGGTCGTCGGTGCCGCACTTCTTCCAGGTGGGCGCGGCGGCGCGGAACGTCTCCGGGGCGTGCGGGGCGCCGGCCTCGGCGGGCACGGCCGTGAGGCCCGAGGCGACGACGACGGCGGCGGCGCCGCACAGCACGGCTGCGCGTTTCTTCATGGTTCTCCCAGGACGAGGTGTCGCGGACCGCGGGGCTCACGGTTCACGCGGCATCGTCCCGGTGTGGCGCCCCACCTGAACGTGTTCCGCCGGTTGTTGACCCGATCGGGCCGCCGGATGCGCCCGGATGCCCTCAGAGCAGCGTCAGCTGGGCCGGCAGCTCCGGTTCCGGTCCCTCCGGCTCCGGGGCCGGGACACGGCGGGGGGCGCCCGCGCGGGCCGGGCCGATGCCGTACTCGCGGGCCAGGTCGTGCACCTGACGCGTGATCCGGCGCTGGTACCACCGGGGCGCGTAGGCGCCCTCCGCGTACAGCCGCTCGTAGCGGGCGACCAGGTGCGGATGGTGCCGGGCCAGCCAGGACATGAACCACTCGCGGGCGCCGGGCCGCAGGTGCAGCACCAGCGGCGTGACCGAGGCGGCGCCCGACGCCGCGACGGCCCGCACGGTCGCCCGGAGCTGCTCCGGCCGGTCGCTCAGGAACGGGATCACCGGCGCCATCAGCACCCCGCAGCCGATGCCGGCGTCCGTGAAGGCGCGCACCACGTCCAGTCGCCGTTCGGGAGCCGGGGCGCCGGGCTCGACCGTGCGCCACAGCTCCTCGTCGGTGAACCCGACCGACACCGAGACGCCGACGTCGGTCACCTCGGCGGCCTGCCGCAGCAGGGGCAGGTCGCGCAGGATCAGCGTGCCCTTGGTCAGGAGGGAGAAGGGATTGGCGTGGTCGCGCAGCGCCTCGATGATCCCGGGCATCAGCCGGTACCGGCCCTCCGCCCGCTGGTAGCAGTCGACGTCGGTGCCCATGGCTATGTGCTCGCCGTGCCAGGAGCGGGACGCCAGCCGGTGGCGCAGCAGCTCGGGCGCGTTCACCTTGACCACGATCTGGCTGTCGAAGCCGAGCCCGGTGTCGAGGTCGAGGTAGCTGTGGGTCCTGCGGGCGAAGCAGTACACGCACGCGTGCGAGCAGCCCCGGTAGGGGTTCACCGTCCATTCGAACGGCATGCGGGAGGCGCCCGGCACCCGGTTGACGACGGAGCGGGCCCGGATCTCGTGGAAGGTGATCCCGCGGAACTCGGGCGTGTCGAAGGTGCGGGTCGTGACCGCCTCCACGCCGAACAGCGCGGTGTCGGCACGGCTGTGTTCGGAGTCCGGTGAGAGGTTCTCCCAGCGCATGACGCCTCCTCGGGGTCGCTGCGCACAGAATAGAACACGTGTTCCCTTGATCGTGCGAGCGACATCTTCGGTCAGTTACGGAACCCCGATTTGGGCGGCCGGGCGCGGGGGTGGTTGGCTTGCCCCGACCCTGGAGAGCCCAGCCCTGGAGGAATGCGATGGCGCAGGTCGAGTCCACTACGGAGCGGATCGTCGCGGCGGACGCGGACACGGTGTTCGACGCCCTCGCCGACTACAGCGGCACCCGCGCCAAGCTGCTGCCCGAGCAGTTCAGCGAGTACGAGGTCCGCGAGGGCGGCGACGGTGAGGGCACCCTCGTGCACTGGAAGCTCCAGGCCACCAGCAAGCGGGTGCGCGACTGCCTCCTGGAGGTCACCGAGCCCACCGACGGCGAGCTGGTCGAGAAGGACCGCAACTCCTCCATGGTCACCACCTGGCGGGTCACCCCGGCCGGCGAGGGCCGCGCCCGGGTCGTCGTGACCACCGTGTGGGACGGCGCGGGCGGCATCGGCGGCTTCTTCGAGCGCACCTTCGCCCCCAAGGGCCTCGCCCGTATTCACGACGCCGTCCTGGCCCGGCTGGCCGGCGAGGTCGAGGCGCAGTAGGTCCGGTTGCCGCCAACTCCGTTCATACGAAATGGAGTTGGCGCTTCCGTCACCGGTTCGGGTGATCTCTCGGCGGACCGACTCTGTGCCGTAACTCGTCGCGCTTGCTCGTAGTTGTCGCTTTCACGCGGGAATTGGCCGGCGGTGCGACGAGGGGAGCGGCACATGGGCGGGATCACTCTGACGCAGGACGAGCCGGTCACGGCTCCGTCGGCCGGGGGGCCGCCGCCCCCCGTGCCACCGGCCGGGGACCCGCCGGCCCCGGGGACCGGGCCGGCCCTGAGCCCCGCCCGGGTCCGGCTCGTCTTCCTCGCGCTCATGCTGGCGCTGCTGCTCGCCGCGCTCGAGCAGATGATCGTCGCCACCGCGCTGCCGAAGATCGTCGGCGAGCTGCACGGTCTGGACAAGATGTCCTGGGCGATCACCGCCTACCTGCTCACCGCCACCGTCGGACTACCGGTGTACGGCAAGCTCGGCGACCAGCTCGGCCGCAAGGGCGTCTTCCAGTTCGCCATCCTGGTCTTCGTCGTCGGCTCCGCGCTGGCCGGCCGCGCCACGACGATGGACCAGCTCATCGCCTACCGCGCGGTGCAGGGCGTCGGCGCGGGCGGCCTGATGATCGGCGTCCAGGCGATCATCGCGGACATCGTGCCCGCCCGGCAGCGCGGCCGCTTCATGGGGCTGATCGGCGCCGCCTTCGGACTCGCGTCGGTCGCCGGCCCGCTGCTCGGCGGCTACTTCACCGACCACCTGTCCTGGCGCTGGTGCTTCTACATCAACGTGCCGTTCGGCCTCGTCACCATGGTGGTCGTCGCCCTGGTGCTGAAACTGCCGAAGCCGGCCGGGCGGCGTCGCTTCGACGTGCTCGGCACCCTGCTGCTGACCGCCGCCTCCACCTGTCTGGTGCTGCTGACCAGCTGGGGCGGCACCGAGTACGCCTGGGACTCCCGTGTCGTGCTCGGCCTCGCCGCCGGCGCCGTCGCGGCCACCGCCGCCTTCCTGGCCGTCGAGCGCTTCGCCGCCGAACCCCTCATCCCGCTGCGGCTGTTCCGCGACTCCGTCTTCAACGTCACCGGCCTGGTGGGCCTGGTCATCGGCGTCGCCCTGTTCGGCGCCGCCAGCTATCTGCCGACCTACCTCCAGATGGTCGACGGGGCCTCGGCGACCGAGTCGGGCCTGCTGATGCTGCCCATGATGGGCGGCATCGTCGGCACCTCCGTCGTCTCCGGGCACATGATCAGCCGCTCCGGCCGCTACCGCAGCCACCCCATCGTCGGCTCCGCCCTGTCCGTCGTCGGCATGTGGCTGCTGTCCCGCCTGGAGACCGGCACCCCCCGGCTGCACTACAGCGTCTGGATGTTCGTCCTCGGCGCCGGCATCGGCATGGTGATGCCGGTCCTCGTCCTCGCCGTGCAGAACTCCGTCCGCCCCGCGGACCTCGGCACCGCCACCAGCGCCAACAACTACTTCCGGCAGATCGGCGGCAGCGTCGGCGCCGCCGTCTTCGGCACCCTGTTCGCCGGCCGGCTCACCGACGCGCTCGCCGAGCGGCTCCCCGCCGACGCGGCCGGCGCGCCGGCCGACGCCGAGTCGATCACTCCCGAGCTCGTGCACGCCCTGCCGCCCGAGCTGCGCGACGCCTACGTCCAGGCCTACGCGGACGCCATGCCGCGCATCTTCCTCTACCTCGTGCCGGTGCTCGTCCTCGGCCTGCTCATCGCCTTCTTCCTCAAGGAGAAACCACTGGTGTCCCACCACGCCCCCACCGCCGACCCGGCCCAGGAAGCACCGCGGTTCGAGGCGCCCGTGCCGCAGGCGCGCAGCGCGCAGAGCGGCGGCATCCCCGTCTGCGGCACCGTCCAGCACCCCGACGGCACCCCCGTGCCCCACGCGGCGCTCACCCTCATCGACGTCCAGGGACGGCAGACCGGACGCGGCGCGAGCGGCGCCGACGGCCGGTACGCGCTGGCCGCCCCCGGACCCGGCTCGTACGTGCTCATCGCCGCCGCGGGCGGTCACCAGCCGCAGGCGGTCTCCGTGACCGTCGGCGAGCGGCCCGTCGAGCTCGACGTCGTCCTCGGCGGCGCGGGCCGGCTCGCGGGCAGTGTCCTCACCGCCGACGGCACCCCCGTGCGCGACGCCGCCGTCACCCTCACCAACGTGCACGGCGAGGTCGTCGCCAGCACCCGCAGCGGCCGCGAGGGCGGCTACGTCATCACCGAGCTGGTCGCGGGGGAGTACACCCTCGCCGCCAGCGCCCCCGCCTTCCGTCCGGCGGCACTTCCCGTCACCGTGCAGGCCGCCCGCGAGACCCGGCAGGACGTCGAGCTGGCGGGCGGCGCGGTGCTCCGCGGCACCGTGCGGGCGGGCGGCGGACGGCCGGTGGAGGACGCGCGGGTCACCCTGCTGGACGCGGCGGGCAACGTCGTGGACACCCTCACCACCGGACCCGACGGCACCTTCCGCTTCGTCGACCTGTCCTCCGGCGAGTACACGGTCATCGCCGCCGGTTACCCGCCGGTCGCGACCGTGCTCCAGGTGGCCGGCGGGGGCCGCACGGAACGCGACCTGCAACTGGGGCACGAGGACTGAGCGTTCCGCACCCGTACCGGTGGACCGGAGCCGTCCCCCTCCGCGGCTCCGGTCCACTCCTGTCGTCCCGCGGCCGCGGCGTCCGCCGCGTCCCCCTCGGTGCGACGGCGGACGACTCCGGCGGCGCGATCCGTCACGGATGATCACTGTGCGCCGAGCGGTGTCCGGCAGCGTGGTCCGCGTCAGATCCGTCCACAATGTGGCCCGCGCCTATGTGACGACGGTCAACCGCGGTGTGCGCACACGTCGTTGAGGAGCACGGAGGGGACGGGGGCCGACCGTGCGCCGTCCGGGGAGCGTGTCGGTCAGGGCGTCCGGCGGCTTCGGGCCGCGGCCTGGTCCGCGAGGCCGCCCGCGCCCAGCAGGCCCGTCGCCTCGAACGGCTCGGCGGCGGCCAGCCGCGGCAGTTCACGCCGGGACAGCGCCGTCACCACCGGCGGCATCGCCGCCCGCACCAGCTGGGTCGCGCGCAGCCAGCCGGGCACGTACACCGACGGACGGCGCCGCCGCACCGCGTCCGCCAGCCGCCGCGCCACGTGCTCTACCGGGTACACCTTCCGCGCCGGCGGCGGCATGTGGCCGCGCAGCTCGCGCAGCACCGCGTGCTCGTCCACGCCACGGATCATGTCGGTGTCCGTCCAGTTGATGTAGGCGATGCCCACGCCCACGTGACGGTGCGCCACCTCCGCCCGCAGGGAGAGCGCGAACGCCTCGACGCCCGCCTTGGACGCGCAGTACGCGCTCATCATCGGCGCCGCGCCGATCGACGCCAGCGAGGCCACCTGGAGGAAGTAGCCGCCGGTGCCGGTCAGGTCGCCGATGAACGTGCGGGCGGTGGCCGCGCTGCCGATCAGGTTCACCTCGATCACCCGGCGCCACACGGCCGGGTCGGACTCGGGGAACGGCCCGCCCTCGGCCACTCCCGCGTTGGCGACCACGACGGACGGCGGCCCGAGGCGTGCCCGGACCTCCGCGCCGGTCTCCGCCAGGCCCTGGTCGTCCGTGACGTCGACCTCCCAGCAGCCGCCCTCGCCGGGCAGTCGGTCCCGCACCTGCCGCAGCGTCCGCTCCTCCCGCCCGAGCAGCGCCACCTTCATGCCGCGTGCGGACAGCTCCCGGGCCAGTGCCGCGCCCAGGCCGCGTGCCGCTCCGGTGACGACGGCGGTCCTTCCGTCCAGCGGGTTCCGGGTGCCGTGCATGCGACGCTCCTGTGCTCCGTGACGGGCGTTCGTCCCCGTTCACGGTAGGACCGGCCGGGCATCCGCGCAGGTCGAAGGCGCGGACCCCGGACCGGATGGGGCGTCAGTGGTCTGGACCGGTGAGAGTCATCCACAGGGTGGCCGGACCGGTGCGGGACCACGTAGCGTGTGCCGCATGAAGATCCTCATCAGCGCCGACATGGAGGGCGCCACCGGTGTCACCTGGCCGGCCGACGTCCTGCCGGGGACGCCCCAGTGGGAGCGGTGCCGGTCGATGTTCACCTCGGACGTGGACGCCGCCGTGCGGGGCTTCTTCGACGGAGGCGCCGACGAGGTGCTGATCAACGAGGCCCACTGGACCATGCGCAACCTGCTGCTGGAGCGGCTCGACGAGCGCGCCGAGATGCTCACCGGCCGGCACAAGGCGCTGTCCATGGTCGAGGGCGTGCAGCGCGGCGACGTCGACGGCGTCGCCTTCGTCGGCTACCACGCGGGGGCCGGCATGGAGGGCGTCCTCGCGCACACCTTCCTCGCCAACTCCATCACCGGCGTCTGGCTCAACGACGTCCGGGCCAGCGAGGGCCTGCTCAACGCGCACGTGGCCGCCGAGTACGGCGTCCCGGTGATCCTCGTCACCGGCGACGACGTGGCCTGCGAGGACGCCCTCGGCTACGCGCCCGAGGCGCTGAAGGTCGCCGTGAAGGACCACGTCTCGCGGTACGCCGCCGTGTGCCGCACTCCTTCCCGGACGGCGGCCGACATCCACGCGGCGGCCAAGGAGGCGGCCGCGCTGGCGGTGCGCCGGGAGCCGGTCCGGGGCGGACCCTTCACCGTGGCGGTGGAGTTCGACGCCGAGCACCTGGCCACCTCCGTCACCGTCGTGCCGGGCGTGACCCGCGGCGGCGAGCGCAAGGTGATCTACACCAGCGAGACCATGTACGACGCGATCCGCACATTCAAGGCGGTCACCACGATCGCCTCGGCCGCGGTGGAGGAGCAGTATGGCTGACCAGCTCGCCCTGGACGAGGTCGTGACCTTCACGTCCGACCTCATCAGGATCGACACGACGAACCGGGGCGGGGGCGACTGCCAGGAACGCCCCGCCGCCGAGTACGCGGCGGCGCGGCTCGCCGAGGCCGGCCTGGAGCCGGTCCTGCTGGAGCGCACCCCGGGCCGGACCAACGTCGTGGCGCGGCTGGAGGGCACCGACCCGTCGGCCGACGCGCTGCTGCTCCACGGCCACCTGGACGTCGTCCCGGCCGAGCCCGCCGACTGGAGCGTGCACCCCTTCTCCGGGGAGATCCGCGACGGCGTGGTCTGGGGACGCGGCGCCGTCGACATGAAGAACATGGACGCGATGATCCTGTCCGTGGTGCGGTCCTGGGCGCGCGAGGGCGTGCGGCCCCGCCGGGACGTCGTCATCGCGTTCACCGCCGACGAGGAGGCCAGCGCCGAGGACGGCGCGGGATTCCTCGCCGACCGGCACCCGCACCTCTTCGAGGGCTGCACCGAGGGCGTCAGCGAGTCCGGCGCGTACACCTTCCACGACGGCCAGGGCCGGCAGTTCTACCCGATCGGGGCCGGCGAGCGCGGCACCGGCTGGATGCGGCTCACCGCCCGCGGCCGGGCCGGACACGGCTCCAAGGTCAACCGGGAGAACGCGGTCACCCGCCTCGCCGCCGCCCTCACCCGCATCGGCGAGCACGAGTGGCCGCTGCGGCTCACCCCGACGGTGCGCGCCGCGCTGACCGAGATCGCCGCCGTGTACGGCATCGACACCGACCTGTCCGACGTGGACGCCGTGCTGGACAAGCTCGGCGGGGCGGCCAAGCTCGTCGAGGCCACCGTCCGCAACAGCAGCAACCCGACCATGCTCGACGCGGGCTACAAGGTCAACGTGATCCCGGGCGAGGCCGTCGCGCACGTCGACGGGCGGTTCCTGCCGGACACCGAGGAGGAGTTCCGGGCCACCATGGACCGGCTCACCGGCCCGGACGTCGACTGGGAGTTCGTCCACCACGAGATCGCCCTCCAGGCGCCGGTGGACTCGCCGACGTTCGCCCGCATGCGGGAGGCCGTCCAGGCGTTCGCGCCCGAGGCGTACACGGTGCCGTACTGCATGTCCGGCGGCACGGACGCCAAGCAGTTCGCCCGCCTCGGCATCACCGGCTACGGCTTCGCGCCGCTGAAGCTGCCCGAGGGCTTCGACTACCAGGCCCTCTTCCACGGGGTGGACGAGCGCGTCCCGGTCGAGGCGCTGCGGTTCGGTGTCCAGGTGCTCGACCGGTTCCTGCGGTCGGCCTGAGCGAGTGGGGGAGACAGTGCAGACCCTGGCGTACGGCGAGTGGCCCTCGCCGGTCGACGCGGCGACGGCCGCGGCCCACGACGGCAGCCCCGAGTTCGCGGACTTCGTCGGGGACGAGGTGTGGTGGACCGAGCCCCGGCCCGCCGAGGCGGGCCGGCGCACCCTGGTGCGGCGGCACGCGGACGGCACCGAGGAGTCCGTCCTGCCCGCGCCGTGGAACGTGCGCAGCCGCGTCATCGAGTACGGCGGCCGCCCCTGGGCCGGCGCCGTGCGCGACGGCGTCCCGGTCGTGGTGTTCGCGCACTTCCCCGACCAGCGCCTCTACCGCTGGGAGCCGGGCGGCGAACCGCGCCCGCTCACACCGGTGTCGCCGGTCGGACTGGGACTGCGCTGGGCCGAGCCCACCGTGCTGCCGGAGCGCGGCGAGGTGTGGTGCGTCCTGGAGGAGTTCACCGGCGACGGCCCGAGCGACGTGCGCCGGGTGCTCGCCGCCGTGCCGCTCGACGGATCGGCCGCCGACGACCGGGGCGCGGTGCGGGAACTGACCGGGGAGCGGCACCGCTTCGTCACCGGGCCCAGGCTGTCGCCCGACGGGACGCGCGCGGCCTGGATCGGCTGGGACCACCCCCGCATGCCGTGGGACGGCACCGAGCTGATCGTCGCCGACGTCCGCGCCGACGGCACCCTCACCGGCGCCCGCACCGTGGCCGGCGGGCCCGAGGAGTCCGTCCCCCAGGCCGACTGGACCCACGACAACCGCCTGCTGTACGCGAGCGACCGCACCGGCTGGTGGAACCTCTACCGGGACGGGGAGCCGGTCTGCCCGCGCCCGGAGGAGTTCGGCGGGCCGCTGTGGAAGCTGGGCCTGCGCTGGTTCGCCCCGCTGGACGGCGGGCTGATCGCCGTCCTGCACGGCAAGGGCGCCCAGCGGCTCGGCGTGCTCGACCCGGAGACCTGTGAGGTCGTCGACGCCGTCGGCCCGTGGAGCGAGTTCGGCCCCACCCTCGCCGCGCTCGGCGAGCGGGTCGTCGCCGTCGGCGCCGGACCGCGCAGCTCCCACGAGGTGGTGGAGCTGGACACCCGCACCGGCCGGGCCCGCGTGATCGGCGCCGCCCACCGCGACGCCGTGGACCCCGCCTACTACCCGGAGCCCGAGGTCCGCACCTTCACCGGGCCCGACGGCCGGGAGATCCACGCCCAGGTCTACCCGCCGCGCAACCCGGACTGCGCCGGCCCCGCCGACGCGCTGCCCCCCTACGTGATCTGGGCGCACGGCGGCCCCACCGGCCGGGTGCCCCTGGTGCTCGACCTGGAGATCGCCTACTTCACCTCGCGCGGCATCGGCGTCGCCGAGGTCAACTACGGCGGCTCCACCGGCTACGGCCGCGCCTACCGCAACCGGCTGCGCGGCCGGTGGGGCGTGGTCGACGTCGAGGACTGCGCCGCCGTTGCGCTGGCCCTCGCCGAGGAGGGCACCGCCGACCGGAACCGGCTCGCCGTCCGCGGCGGCAGCGCCGGCGGCTGGACCACCGCCGCCTCGCTCACCACCACCGACGTCTACGCCTGCGGCACGATCATCTACCCGGTCCTCGACCTCACGGGCTGGGGCACGGGGGAGACCCACGACTTCGAATCGCAGTACCTGGAGACCCTGATCGGCCCGCGCGCCGAGGTGCCCGAGCGGTACGAGGAGCGCTCGCCCGTCACCCACGCCGACCGGCTCGGCGTGCCCTTCCTGCTGCTCCAGGGGCTGGACGACGTGATCTGTCCGCCCGTGCAGTGCGAGCGGTTCCTCGACCGGCTGGCCGGCCGGGGCGTGCCGCACGCCTACCTCGCCTTCGAGGGCGAGGGCCACGGCTTCCGCCGGGCGGAGACCATGGTGCGCGCCCTGGAGGCCGAGCTGTCCCTGTACGCGCAGGTGTTCGGGCTGAAGGCGCCCAGCGTCCCGGTCCTGGAGCTGGAGCCGTGAGCGCGCTCGCCCCGCTGCGGCGGCCGCCCCGCCTCGCCCCCGGCGCCCGGGTGGCCGTGGTCGCCCCCAGCGGCCCCATCCCCGAGGAGCGGCTCGCGGCCGGGCTCGACGTGCTGCGCGGCTGGGGTCTCGACCCCGTGGCCGCCCCGCACGTCCTCGACCGGCACGGCGAGTTCGGCTACCTCGCCGGCACCGACGCCGACCGCGCCGCCGACCTGCAGAACGCCTGGTGCGACCCGGCCGTCGACGCGGTGATCTGCGCACGCGGCGGCTACGGGGCGCAGCGCATGGTCGACGCCCTCGACTGGGAGGCGATGCGGGCCGCCGGGCCCAAGGCGTTCGTCGGGTTCAGCGACATCACCACCCTGCACGAGGCGTTCGCGGTCCGGCTCGGCCTGGTCACCCTGCACGGGCCGATGGCCGCGGGCGCCGACTTCATCAAGAGCGCCCGCGCCCAGGAACACCTGCGGGCCACCCTCCTCGCCCCCGAGACGGTCCGCACGATCCGCTCCGACGGCACCGCGCTGGTGCCGGGGCGGGCCCGCGGGGTGACGCTCGGCGGCTGCCTCTCCCTGATCGCCGGCGGCATCGGCACCCCGCACACCCGCGCCTCCGCGCGCGGCGGACTGCTGTGCCTGGAGGACGTGGGGGAGGAGACCTACCGCCTCGACCGCTGCCTCACCCAGCTGCTGCGCGCCGGGATGCTCGACGGCGTCGCCGGGATACTGCTGGGCTCCTGGGCGGAGTGCGGCCCGTACGACGAGGTGCGGGCACTGCTCGCCGACCGGCTCGGCGGGCTCGGGGTGCCGGTCGCCGAGCAGTTCGGGTTCGGCCACGGCGACGACGCGCTGACGCTGCCGTTCGGCGTCGCGGCCGAACTGGACGCGGACGCGGGCACCCTGACGCTGGACGAACCGGCGCTGAGCTGAGCGGGCGCGCAGGCCGGGAGGGCGCGTCGGGATGACCCGCGCCGGGCGGAGGGCCGCGTCGGGGTGACCCCGTGCCGGGTGGGGGGGCGTGCCGCTGCCCGGCGCGCGGGAACGGCGGCCGTCGTAGGGTGACAGGGTGCCGCACACCGCTTCCCGTTACCTCACCGAAGGCCGCCGCGTGGGGCTGCGCCACTTCACCCACGACGACGCCGCCGAGTTCACCGCGCGGGCCCGGGAGAGCAAGGACCTGCACCACCCGTGGCTGTTCCCGCCGGACACGCCGGCCGCCTACGCCGTCTACGCGCAGCGACTGATCGAGGACCGGACCAAGGCGGGGTTCCTGGTCTGCGAGAAGGAGGCGGACGGTGCGCTCGCCGGGTTCGTCAACATCAACAACATCGTCGAGGGCGGTTTCCTCTGCGGGGCGCTGGGCTACGGCGCCTTCGCGCACGCGGCGGGACGCGGGCTGATGCGCGAGGCGCTGGACCTGGTCGTGCGGTACGCCTTCGGACCGATGCGGCTGCACCGGCTGGAGATCAACGTGCAGCCGGGCAACACCGCCTCCCTCGCCCTCGCCCGTGCCTGCGGCTTCCGCAAGGAGGGCTTCTCCCCGAAGATGCTCTTCATCGACGGCGCCTGGCGCGACCACGAACGCTGGGCGCTCACCAGCGAGATGCTGACCGGGGAGAGCTGACCGCGCCCCGCGCGGAAGCCGCACGGCACGGCCCCTGTTCAGGCGGGCGTCCGACGGCTTCCATGGAGACCGTGACGACCATCCGACATCAGGTGCTCACGCTGCCGGCCGCACACCTCGGCGCCGACAACCCGCTGCCCGCCCTGCGTCCCCTCGACGAGATCCACCGCATCGAGGACCGCGACAAGAAGGATCTGCCGCGCGACATGGCCCGGCAGATCGGCTACGCCCCGCTGCGCAGCCTGCTGCCGGTCCCGGTCCGCGACGGCTACGACCGGCACCGCGCGCCCCGGACCCTCGACGCCCTGGTCATCGAGAACGACCGGCTGCGCGCCACCGTCCTGCCCGGCCTCGGCGGCCGGATCGCCTCCCTCGTCCACAAGCCCGCCGACCGCGAACTGCTCTACGTGAACCCGGTGTTCCAACCCGCCAACTTCGCCCTCAACGGCGCCTGGTTCTCCGGCGGCATCGAGTGGAACATCGGCGCCACCGGACACACCACCCTGTCCTGCTCACCCGTGCACGCGGCCCGGGTCCCGGCCCCCGACGGCGGGGAGATGCTGCGCCTGTGGGAGTGGGAGCGACTGCGCGACCTGCCCTTCCAGGTCGACCTGTGGCTGCCGGACGGCTCCGACTTCCTGTACGTCGGCGCGCGGATCCGCAATCCGCACGAGCGGCAGACCCCGACGTACTGGTGGTCCAACATCGCCGTCCCCGAGGACTGCCGCGTCCTCGCCCCCGCCGAGGAGGCACACCACTTCGGCTACGAGCAGCGCCTGCGCCGCGTCCCCGTCCCGGAGCACGACGGCGTCGACCGCACCTACCCGCCGAACAGCACCTACGCCGCCGACTACTTCTACGAGGTCCCCGAGCGGCGCCGGCGCTGGATCGCCGCGCTGGACGCCGGCGGCCACGGTCTCGTGCAGACCTCCACCGACACGCTGCGCGGCCGGAAGCTGTTCGTGTGGGGCCGCGGGCCCGGCGGGCGGAGCTGGCAGCGGTGGCTCACCGAGCCCGGCACCGGCGGCTACTGCGAGATCCAGGCCGGGCTCGCCCGCACCCAGCTGGAGCACGTACGCCTGGAGCCGGAGAGCGAGGTGTCCTGGCTGGAGGCGTACGGGCCGTTCGAGGCGCGGCGCGACGGGGAGTGGGGCGCCGTCCTGGACGGGGCGGAGGCCCGGCTGGAGAACGTGCTGCCGCGCGCGGACGTCGACGCGGCGTACGCGGCCTGGCTGCCGTCCGCCGACACCGACCCGGGCGAAAGGCTGGCCGCCGGGTCCGGGTGGGGCGCGCTCGAAGTGCTGCGGGCCGGCTGGAAGCTGCCCGGCACGCCCTTCGACGCGAGCACCCTGGGCGAGGAGCAGGAGCCCTGGCTGCACCTGCTGCGCGCCGGTTCCTTCCCCGAGCCGCCGGACAGCCGGCCGCCGGGCGGGACGCTGGTCGCCCGGCACTGGCGGGACATGCTGGAGACGGCGCCCGCGACCGGCCTCACCGAGTACCACCTGGGCGTCGCCCAGTGGCACGGCGGCGACCGCGCCCAGGCGGTGCGCAGCTGGGAGCGGGGGCTGGCACAGGACGGACCGTCCTGGCCCGTGCTGCGCTGCCTCGCCGTCGCCGACCGGGAGGAACGCCACCCCGAGCGCGCCGCCGACCGCTACGTGCAGGCCTTCGACGACCTGTGCCGCGAGGCCGGAGGCGCGGGGGGTGACGCGGACGGGGAGTGGACCGCCGCCGTGGCCGCGCTCGGGCGGGAGGCGATCGAGGCCCTGCTCCCGGTGGGGCGCACGGCGGACGCCCGGTCGGTGTGGGAGCGGCTGCCCCCGAAGACCCGGGCCCGCGGGCGCTTCCGGCTGATCGAGGCGGGGCTGCTGCTCGCCGAGGGACGGCACGAGGAGGCCCGCGCCGTGTTCGACGCGGGCTTCGAGGTGGCCGACCTGCGCGAGGGCGACGAGGTGATCGGACGGCTGTGGGCACGGCTCACGGACGAACCACTGCCCGAACGGTACGACTTCCGGATGCGGCCCGGGCCGTGACGGCACGTCAGAAGCGACGGTCCGCGTACTCGTAGACCGCCCCGTCCGGGTGGCGTGCGATCAGGTTGCGGCCGACGGGGGTGGGCAGCGGTCCGGCGAGGACGGCCGCGCCCATCTCCTCGAGCACCTGGCGGGTCTCGTCGACGTCCGTGACCGCGATGGTCGCGGCGACCTTGCGCAGCACCTCCAACTCGGCCTCGGGACCGCTCATCAGCAGGAAGCAGCCCACCGCGGCGACCTGGACGCCGCCCCGCTCGAAGCGCAGGGCCCGGCCGCCCGCCAGGCGCTCGTAGAAGGGGATGGCGGTCTCGATGTCGTCGACGCAGACGCGCAGTGTGGCACCCAGAATCTCCATGTGTCCGAGCCTAGTTGGGCGGTCCAGGCGGCGGGCGGAGGGCAGGCGGTCTCCACACCGCTCTCTCCGGCCGTACGCGCGGGGCGAGTTACCGGCGCCCCGGGTACGGGTACCCGAGGCGGCATGCAGCGATTGGAGCACATGCGGCATCTGGACAAGCACCTGGTGGACGAACTGGCCCACGTGGCCCGGGAGTCCGTACGGGCCGAACTGCGCGAGCAGACGCGGGGGCAGCGCCGCAGGGCGGCCCTCTACGCCGGTTCCGGCGCCGCCGCCCTGTACGCCGGCGCGGCCGTCGCCCTCTCCGTCGGCCTCGCCCTCGACCTGGTCCTGCCGGGCTGGGCGGCGGCCCTGATCACGGCGGTGATCCTGGCCGCGCTCGCCCTCGTCCTGCGCACGGCGGCCCGCCCGGACACGCCGGGCGCCGCCACCGCAGGCCGGGCACCCGCCCCCGGCACGGGATCCGCCCCCGTCCCCCCGGTGCCGTCCACCCCGCCGACGGTCGGCGCCGACCGCACCCCGGACGGCGACCGGGGCTGACCCCGCCGCGCGCGAGGCGCCCGGCCCCGCTAGTCGCCCTGCTGCAACTGCGGCAGCACCTTCGTGCGGTAGAAGTCGAAGAAGCCGCGCAGATCGGGACCGATCTGGTTCACGTAGATCCGGTCGAAGCCCGCGTCGGCGAACGCGCGCAGTGCCGCGACGTGTTCGTCGACGTCGTCGCCGCACACCCGGTTCTCCCGGACCATGTCCTCGGTGACCAGGGTCTGCGCCTGCTCGAAGTGCTTGGGCGAGGGCAGCATCTGCCCCAGCTCGCCCGGCAGTTGCTCGTTCGCCCACAGCCGGTGCACCGTGCGCACGCACTCCTCGCGGTCGGTGCCGTAGCAGACCTTCGTACCGCCGCTGACGAGCTTCCCGCCGCCCCCGCCCTTGCGGTACTGCTCCACCATCGAGGTGTCCGGCATCATCGTGATGTAGCCGTCGCCGATCCGCGCCGCGAGCTTCGTCGCCGCCGGGCCGAAGCCCGAGATGTCGATCGGCACCGGCTCGTCGGGCCGCGTGTAGAGCCGGGCGTTCTCGACGGTGTAGTGGGTGCCGCGGTGGTTGACCTCCTCGCCGGAGAACAGCCGGCGCATCACCTGCACGGCCTCCTCCAGCATCTCCAGACGCACGTGCGCGGGCGGCCAGGGACCGCCGACGATGTGCTCGTTCAGCGCCTCGCCCGTGCCCACGCCCAGCCTGAACCCGCCCGGTGACATCACGGCGGCGGTCGCCGCCGCCTGCGCCACGACCGCCGGGTGCGTCCGCACGGTCGGGCAGGTCACCGCCGTGCCGACCGGCAGGGACACCGCCTCGGACAGCGCGCCGATCACGGACCAGACGAAGGGACTCTGCCCCTGCGCGTCGTTCCACGGGTGGTAGTGGTCCGAGATCCACAGCGCCTCGAACCCGGCCTGTTCGGCCATCCGCGCCTGCTCGACCAGCTCCGCGGGACCGTACTGCTCGCACGAGAGGAAATAGCCGTACCGGGGCATGGGGGTGCCTCCCTGACATGGGACGTCCGGGTCCCGGGCCGGGTACCCGGGCCGCCCCGCGGAAACCGGCCCGACGTTTGGCGGTCCCGCTCGGGGGGACGCGGAAGGCTCCCGACGTACGCGACCGCGCCGGAGGCGAACCGTGAGTCGACCCCGCATTGTGATCGTCGGTGCCGGCTTCGCCGGGTACCGCACGGCCCAGACCCTGTCGAAACTGGCCAAGGGCCGGGCCGAGATCGTGTTGCTCAACCCCACCGACTACTTCCTGTACCTGCCCCTGCTTCCCCAGGTCGCCGCCGGCGTCCTCGAGCCGCGCCGGGTCACGGTGTCCCTCTCCGGGACGCTGCCGCACGTCAGGCTGGTCCTGGGCGAGGCCGACCACATCGACCTCGACGCCCGCCAGGTGCACTACACCGGCCCCGAGGGGGAGGGCGGCACCCTCTCCTACGACCGTCTGGTGCTCGCCGCCGGCAGCGTCAACAAGCTGCTGCCCATCCCGGGCGTCGCCGAGCACGCGCACGGCTTCCGCGGTCTGCCCGAGGCGCTGTACCTGCGCGACCACGTCACCCGCCAGGTGGAGCTGGCGGCCGCCACGGACGACCCGAAGCGCTGCTCCTCGCGGTGCACCTTCGTCGTCGTGGGCGCCGGCTACACCGGCACCGAGGTCGCCGCGCACGGACAGCTCTTCACCGACGCGCAGGTCGCCAAGCAGCCCCTGCGCACCGGCGTGCGGCCCCGCTGGATCCTGCTGGACATCGCCGACCGGGTCCTGCCCGAGCTGGACGAACGGCTCTCCCGCACCGCCGACACGGTGCTGCGGGAGCGGGGCGTCGACGTGCGGATGGGCACCTCCGTGAAGGAGGCCACGCCCGACGGGGTGCTGCTGACCGACGGCGAGTTCGTGGAGACCCGCACCCTGGTGTGGTGCGTGGGCGTACGCCCCGACCCCCTCGCCGAGTCCCTCGGGCTGCCCATGGAGCGCGGCCGGCTGCTGGTGGACCCGCACCTGCAGGTGCCGGGCCGGCCGGAGGTGTTCGCCTGCGGTGACGCGGCCGCCGTGCCCGACCTGGAGAACCCCGGCTCGTACACCCCGATGACCGCCCAGCACGCCTGGCGGCAGGGCAAGGTGTGCGCGCGGAACATCGCCGCCTCCTTCGGCGACGGGGAGCGGCACGCGTACCGGCACAAGGACCTGGGGTTCGTGGTGGACCTCGGCGGCGTCAAGGCCGCCGCCAACCCGCTCGGCGTCAACCTCTCCGGGGTGGCGGCCGGCGCGGTGACCCGCGGCTACCACCTGGCCGCGATGCCCGGCAACCGGGTGCGGGTGGCCGCCGACTGGCTGCTGGACGCCGTCCTGCCGCGCCAGGCCGTGCAGCTGGGCCTCGTCCGGTCCTGGTCCGTCCCGCTGGACACCGCGTCCCCCGAGGTCGCGCGCGTCCCCGGCGGTCCCCGCGGGAACGGGCGGTCCCCCGGCGGCGCGAAGGCCGCCGAGCCGGCGAAGAACCAGCCGGGCGGTGCGCCGGCCGGGAATCAGCCGGGCGGCGAGCCCGCCAGGAGTCGACCGGGCCGTGAAGCGGCGAAGAACCAGCCGGGCGGTGAGCCCGCCAAGAACCAGCCGGGCGGTGAGCCCGCCAGGAACCAGCCGGGCGGCGAACCCGCCAGGAACCAGCCCGTCGGCGACGGGCCCGGCCTCGCCCCGCCATCCGGCCAGCCGGCCCCCGGCCCGGACGTGGCGCCCGGCCCCGTCCGGCGTACCGACCGATTTACCGAAGGAGACGCATGAACACCGGTGAACTCGTCGAGCTCGGACAACAGCTGCGGGTGGACAGTGTCCGGGCGGCGGCCGCCGCCGGCTCCGGGCACCCCACGTCGTCGATGTCCGCCGCCGACCTGATGGCCGTCCTCTTCGCCCGCCACCTGCGCTACGACTTCGAGCGCCCCGACCACCCGGCCAACGACCGCTTCGTCCTCTCCAAGGGCCACGCCTCCCCGCTGATGTACGCCACCTACAAGGCGGTCGGCGCCATCGGCGACGAGGAGCTGCTCACCTTCCGGGAGAACGGCAGCCGCCTCGAGGGCCACCCCACGCCCCGCAAGCTCCCCTGGGTGGAGACGGCGACCGGCTCCCTCGGGCAGGGCCTGCCCGTCGGCGTCGGCATCGCGCTCTCCGGGAAGCGGCTGGAGCACGCCGACTACCGGGTGTGGGTGCTGTGCGGCGACAGCGAGCTGGCCGAGGGCTCGGTGTGGGAGGCGGCCGAGCAGGCCGCGTACGAGAACCTCGACAACCTGACCGCGATCGTGGACGTCAACCGGCTGGGCCAGCGCGGCCCCACCCGGCACGGCCACGACCTCGACGCCTACGCCCGCCGTTTCCAGGCGTTCGGCTGGCACACCGTCGAGGTGGACGGCCATGACGTGGACGCGGTGGACCGCGCCTACGGGGAGGCCCTGTCCACCCGCGGCCAGCCGACCGCGATCCTCGCCCGCACCCTCAAGGGCAAGGGCGTGGAGTCCGTGCAGGACCAGGAGGGACTGCACGGCAAGCCGCTGCCCGAGGCGGAGGACGCCGTCGCCGAACTGGGCGGCCCGCGCGACCTGCGGATCACCGTCCAGGCGCCGCCCGCCGACGGCGCGGCCCCCGCCCGGCGGACCGCGACGCCCGAGCTGCCCCGCTGGGACAAGGGCGAGGAGGTGGCCACCCGCAACGCCTTCGGCGAGGCGCTGGCCGCCCTCGGTTCCGCGCGCGGCGACGTCGTGGCCCTGGACGGCGAGGTCGGCGACTCCACCCGCCTGGAGTTCTTCGCCAAGGAGCACCCCGAGCGCTACGTCGAGTGCTACATCGCCGAGCAGCAGATGGTCGCGGCCGCCGTCGGCGTCGCCGCGCGCGGCTGGAACCCGTTCGCGTCCACGTTCGCGGCCTTCCTCACCCGCGCCCACGACTTCGTCCGCATGGCGTCGATCAGCGGCTCCGGCCTCAACCTCGTCGGGTCGCACGCGGGCGTCGCCATCGGCCAGGACGGACCCAGCCAGATGGGTCTGGAGGACCTGGCGATGATGCGGGCCGTGCACGGCTCGACCGTGCTGTACCCGTGCGACGCCAATCAGACGGCCCGCCTGGTCGCCGCGATGGCCGGGATGGAGGGCATCCGCTACCTGCGCACCTCGCGCGGCGAGAGCCCGGTGATCTACGGCCCGGACGAGGAGTTCCCGGTCGGCGGCAGCAAGGTGCTGCGCTCCTCCGACCGTGACCGGCTCACCCTCGTCGCCGCCGGCGTCACCGTGCCCGAGGCGCTGGCCGCCGCCGACGCCCTCGCGGAGGAGGGCATCGCCGTGCGGGTCGTCGACCTGTACTCGGTGAAGCCGGTCGACCGGGAGACCCTGCGCGTCGCCGCCGAGGAGACCGGCTGCCTGATGACCGTCGAGGACCACCATCCCGAGGGCGGCCTCGGCGACGCGGTCGCCGAGGCGTTCGGAGACGGACGCCCGGTGCCGCGGCTGGTGCGGCTCGGCGTGCGGAACATGCCGGGCTCGGCCTCCCCGGAGGAGCAGCTGCACGCCGCCGGGATCGACGCCGCGTCGATCGCCGCGGCCGGCCGGCTGCTGGTGGGGGAGGCGATCGTGTCGTGAGCGACGGCGGCTCGCGCACCGTACGGGCCGGCCGCCGCCGGGTGGAGATCCGCCGCCCGGACAAGGTGCTCCTCCCGGGCGTCGACGGCGCCCGGGAGTACACCAAGGGCGACCTCGTCGACTACCACCGGGCCGTCGCCCGCCACATGCTGCCGCACCTGCGGGGCCGGCCGCTGATGCTGGACCGGCGGCCCGACGGCATCGGCGGCCCGGCCTTCATGCAGAAGAACACCCCGGACAGCTACCCGGACTGGATCACCCGGGCCGAGGTCGCCAAGGAGAACGGCACCGTCACGCACACCGTGTGCGACGACACCGCCACCCTCCTCTACCTCGTCGACCAGGCGAGCATCACCCTGCACCGCTGGCTGTCCCGCGCCGACGCCGTCGACCGCCCGGACCGGCTGGTCTTCGACCTCGACCCGTCCGGCGACGACTTCGAGGCGGTGCGGGAGGCCGCCAGGCTGCTGGGGGAGCTGCTGGGCGAACTCGACCTGCCCTCCGCCCTGATGACCACCGGGTCCCGGGGCCTGCACGTGATCGTGCCGCTCGACGGCGGCCAGGACTTCGACGCGGTACGGGAGTTCGCCCGCGAGGTCGCCGACACGCTGGCCGACGCCCACCCGGACCGGCTCACCACCGCGGCCCGCAAGAAGGACCGCGGCGACCGGCTCTACCTCGACGTGCAGCGCAACGCCTACGCGCAGACCGCGGTCGCCCCCTGGACGGTCCGCGCCCTGCCCGGCGCGCCCGTCGCCGCCCCGGTCACCTGGGAACAGCTCGACGACCCGGAGCTGCACGCCCGCCGCTGGACGGTCGGGAACGCCGTCGAACAGGCGGACACGAAGCCGTGGGCCGGGCTGTCCCCCAAGGGCCGCTCCCTCGTCCCGGCACGCCGCCGGCTGGCGGCACTGCGCGGCTGAACCACGGGCCGCCCGGGTCCCGCCCCCGCGCCGGCCGGGGGCGAGCCGGGCGTGGCGAACGGGTGAGTCCGCGGAGGTTTGGCGCACACACTTGCGGCCACACGGAGGGGGAGGTGGTCATGTCGAACACGAAGAACACCGAAGATTCACGGAGTTCACAGGAACCCCAAGACTCGCAGGAACCCCAAGACACACAGGAGAGCCAGGACTCGCAGGAGGTCCGAAGCTCACGCAAGCCCCGTAAGCAGACCGCACCCCGCAAGCGAACCGGGAGCGGGACGACCGAGAGCACCACGGAGCGGAAACGGCCGAGCCCCATGGAGGTGCTGCGCCAGGCGCGCGGGCAGCTCGCGGAGCTCACCGGCATGGAGGCCGAGTCCGTGTCGTCCTTCGAGCAGACCTCGGAGGGCTGGTCGCTGGAGGTCGAGGTCCTGGAGCTGGAGCGGGTGCCCGACACGATGAGCCTGATGGCGAGCTACCAGGTGGAGCTGGACCCCGACGGGCAGCTCACCGGGTACCGGAGGGTCCGCCGCTACGAGCGGGGACGCTCCGACGCGCGCGGCGGCCGCTAGGCCGCCCCCGCGTGAGCACGGGCGCGGACAACCCACGCACAGACAACACACCCACCGACAACACACCCACCGACAACAGGGAGGAATGGCCGGCATGACAGTCGTACCGGCACAGCAGTCCGGCGGTGGAGGCGGCAGCAGCGGCCTTTACGACGTGCTTGAGCTTGTTCTGGACAGGGGGCTCGTCATCGACGCATTCGTGCGCGTGTCCCTGGTCGGCATCGAGATCCTCAAGATCGACGTCCGTGTCGTCGTGGCGAGCGTCGACACCTACCTCCGTTTCGCGGAGGCGTGCAACCGCCTCGACCTCGAGGCCGGCCCCCGCAAGAGCCCGGGCCTGCCCGAGATCGTCGGCGAGGTCACCGAGGGCGGTGCCCGCGGCAAGTCCAAGGGCGCTCTCTCCGGGGCCGCCGAAACCATCTCCGACGCCTTCAAGCAGTCCCGTGAGGGCGAGACCGAATCGCGGCCGAGGGCCCGCAAGAGCACGTCCCGCCGGAAGGAGGAGCAGGAGTGAGCACCTACGTCTACGGCATCACCGCGGCCTCGCACCCGGCCCTGCCGGAGGGCATGGGCGGCGTCGGCGACCCGGCGCACCCGGTGCGGGTGCTGACCCAGGGCGACCTCGCGGCCGTCGTCAGCGACGCGCCCGAGGGGCTGCGCCCCAAGCGCAGGGAACTGCTCGCCCACCAGAACGTGCTCAGCGAGATCGGCGCGGGCGGCTGCGTCCTGCCGATGCGGTTCGGCAGCGTCGCCCCGGACGACGAGTCCGTCACCGGCGTCCTCGCCGAGCGGGCCGACCACTACCTGGAGCGGCTGCGCGCCCTCGACGGCCGCGTCGAGTACAACGTCAAGGCCAACCACGTGGAAGAGGCCGTCCTGCACCACGTCATGGCGTCGAACCCGGAGATCCGTGCTCTCGCGGAGGCCAACCGGCAGTCCGGGGGCGGCAGTTACGACGACAAGATCCGCCTCGGCGAGATGGTCGCCGAAGCGGTCAAGGCCCGGGAGTCCGAGGACGGCGCCGCGCTGCAGAACGCGCTGCGGGGCATCGCCGACGCGGAGAGCGTGGGCCCCGAGTCCACGGGCTGGCTCGCCAACGTCTCGTACCTGGTGAAGCGCGAGACGGCGGAGGAGTTCCTGGCCGCGGTGGAGCAGGCCCGCGAGGACATGCCCCACCTGGAGATACGTCTGAACGGCCCGCTGCCGCCGTACAGCTTCGTCGAGCCCGGCCCCGCCGAGCCGGCGGGCACGACGGCCGGCGCGGCGGACACCGGAGCGGGGTGACGACATGGGCCTGATCTCGGAGGTGCTGCTGCTGCCGCTCGCCCCGGCGCGTGGCGGCGCCTGGGCCATCCGGCAGGTCCTGCAGGAAGCGGAACGCATCTACTACGACCCCGCGACCATCCGTGCCGAGCTGGCCCGGCTGGAGGAGCTGCTGGAGGCCGGGGAGATCACCGAGGAGGAGTTCGACGAGCAGGAGGACGCACTCCTCGACCGGCTGGAGATCGCGACGCGCACGGGCGCGGGTACTGGGGACGGGACGGCACACCAATGAATCGAACGGGAATGGGCCTCGCCATCGGGGCCGGATATCTGCTCGGGCGGACCAAGAAGCTGAAAATGGCGCTGGCCGTCGGCGGTCTGGTGGCGGGCAAGAAGCTCAACCTCAGCCCGCGCGCGGTCGCCGACCTGGTGTCGCAGCAGCTCCGCGACAACCCGCAGTTCAAGGAGCTGGGCGACCAGCTCCGCGGTGACCTGCGCGGCGTCGGCAAGGCGGCCTCCGGCGCGCTGGTCGAACGGCAGATCAGCTCGCTCGCCGACCGGCTGCACGGCCGCACCGCCGACGTGCGCGGCCGACTGGCCGGGAACGGCTCCGGGGACCGGGACGAGGAGGACGAGGACACCGGCGGCTCGCGGGACCGCGACGCCGAGGACGCCGAGGACACGGACGGCGCCGAGGACACCGACGGCGGGGACGACGAGCCGGACACCGGACGGAGGGCGCGCAAGGCGACCGGCAAGGCTCCGGCCCGCAAGGCCGCCCCGGCGAAGAAGGCGGCGCCGGCGAAGAAGACCGCCGCGAAGAAGACGGCCGCGAAGAAGACGGCCGCGAAGAAGAGCGCGTCCGCCTCCCGCGGCGGCACCCGTTCCCGCGGTTCGAAGGGAGGCGGTGAGTGATGACCGAGACCCTGGGACGGGCCACGTCCGCCGCACGCGACGGCGCGGACGGCGCCACGAAGAACCCCCTGTCCGACCTGGCCCACAGCGAGGCCGCGGACCGGCTCAAGAGCGAGCTGCAGGACTACCTCGCGGCCCAGGCCACCCGGCTGCTGACCGGCGTCGGCCAGAAGCTGGGCGAGACCACCAACAAGCTCAACGACATCGCCGAGGGCAACAGCCCGGGCTTCGCCAAGCTCGCCGCCGACGGCGGCCGCAAGCTCGCCGAGGGCAAGGGCCCGCTGCGCACCGCCGTCGAACTCGGCGCCACGCGCGCCAAGGACAACGTCAAGGGCGCCCTGAAGAACCTCGGCGGCAAGGGCAAGCGCAAGAAGTCGTCCGGCAACAAGCCGACCGTCATCATCGAGTACATCGACGTCGGGGTGCCGCTGCGGACGGCGTACGACCAGTGGACGCAGTACCAGGACTTCAGCACCTTCGCCAAGGGCGTCAAGAGCGCCGGCAAGTCCGACGACACCACGTCGGACTGGCAGGCGAAGATCTGGTGGTCCAGCCGCAGCTGGAAGGCGACGACCAACGAGCAGGTCCCCGACGACCGCATCGCGTGGTCCACGGAGGGCGCCAAGGGCACGATGAAGGGCGTCGTCTCCTTCCACCGGATCGCCGACAACCTGACCCGGGTCCTGCTGGTCCTCGAGTACTACCCCTCGGGCCTCTTCGAGAAGACCGGCAACATCTGGCGCGCCCAGGGCCGCCGCGCCCGGCTCGACCTGAAGAACTTCGCCCGCTTCATCACGCTCAAGGGCGAGGCCGAGGACGGCTGGCGCGGCGAGATCCGCGACGGCGAGGTGGTCCGCAGCCACGAGGACGCCCTGGCCGAGGAGGAGGAACAGGGCGGGCAGGAGGACTCCGGGGCCGAGGGCCAGGACGACACCGCACCCGAGGACGAGCACGACGAGGACCGCGGGGACGGCGAGGGCGACGGCGACCCCGAGGACGCGTACGACGAGGACCGCGGGGACGACGCCGGCCCCGAGGACGCGTACGACGAGGACGACGAGTACGAGGCCGACGAAGACGCCGAGCCCGAGGACGCGTACGAGGACGAGGACGAGGACGAGGCCGGCGGCCCCGAGCCCGACGACCCGTACGAGGACGAGGACGAGGAAGCCGCCGCCGACGAGGACGAGGACGAGGAGGGAGTGCCCCCGGAGGAGGAGTACGAGGACGAGGCCGACGAGGAGTACGACGACGAGGAGTACGAGGACGACGAGCCGGCCGACGAGACCGGTGACGAGGAGCCCGAGGGCCGGAGCCGTCGATGACCACTCCCAGCCGACTCCCCGACACGTACGGCCAGGGCAGCAGCGCCAATCTCGCCGACATCCTGGAAAGGGTGCTGGACAAGGGCGTGGTGATCGCGGGCGACATCCGCATCAACCTGCTGGACATCGAGCTGCTCACCATCAAGCTGCGTCTCGTCGTCGCCTCCGTGGACAAGGCCAAGGAGATGGGGATCGACTGGTGGGAGTCCGACCCGGCGCTGTCCTCACGCGCCCGGCGCGACGAACTGGCGCGTGAGAACGCCGAGTTGCGCGAGCGCCTGGCTCGGCTGGAGGAGCTGGAGCCGCGCCGCGCGGAGGAGGAGGCCCCGTGACCGGACTGCGCTACGTCTACGCGGTCTGCCGCCCCTTCGGCACACCGCTCCAGGCCCAGCTGACCGGGGTGGCCGGCGACCCGCCCCGGCTGGTGCCGCACCGCGACCTGGTGGCCGTGGTCAGCCATGTGCCCGAGGAGGACTTCGCCGAGGAGCCGCTGCGCGCGCACCTGGAGGACCTCGACTGGCTGACCGCGGTCGCGCGGGCCCACCAGGGGGTGATCGACGCGCTCACCACCGTCACCACCCCGCTGCCGCTGCGGCTCGGCACCGTGTTCCGCGACGACAGCGGCCTCCGGTCGATGATCGAGGCGCGTGAGGAGCACTTCCTGCGCCGGCTGGACCGGCTGGAGGGCCGTGTCGAGTGGGGCGTCAAGGTGTTCCTGGAGTCCGAGCGGGAGCCGGAGCCGGCCCCCGCGCAGCCCGCGTCGAAGCCCGCGGCCATGTCCGGCCGGGACTACCTGCGCCTGCGCCGGCAGCAGACGCGGTCGCGGGAGGAGGTGTGGCAGCGGGCGGAGACCTTCGCGACCCGGCTGCACGAGACCCTGGCCGCCGTCGCCGAGGACTCCCGGCTGCACGCGCCGCAGAACCCCGCCCTGTCCGGCGCCCGCGGCCGCAACGTCCTGAACGCCGCCTACCTGGTGCCGCGCGGTGACTCGGAGGCGTTCGTGGAGCAGGTGGACCGGACGAAGGACGACGCCCCGGGGCTGCGGGTGGAGCTCACCGGTCCGTGGGCGGCCTACTCCTTCGCCGGTGAGGAGACCACAGGTGAGGGGGCCGCCGGGGAGGAGACCACGTGACCGTCGTCGAACGGCGTGAGATCGCCCTGGTCGACCTGCTCGACCGGCTGCTGGCCGGCGGCGTGGTGATCACGGGCGACATCACGCTGCGGATCGCGGACGTCGACCTGGTCCGCATCGACCTCAACGCGCTGATCAGCTCGGTGAACCAGCAGGTCCCCTCGCCCTTCGAGGAGCCGCTGTGACCGACGACCCGCGTGAGCGCGCGCCCGAGGCGCCGGACCCCGTCACGGTGACCGACGCCGACCTCTTCGAGGGGCGGTCGCCCCTGGACCCCGCGGCCTCCTTCGACGCGCGCCCGGAGCCGGCGGCAGCCCGTCCCGCCGGACCGCACGCCGGCCGGCCCCGCCGGCGCCTCGACCTGGAGCCGGACACGGTCGAGCGCGACCTGGTGAAGCTGGTGCTGACCGTCGTGGAACTGCTGCGCCAGCTCATGGAGCGCCAGGCGGTGCGCCGCTTCGACGAGGGGGACCTGACCGAGGAGCAGGAGGAGCGCGTCGGACTGACCCTCATGCTGCTCGAGGACCGGATGGCCGAGCTGCGCAACCGCTACGGACTGCGCCCCGAGGACCTCAACCTCGACCTCGGGCCGCTCGGTCCGCTGCTGCCCCGGGACTGAGTCCCGGGGCAGCCCCGCGCGCCGGCTCAGGCGTCCTCGCGGCAGAGGATCTCGCCGTGCGGCACGGCGAACCAGCCGTCCTCCCGGGCGCCCCACTCCCGCCACGCGGCGGCCACCGCCTCCAGCCGCTCGCGGGTGGCGTGCCCGCCGTCCACGGCCCGTTCCGCGTACGCGGACGCCACCGTGCGGTCCGCCCACAGCCCGCTCCACCAGGCGCGTTCCTCCTGCGTCGAGAACGTCCAGGTGCCCGAGGACGCGGTGACGTCGGTGAACCCCGCGGCCAGGGCCCATGCCTTCAGCCGCCGGCCCGCGTCCGGCTCGCCCCCGTTGGCCCGCGCCACCCGTCGGTACAGGTCCAGCCAGTCGTCCAGGCCGGGGACCGCGGGGTACCAGGTCATCGCCGCGTAGTCCGCGTCCCGGACGGCGACGTACCCGCCCGGCCTCGTCACCCGCCGCATCTCGCGCAGCGCGGCCACCGGGTCGCCCACGTGCTGGAGCACCTGGTGCGCGTGCACCACGCAGAAGCTGTCGTCGGGGAAGTCCAGCGCGTGCACGTCGCCCGTCACGAAGCCGACGTTCGTCAGTCCTCGCCCGTCCGCCACCGCGCGCGCCCGTTCCAGGACGCCGGGCTCCCGGTCGAGGCCCGTGACGTGTCCGTCGGGCACCCGCGCGGCCAGGTCGGCCGTGATGGTGCCGGGCCCGCACCCGATGTCCAGGATCCGCATGGAGGGCCGCAGCGCCCCGAGGAGGTACGCGGCCGAGTTCTCCGCGGTGCGCCAGGTGTGCGACCGCAGCACCGACTCGTGGTGCCCGTGCGTGTAGACGGCGGTCTCCCGTGCGTGCGGCATGGCGGGCCCACCCCTTTCCCTCGTCCGTCGTGAGGACGCCCACCCTACGCGCGACGGTCACATGATGAGACCTCAGTCTCACATAGCAGGAATGGCGAGTGGGGAGGGCCGGGGAAAACCCGTTGCCGACCGCTCCCGGCGCCCCGCAGAATCGCGCCCATGGGACACCTCGAAGCCGCACACCTGGAGTACCACCTCCCCGATGGGAGGGCGCTGCTCGGCGACGTCTCCTTCCGGGTGGGGGAGGGCGCGGTCGTGGCCCTCGTGGGTCCCAACGGAGCGGGCAAGACCACCTTGCTGCGCCTGCTGTCCGGGGAGCTGAAACCGCACGGCGGAACCGTCACCGTGAGCGGCGGCCTCGGGGTGATGCGGCAGTTCGTCGGCTCGGTCCGGGACGAGACGACCGTGCGCGACCTGCTGGTGTCCGTGGCGCCGCCCCGCATCCGCGAGGCCGCCCGCGCCGTCGACGCCGCCGAACACGCGATCATGACGGTC
Source organism: Streptomyces sp. DH-12 (assembly GCF_002899455.1). Lineage (GTDB taxonomy): Bacteria > Actinomycetota > Actinomycetes > Streptomycetales > Streptomycetaceae > Streptomyces. The sequence goes on along the minus strand of NZ_PPFB01000001.1, from coordinate 1,397,811 downwards.
GACGACGAGGCCGCCCAGATGCGCTACGCCCAGGCGCTCGCGGACTGGGCCGAGGCCCAGGGCTACGAGGCCGAGACGCTGTGGGACATCTGCACCACGGCCGCGATGGGCGTCCCCTACGAGAAGGCCCAGTGGCGGCAGGTGAGCACGCTGTCCGGGGGCGAGCAGAAACGGCTGGTGCTGGAAGCGCTGCTGCGCGGCCCCGACGAGGTGCTGCTGCTCGACGAGCCCGACAACTACCTGGACGTGCCCGGCAAGCGCTGGCTGGAGGAGCGCCTCGCGGAGACCCGCAAGACGGTCCTCTTCGTCTCCCACGACCGGGAACTCCTCGCCCGCGCCGCCGAGAAGGTCGTCTCCCTCGAACCGGGGCCCGCCGGCGCCGACGCCTGGGTGCACGGCGGCGGCTTCGCCACCTTCCACGAGGCCCGGCGCGAGCGCTTCGCACGCTTCGAGGAGCTGCGCCGGCGCTGGGACGAGAAGCACGCCCGGTTGAAGAAGCTGGTGCTGACGCTCCGTCAGGCGGCCGGCGTCAGCGACGACATGGCCTCCCGCTACCGCGCCGCCCAGACCCGGCTGCGCAAGTTCGAGGAGGCGGGACCCCCGCCGGAGCCGCCGCGCGAGCAGGACATCCGGATGCGCCTGAAGGGCGGCCGCACCGGCGTCCGCGCCTTCACCTGCGAACAGCTCGAGCTGACCGGCCTGATGAAGCCGTTCGACCTGGAGGTCTTCTACGGCGAACGGATCGCGGTGCTCGGCTCCAACGGCTCCGGCAAGTCGCACTTCCTGCGCCTGCTCGCGGGCGAGGACGTCGCGCACACCGGTGCCTGGCGGACCGGGGCGCGCGTGGTGCCCGGCCACTTCGCGCAGACCCACGCCCACCCCGAGCTGGTCGGCCGCACCCTGCTGGACATCCTGTGGACCGAGCACGCCCAGGACCGGGGCGCCGCCATGTCCCGGCTGCGCCGCTACGAGCTGACCCAGCAGGCGGAGCGGACCTTCGACCGGCTCTCCGGCGGGCAGCAGGCCCGCTTCCAGATCCTGCTGCTGGAGCTCCAGGGCGTCACGGCCCTGTTGCTGGACGAGCCCACCGACAACCTGGACCTGGAATCGGCGGAAGCCCTCCAGGAGGGCCTGGAGGGCTTCGAGGGGACCGTCCTCGCTGTCACGCACGACCGCTGGTTCGCCCGCTCCTTCGACCGCTTCCTGGTCTTCGGCAGCGACGGCAGGGTCCGCGAGACCCCGGAACCGGTCTGGGACGAGCGGCGGGTGGAACGCGCGCGCTGACCGCCGGCGGGCGGCTCGCTACCAGCGCAGCAGCGCGCCCAGCCCGCCCACCGGCGCGTCGTCCCCGGCGTCCGGGGCGGCGGTCACCGACAGCGCGGAGGCGTTCGTCGCCACCGCCGACCGGATCAGCGCGTCGTCCGCGCGGGCCGCCCAGGAGTTCTGCTCGCCGAGGATCTTCAGATCGGTGCGCCGCACCGCCAGCTGGTCCGGGTCCTCGCCGATCCACACCTCCCGGTGCGCGTCGGCGCCGTCCGGCCGGATCAGCAGCTCCTCGATCCGGTGCTCCCGGGCCGCCTCGACCAGGGCCGGCACGCCCTCCGCGGCGCCCGCCCGGCCCTCGCCGTCGCGGCCGCGCGCGGCGAGGAACCGCTCCAGCTCGGCCGCGGCACGGTCCCGCACGTGCTCGGCGCGGAGCCGCTCCACGTCCTCGTCCAGCAGCCGGCTCCCGGCGCCGTGCGACGCCTCCACCACCAGGCCGTGCAGCCGCTGCGGCAGCCGTTCGCGCACCGCCCGCCGCTCGCGGTCGTCGCCGACCAGGATCACCAGGTCGGCGCCGGTCTCCTCCTGGCAGACGGCCAGCGCGTCCGCCACCTCCGCCGCGTTGTGCTCCCAGGTGTTCTCCACCCGCAGCTGGAAGTGGCGCACCGACCAGTCGCCGGTGCTGGTCCGGTGCAGCGGATGCTGCTGCCCGGTCACCGAGCCGGCGTCCTCCCGGCCCAGCGCGCTGCGCAGCTCGAACTCGGCGCCCGCGCGGTCGACGTACGCGACCACGCACACCGGGTCCTCGCCCGCCAGCTCCAGCAGCGGCGCGACCCGGGGCAGCGGCGCCCACTCGGCGCCGTCCCGCCGCGGCGGCCGGGCCAGCGGCGGATCCAGCACCACCTCGCCGTCCCGGGCGAACAGGGCGCGGCCGTGCGGTTCGCCGGAGTGCCGCAGCTCCTCCAGCGCGTGCCGCACCGCGGTGCAGGTCGCCTCGTCGGCGCCCTGGCCGGCCAGCTCGCGCGCCATCGCCTCCGCGGTCAGCTGTCGTTCGTGCGGGGTGCTCTCCGTGCGCCGGGAGGTGTCGACGTAGACGGAGGCCCAGGGGCCGGGACGTTCGTAGAGCGGAGCGAGGAATGCGAGATCCATGGTTCCCTCCCGGTTGCCGTTCGGGGGTGGTGCCTGTGCCGCCGGGCGGGTACCCGGGGCGCATGAACGCACACGAGGAGCGGGACACCACGATGACCGGAGTCGACCCGAACCGCCTGGACGACCAGCAGCTCATGAAGGAGCTGGAGACCATCCACCGCACGCGCCACGACACGCTGCTGTACGGTTCCGACGACGCGCTGCGGGCCCACAACGAGCGCATGGCGCAGTTGGAGGGCGAGTACCTGCGGCGCAACCCGCGCCGCCCCGTCGCGCCGGGCCGCACCCGCGAGGGCGCCCGTGAGCGGACCGCCGGGGACTCCGCCACGCCGACCGCCTCGGGCAGCTGAACGAGAAGCCGACCGCCTCGGCCAGCTGAACGAGGACGGGAGCCCCGCTCACGCGGGGCTCCCGTCCAGTGCTCGTGCGGCGCCTTCTAGGAGGCGCGCTCCGCCGCGAACACCTCCAGGAAGGTCTCGCAGAACGCCTTGAGGTCGTCCGGCTTGCGGCTGGTGACCAGCTTGTTCGGCCCGTGGTCGCAGACCTTGACCTGCTCGTCGACCCAGGTGGCGCCCGCGTTGCCGAGGTCCGTCCGCAGGCTCGGCCAGCTCGTGAGCACCCGGCCGCGGACGACGTCCGCCTCGATCAGGGTCCACGGCGCGTGGCAGATCGCGGCCACCGGCCGGCCCTGCTCGAAGAAGTCCCGGACGAACGCGACGGCCTTGTCGTCCATCCGCAGGAAGTCCGGGTTGGCGACCCCGCCGGGCAGCACCAGCCCGTCGAAGGAGTCCGCCGAGGCGTCCCCGACGACCTCCTGCACGGGGAAGGTGTCCGCCTTGTCGAGGTGGTTGAACGCCTGGATCTCCCCGGATTCGGTCGACACCAGGACGGGCTCGTGGCCCGCCTGCTCGGCCGCCTTCCAGGGTTCGGTCAGCTCCACCTGCTCGACGCCCTCGGGTGCGGTCAGAAATGCGATGCGCATGGTGGCGCCACGTCCCTTCGTCCGTTCCTCGTTCTTCGTTCTTCGGTCTGTCGGTCTGTCGGTCGTACGGTCTCCGTCGCGCCGGCCGGTCAGCGGGTGCCGTCGGGTTCCGCGCGGCTGATGTCGGCCAGCGCCGACCCCGGCTCCCGGGCCTCGGCGAGGTCGCCGAGGGTCACCATCCCGACGGGCAGTCCGCCCTCCACCACGGGGATGCGGCGCACCGCGTGCTCCCGCATCAGGGCGACGGCCGACGCCACCGTGTCGTCCGGGGCGAGCGTCAGCGGGTCCGGCGTGCACACCGACCCCACGCTCACCCCGTACGGGTCCCGGCCCTCGGCCACCGCCCGCACGGTGATGTCCCGGTCGGTGAGCACCCCCACGACGCGCTGTCCGTCCGCCACCACCACGTCGCCGATGTCCTGGCCGCGCATCAGCCGCGCGGCCTCGACGACCGAGGCGTCCGGGCGGACCGCGACCACGCCGGGGGTCATCACGTCCTTCACGAACTCGGCCATGGCCGGCCGGCCTCCCTTCCGGTCACGCCGTCTCCGTCTCCCGGACCCGGGTCAGCGCCTCGGCCAGCTCCTGGACGTTGTCGTAGCGGTCCTTCCGGGACAGCCGCTCCAGCGCCTCGACGAGCGCGTCGGGCGCGTGCCGCCGGTCCAGGGCACGCATGAGTTCGCGGGGACCCGCGGGGAAGTCACCGCGGGTCAGGATCCGGGCCAGTTCCAGTCGCACCGACTCCAGCGACGACGGGTCGCGGCCCGGCGTCACGGGTCCGCGCGTGACCGCGGGGTCGTCGTCGGCGTACGGCTCCGGGTCGTGCCACTCCTCGGTGCGGGTGGGGTGTCCGGACCGCAGCAGGCCCTGCAGTTCGTGCTTCATCTCGTCGTCGCGGTGGACGCTGAGCCGGTCATTGCCTCGCTGCATGTCTCCCTCCAGATCCTTCGGGGGTGCGCACCGCGTACCCGAGGAGCGCGGGCCGACACCGCGATCCGGGCGGCGATCCGGGCGGCGATCCGGAGGGCGGGCCCGGCCCGCCGGGGTTTGGCGCCGGCGGCGGGGGTGACCCGGACGGCACGCCCCCCACGCGGCTCCCGGAAGGACCGGCCATGGCGGTGCTCGCCCTGCTCGTCCCGTCCCTCATGCTCGGCGTGCTCCTGACGCTGGGCCGCTACGAGGACTACGTCCTGCCACCCCGGGACGCGGACCCGGAACCACGTGACACGCCCGTGGGAGGTTTGCGCGGCTGATACGGGGGCACGCGCACACGAAGTGCTTCGGACAGGAGGCACGTCCGTGGTGGCGGCGACAACCGCCCGGACGCGCCTGTCCCGGTGGGTGCGTCCGCCACGGTGACCGTCCGTCCCCGAGCACCTCCGAGGGAGTTGGCGACGCACCATGCCCAGCCGAACCGGCGCCAAGACGCACCCCCACCACGACGCCCCCGACACCGCGGCGGCCTTCCGCAGACTCGCCGCCCTGCCCGACGGACCCGAGCGCGACGCGCTGCGGGACGAGATCGTGGAGGCCTGGCTCCCCATGGCCGACCGCCTCGCCGGACGGTTCCGCAGCCGCGGCGAGAGCTACGACGACCTGCGCCAGGTGGCGGCCCTCGGCCTGGTCAAGGCCGTCGACCGGTACGACCCGGAGCTCGGCAACGCCTTCGAGAGCTACGCCGTGCCGACCGTCACCGGCGAGATCAAGCGGCACTTCCGCGACCACATGTGGACCCTGCACGTCCCGCGCCGCGTGCAGGAACTGCGCAACCGCGTCCGGCACGCCGTCCAGGACCTCTCCCAGACCGTCCAGGGACGCAGCCCCACCGTGGCCGAGATCGCCGCGTGCGCGGGGCTGAGCGAGGACGAGGTGCGCACCGGGCAGGCGGCGGCGGAGAGCTTCAGCGCCCTGTCCCTGGACGCCGAGATGCCCGGCGGCGACGGCGGCTGTTCGCTGGGGGACGCCCTGGGCGGCCCCGACCCGGCGCTGGACACCGTGGTCGACCGGCAGGCGGTCAAGGACCGGCTGGCCGAGCTGCCGGAGCGCGAGCGGGCGATCCTCTACATGCGCTTCTTCGACGACATGACGCAGAACAGCATCGCGCAGGAGCTGGGCCTGTCCCAGATGCACGTCTCCCGGCTGATCAGCCGGAGCTGCGGCCGGGTGCGGGAGCAGGTCATGGGCGACGCCGACGAGGAGTGAGCACCGCGGGGGACCGGTGCCGCGGGGACCGGCGCCGCGAGGACTGACCGTCCTTCACCCGCACGGGGGCGTCCGGTCCCGCGAATGGTGCCCGGCCGCGCGCGCGGCCGGGGCGGGCGGGCTGTGATGGCACCGGGGCGACCGCCGCGCCCCCAGCCGTCGCCGAAGGAGCCCGCACCATGCGCCGCACCGCCCGTGCCCTGTCCGTCGCCGCCGTCGCCGGCACCGTCCTCGGCGCGCTCGCACCGGCCGCGTCCGCCGTGACGGTCCCCGGCAGCGCGGGCGCCTGGGCGTCCCCCTCCCCGTGCGCGTCCCCGACCGGAGGGCACGGATGGCAGGGGCACGCGTCCAGGAGCGCGGCGCCGAGCCCCGCGGGAGCGGGCACGCACGAGGCCGGGGAGTCCGGGGCGGGGACGCTGGTGGAGGAGTTCACCGAGGCGGACCTCTACGGCGCGGAGTCCCTGGACGCCTCCGAGGACCTCACGCCCGGGGAGGCCGGGGAAGCGGACCCGCTCGTGCCCGAGCCGGCCGAGGAGTCGCCCGCAGCCCTCGACCCGGCCGGGTCCGGCGACACCGCCTGGGAGGAACTGATCCCCGACGCCGACGCCGACGCCGAGGCCGAGGCCGAGGCCGAGGAGCGCGCCGGGACCGAGGGCGCGGAAGGCGTACCCGGAGCGGTGGCCACGGCGGCGGACCCCGGAGCCGCGCATCCCGGCGCCACGGACTCGCACACCACGGACCCCTACGGCGCCGATCCGTACGCCGCGGGCACCGGGACCACGGACCACAAGGCCCCGCCCCGCACGGCCGTGGAGCCGGAGGCCACCGGCCCCGAGGCGGACCCGCTCCGGACCGCTCCGCCCGGGCCCACGACCTCGCCCACCGCCTCCCACAAGCCGACCCCCGGCCACCCCACCCACAACCCGCCCCCCACCCACGGGCCGACGACGACGCCCTGCCCGTCGCCGACCGCGCACCAGGGCGTCCAGGCGGGCGGGGGCGGCGCGTTCACCGACTCCGTGCCCGCCCAGGTCGCGGGCGGTCTGCTGATCGCGGGCGCGTTCGGCGCCGCCGCGCACCGCCTGCATCGCAGGCGCACCGGCCGGGCGCGCGGCTGACGTGCCCGCCGGACGGCGTACGGCTGTGCGGTGACGCACCCGATGCGGTGCCGCGCTCATGACGGGCCGATCACGGGGTACTGACTTCGCCGAGGGCGGCACGGACGGACGCCGGGGGACGGCGCCGGGGCACCGGTAACTGCGCGGAGGTGGCGATGCGGCGGACGGATCCGGAAGGACACGGCCCGGTCCGCTTCGGGCCGCCGCTCCCCGAGGACGGGCTGCCGGTGCTGCCCGAACTGGCCGGGGCGCTGGCGGCGGCCGCCTCCCGGGGCGGCCCCGAACCGGTCGGCGGCGGCCCCGCGCTCATCGACGCGGCCTGCGGCCACGGAGAGCGGCGCGGACTGCCCGCCCGCCCGGACCGCACGGCCCTCGCCCCGGGCGCGCCCGCCCTGCTGACCGCCCTGACCGCCGCCCTCGACGGCGACGTCCTGGTGCCGCGGCCGTGCACCGCCTGGTGGGCGCCGTACGCGCGGCTGCTCGGCCGACCCGTGTTCCATGTGCCGACCCCCGCCGAGAGCGGCGGGGTCCCCGACCCGTACGCGCTGCTGGAGACCGTGCGCCGGATGCGCGCCGAGGGCCGTGACCCGCGCCTGCTGGTGTTGTCCGTGGCCGACGACCCCACCGCGACCGTCGCCCCGCCCGACCTGCTGCACGAGACGCTGCAGGCCGCGGCCGGGGAGGGGCTGCACCTGATCAGCGACGAGACCTGGCGCGACACGCTGCACGACCCGCACGGCACGGTGCTGCTCAGCCCCGCCGAGATGCTGCCCGACCACGTCACCGTCGTCACCGACCTGGCCGGCTCCCTGCTCCCGCCCGGCTGGCCCGCCGCGGTCGCCCGCTTCCCGGCGGGCCCGGAGGGCGGCGCGCTGCACGCGCGCGTCCTCGACGTGCTCACCGCCCTCGACGCGTGCGTGGCGACGCCCGTCGCGGCGGCCGCCGGGTACGCGCTGTCCGAGCCCGAGCCGGTCACCGCCCGCGTCGCCGCGTCCGTACGGGCGCACGCGCGCGTGGCCGCCGCCGCGCACCGCGCCGTCGTCGCCGCGGGCGCGGTGGCCCGGCCCCCGCAGTGCGGCCGGCACCTCTACGTGGACCTCACCCCCCTGGCGCCGGCGCTCGCCGCGCGCGGCGTCGGCGACACCCAGGAACTGGAGGACTTCCTCACCGGCCGGTCGGGCATGCCCGCGGCGGGCGGCCACCGGTTCGGCGACGACCTCGAGACACCGCGCGTGCGGCTGTGCACCGCGCCCCTGCTGGGGGCCACGCCCGAGGAGCGCGCGGAGTGCCTGGACGCGGACGAACCGGCGGAACTGCCATGGGTGCGACGCGCGTTGCACCGGGTGACGTCGGTCTTCGACGACCTCCGTGACGACGCTCGGCGATGGGAGTCCTCTCGATGACGCAGCGGTACGAGCCGACCGGCACGACGACCACGGCACCGGACGCCGGCCCCCCGGCCCCGGTCCGTGAGGACCGCCCCCACCCGCCGCTCGCCGCACCGCGCCCGCTCGCCGAGCGCCGGGTGTGGCCCCGCACCTTCCACGACCGGCTGACCGCCCCGCTGCCCGGCCTCAAGGCGTTCGCCCGCTTCGCCCGCGAGGGCGCGGTGCGGCCCGGCCCCGAGGGCCTCGCCGACATCCCCCGCCTGCCGTACGCCCCCGGCCCGGTGCCCGACGTGGACGCCCGCACGCTCGCCGTGACCTGGGCGGGCCACGCCAGCTGGGTGGTGCGGATCGGCGGGCTCACCGTGCTCACCGACCCGGTGTGGTCCCGCCGCATCCTCGGCACGCCCGCCCGTGTCACACCCGTCGGGGTGGCCTGGGAGACGCTGCCCCGCGTGGACGCGGTCGTCATCAGCCACAACCACTACGACCACCTGGACGCCCCCACCCTGCGGCGGCTGCCGCGCGACACCCCGATGTTCGTGCCGGCGGGCCTGGGCCGCTGGTTCCACCGCCGCCGGTTCACCCGCGTCACCGAGCTGGACTGGTGGGAGGCGGCGCAACTGGACGGCGTCCGCTTCGACTTCGTACCGTCCCACCACTGGTCCAAGCGCACCCTGACCGACACCTGCCGCTCGCTGTGGGGCGGCTGGGTGCTCACCGCCCCCGACGGGCGGCGCGTGCACTTCGCCGGCGACACCGGCTACGGCCACTGGTTCTCCCGCATCGGCCGCCGCTACCCGGGCATCGACCTCACCCTGATGCCGATCGGCGCGTACGACCCGCGCTGGTGGCTGGCCGACGTGCACTGCGACCCGGAGGAGGCGGTGCGCGCGGCCCAGGACCTGGGGGCGCGGCACATGGCGCCCATGCACTGGGGCACCTTCGTGCTCTCCGCGGAACCGGTCCTGGAACCGCTCACCCGGGTCCGCGCCGCCTGGGAGGCGGCCGGGCTGCCCCGGGACCGGCTGTGGGACCTGCCGGTCGGCGGGTCGCGGGTGCTCGGGTGACCGGTGGCGTCAGCCGGCGGGCGTGCGGCGCACCCACCGCCACAGGGCCGGGGCCACGCTGATCAGCACGGTCAGCACGATCGCCGCGAGCACGCCCTCCCAGGGCTCGGCGAACAGCGAGCCGCCGAGGACGCCGATGAGCTGGTAGGTCGCCGCCCAGGCCAGGCAGGCCGGCAGGTTGCCGCGTACGAAACGCCGCAGCGGCCACTTCGCGACCAGGCAGGCCAGCATCACCGGCAGCCGCCCGGCCGGCACCAGCCGGGACAGCACCAGCACCGCCACGCCGTGGTCGGCGAGCTTCTCCTGGGCCTGCGCCAGCCGCTCCTCGGGGGCCCGGTCCCGGATCGCCTCCAGCCAGCGCGACCCGTTCCTCGACGTCATCCCGCGCCGCCCCAGCCAGTACAGCGCCACGTCGCCGAGGAAGGCGGCCAGCGACGCCGTCACGAACACCAGCGCCATCGGGAACGGCGCGGTCCGGTGGAAGGCGACCACGGCCGCCGAACTGACCAGCGCGCCCGTCGGCACCACCGGCACCAGCGCCCCGATGAGCACCAGCAGGAACAGCGACGGGTACCCGATCGCCTGCTGGGTGGACTCGGGAGCCACGGCCGCCGGCGGCACCAGGCCGCCGGCCGTCTGTACGAGGGCGGCGGGGGAGGTCACCGCGCCGCCCCCAGGCGCACGCTCTCGCCGTGCCCGAGCCGGTGCACCACCGCCTCCGGCGCGTGCCGCCCCGCCAGCCGCTCGAACTCGTGCCCCGGCGCGTGGAACTCGTGGGGGCGCACGGCGTCCATCCCGATCGGCCAGTACGTGCCGTAGTGCACCGGCACCGCGTGCGCCGCGCCCAGCAGCGCCAGCGCCTCGGCCGCGCGCCCCGCGTCCAGGTGCCCCTCGCCCAGGTACGGCCCCCAGCCGCCCACCGGCAGCAGCGCCGTGTCCACCGGGCCGGTCTCCTTGGCCATGTCCTCGAACAGGCCGGTGTCCCCGGCGAAGTAGGTGCGCGCCTCACCCTCGACCACGTAACCGAGGGCGGGCGCGCGGCGCCTCCCCACGGGCAGCCGCCGCCCGTCGTGCAGCGCGGGCACGGCCCGCACCGCCAGCGGCCCGACGGACGTCACGTCGCCGGGCGCCATCTCGGTGATGTCGAGCGCGGTGAGCCTGCGCAGCCCCGGAACCGCCCGGAGCGCCCCCAAGGGCACCAGCAGCCGGGCGCCCGGGGCGAGCCGGGCCAGCGACGGCAGGTGCAGGTGGTCGTGGTGCAGATGGGACACCAGCACCACGTCCGCGCGCCGCGCCTCCGGCGGCGGCACCGCGCCGCGCCTGCGCCGCAGATGCGCCAGCCGGCGTGCGAACAGGGGGTCGGTGAGGACGCGCGTGTGCGAGTCCTCCAGCGTGCAGGTGGCGTGCCCCCACCACGTGACCTCCACCGGCACCTCTTCGCCTCCTTCGCGCGACTCCCCGAAGCCTACGCGCAGGAGTAGGGTCGTCGGCGAAAACCCGAGGTGGGCCCGAGGTGAGGGGGACGCCATGGCGCCGGTGCGGGTGACGGCCATCGCGAGCCTGACGCCGCTGGAGGAGCTGGACGCCGAGCCGTTCCTGGTGGACTCCCGCGGCCAGCACGCGATGTGCGCGCGCTGGGCCGCCGAGCACGGGTACGCGGTGGCCCGCGAACTGCTGGTGCGCGGCCTGCGCCCCGACCACGCGCTGCTCTGGGACGGGGTGCGGCCCGGCGCCGACCTGTTCGTGGCGCCCAGCCTGCGGGTGCTGGAGCGGGCGCTGTCCTCCGTGGCCGGGTTCACCGCGGAGTGCGCGCGGCGCGGGGTGCGGGTGGAGACGGTGGGCCGCGCGGAGCCGTCGTACGACACGGCGATGAAGGCCCGGGTGCACCGCAGGCTCTCCCTGCCGACCGCCGGCTACGACGGCCGCTGAAGGAGGCCACGACCGGGGCCCGGCGGCGGGCCGGGAGGCGCGGCAGGCGCCGGAGCGGGGACGGAACACCTCATCAGGACGTTGTGACAGGGTGGGGGCGGGCCAGAGACGGGAACGTGAGGTGTGCGCGGCGTGGGCGGCGGGCGAGGGCGACGGGTCGCCAGTCAGATCGGGCGGAGTGTCACCGTGTGGGCGGTCTCCACGCTCACCATGCTGGCGCTCGCGGGCATCCTGCCGGACTTCCGGCTGCGGTCGGCCGACGGCGGCAGCGCCACCGACATCGCGGTCACCGCCGCGCTCGGCGCGGGCGCCTTCGGCCTGCTGTCCGCGCTGGTCTGGCCGCTGCTGGTGCGACTGCTGCTGCTCGTGCCCGCACTCGTCCTCGGCCTGCTGGTGTTCTTCCTCAACGGCGCCCTGCTGTGGGTGGCGCTGCGCGTCAACCCGGTCGAGCGCGGCTCGGCGGCCCCCGAGACGGCGGTGGTGGTCGCCGCCGTGATGTCCGCCGTCGCCTCCGCCACCGGAGGCGCCCTCGCCGTCCGCGACGACGACGCCTACCGACGGCGGCTGTACCGGCTCGCGGACCGGAGACGGCGCTCCGACCCGCCCTGCCCGACCACCCCGGGCACCGTCTTCCTCCAGCTCGACGGCGTGGGCCACGACGTCCTGCTGTCCGCCGTCGGCAAGGGCCTGATGCCCACCGTCGCCCGCTGGCTGGGCGCCGGCGGCGACCGGCCCACCCACCGCCTCACCCCCTGGCGCACCGACTGGTCCAGCCAGACCGGCGCCAGCCAGCTCGGCATCCTGCACGGCAGCAACTTCGACGTCCCCGCCTTCCGCTGGTACGAGAAGGCCCGCCGCGAGGTGATGGTCTGCAACCGCCCCACCAGCGCCGCCGAACTGCAGGCTCGCGCGATCGAGCACTCCGGGCACGCGGGACTGCTCGCCCACGGCGGCGCCAGCCGGGGCAACCTGTTCAGCGGCGGCGCCGACGAGCAGGCGCTGGTGCTGTCCATCGCGGGCCGCCGCAGGGGCCCGGCCGCCCGCTCCCGCGCGGGCTACTTCGCCTACTTCTCCGACCCCGCCAACGCCGTGCGCACCGCCCTGTCCTTCGTCGCCGAGGTGGGCCGGGAGATCGGCCAGTCCGTGCGGTCGCGGACGCGCGGACAGCGCCCGCGCGTCTCCCGCGGCGGGCTGTACCCCCTGGTGCGCGCCTTCGCCACCGTCGTCGAGCGGGACGTCGTGGTGGCCGCCGTGACGGGCGACCTGCTGGCCGGCCGCAACGCCGTCTACGCCGACCTGGTCGCCTACGACGAGGTCGCCCACCACTCCGGGCCGACGAGCCGGGACGCCGAACAGGTGCTGCGGCGCCTCGACCGCGCCCTCGCGCTGATCGAGAACGTCGCCGAGCACGCCCCCCGCCCGTACCGGATCGTCGTGCTGTCCGACCACGGGCAGAGCCCCGGCGAGACGTTCCGCTCCCGGTACGGCCTGACCCTCGGCGACCTGGTGCGGGCCGGCTGCGGGCTGCCCGTGCCGCGCCGCGCCCGGCGCACCCACAGCGGCGCCGAGGCCCGCGCGGCGGTCCGCGCCGCGCTGCGCCGGCCCGTCGAGGAGGGCGCCGAGCACTACCGCCCCTCCCGCGGCTCGGAGCCGGTCGTGCTCGCCTCCGGCAACCTGGGCCTGGTGTCCTTCCCGGACGTGCCGCACCGGATGACCAAGGAGGAGATCGACGCCCGGCACCCCGTGCTGCTGCCGACCCTCGCCAACCACCCCGGCATCGGCTTCCTGCTGGTCCGCAGCGAACGCCACGGCGGGGTCGTGCTCGGCGCGTACGGCGCGGAGATCCCGCTGGACGAGCTCGACGAGAACCCGGGACCGCTCGCCCCGTTCGGGCCCGGCGCCGCCGACGTCGTGCGCCGCACCCACACGTTCCCGCACACCGCCGACATCATGGTCAACTCCTTCTACGACCCGGCGGACGGCGAGGTGCTCGCGTTCGAGGAGCAGATCGGCTCCCACGGCGGCCTCGGCGGCGCCCAGTCCCGCCCCTTCCTGCTGTCCCCGCTGGTCCTGTCCGCCCCGGTCCCCGAGGGCGCCGAGCCGGCCGGCGCCGAACAGATCCACCACATCCTGCGCCGCTGGCTCACCGAGTCCGCCGAGGCCGGCACCCGCCCCCTGCCGGAGCGTCGCGAACGCGCGGCCTGACGGCCGCGACGGGGACGTCCGGGGCGGATATCCGCGTGACGGGCGCGCCTTCCGGCTGACACCCTCGGCGGCGAGTCGTCCCCCGTCCGCGTCACCGCGCCCGTCGAGGCGCGCGCAAGGGAGCACCTGCGTGCAGGCAGCCGTCACCGTCACCCCCGCCCGTGTCCCGGAGCTCGGCTCCATGAACCGGACCCTGCTCGGCAAGGCGCTCGGCGCCATCGCCTCCTACGCGGAGTCCCGTGACGTGCCCGCCGCGCGCGTGGTGTTCTGCGACGCGGCGCCGCACGACGCGGGGTACCTGCCGGTCACCGAGATCGCCGGGAGGGTGCGGGTCCGCGGCCGGGGCGGCACCGTCCTCCAGCCGGGTGTCGACCTGCTGGAGCGCGCCGACGACTTCCCGCCCGGCGCGCCCGTGCTGGTCGTCACCGACGGCTGGTGCGACGTGGTGCGGGTGCGGCGCGAGCACGCCTACCTGATCCCGCGGGGCGCGACCCTGCCCTTCATCCCGAGGGGGCCCGTCTTCCGGGTGAGTTGAGCCGTGATGTGATCGGATGGACCAGGGACGCCCGGTGATCCGGGCGTCCGGACCGAGCACCGCCGGCCTCACGGCCGGAATCGTTTCGAAAGGATGCGGCATGGCAACCACGCGCTCCGCGCACACCGTTTGGGAAGGCAGCCTCTTCAAGGGCAGCGGGGTCGTCGCCTTCGACTCCTCGGGCGCCATCTCCGAGCAGCCGGTCACCTGGGCCTCGCGCGCCGAGGACGCGAACGGGAAGACCAGCCCCGAGGAGCTGATCGCCGCCGCGCACTCCAGCTGCTTCTCGATGGCCCTGTCCAACGGCCTCGACAAGGCGGGCACCCCGCCCACCCGGCTGACCACCAACGCCGAGGTCACCTTCGTGCCGGGCACGGGCATCACCGGCATCCACCTCACCGTCGAGGGCACCGTCCCCGGCCTGGACGAGGCCGGCTTCGTCGCCGCCGCCGAGGACGCCAAGGTGAACTGCCCGGTCAGCCAGGCGCTCAAGGGCACGGAGATCACCCTGACGGCGAAGCTCGCCTGACCCGTCCGCCCGCAGGGCCACCGCAGGCCGCCCCCGCCGGGGCGGCCTGCTCCGCGTCCGCCGCCGAAAGCCGCCCCATGACGTCACGCCCCGCCGTCTCCGCCCACCGCGGAGGGACCGAACGCGCCGCCCCGGCCACCTGGGAGGCGTACCAGGACGCGCTCGCCTCGGGCGCCGAGTACGTCGAGTTCGACGTGCGGCGCACCGCGGACGGCGTCCTCGTCGTCCACCACGACGCCCGGGTGGGCGGCACCGGCCCCTTGCTGTCCACGCTCACCCGCACCGCACTGGACGCCCGCGCCGGGTACCCGGTGCCCGCCGTGGAGGACGTGATGGCGCTGATCGCGGGGAAGCTCGTCGCGCACCTGGACCTGAAGGAGACCGGCTACGAGCGCGAGGTGCTGGACCGGGCGGTCGCCCTGCTGGGGGAGGACGGGGTCGTCGCCACCACCCTGGAGGACCGCTCCGTCGCCGCCCTCACCGCCGCCCGCCCGCGCGTGCGCACCCTGCTCTCCCTCGGCCGCGACGGCCGCGGCCTGACCCGGCGCCGGCTGGTGCGCACCCGGATGGGCGAACTGCTGCCGCTGCGCCGCGTCCGCGCCTGCGGCGCCCACGGGGTCGCCGTGCACCAGCGGCTGGCCCGCGCCACCGTGCTGCGCGAGGCCGCCCGCGGCGGACTGTTCACGATGGTGTGGACGGTCAACGACGACACGGCGATGCGCGCCTTCCTCGACGACCCGCGCGTGGACGTCCTGGTCACCGACCGCCCCCGCCGCGCGGTGACGCTGCGGGACCACCCGGACGGGTCACGCCCCCGCTGACGTGAAACCCCCTCCGCACACTTGACAACGGGCCGCTCAAGTTTTGTGCTGGAAGTGTTGGAAGACCGGAGTGGAGCCTGGCGGAAGGGGTTACAGCGATGGGACGTGCCGTCGGAATCGACCTGGGAACCACGAACTCGGTGGTCGCCGTGCTCGAAGGCGGTGAGCCCACCGTCATCGCCAACGCGGAGGGCGCCCGCACCACCCCCTCGGTCGTGGCCTTCGCCAAGAACGGCGAGGTGCTCGTCGGGGAGGTCGCCAAGCGGCAGGCCGTCACCAACGTCGACCGCACCGCCCGTTCGGTCAAGCGGCACATGGGCGACGCCCGGTGGCGGTTCCCCGAGCAGGGCTCCGTCGACGGCACCCGCTACCGGGCGCAGGAACTGTCCTCCCGCGTGCTGCAGAAGCTCCGCAGGGACGCCGAGTCCTACCTCGGCGAGGACGTCACCGACGTGGTCATCACCGTGCCGGCCTACTTCGACGACACCCAGCGGCAGGCCACGAAGGAGGCCGGTGAGATCGCCGGGCTCAACGTGCTGCGCATCATCAACGAGCCCACGGCCGCGGCGCTCGCGTACGGACTGGACAAGGAGAACGACCAGACCGTCCTGGTGTTCGACCTCGGTGGCGGCACCTTCGACGTGTCGCTGCTGGAGATGGGCGAGGGCGTCATCGAGGTGAAGGCCACCAACGGCGACACCCACCTCGGCGGCGACGACTGGGACCAGCGGATCGTGGACTGGCTCGCCAAGCGCTTCAAGGACCAGTACGGCATCGACCTGGCGCAGGACAGGATGGCGGTGCAGCGGCTGCGGGAAGCCGCCGAGAAGGCGAAGATCGAGCTGTCGTCGTCGAGCGAGACGACCGTCAACCTGCCGTACATCACCGCCTCCGCCGAGGGCCCGCTGCACCTCGACGAGAAGCTCACCCGGGCCCAGTTCCAGGAGCTCACCGCGGACCTGCTGGACCGCTGCAAGAAGCCCTTCCACCAGGCGGTGGAGGACGCCGGGGTGCGGCTGGCCGACGTCGACCACGTCATCCTCGTCGGCGGCTCCACCCGGATGCCCGCCGTGACCGACCTGGTCCGCGAACTCACCGGCAAGGAACCGCACAAGGGCGTCAACCCCGACGAGGTGGTGGCCCTCGGCGCCGCCCTCCAGGCGGGTGTCATCCGCGGCGACGTGAAGGACGTGCTGCTGCTCGACGTCACCCCGCTGTCCCTCGGCATCGAGACCAAGGGCGGCATCATGACCAAGCTGATCGAGCGCAACACCACGATCCCCACCCGCCGGTCGGAGATCTTCACCACCGCCGCCGACAACCAGCCCTCCGTCGGCATCCAGGTCTACCAGGGCGAACGCGAGATCGCCGCGTACAACAAGAAGCTCGGCACCTTCGACCTGACCGGCCTGCCCCCGGCGCCGCGCGGGGTGCCGCAGATCGAGGTGGCGTTCGACATCGACGCCAACGGCATCATGCACGTCTCCGCGAAGGACCTCGGCACCGGCAGGGAACAGAAGATGACCGTCACCGGCGGCTCGGCCCTGCCCAAGGAGGACATCGACCGCATGATGCGCGAGGCCGAGCAGTACGCCGAGGAGGACCGCCGGCGCCGGGAGGCCTCCGAGACCCGCAACCAGGCCGAGCAGATCGTCTACCAGACCGAGAGGTTCCTCGACGAGAACGGCGACAAGGTCCCCGGCGACACCAGGTCCGAGGTGGAGTCGGCCGTCGCCGACGTCAAGCGGCTGCTGGAGCAGGAGTCGCCCGACACCGCCGAGCTGCGCACCGCCGTGGAGAAGGTCGCCTCGGTCAGCCAGCGGATGGGCCAGGCGATGTACGCGCGGACCGGCGCCGCCGAGGGCGGGACCGCCGGCCCCGGCGCCGCGGACACCGGCACCGCGTCCCAGGGGGACGACGACGTCGTCGACGCGGAGATCGTCGACGACGACAAGGACACCGGCGGCCGGCGGGACGGCGCGGCCTGAGCCCGCGGGCGCCTCACAGGTGCTCGCGGCACTCCCGCAGCAGCTTCTCGGTGCGCTGGGCCGAGGACGCACGGGCCGTCATGTGGTCCAGCACCTCCAGGTGCACCGAGACCTCCTTGCGGGAGTCCAGGTACAGCGCGCCGGTCAGGTACTCGGTGAACACCATGTCCGGCAGCTCGGGCTCGGCGAACCGGAACAGGGAGAACGGCGCGTAGGTCCCCGGGTGCGGCCCGTCCGCGAACTCGGCGATCTGCAGCGTGACCCGGTCCCGGGCGGAGTACTCCAGCAGCTTGTCGAGCTGCTCGCGCATCACCCGGCTGTCCCCGCTCACCGGGCGCCGCAGCACGGTCTCCTCCATGAGCACCCACAGGTGCGGCGGGTCCGGGCGCTCCAGCAGCCGCTGCCGCTCCATGCGCAGCGCCACGTGCCGCTCGACCGCCTCCGGGCCCGCCGTGCCGATGGTCCCGGCCTCCAGCACCGCCCGCGCGTAGTCCTCCGTCTGGAGCAGTCCCGGCACGAAGTGCGGCTCGTACGAGCGGATGATCCGCGCGGCGCCCTCCAGGCTCACGTAGAGGCTGAACCACTCGGGGAGCACGTCGCCATACCGCTGCCACCAGCCCGGACGGTTCGCCTCCTCCGCGAGCTGGACGAACGCGTCGGCCTCGATGTCGGGCACCCCGTAGGCGGCCAGCAGCATCTGCACGTACGGGATCTTCAGGGCGACCTCGGCGGTCTCCATCCGGCGGACCGTCGCCGGCGCCACCCGCAGGATCCGGGCGGCCTCCTCCCGCGAGAGGCCCGCGGCCTCCCGCAACTCGTACAGCCGCCGTCCCAGGACCACCTGGCCCACGGTGGGTGCGGCCCGCCGCTCACTCAACGCCACGCCTCCCCAACGTGCTCGGGCATGCGCTCATCCTGTCATGTCCCTCTGAGACTCTCACGAGCCTCAGGCGACCGCCCTGTTTCCGCGCGTCCGCCGCATGACCCCGCACGTAATCGACCCGGCCCCGCCCGCACGGGATCGTGGACGCACCGAGTCCCGCACCGCTCCCGACGGAGGATGATGCCCCGTGTCCGCAACCTCGCTCACCGTGCCCGCCCGGACCGTGGAACCGCGGCGGACGCTGCGCCGCCTGCTGGCCCTCGACGCCGTGGTGACCGGCGTCAACGCCCTCGCCTACCTCGCCCTCTCCGGACCGCTCGGCCGCTTCCTCGGGATCGGTTCCGGCCTGCTGCTCGGCGTCGGCGCGTTCCTCGCCGCCTACGCGGCCGGCGTGGGCCTGCTGGCCGCCCGCCCGCACCCGCCGACGCCGGGGGTGCGGATCGTCGTCGAGGCCAACCTCGCCTGGGTGGCGGCGAGTTTCCTGGCCCTCGCGCTGTGGCTGGCGCCGACCGCCGCGGGCGCGGTGTGGACGGTCCTGCAGGCGCTCGCCGTGGCGGGCCTCACCCTGCTGCAGCACAGGGCGCTGAGAGCGCGTCAGCGCAGCCAGGTCTGAAGGTACGCGGCCGTCGCCGGGTCCGCCGGGAGCAGCGTCTCCACGGCCAGCTCGGCGACGGTCACGTCCATCGGGGTGTTGAAGGTGGAGATGGACGACACGAACGACAGCGTCCGCCCCCGGTGCTCGATCACCATCGGCAGCGCGAAGTACGCCACCGGTTCGGCCGGTTCCTCCGCCCGTCCGGCGGTGTCCGGCACCGGGAACGCCGTCACCTCGTCGTACAGCGCCCGCAGCCGCTCCGAGCGGCGCAGGGCGATGTTCCGCCGCATCTGCTCCAGCAGGTGTCCGCGCCACTCCCGCAGGTTCCGGATCCGGGGTGCGAGACCCTGCGGGTGCAGGGTGAGCCGCACCGCGTTCAGCGGCGGCGTCAGCAGCGACTCCGGAACGCCGTCGAACAGCGCCATGACCCCCCGGTTGGCCGCCACCACGTCGTACGCCGCGTCCACCACCAGCGCCGGGTACGGCTCGAACCCGCGGATCAGCCGCTCGACGCCGGTGCGCACCACCTCCAGCGCCGGGTCGTCCAGCGGGGTCTCCGGGTAGCGGGGCGCGTAACCGGCCGCCAGGAGCAGCGCGTTGCGGTCCCGCACGGGCACGTCCAGGTGCTCGGCCAGCCGCAGCACCATCTCCTCGCTGGGCCGGGAGCGGCCGGTCTCGACGAAGCTGATGTGCCGGGCGGAGGAGTCGGCGCGCAGCGCCAGCTCCAGCTGGCTGACCCGCCGCCGCTGCCGCCAGGCACGCAGCAGCGGACCCACGCCCTCGGTGCGGGAGACGGTGTCGGGGGGTGCGGTGGTCATGTGAGGACGGTAGTCGAACAACGGCCGTACGGGGGAGCCGCCCGCCGTCCGGCCGGGGCACGGCAGGACCTTCTGTGGCAGCCTGGACGCGCCACGAGAGCCGACCCGGCGAAGGAGCAGCCCATGCCCGTCGAACCGCTGTCCCGGACGGAGATCGAGACCCGGCTCGCCGAGCTGCCGGGCTGGACCCTCGACGGGGACCGCCTCACCCGCGCCTACCGGCTGGACTCGCACATCGCGGCGGCGGCCATGGTCGTCCATGTCGCCCGGGTGCAGGACGAGCTGGACCACCACTCCGACCTCACCCTCGGCTACCACACCGTGTCCCTGTCCGTGCACACGCACAGCGCGGGCGGCGTCGTCACCGAGAAGGACCTCGAGCTCGCCCGCAGGGTGGAGGACCTGGCGCCCGCCCACGGGGCACACTGAGGCGCGTGCTGGACTACGACGAGGAAGCGGAGCGCTACGACGCCCTGCGCGGCGGCGAACCCCGCGCGGCGGCCGCCGCCGAGGCCGTGCTGAGTCTCGTCCCGCGGCAGGCGCGGAGCCTGCTGGACGTGGCCTGCGGGACCGGCATCGTGACCCGGCTGTTCCCCGCGTCCCGCCCCGGACTGCGGGTCGCCGGAGTGGACCTGTCGACGTCGATGACCGTGCGGGCCGCCGCCCGCCTGCCGGGGGCCGTGGTGCGGGCCGACAGCCGCCGGCTGCCCTTCCGGGACGCGCGGTTCGACGCGGTGGTCAGCGTGTGGCTGCTGCACCTGCTGACCGACCCCGCCGACGTGCGCGCCGTCGTTGCCGAGTGCGCGCGCGTACTGAGACCCGGCGGGGTCTACGTCACCACCGTGCACAAGGGGCTCTCGCACAACGTGGGCAGCGACATCGACGCCGTGCTCGCCGACCGCCCGCCGAGCCCGGTGCCCGACGCTCCCGCGACGGTCGCGGCCTGCGCGGCCGGGCACGGACTGGTCCCCGCGGGAAAGGCCCGCTTCCGCGGCCACGGCCAGGGCCGCAGCCCCCGCCGCACGCTGGACGACCTGCGACGCGGCTGGTTCGTCACCCTCCCGCCCGGCCACCCCCTCGCGGACCACTTCGCCGCCCGCCTCACCGCCCTCCCCGACCAGCACCGCCCCCGCCCGGACCCGGTGTTCACCCTCCACGCGTTCCGCAAGCCGGAGTGACGCCTTCACCGGGCGCGGGGCTCGCCGGCTCGCGGAGCCGTTCGAAGGCGGTGGGGGAGGGGCGGTGGGGCAGGAAGGCGGCGATCGCGCGGGCGCAGTCCGCCGGGCTCGTCGTGGTCGTGTCGCATTCGAGGTCGTAGACGCCGTGCGCGTGCACCCGCTCGTACTGCCGGGCGGCGAGACCCGGCGGGCGGTCGCCCCGCTCCCGTTCGCGCCGCTCTGTCTCCTCCAGGGAGCAGCGCACGCCGACCAGGACCACCTCCCGCGGGTCGAACAGCCCGAGGCAGTCGGCCAGGCGCCACTCCTCGCTCAGCACGTGATCGACCACCACGTTGTTCCCCGCCGCGGCCATGCCCGCGACCGCCCGGTGATACCCCCGCCAGGTGCGGTGCAGCACCTCGGGGAGCCGGCCGGCGTCGATCTCCCGGCTCGTCCGCATGCGGTGGAAGGCGTCCACGGGCATGTGGAAGTACGGCTCGTCCAGCACCCGCAGCAGCTCCCGCGCGATGCTGGACTTGCCCGAACTGGACGTGCCGTTGAGGAAGACGATCCGTCCGTGCATCGGGGCTCCTTCGGGGTCGCCGGCGGGGGCCGGGTCATCTTCCCCCGCCGGCGATCTTCAGCGCACCCCGCATTCCTTCCCGCCCAGCGCGAACGCCGTCGGGCTCGCGTTCGCCGCCGGTCCGCTCGCGGTGAAGCCGAAGGCGACCGAGGAGCCGGGTGCCACCGTGCGGTTCCAGTCGGCGTTGCGGACCGTCACCGCGGCCCCGGACTGGGTGTGCGAGCCGTTCCAGAGCTGGGCGATCCGCTGCCCGCCCGGGAAGGACCAGGCCAGCGACCAGCCGTCCCAGGGTGCTGTGCCGGTGTTGGTCAGCCGGACCTCCGCCTGGAAGCCGTCGCCCCACGCGTTGGTGACCCGGTACGCCACCTCGCAGGCGCCGGACGGCTCCGGGTCGGTGCCGCCGCCCGTGTCCGCGAGGTCGCCGTACACGACACCGCGGCCGTTCGTCGCCACGTAGACCCGGCCGAACACCCGCGGGTCGCCGGTGATGGCCGCACCGGTCCAGCCCCACTGGTGCGCGTCGTCGTTGACCCGTACCCAGCTCGCCCCCGCGTCCGTGGAGCGGTAGATGCCGCGCACCCCGTCGATCCGCGCGCTGGTGAACAGCGTCTGGTACGACGCGCCCGGCGCCGCCTTGCCGAAGCCGACGGTGTCCGCCTCCTCGACGCCCGGCAGCTTGGCGAACGTCTGCCCGAAGTCGGTGGAGTGCCACAGCCCGTACGGCCCGTCGCTCGCCCCGCCCGCCAGCCAGATCTCGCCCGCCGTGCCGGGCAGCGCCTTGAACCGCACGCTGTCACCGGCCGGCAGACCGGTCGCCGGCGACGCCTCGAAGGTCGCCCCGCCGTCCCTGCTGACGTAGAAGCGTCCGGACTTGAAGCCGTAGAAGGTCCGCGGGTCCTCCCGGTCCGACTCCACGACCGCCCCGGCCGGGATGCCCTCCGACGCCGACCACGACGTGCCGAACCCGGTGGTGTGGTGCACGCCCGCGCCCTCCGGGCTCCACACGAAGCGGCCGCCGTCCGCCGACGCGGCGACCGTCCCGCCGCCGCTCACGCCCGAAGGGTCGGTGCCCGCGAACCAGTTGGCCCCGTTGTCGGTCGAGAAGGCGATGTGCGGGCCGGAGTCCACGTGCCCGGCGCGGACCACGACGTCCGGGTCCGACTCGGCGAAGTCCAGACTCGTCGTCGAGGTGAAGTTCGGCCGGGTGAACATCATCGACGGCACCTTCGTCAGGTCCGTGTGCCGGAAGCCGCCGATGTCGCCGAGCGCGCTGAGCAGCGGGGCGCCCGACGGGGGAGAGGCCAGGTCGAGGACCGCGGTCTCCTCCAGCCCCCGCACCATCGGCCGGATGGTGAACGGGGTGTCGTCGTCCCAGTTCGTCAGCTCCTCCGTGCCGTAGACGGTCGCGCCCGTGCCGTACATCATCCGGTCCGGGTCGAACGGGTCGATCTCCAGCGCCTCCGTCATCCACCCCAGCTTCGGCGTCTGTTCGGGCGGCGACGGGTTCGCCCCCCAGGTCAGCCACGGCGACGAGGAGACGTCCATGACGTAGCGGTTCTCGCGCTCCGGGTACGCGGTGTAGCGCCACGCCTGGGTCCAGGTGGCGCCGCTGTCCGTGGAGCGGAAGATCTGCGTGTCCGGCCACCAGGAGCTGTACGCCGTCGCCATCACCGTGCCCGGGTTCTGCCGGTCCACGGTCAGCCCGCTGAAGCCGAAGTAGGTGTCCTCCTCCGCGACCGGGCTGATGTCGGTCCAGGCGCCGGTCGCCGTGGCGTACCGGTACAGCCGCCCCTTGCCCCCGTCGTAGGGGCCGCCCGTGTCGCTGTACGCGAGATACAGGTGGCCGTTCTCCGCGTCGAGGACGCCCTTGTGCGCGAGGTAGCCGGTGGGCTGGCCGGCCAGCCGCTCCCAGGTCGCGCCCGCGTCCGTCGAGCGGTAGACGGCGTTCTCCTTGTCGGCGACCCCGACGTACACGGTCCGCGTCGGCGTGCCCGCGGTCCCCGTCGACTCGTCGAACGTCACCCAGACGACGCCCTGGTTGTCCGAGGCGTACCCGCTCTCGTCGTCCGGATCCTCCGCGTAGTTCCCGGGGTTGGGGAAGGACGTCACCTCCGACCAGGTCACGCCCGCGTCGGTGGACCGCCACAGGCCGTGGCCGCTGGGCGCGCCCAGGTACAGCACGTCGTTGTCGTGCGGGTCGACCGCCAGCCGTTCCCCCATGCCCCGTCCCGGCATGTTGCCGCCCAGCTTGAACGGCAGCGCGGCCTTCCGCCAGCTCGCGCCCCGGTCCGTGGAGCGCATCACCGCCCCGTTGCCCGGGTCCCAGTCGTTGGTGTACGTGCCGACCGCCGCGTACACCCGGTCGGGGTCGGCGGCGTCCGAGGCGATGCTGACCACGCCGGTGTGGCCCCAGTCGTCCCAGCCGACCGAGTCCAGCAGGGGGATCCAGCTCTTCGTCGACTCCTGCCAGCGGTAGGCGCCGCCGATGTCGGTGCGGGCGTACGCCAGGTCCGGTTCGCTGCGGTTGAAGACGATGCCGGGCACGAAGCCGCCGCCGTCGATGCGCGCGTTGCGCCAGGTGTAGGTGTCGGCGGCGGCCCCGGAGACGGCGGCGGGAGCGGCGGCCGGGGCGTCGGCGGCCAGGGCGGGCGGACCGCCGGCGAGCAGACCGGCCGCCAGGGCGAGCACGGCCGTGAGGACACGGGTTCTTCGCACGGTGGGGGTTTCCTCTCTCGTGGGGGAGGGGCGTCGGAGCGTGCGAGGCCGGGCGGCCCCCCGTGCGCGAGGGGACCGCCCGGCCCGGTGGCCCCGGCGTCAGGTGCCGGGGCCGGTACACGGAGCGTCGGCGGGGACTATTCGAGAAGCTCCGCGTACGCGCCCATGGCCGTGGCGATGTCCGCCTGGGCCCAGAACCGGTGGTACGTGAAGGTCGGCGCGGCGCCGCCCTCCAGATAGCTCTCGATCTTCGACCAGGCCGGGTCGTCCTTGTAGAAGGAGCGGATCGAGACGAACGTCGACGACGAGTCGATCCGGTCGCCGTTCGGCATGGTGCCGGTCCAGCCGGACGGGATGTGGACCGGGTCGTCGAAGCGCTCGTAGTCGGCGCGGGTCTCCGGGACGGCGATGCCGAGGTCGTCCTGGTGGTTCTCCCACATGCCGTCCAGCAGCGCCTTCGCCGTGTCCGCCGCCTCGGTGTCACCGGAGCGGGCGGCGTAGTACGTCAGGATCTTGGCGTAGGCGCCGGCCACACCGACGTCGTTGGTGTAGTCGACGACCTCGACGTGCAGCCCGTTGTTGGCGCCCGGTGACGACGGGTTCCAGGTGTCGGGCTTTCCGGACCACTTCAGCGTGGACGGGAAGCGGAACGTCCCGTCCGGGTTGACCGTGGTCTCGGACAGCGCCCAGTCCACCCACTTCTCGAGGACCGACTCGGCGAGCGCGTTGCCCGTCTGGTGGTACACCTCGGCCACCCGCTCCATCGACCACGCCTGGAAGCCGAACCACTGGTTCGACGGCGGGTCGTGGTACACCGGCTTCTCGTCGTAGTACATGCCGTAGAAGGTCGGCGTACCGGCCGGCGGAGTGGTGTAGCGGCCCGCCCAGCTGTTGGTCGCGCCGCCCGCGATGCCGCCCTCGTCGGACTGCAGCCAGCGGTAGAACTCGAGCTGGCGCTGGAACGACTTGCCCCAGTCCTCCGCGCCCGTCGCCGACTTCGGCTTCAGGGGCGCGTGGTTGGCCAGCGCGTACGCGGCGAGCGGGTTCTGGTATCCGCCGTGCGCGTGGCTGGAGCCGATGCGCCAGGCCCAGCCGGCCGAGGTGTCGGTGGCGCCGCCCCAGGCGTAGTACCAGGAGAGCAGGTAGTGCGAGGCGTCCTTGCCGGTGCCGGCCGGGCAGGACGGGCTGGTGCAGTTGCCGATCTTCTTGAAGTACTTGTCGTACATGGCGTAGCGCAGGTAGTCGCCCATCTTGGCGGCCTTGGCGACGGTCCCGGCGATCTCGCCGCCCTTGCCCTGCTCCTTCGCCCACAGGTCGGCCCAGTACGCCGCCTGCACCGCACGCGCGTCGGCGTCGGGGGCGTTGGTGAACTTCCACTGCTTGGCGTAGGACGCGTCCTTGGTGAACAGGTCCAGGTAGCCGTTGGGGCCGCCGTACTTGAAGGCGTCACAGGTGGGCTGGGTGACCGTCTCCCACACCGACTCCTGCGGGCCGCGCTGGAAGGTGTTGATGTAGGACGGGCCGGTGTCCGACGGCCCGGCCTCGCACTTGCCGGGCGAGTTGCCGTAGCCGTAGACGTTGTCCACGTCCTGGATCCAGTGCATGCCGTACACCTGGTCGGTGCCGTACGCGGACCTCAGCTCCGCCGCGATCGGGTCACGGCCCACGGAGACACCGGGGTCGAGCTGCGACGGGTACTCGTTCGGGGTGTCGTGCTCGGGCGCGTACGTGGCCGGCTTCGAGGGGTCGTAGAAGGAGTTGGTCGGCTGGTCGGCGCCGGTCGGGATGGCGTACCGCTCCATCGTCTCCCAGGCGTCGTTGAACCGCGTCCAGTCCCCGGTGATCCTGCCGTACATCGCCTGCAGCCACAGCAGGTAGCTGTACGCCTCCGAGGTGGTCTCGTGACCGTGGTCGGGCGCCTCGACGATCAGCGTCTCGACCGAGTGGTACGGGATGCCCTCGGGGGAGAAGTAGCCGTTCGCCGGGTCGGTGATCTTGTCGTACAGCTCCAGGAACCGCGCCTCGTACGACTTGGTCGCGCCCAGCTGGGTCACGGTCACCGCCGCCTTGGCGTGGCCGGGCGCGGTGGACTCGAAGACCGCCTGGCCGGTGCCGGAGGAGTCGGCGGCGACGGTCACCCTCTGTGCGGTGCTCCAGTTCGACGGGGTGAAGGTGAGGCTCGCGCCGGAGGACACCGACAGCCCCGTGGTGCCGCTCGCCCGCGCCGTGGTGACGGTCACGTTCCCGCTCGGCTGCTTGGAGAGCTTCACCTCGAAGGTGCCCGACTCACCCTGGCGCACGCCCAGTTGGGAAGGGCTGGCGACCACGGCGGGACCCGAGGCGACCGTGATGCCGACCGGGGCGGAGGAGGCGGAGGCGCCCATGCTGTCGTACGCCTTCGCCACCAGGGAGTGGGCGCCGACGGCCAGTCCACCGACCGACAGCGTGAACGGCGCGGAGGTGTCCGTCCCGAGCAGTTCGGTGTCGTCGTAGAACTCGACCTTGGTGATGGTGGCCCGGTCGGCCGCGGCGGCGGTGGCCGCGAGCGGCACCGTCTCGCCCCGGGTGTAGACCGAGCCGGCCTCCGGGCTGGTCAGCACGGCGATCGGCGGCTGGTGGGCGCCCGCACAGGCGGTGCCGTTGACCGAGAAGGAGGTGGGCGCGGCGTTGGCGCCGCTGTAGGAGAACTGGGCGCCGGTGGTGACGGCGGCGCCGGCGGCGATCCGGCCGTTGTACCCGGCGTTCTTCACGGTGACGGTGGAGCCGGACTGGGACCAGCTGCCGTTCCAGCCGTTCACCAGGCGCTGGTTGCCCGTGTAGTCGTACGTCAGGGTCCAGCCGTCGATGACGTCGGTGCCGCGGTTGGTGACGGTCAGGTCGGCGGTGAAGCCCGACCCCCAGTCGTTCGTCCTGTAGTCCACGCTGCACTGGACGGCCGCCGCCCGGGCGGGGGTGGTACCCGTCGACAGCATCGTCAGCGGCAGCGCGAGGGCGGTCACGGCGACCGCTAAGAGACGTCGCACGCCACCGCGTCTGCGGGGTGGGGGATGCATGGTGCTGGTCCTTCCTGCGACTCGTACATGTCAAGGCTTGAACCAGTGGGAGCGCTCCCATAGTGGGGACGGGGGGTGGACCGGTCAACCCTTGGTGCGAATCGAAAACATTCGACACGGCGAGACGTGCCAATGTCCGCACACCCTCTGTTCTTCATCGTCACTTGGCGCTAGCTTCATGGACACCAGTGGGAGCGGTTCCATCAGTCGACGCGTCCGTCCCGACGCGTCCGAGCTGCAAGGAGTCGCTCGATGAACCACCCCCCGCGTTCAGTACTTCGAGCCACCCCCGTGCACGTGTGGAGCACCTGACGCGGGGCGCTCGTCACCGTGGGATTTCTGTGCCGTCCGTGCTGTCCGGAGACGTCCGGCCGGCCTCACGTGCCCGCCCGTGCGGAGCCGGGACGGCATCCCCCACCCCGTAAGGCACCAGGCCGCGCGAACGTCCGCGCGCGCCCCGAAGGAAAGCCCCCTACGGATAGGAAACCCGCACCATGAGTCGCACCAGAACCGCGCTCCTCGCCGCCATGGCGCTGGTCGCCGGCGCCACCGGGTCGGCGATCGCCGCCGTCCCGGGCGACGCCGGCGCGGCCGCCGTCCCCTGCACCGTGGACTACACGGTGCAGAACCAGTGGAACACCGGCTTCACCGCGTCCGTGACGGTCACCAACCACGGTGCCGCGAAGTCGTCGTGGGCGGTGAAGTGGAGCTACGCCGGGAACCAGAAGGTGACCAGCGGCTGGAACGCCAGGATCACCCAGTCCGGCGCGGACGTCACGGCGGCCAACGAGTCGTACAACGGCACGCTCGCCGGCGGAGGCTCCGCCACCTTCGGCTTCCAGGGCACCTACAGCGGCACCAACGCCGTCCCCGCCACCTTCACCCTCGACGGGGTGACCTGCAACGTCGACTCCGGCGGCCCGACCGACCCGCCGGACCCGACCGACCCGCCCCCCGGTGACCGCGTCGACAACCCGTACGACGGCGCCAAGGTGTACGTGAACCCGGAGTGGTCCGCGAACGCCGCCGCCGAGCCGGGCGGCAGCCGCATCGCGAACCAGCCGACCGGTGTCTGGATGGACCGCATCGCCGCCATCGAGGGACCGAACGGCAAGATGGGCCTGCGCGACCACCTCGACGAGGCCCTGCGCCAGAAGGGCTCGGGCGAGCTCGTCTTCCAGGTGGTCATCTACAACCTGCCGGGCCGCGACTGCGCCGCCCTCGCCTCCAACGGCGAGCTCGGCCCGACGGAGATCGGCCGCTACAAGAGCGAGTACATCGACCCGATCGCACAGATCCTCTCCGACCCCAAGTACGCCTCGCTGCGCATCGTCACGGTGGTCGAGATCGACTCGCTGCCCAACCTGGTCACCAACGTGTCGCCGCGGGCGACCGCCACGCCGAACTGCGACACGATGAAGGCCAACGGCAACTACGTCAAGGGCGTCGGCTACGCCCTGAACAAGCTGGGCGACGCGCCCAACGTCTACAACTACGTGGACGCGGGCCACCACGGCTGGCTGGGCTGGGACGACAACTTCGGCGCCTCCGCGCAGCTGTTCAAGCAGGCCTCGACCGCCGAGGGCGCGACCGTGGCCGACGTGCACGGCTTCATCGCCAACACGGCCAACTACAGCGCGCTGAAGGAGGACCACTTCAAGATCACCGACACCGTGGGCGGCAAGTCCGTGCGCGAGTCGAAGTGGGTCAGCTGGAACCGCTACGTCGACGAGCTGTCGTACGCCCAGGCCCTGCGTCAGGAACTGGTCTCGCTCGGCTTCGACTCGAAGATCGGCATGCTGATCGACACGTCCCGCAACGGCTGGGGCGGCGCGAAGCGGCCCACCGGACCCGGCGCCACGACCGACGTGGACACCTACGTCGACGGCGGCCGTTACGACCGCCGCTACAACACGGGCAACTGGTGCAACCAGGCCGGAGCCGGCCTGGGTGAGCGGCCCCAGGCGTCCCCGGAGCCCGGGATCGACGCCTACGTGTGGATCAAGCCCCCGGGGGAGTCCGACGGTGCGAGCAAGGTGATCGACAACGACGAGGGCAAGGGCTTCGACCGGATGTGCGACCCGACCTACGGGGGCAACCCGCGCAACGACAACAACATGTCGGGCGCCCTTCCGGACGCCCCGATCTCCGGGCACTGGTTCTCCGCCCAGTTCCAGGAGCTGATGAAGAACGCCTACCCGCCGCTGTCGTGACGGGCTGACCCGCGTCCGCCGGGCCCGGACCCCTCAGGGGCCCCGGGTCCGGCGGACCGCTCCGTCGTTTTGCTGTACCGGCAACATGGTTTGCCCCGCCCCGGTGCGTCGTCGCACGCTGACCGCATCCGAGCGGAGAGGCTGACCACCATGGCGCACCACCACCACGCACCCGGTCACGACGGCGAGCACCGTCACGAGAACGGGCACGGACACCACGGCCACGACCACGAGCACCTGGACTGGGCCGAGCTGGCGCCCCTGCTGGAGAGCCAGGCGGAAGTGTTCACCCCGCTGTACGAGCGGGCCCTGGCCTGGCTGGCCAAGGAGGTCACCGAACCGGGCCTGATCGTGGACGCCGGCAGCGGCCCCGGCGTGATCTCCGGCCTGTTCGCCGAGACCTTCCCGGGCGCCCGCATCGTGGCCGTCGACGGCTCCGAAGCGCTGCTGGAGCGGGCCCGCGCCCGCGTCGGGCGCCTCGGCGCCGGCGACCGCTTCGACACCTTGACCGGCGACCTGCCCGAGGTGCTGGCCGAGCTGGACTACCCGGCCGACCTGCTGTGGGCCAGCCGCAGCATCCACCACCTCGGCGACCAGGGCGCGGCGCTCGCGGCCTGCGCCGAGCGCCTCGCGCCCGGCGGCACGCTGGCCGTGCTGGAGGGCGGACTGCCCGCCCGCTTCCTGCCCCGCGACATCGGCTTCGGCCGCCCCGGCCTCCAGGCGCGCATCGACGCCGTGGAGGAGGAGCGGTTCACGCGCATGCGCGAGGAGCTGCCCGGCTCGGTGGCCCAGGTGGAGGACTGGCCCGCCCTGCTCACCGCGGCCGGCCTGCACCACACCCGCTCGCGCACCTTCCTCCTCGACCTCCCGGCCCCGCTGCCGGACCGCGCCCGCGCCCACGTGGCCGACTCCCTCACCCGCACCCGCGACATGGTCGGCGAGCACCTGGACGCCGACGACCGCGCCACCCTCGACCGTCTCGTCGACCCCGGTGACCCGGCGAGCGTCCACCACCGCCCCGACGTCTTCGTCCTGGCGGCCCACACGGTCCACACGGGGGTACGGCCGGTGTGACGCCTCGACGTGACCGCCGTCGTCCGGCCGGCGGGGCGGCCCGACCGGCCGGCCCGGACACGCCGGTGGCCGGCCACCCGTCGGAACGGGGGCCGGCCACCGGCGTGGTGCGCCGTCAGGCGCTGTTGAACTCCGCGGGGTTCAGACCCACCCGCCGGTCCTCGTTCAGCGCGCCGATCGCCGCCAGGTCCTCGGCGTCCAGGGTGAACCCGAAGACGTCGATGTTCTCCTTGATGCGGGACGGCGTCACCGACTTGGGGATGACGACGTTGCCCAGCTGCAGGTGCCAGCGCAGCACCACCTGGGCGGGGGTGCGGTGGTGCTTCTGGGCGATGGCCACGATCGCCGGGATCTCCAGGATGCCCTTGCCGGAGCCGAGCGGGGAGTAGGCCTCGGTGGCGATGCCCCGCTCCGCGTGCCACTCCCGTGCGGCGGCCTGCTGCAGATGCGGGTGCAGCTCGATCTGGTTGACCGCCGGGACGACCGACGTCTCCCCGGTCAGCCGCTCCAGGTGCTCCGGCAGGAAGTTGGACACGCCGATCGCGCGCACCCGTCCGTCCGACAGCAGCTTCTCGAACGCCTTGTACGTGTCGACGTACAGGTCCCGGGCCGGGGTCGGCCAGTGGATGAGGTACAGGTCGACGTAGTCGAGGCCGAGCTTCGCCAGCGACGTGTCGAAGGCCTTGAGGGTGGCGTCGTACCCTTGGTCGCTGTTCCACAGCTTGGTGGTGACGAAGATGTCCTCACGGGGGACGCCCGACCGCGCGATGGCCTTGCCGGTGCCCTCCTCGTTGCCGTAGACCGCCGCCGTGTCGATGCTGCGGTAGCCGGCCTCCAGCGCCGCCGCCACGGCCGTCTCGGCCTCCGCGTCCGGTACCTGCCAGACGCCGAACCCCAACTGGGGCATCTCGACGCCGTTGTTCAGGGTGATCGGGGGGACCTTGCTCACGAGCTCTCGATCCTTAGGTTGTGGTCAGGTGATACCTCCATCGTCAACGATCACGGCCCGCGCCGCATTCCTGACCGCGGAATTCATGCCCGGTACAACGCCTCGACCTCTCGGGCGTACGCCTTCTCGACGGCCTTGCGCTTCAGCTTCAGCGACGGCGTCAGCAGCCCGTGCTCCCCGGCGGACGGCTGCGCGGGGATACGGAAGGTGCGGATCGGCTCGGCCTGCGAGACCAGCGTGTCGGCCGTGACCACCGCGCGCCGCACCTCTGCCTCCAGGTCCGCGTCGCGCACCAGGCCGGCCGGGGGAGCCGCGGCTCCCCCCGCATCGCCAGCCAGTGCTCGACCGCCTCCTGGCCGAGGACGACCAGCGCGGCCACGTACGGCCGGTCGTTGCCGGCCACGATGCACTGGCTGGCCAGCGGACGGTCGCGCACCCGCTCCTCCAGCACGCCCGGCGAGACGCTCTTGCCGCCGGACGTCACCAGGATCTCCTTCTTCCTCCCGGTGACGGTCAGATGACCGTCCTCGTCGAGGAAACCCAGGTCGCCGGTGGCCGGCCAGCCGTCGCGCGGTGTCCCGTGGGTGGCCTCGGGGTCGTTGGGACAGCCCTGGAAGAGGTTCTCGCCGTGCAGCAGGATCTCGCCGTCGTCGGCGATGCGCACGCTCACCCCGGGGACCGGCCGGCCGGCCGTCCCGTAGCGGGTGCGCCCGGGCGGGTCGGCCGTCGCCGCCGCGGTCGACTCGGTCAGGCCGTACCCCCTGACCGGCCCGCGGGCGGCGCGACGGCCCTCACCCGGACCGGCGCACCGGCGGGCCGGACCGTCACCCCCGCCCGCCGCGGTGCAGCCGGTCGCCGCCCGCCAGGATCGCCGCCGCCAGCGCCTCCGCCGCGCCCTGCGCCGAGGGCCGGCGCCGGCCGCGCACCACCACGAAGTCCACCGGGCCCGGCTCCGGCAGCCCGGCCCGCTCCGGCATCCGCACCAGTCCCGGCGGGACCAGCCCGCGCGCGTGCACCATCACCCCGAGCCCCGCCCGGGCCGCCGCGAGCAGCCCGTTGAGGCTCCCGCTGCTGCACACGATGCGCCACTGGCGGCCCTCCCGCTCCAGCGCCCGCAGCGCCAGGTCCCGGGTGATGCCCGGCGGCGGGTAGACGATCAGCGGCACCGGGCGGCACGGGTCGAGCCGCAGGCCCGGCGCGCCGATCCACACCAGCTCGTCCTGCCAGACCAGCCGGTGCGGGTCCGGGCGCGGGTCCTCCGGCCGCCGCTTGGCCAGCACCAGGTCCAGCCGGCCCGCGGCGAGCTGCTCGTGCAGGATGCCCGACAGCTCGACCGTCAGCTCCAGATCGACCTCCGGGTGCTCGTGCCGGAACCGTTCGAGGATCTCCGGCAGCCGGGTCAGCACGAAGTCCTCGGACGCCCC
Source organism: Streptomyces sp. DH-12 (assembly GCF_002899455.1). Taxonomy (GTDB): domain Bacteria; phylum Actinomycetota; class Actinomycetes; order Streptomycetales; family Streptomycetaceae; genus Streptomyces. The sequence continues at coordinate 1,365,171 of NZ_PPFB01000001.1, read as the reverse complement.
GAAGCGCAGCCGCCCGCGCAGCCGGGTGCCGGTGAAGAACTGCGCCGCCTGCTCGTGCGCGTCCAGGATGCGGCGCGCGAAGCCGAGCATCGCCTCGCCGTCCTCGGTCAGCGCCACGGAGTGGGTGTCCCGCGAGAACAGCTGCCGCCCGGTGGCCTCCTCCAGCCGCCGCACGTGCTGGCTCACCGTCGACTGGCGCAACCCCAGCCGCCGGGCCGCCTGCGTGAAGCTCAGCGTCTGGGCCACCGACAGGAAGGTCCGCAGGTGGGTCGGCTCGTACACGCCGGGCAGCCTACCCCGGTGATCGCGCATCGTGATGACAATGAGAGCGGTGTGCGGCGTTCCCGATCGCGGGGCGGAGGAGCAGGATGGGGCGGGGACGGCTTGTCCCCGGTGCCGGGGGCACTCGTCCCCGTACCGCACCGCCGCACACCCACCCGAGCACGTGGAGCACCGTGAAACGCCCGCACTGGCCGCGCTGGATGCCGGTCGACCCGTACATCACGCTCCTGCTCGGCACGGTGGGACTGGCCGCGCTGCTGCCCGCCCGCGGCACCGGCGCGGACATCGCCTCCGGCGCCTCCACCGCCGCGATCGCGTTCCTCTTCTTCCTCTACGGCGCCCGCCTGTCCACCCGCGAGGCGCTGGACGGCCTCACCCACTGGCGGCTCCACGTCACCGTCCTGGCCTGCACCTTCGTGGTCTTCCCCCTGCTGGGCCTGGCCACCCGCGGGCTCGTCCCGGCGCTTCTCACCGACCCGCTCCACCAGGGGCTGCTGTTCTGCACCCTGGTCCCCTCCACCATCCAGTCGTCGATCGCGTTCACCTCGATCGCCCGCGGCAACGTGCCCGCCGCGATCTGCGCCGGCTCGTTCTCCTCGCTGGCCGGCATCGTCGTCACCCCGCTGCTCGCGGCGGCGCTGCTCGGCGGCGGCGCGGGCGGCTTCTCCGCCGACTCGGTGGTGGAGATCGTGCTCCAGCTGCTGGTGCCGTTCCTCGCCGGGCAGGTCACGCGCCGCTGGATCGGCGGCTTCGTGGCCCGCCACCGCAAGGTGCTCGGACTGGTGGACCGCGGCTCCATCCTGCTCGTCGTCTACACCGCGTTCAGCGAGGGCATGGTGCAGGGCGTCTGGGGCCAGGTGAGCCCCGCCCGGCTCGGCGGACTGCTCGCCGTCGAATCGGTGCTGCTCGCGGTGATGCTGGCGCTCACCTGGTACGGGGCCAAGGGCCTCGGCTTCGGGCGGGAGGACCGGATCGCCATCCAGTTCGCCGGGTCGAAGAAGTCGCTGGCCGCCGGACTGCCCATGGCGAGCGTGCTGTTCGGGGCGCACGCCTCGCTGGCCGTGCTGCCGCTGATGCTGTTCCACCAGATGCAGCTCATGGTGTGCGCGGTGATCGCCAAGCGCCGCTCGAAGGACCCGGTCCCGCAGGCCGCTTCCGGGGACCGAGCCGCACGGTCACGAACCGAGGCCGGTACCGGGACACGTTCCGGCTGAGCGTCGCCGTCGCCGCGGACGTCTCCACCCGGTTCACGGCGGAGTTCCCCGGCTCGTTCCGGGGTGCGCCTGCGGGGTGCGGGCGGCGGCGCCCGGCCCGGGCACGCCCCTGGCGCACCGGTACGGCGTGCCCCTCGCCGCACGGCCGCGGCCCCGCCGCCGTGCGGGGAGGGGGCGGTCAGGCCCGGACGGCCGCGGCCCGCAGGGCGATCCGCTCTTCACCCGCGTACACGTTCATGGAGCTGCCCCGCAGGAAGCCGACCAGGGTCATGCCGGTCTCCGCCGCCAGGTCCACGGCCAGCGAGGACGGCGCCGAGACCGCCGCCAGCACCGGGATGCCGGCCATGACCGCCTTCTGCGCCAGCTCGAACGAGGCCCGCCCGGACACCATGAGGACGGTCCGGGACAGCGGCAGGCTCCCGTTCTGCAGGGCGCGGCCGACCAGCTTGTCGACCGCGTTGTGCCGGCCCACGTCCTCCCGTACGTCCAGCAGCTCGCCGTGCTCGTCGAACAGGGCCGCCGCGTGCAGTCCGCCGGTGCGGTCGAAGACCCGCTGGGCCGCCCGCAGCCGGTCCGGCAGCTCCGCCAGCAGCTCCGGCGTCACCCGCAGCCGCGGGGCGTCCGCGACCGGGTGACGGGTCGTGGTGCGCACCGCGTCCAGGCTGGCCTTGCCGCACAGACCGCAGGACGAGGTGGTGTAGACGTTGCGCTCCAGCGTGATGTCGGGGACCGCCACCCCGGGAGCGGTCGACACGTCGACCACGTTGTACGTGTTCGACCCTCCCTCGCTCCCGGCTCCGTCCGAGCGGGAGGCGCCCCCACGCGTCGCCCCGGCGCAGTAGACGATGTTCCGCAGGTCCGACGCGGTCGCCAGCACCCCCTCGCTGACCAGGAAGCCGGCCGCCAGCGCGAAGTCGTCCCCCGGGGTGCGCATGGTGATCGCCAGGGGCTTGCCGTTCAGCCGGATCTCCAGGGGTTCCTCGGCGACGAGCGTGTCCGGGCGGGTGGAGACCGCCCCGTCCCGGATGCGGATCACCTTGCGTCGTTCCGTGACTCGTCCCATGTCCCTACCCGTTCCGTTCCGTCCCGGTCCGCACGTGCCGGCAGCCGAACCGGCCCTTGACGCACAGGGTGCCGTGGGCCACGGGGGCGTCGCGCGACGACGTGACCTTCACGATCTCATTGTCCTGCACGTGGGGCGTCAGGCTGCGGCCCACGCCGCGGGAGGCGCACACGGTCGTCGTGCGCGTCCGCCGCGACCCGTCCCACGTACCCGCCGTCCGCAGGTCGAACTCCGATCCGAACGACAGCGTTCCCGTGGGGAGGCGCCGACGCGGGCGTCGAAGCCGCGCCCGCGACGGGGATCGCGGCGGTGTTCCGCCACCGAGCGCACCACGCGGCCGACGGCCCGCGCGGGCTCGGCGTGCTGCCGGCGCGGGCGCCGCCCACCGCCCGGCCCGCGGCCGACGCGCCCGCCGTCACCGCCGGACCGCGGGTCTCCGCCCGGTCCGCCGTGCGCACCCCGCGGCGTTCGCGCCGGCCGCGCCCGTCAGCCCCTCCGGACGGCGCACGGGCGCGGGGACGCCGGACGGAGGCTCCCGGGGGCTGACGGAAGGCGACAAGCCTCGCGCCCGTTTCCTGTCGCTTCACCTGCACTCGTACCCGTGAGTCACTGATCAGACTGGTGCATCCCGCAACCGGATCACCGAGGGGACCACCATGAGCGGCTCGCGCATCACCGCCGTCGGCCACTACCAGCCCGCCCGGGTCCTGACCAACGAGGACCTGGCGGGCAGGGTCGACACCAGCGACGCGTGGATCACGAGCCGGGTCGGCATCCGCACCCGTCACATCGCCGGACCCGACGAGCCCGTCGACGAACTGGCCGCGCACGCCGCCGCCAAGGCGCTCGCGGCGGCCGGCCGGACCCCCGCCGAGATCGACCTGGTCCTGGTCGCCACCTCCACCGCGATCGACCGCTCGCCCAACATGGCGGCCCGCGTCGCCGCCCGCCTCGGCATGCCCGGCCCCGCCGTCATGGACGTCAACGTGGTGTGCGCCGGCTTCACCCACGCCCTCGCCACCGCCGACCACGCGGTACGGGCCGGCGGGGCGCACCGGGTGCTGGTCATCGGCGCCGACAAGATGTCCGAGGTGACCGACTGGACCGACCGCACCACCTGCGTCCTGGTCGGCGACGGGGCGGGCGCGGCCGTCGTGGAGGCGGCCGGGCCGGGCGCGGAGAACGGCATCGGCCCCGTGCTGTGGGGCTCGGTGCCCGAGATGGGCAACGCGGTGCGGATCGAGGGGACCCCGCCGCGGTTCGCACAGGAGGGGCAGAGCGTCTACCGGTGGGCGACCACCCGGCTCCCGGAATTCGCCCGGCGGGCCTGCGAGAAGGCGGGACTGACGCCCGAGGACCTCGCCGCGGTCGTGCTGCACCAGGCCAACCTGCGGATCGTGGAACCCCTCGCGCGCCGGATCGGCGCCGTCAACGCGGTCGTCGCGCGAGACGTCGTCGACTCCGGCAACACGTCGGCCGCGAGCATCCCGCTCGCCTTCTCCAAACTCGTCGAACAGGGCGCGGTGTCCAGCGGGGACCCGGTGCTGCTGTTCGGCTTCGGCGGGAACCTGTCGTACGCGGGGCAGGTCGTGCGGTGCCCCTGAGCGGGCCCGTCGTGATGTGACGAGGGCGATCCCCGCCGGGGGGCCGGCGCGGCGCCGCAGCCTGTGGGCGACAGGCGATCACCCCCAAGGCGTCCGCGGTGTCAGCGGTGTTCACGACGGACGCGCGGCGCCGCCGAGGAGGGACCGGTGGCGCCGACAGGACTGCCCCGGGGGGGGGGGGGGGGGGGGGGGGGGGCGGCGCCCCGGCTCGAACGGCCGGGCCCGCTGTGCGACCGCGTCCACGAGGCGCTGCTCGGACTCATCACCACGCGCGCCCTCCGGCCGGGCCGGCACCTCGTCGAGAGCGAACTCGCCGGCCACCTCGGTGTCTTCCGCCGGCCGGTGCGCGAGGCGCTCCAGCGTCTCCACGCCGAGGGGTGGGCCGATCCGCGGCCCGCGCAGGGCGCGTTCGTGCACGAGCCCACGGAGGAGGAGGCCGGCCAGCTGCTCACCGTCCGCACCCTGCCGGAGGCGGAGGCGGAGGCGGAGGCGGCCCGGCCGGCCGCGGGCAACGCCGGCAGCGAGGGCGTCCAGGCGCTGGAGGCGATCCTCGCCGAGGGCCTCGAGGCGGTGAGGTCGGACGCCGCGGACGCCGCGGTGGCGCTCAACGCCCGTTTCCACGCCACGGTGAGGGAGCCGGCGGGCAACGCGGTGCTCGCCGGGCCGGCCGCCCAGGTGGACCGGCGGGTGCGCTGGTACTGCACGCCGGTCGCCCGGCAGCGCGGCGAGCGGTCCTGGACCGAGCACCGTGAGCCGATCGCCGCCATCGCCGCGCGGGACGAGCAGTCGGCCGCCCGCCTGATGCGGGAACACACCGAACACACCCGGCGGTCGCACCACGCGCGGGAGGACTCCTGAGAGGATTCGTCCCGCTCCGGGCGGGACTGTCCCGCGCTCCGCGCCCCCTCTTTGTCCTGAGAGTGGAAAAAGTAGGGGCCAATTCCTGCGCGACTTCTTCCCACCTCCGGCAGGCGCTGCTACTTTCCCCTCCGAAAGCACGCCACACACGTGGCCGGAATCCGGCGCGCACAGCCGATGAGGCGGGGAGGGGCTCGTGAGACGCATGACAGCGCGACCCGCGAACGCCCATCAGGCACGACTGCTCAGGCTGCTGCGCGACGGCGGACCCAACTCCCGTGCCCAGCTGGGCGACCAGGTCGACCTGTCCCGGTCGAAGCTGGCCGTGGAGGTGGACCGGCTGCTGGAGACGGAACTCGTCGTGGCCGACGGACTCGCCGCCTCGCGCGGCGGCCGCCGCTCCCACAACATCCGTCTCAACCCGCACCTGCGCTTCCTCGGCGTCGACATCGGCGCGACCTCGGTCGACGTCGCCGTCACCAACGCCGAGCTGGAGATCCTCGGGCACATCAACCAGCCGATGGACGTGCGCGAGGGGCCGGTCGCGGTCTTCGAGCAGGTGCTGGTCATGGCCGCCAAGCTGAAGGCCACCGGGCTCGCGGAAGGGTTCGACGGCGCCGGCATCGGCGTCCCCGGGCCGGTCCGCTTCCCCGAGGGCATCCCGGTCGCGCCGCCGATCATGCCCGGCTGGGACGGCTTCCCGGTGCGGGAGGCGCTCAGCCAGGAACTCGGCTGCCCGGTCATGGTCGACAACGACGTGAACCTCATGGCGCTGGGGGAGCAGCACGCGGGCGTCGCCCGCACCGTCGCCGACTTCCTCTGCGTCAAGATCGGCACCGGCATCGGCTGCGGCATCGTCGTCGGCGGTGAGGTCTACCGCGGTACGACGGGCAGCGCGGGCGACATCGGGCACATCCAGGCCGTGCCCGACGGACGCCCGTGCGCCTGCGGCAACCGGGGCTGCCTGGAGGCGCACTTCTCCGGCGCGGCCCTCGCACGGGACGCGACGGAGGCCGCCGAGCAGCGGCTCTCGCCCGAACTCGCCGCCCGGCTGGAGGCGAACGGCACGCTCAGCGCCGTCGACGTCGCCGCCGCGGCCGCCGCCGGTGACGCCACCGCCCTCGACCTGATCCGCGAGGGCGGGAACCGCACCGGCCAGGTCATCGCCGGCCTGGTCAGCTTCTTCAACCCGGGCCTGGTGGTGATCGGCGGCGGGGTGACCGGTCTCGGCCACACCCTGCTCGCCGCGATCCGTACCCAGGTCTACCGCGGGTCGCTGCCCCTGGCGACGGGCAACCTGCCCATCGTCCTGGGGGAGCTGGGCCCCACCGCCGGAGTCATCGGCGCGGCCCGCCTCATCAGCGACCACCTGTTCTCACCCGCCTGAGCCGACGCCGGCACGGCGGCCCGCCGCACCGGCGCCCAGCACCATCCGGGGAGGGTTCGCCCGCTCCGGTGTCCAGCACCATCCGGGGAGGGTTCGCCAGCCCCGGCGCCAGCACCACCCGGGGAGGGTTCGCCAGCCCCGGCGCCAGCACCACCCGGGGAGGGTTCGCCAGCCCCGGCGCCAGCACCATCCGGGGAGGGTTCGCCAGCCCCGGCGCCAGCACCACTCGGCGCGGGCCCGCCCGCACCGATCCGGACTGCACCACCCGCCGGCACGGGTCCCAGCCCCGTACCGGCGTGCAAGGCACCACCTCGCCGGTGCGACCGCCAGCCGCACCGGCGCGAACAGTACGACCCGCCGAGAACAGCACGCCCCGCCGAGACGGAAGCCGTCCGCTCCGGTGCGGGCCGTACCACCCGCCGGCGCGGGCGCCGTCCCGCTCCGGTACGAGCCGCACCACCCGCCCCGACACCGCACAACCGCCGCCGCTCTGCTCCGCCCTGCCCGAAAACGCGCGCCCCGGAGGGGGCCAGGAAAGCCGGCCCCGCGAGGGGCCAGACACCGCTTGTCCCGCGAGGGGCCCGAGAGCCGGTCCCGTGAGGGGCCGCCGGCCCACGCCCGCCGAGGGGAATCCGCATGGCATCAGAACCACCCCTGCTCAGCATGTCCGGCATCACCAAGTCGTTCCCGGGAGTCCGGGCGCTGGACGGCGTGGACCTCGACGTCCAGGCCGGCGAGGTGCACTGTCTGCTCGGCCAGAACGGCGCCGGGAAGTCCACCTTGATCAAGGTGCTGGCCGGCGCCCACCAGCCCGACACGGGCACGATCCGCTGGCGCGGTGACGACGTCACCCTGCGCTCGCCGATCGCCGCCATGCGCCTCGGCATCGCCACCATCTACCAGGAACTCGACCTGGTGGAGCACCTGTCGGTCGCGGAGAACGTCCACCTCGGCCACGAACCCACCACCGCCGGATTCGTCGTCCGCGGCCGGGCCGCCAAGGCGTCCACCGCCGAACTGCTGAAGCGCCTCGGGCACCCGGAGATCGACCCCGGCCGCCTGGTCGGCGACCTGTCCGCCGCGCACCAGCAGATCGTGTCCATGGCGCGTGCCCTCTCCCACGACGTACGGCTCATCGTGATGGACGAGCCGTCCGCCGCCCTCGACCCGGACGAGGTCGACAACCTCTTCCGCATCGTCGGCGACCTGACCGCCGCCGGCGTCGCCGTGGTCTACATCTCCCACCGCCTGGAGGAGATCCGCCGCATCGGCGACCGCGTGACCGTGCTGAAGGACGGCCGGGCCGTGGCCCGCGGGCTGCCCGCCAGGTCGACGCCGACCAGCGAGGTGGTGTCGCTGATGACGGGCCGCACCGTCGAGTACGTCTTCCCGCCCCGCCCCGCCGCCCCGCCGGCCGCGGGCGATCCGGTCCTCACCGTCGAAAACCTCTCCAGGCGCGGGGAGTTCGCCCCGCTCGACCTCCACGTCCGCCCCGGCGAGATCGTCGGCCTCGCCGGACTCGTCGGGTCCGGACGGTCGGAGATCCTCGAGACGATCTACGGCGCCCGCAAGCCCGACACCGGCCGCGTCCTGGTCGACGGAAAACCGCTCCGCCCCGGCAGCGTCCGCGCGGCCGTCCGCGCCGGACTGGGCCTCGCACCCGAGGAACGCAAGGCGCAGGCCCTGCTGATGCTGGAGTCGGTCACCCGCAACGTGTCCGTCTCCTCCATGTCCCGCTTCGCGCGGGCCGGCTGGATCGACCGCGGCGCCGAACTGGGGGCGGCGCGCGCGGCGGTCCGGGAGCTGTCCCTGCGGCCCGACAACCCCGACGTGCCCGTGCGCACCCTGTCCGGCGGCAACCAGCAGAAGGCCGTGCTCGCCCGCTGGCTGCTGCGCGGCTGCCGGGTGCTGCTGCTCGACGAACCCACCCGCGGCGTCGACGTCGGCGCCCGCGCCGAACTGTACGCGGTCGTACGGCGGCTGGCGGACGAAGGGCTCGCCGTGCTGCTGGTCTCCAGCGAGGTGCCCGAGGTCCTGGGCCTCGCCGACCGCGTCCTGGTGCTGCGCGAGGGCTCCGTCGTCCACACGGCGCCCGCCCGCGAACTCGACGAACACCGTGTACTCGACCTGGTCATGGAAGGAAGCCCGGCGTCATGACGCAGAACGTCTCCCCGCCGCGGGACAGCACCCCCAAGGCAGCGCCGGCCGGCGAACGGCCCGCCTGGCGGGCCGTGTTGTTCCGCGCCGACGTGCGCACCCTGTCCCTGCTCGGCGTGCTCGCCGTGCTGATCCTGATCGGCGGCATCACCAAGCCGGACGAGTTCCTGGACACCCGCAACCTCCAGCTGGTCCTCACCCAGGCCTCCGTCATCGGCGTCGTCACCGTCGGCATGACCTTCGTGATCATCTCCGGCGGCATCGACCTGTCGGTCGGCGCGATCGTCGCCCTCGCCTCGGTGTGGGCCACCACCGTCGCCACCCAGGAGTACGGCTTCGCCGGCATCCTCTTCACCGCCGTCCTGGTGGGACTCGGCTGCGGCCTGGTCAACGGGGTGCTCATCGCGTACGGCGGGATGGTGCCGTTCATCGCCACCCTCGCCATGCTCGCCTCCGCCCGCGGTCTCGCCCTGCAGATCACCGACGGGCGGACGCAGATCGTCACCGTCGACAGCGTCCTCGACCTCGGCGAGCGCGACTCCTACGTGCTGGGCGTCCCCCCGCTGGTGCTGGTGTTCGCCGCGGTCACCGTCGTCGGCTGGCTGGTGCTCAACCGCACCACCTTCGGCCGCCGCTCCGTCGCCGTCGGAGGCAACGCGGAGGCCGCCCGGCTGGCCGGCATCGACGTGCGCCGCCAGCGGCTCTACCTGTACCTGCTGTCCGGGCTGTGCTGCGGCATCGCCGCCTTCCTGCTGATCGTTCTGTCCGGATCCGGCCAGAACACCAACGGCAACCTCTACGAACTCGACGCCATCGCCGCCGCGATCATCGGAGGCACCCTGCTCACCGGGGGCCGCGGCACCATCGTCGGCTCCGTCCTCGGCGTCCTGATCTTCACCACCATCACCAACATCTTCGCCCTGAACAACCTGCAGACCGACGTCCAGCAGATCGCCAAGGGCGCGATCATCGTCGCCGCCGTGCTGGTCCAGCGGCGTACCGCGAGCACGACCTGAGGGAAGGGTTCACCGCCATGCCAGAGCCGACGTTCACCAGCCGCAGAGGACTCCTCTTCGGAGCCGCCGCCGTCTCCGCCGGCGCCCTCGTCACCGGCTGCACCAGCAACGAGCCCAGCGGCGGCGACGAGTCCGCCGCGAACAACCAGCCGGCCGCCGACGACAAGCCCGGCAAGCAGGTCACCATCGGCTTCGCCGGACCGCAGGCCGACCACGGCTGGCTCAACGCCATCAACGACAACGCCAAGCAGCGCGCCGAGAAGTACTCCGACGTCACCCTGGAGAGCACCGAGGGCTCCAACGACACCGCCCAGCAGATCGGCCAGATCGAGACCCTCATCAACAAGAAGGTCGACGTCCTGGTGATCCTGCCCGCCGACGGCAAGGCGCTCACCCAGGTCGGGCTGAAGGCGATGCGCGCCGGCATCCCCGTCGTCAACCTCGACCGCGTCTTCAACACCCCGCAGGCGTACCGCTGCTGGGTCGGCGGCGACAACTACGGCATGGGCCTCAACGCCGGCCACTACATCGGCGAGAAGCTCAAGGACAAGCCCGACGCCAAGGTGATCGAGCTGGCCGGCCTGGACAACCTGGAGCTGACCAAGCAGCGCACCCAGGGCTTCGACGACGCGCTGAAGAACTACCCGAACATCCGCAAGGTGGCCCGCCAGGCCGCCGAGTTCACCGTCGAGTCCGGCCAGGCCAAGATGGCGCAGCTGCTGCAGGCGCAGTCGCGGTTCGACGCGCTGTGGAACCACGACGACGACCAGGGCGTGGGCGCGCTGCGCGCCATCGAGCAGGCCGGCCGCGACGACTTCCTGATGGTCGGCGGCGCCGGCGCGCTCTCCGCGTTCGAGGCCATCAAGGCCGACAACGGTGTCCTGAAGGCCACGGTCCTGTACCCGCCGACGATGGCCGCCTCCGCGATCGACCTCGCCCGCGCCCTCGGCCAGGGCAAGGGCGTCGGCGGCCTGGCCGAGTTCGAGATCCCCTCGTCGGTGACCTGCTACTCGGCCGTCGTCGACAAGGACAACGTCGACCAGTACATGCCCACCGGGTTCAGGTGAGCAGCCCCGCCCCACGGGCCTGACCAGCCCACCGGGCGGGGACCGCCCCGCCCGCCACGACGACGAGGAGGACATCCGAATGGCACAGCCGCAAGCGTCCGAAGGGGCGGGAACGGGGAAGCCGCCGCTGCGTGTCGGCATGGTCGGCTACGCCTTCATGGGCGCCGCCCATTCCCAGGGCTGGCGCACCGTGGGACGCGTCTTCGACCTGCCGCTCCGCCCCGAGATGGCCGTGATCTGCGGCCGGGACGCCGACGCCGTGCGGGCGGCGGCCGACCGGCACGGCTGGGCGGAGGCCGAGACCGACTGGCGGGCCCTGGTGGAGCGCGACGACGTCGACCTCGTCGACATCTGCACCCCCGGCGACAGCCACGCCGAGATCGCGCTGGCCGCGCTGGCCGCGGGCAAGCACGTGCTGTGCGAGAAGCCCCTCGCCAACACCGTCGCGGAGGCCGAGGCGATGGCCCGCGCGGCCCAGGAGGCGCGGGCCCGCGGCCAGGCGGCCATGGTCGGCTTCAACTACCGCCGGGTGCCCGCCACCGCGCTGGCCCGGCGGATGGTGGAGGAGGGCCGCGTCGGCACCCTGCGGCACGTGCGGGTGGCGTACCTCCAGGACTGGCTGGTGGACCCGCAGTTCCCGCTCACCTGGCGGCTCCGCCGCGAGCAGGCGGGATCCGGCTCGCTCGGCGACCTCGGCGCGCACATCGTCGACCTCGCCCAGTACCTGGCCGGCGAGCGGCTCGCGGGCGTCTCCGCGCTCACCGAGACGTTCGTCCGCGAGCGGCCGCTGCCCACCGCGTCGAGCAGCGGCCTGGCCACAGTCTCCGCGGCCGGCACCGGGCCGGTCACCGTCGACGACGCCGCCGTGTTCACCGGCCGGTTCGCCTCCGGCGCCCTCGCGTCCTTCGAAGCCACCCGGTACGCCACCGGACGCAAGAACGCCCTGCGCATCGAACTCAACGGCGAACGCGGCTCGCTCGCCTTCGACCTGGAACGGCTCAACGAGCTCGAGTACCACGACGGCACCGGAAACGCCACGCACGGCGGCTTCCGCCGCATCCTCGTCACCGAGCCCGACCACCCCTACCTGGACGCCTGGTGGCCGCCCGGCCACGGACTCGGCTACGAGCACACCTTCGCCCACCAGGCCCGCGACCTGGTGCACGCCATCGCCGAGGGCCGCGTCCCGGAACCGTCCTTCGCGGACGGACTCCAGGTGCAGCGCGTCCTCGCGGCGGTGGAGGAGAGCGCCGAGAAGAACGCCGTCTACACCCCGATCGCCGCCTGAGGAGGACGGATACGGATGCCGCGCAACTTCACCCTGTTCACCGGCCAGTGGGCCGACCTTCCGCTGGAGGAGGTCTGCCGGCTCGCCCGTGACTTCGGCTACGACGGCCTCGAACTCGCCTGCTGGGGCGACCACTTCGAGGTGGACAAGGCCCTCGCCGACCCCTCCTACGTGGCCGGCCGCCACCAGCTCCTGGAGAAGTACGGCCTGAAGTGCTGGGCGGTCTCCAACCACCTGGTCGGCCAGGCCGTCTGCGACGCCATCATCGACGAACGCCACCAGGGCATCCTGCCCGCCCGCATCTGGGGCGACGGCGAGCCCGAAGGCGTACGGCAGCGGGCCGCCGCCGAGATCAAGGACACCGCGCGCGCGGCGGCCCTCCTCGGCGTCGACACCGTCATCGGGTTCACCGGCTCCGCCATCTGGCACCTGGTCGCCATGTTCCCGCCCGCCCCCGAGTCGATGATCGAGCGCGGGTACGAGGACTTCGCCGAGCGCTGGAACCCGATCCTCGACGTCTTCGACGCCGAAGGCGTGCGCTTCGCCCACGAGGTCCACCCCAGCGAGATCGCCTACGACTACTGGACCACCGTGCGCGCCCTCGACGCGGTGGACCGCCGCCCGGCGTTCGGGCTGAACTTCGACCCGTCCCACTTCGTCTGGCAGGACCTCGACCCGGTCGGCTTCCTGTGGGACTTCCGCGACCGGATCTACCACGTCGACTGCAAGGAGGCCCGCAAGCGCCTCGACGGCCGCAACGGCCGCCTCGGCTCCCACCTGCCGTGGGGCGACCCCCGGCGCGGCTGGGACTTCGTCTCCGCGGGCCACGGCGACGTGCCCTGGGAGGACGTCTTCCGCATGCTGCGCTCCATCGACTACCGGGGACCGGTCTCCGTGGAGTGGGAGGACGCCGGCATGGACCGCCTCCAGGGCGCCCCCGAGGCGCTGAAGCGGCTCAGGGCCTTCGACTACGACCCGCCCAGCGCGTCCTTCGACGCGGCGTTCAGCAGCTGAGGGCCGGTCCCGACGCCAGGTCGGGGACGGGGGCCGCGCGTCCGCCGGTCCCCGGTCCGGCCTGCCCGGAATCCGCTTTGTCCTCTCCTGGACAAAAGTTCAACCAGGCGCGGTCCAAGGGGTGTTGTCCCCGGAAGAACGCGGTTACCGTCCCTGGAGTGTTCAGGGCGCCCACGCCTCCGGGGTGACGGCGCACCCCGGCCCACGCACGCACCGCACGATCAGCACCTGTTCCGTACGGCCCCATCCCGTTCCCGGAGGGACTTCGTGCACAGAAGAAGACTCACATCGACCCGCACCGCCCGACGCCCCGCCTTCCGCACCACGCTCGCCCTGTTCACCGGCCTGCTGCTGGCCGTGGGCACCCCGGCCACCGTCGCCGGCGCCCACCCCGGCCACCCGGAGCACGACGCACCGGCGGCGGCCGAGGGGCAGTTCCAGCAGGTACCGCTCGCCAAGGGCGAACCCGAGATGGGCGAGCCCATGTCGCTCGCCGTCCTCCCGGACCGCAGCGTCCTGCACACCTCCCGGGACGGCACCCTGCGCCTCACCGACGCCGGCGGCACCACCAAGGTGGCCGGCCGTCTCGACGTCTACAGCCACGACGAGGAGGGCCTCCAGGGCGTCGGGGTGGACCCCGACTTCGAGAACAACCGGGCGATCTACCTCTACTACGCCCCGCCGCTCGACACCCCCGCCGGGGACGCCCCGGAGAACGGCACCGCCGAGGACTTCGCCAAGTTCGACGGCGTCAACCGCCTCTCCCGGTTCACCCTGAACACCAACGGCACCCTGAACCTGTCCAGCGAGAAGAAGATCCTGGACGTCGCCGCCTCCCGCGGCACCTGCTGCCACGTCGGCGGCGACATCGACTTCGACGCCGAGGGCAACCTCTACCTGTCCACCGGCGACGACACCAACCCCTTCGCCTCCGACGGCTACACGCCGATCGACGAGCGCCCCGGCCGCAACCCCGCCTTCGACGCGCGCCGCAGCTCCGGCAACACCAACGACCTGCGCGGCAAGATCCTGCGGATCAAGGTCGCCGAGGACGGCTCGTACAGCATCCCGGAGGGCAACCTCTTCCCGCCGGGCACCGAGAAGACCCGTCCCGAGATCTACGCGATGGGCTTCCGCAACCCGTTCCGGATGAGCGTCGACGAGAAGACCGGCATCGTCTACGTCGGCGACTACGGCCCCGACGCCGGCGCCGCCAGCCCCACCCGCGGCCCGGCCGGGCAGGTCGAGTTCGCCAAGGTGACGAAGGCCGCCAACTTCGGCTGGCCGTTCTGCACCGGCGACAACGACGCCTACGTCGACTACGACTTCGCCACCGGCGCCTCCGGTGAGAAGTTCGACTGCTCCGCGCCGAAGAACACCTCCCGGCACAACACCGGCCTGGTCGACCTGCCGCCCGCCCAGCCCGCCTGGATCCCCTACGACGGCGGCTCCGTCCCCGAGTTCGGCAGCGGCTCCGAGTCCCCGATGGCGGGCCCGGTCTACCGCTACGACCCGGACCTCAGGTCCTCGGTGAAGTTCCCGGAGGAGTTCGACGGCGACTTCTTCGCCGGCGAGTTCGGGCGCCGCTGGATCAAGCGCATCGAGCAGACCGAGGACGGCCCCGGCGGATCGGTCGCGAAGATCAACGACTTCCCGTGGACCGGCACGCAGATCATGGACATGGACTTCGGCCCGGACGGCGCGCTCTACGTCCTCGACTACGGCCTGTCCTGGTTCCAGGGCGACGAGCACTCCGCGCTGTACCGGATCGAGAACGCCGAGGACGGCTTCTCCCCGATCGTCGGGGTGAGCGCCGACCGCACGTCCGGCGCGGCCGGCCTGAAGGTCAGGTTCACCGCCACCGCGGAGGACGCCGACTCCCCGGACCTCACCTACGCCTGGGACTTCGGTGACGGCACCAAGGGCGAGGGGCTGAACCCCACCCACAAGTACAAGAAGGTCGGCACCTACACCGCGACCTTCACCGCCACCGACCCCGAGGGCAACACCGGCAACGCCAGCGTCCGCATCGTCGTCGGCAACACCGAGCCCACCGTGAAGATCGAGATCCCGGGCAACGGCAGCCTGGCCGCCTTCGGCGAGCCCGTGCCGTTCAAGGTGACCGTCACCGACCCCGAGGAGCAGGTCGACTGCTCCAAGGTCAAGGTCGCCTACAGCCTCGGCCACGACAACCACGCCCACGAGCTGACCAGCGAGACGGGCTGTGAGGGCACCCTCAACCCGCCGCCCGGCGACGGCGGTCACGACCCCAACGCCAACATCTACGGTGTCGTCGGCGCCAGTTACACCGACGGCGGCGCCAACGGCCAGGAGGCCCTGACCGGCACCGCGCGCACCGTGCTCCAGCCGCTGCACCGCCAGGCCGAGCACTTCACCGAGCAGTCCGGCGTCAGCGTCATCGACAAGACACAGGCCAACGGCGGCAAGACGGTCGGCGACATCCACGACGGCGACTGGATCTCCTTCAGCCCCTACCGCTTCGACGGGCAGAAGAAGCTGACCGTACGGGCCTCCTCCGGCGGCTCCGGCGGTTACATCGAGCTGCGCACCGGCTCGCCCGAGGGCCCGCTGCACGGCTCGGCGTACATCCCGCCGACCGGCGGCTGGGAGACGTTCCAGGACGTCGACGTCCCGCTGCGGGCGCTGCCGAAGAAGACCACCGAGATCTACCTGGTCTTCAGGGGCGGCGAGGGCGCGCTGTACGACGTGGACGACTTCGAGTTCTCCACGCAGCCGTTCAAGCAGGGCAAGAAGGTCCTCGTCTTCTCGAAGACGGCCGGCTTCCGGCACGACTCCATCGAGGACGGCGTCAAGGCCCTGAAGGACCTCGGCGGCCCGGCCGGCATCTCGGTCACCGCGACCGAGGAGGCCGGACAGTTCACCACCGCCAACCTCGCCAAGTACGACGCGGTCGCCTTCCTGTCCACCACCGGTGACGTGCTCGACGCCGACCAGCAGAAGGCGTTCGAGAACTACGTCAAGAACGGCGGCGGCTACATGGGCATCCACGCCGCCGCCGACACCGAGTACGACTGGGAGTTCTACGGCGGCCTCGTCGGCGCGTACTTCGACTCGCACCCGGCCGTCCAGAAGGCCACCGTGCGCGTCGAGGACCACGACCACCCGGCCACCGCGCACCTGGGGGACACCTGGGAGCGCACCGACGAGTGGTACAACTACCGCGCCAACCCGCGTGAGCAGGCCAAGGTCCTCGCCACCCTGGACGAGACCACCTACCAGGGCGGGAACATGAAGGGCGACCACCCGATCGCCTGGTGCCAGACCTACGGCGGCGGCCGCTCCTTCTACACCGGCGGCGGCCACACCAAGGAGTCGTACGCCGACGAGGCCTTCCGCGCCCACCTGCTCGGCGGACTGCAGTACGCCACCGGCCAGGTGAAGGCGGACTGCAAGCCGGACAAGGGCTACCGGAAGATCTTCAACGGCCAGACCCTGGACGGCTGGAAGCAGGCCGGCCCCGGCAGGTTCGTCGTCAAGGACGGCGGGGTCATGGAGTCCGAGGGCGGCATGGGCCTCCTCTGGTACCAGGCCAAGGAGCTGGAGTCGTACTCGCTGAAGCTCGACTGGAAGATGCGCGGCGACGACAACTCCGGTGTCTTCGTGGGCTTCCCGGCCTCCGACGACCCGTGGTCGGCGGTCGACAAGGGTTACGAGATCCAGATCGACGCCACGGACGCGGCGGACCGCACCACCGGCGCGGTCTACTCCTTCAAGTCGGCCGACATCAAGGCCCGTGACCAGGTGCTGCGCCCGCCCGGGCAGTGGAACTCCTACGAGATCAGGGTCAAGGGCGAGCGGCTGCAGGTGTTCCTCAACGGAGTCAAGATCAACGACTTCACCAACAAGGACCCGGAGCGGAGCCTGACCGACGGCCACATCGGCCTGCAGAACCACGGGGCCGACGACCATGTGTCCTTCCGCAACATCCAGCTGAAGGAACTGCCCTCCTAGGGCACCGGGAACGGCGGCGGACGGACGGACGCCGGACCCCCGCCCGCCGCCTCGCCCCGGGCCGCCGGGCCCGGCACACGTCCGGCCCTGGTCCCGGCACCTCGCCCGGGCCGCGGGGCCGGCGCCCGGCTCGCCCCCTTGGGCCCGCCCGGAGCCTGGTCCTCCGGCCGGTCCGCGGGGCGGGCGCCCCGTCCGGCCCACGGACCGGCACACCGGTCGGCCCGTGAGCCGGGCGCAGCGCCCGGTTCGAGGGCCGGCCCGCCGTCCGGTCCGCAGGACCGAGCGTGGCCTGCGGTCCTGAGCCGACACCGCGCCGGGCCTGCGGCCCGCACGGTGTCCCGCTCCCGGCCCCGGCTTACGCCGGGCTCCGGCCGGTCCCTCCGGGCCGGTGACCTGACCGGCCCGTGGGTCCGGGCGCCGGCCCGGGGCAGGGACCCGTACCAGGCCCCGAGCCCGATACGGGATCCGTCCCCGGGCCGGCGCCGGCGGCAGGTCCGGTGGCCCGGCTGCCGTGCGGCACCGCGCCCGCACACGTGCACGACGCACCACCCGGCTCCCGGGTACGGGCCACGGCCCGGTCCCGGGACCGGCACGCGCCTGGTCCACGGGCCGGGCACCGCGCCGGGTCCGTACCCGGTGCCACGCACGGCTCCTGCGTCCGGCAACGCCGCGGCCCGAGGGCCGAGAACACCGTCCGGTCCCCGGACCGGACACACCACCCCGCCCGGGGTTCGCCACACCGCCGGTCGTAGCGCCGGCGGTGGGCCGGGCCGCCGGGCCGGCGCACCGCCACACCCGGTTCGCGTTCGACAAGGAGGCTGCCCATGTCCGCCGAACCGTCCTCCGTCCCCACCTCCTCCTCCGCTCCCCGCTTCGGCGTCTGGCTCGTCGGGGCCCGTGGGTCCGTCGCGACCACCGCCGTCGTGGGGTGCGCGGCCGTCGCCGCCGGGCTCCATCCGCCGACCGGCATGGTCACCGAGACCCCCGACTTCGCCGCGAGCGGCCTGCCCCCGCTGTCGTCCCTCGTCTTCGGCGGGCACGACACCGTCGACTGCCCGCTGCCCAAACGCGCCGAGCACCTCGCCGACGGCGGCGTCCTCCCGCACGGCCTCCCCGCCGCCGTGCACGCCGAACTCGTCACCGCCGACCGGGAGATCAGGCCCGGTGGCCCCACCCCCGGTGACGCGGACACCGTTCCCGCCCGCACCGACGACGACTGGATCGACGTCTTCGCCGCCGACATCCGCGACTTCACCGACCGCAACGACCTCGCCGGCACCGTCGTCGTGAACGTCGCCTCCACCGAGCCCGCCCCCGCGGACGGCGCCCTCCCGCCCAGCTCCCTCTACGCGGCCGCCGCCCTCCGCGCCGGCTGCGGCTACGTCAACTTCACCCCCTCCACCGGCCTCCACCACCCCGCGCTGGCCGAGCTCGCCGCCGAGGCGGACGTGCCGTACGCGGGCCGTGACGGCAAGACCGGGCAGACCCTGCTGCGCTCCGTGCTGGGGCCGATGTTCCAGCAGCGCGCCCTCGCCGTGCGCGCCTGGTCCGGCACCAACCTCCTGGGCGGCGGCGACGGCGCCGCCCTCGCCGACCCCGCCGCGGCCGCCGCGAAGAACGCCGGCAAGGAACGCGTCCTCGCCGACACCCTCGGCGCGGCGCCGGAGGGCGAGGTGCACATCGACGACGTGCCCGCGCTGGGCGACTGGAAGACGGCCTGGGACCACATCGCCTTCGACGGCTTCCTCGGCTCCCGCATGATCCTCCAGACCATCTGGCAGGGCTGCGACTCCGCCCTCGCCGCGCCGCTCGTGCTCGACCTGGCCCGGCTGCTGCTCCGCGCCCGGCAGAAGGGCCTCGCCGGCCCGCTGGGCGAACTCGGCTTCTACTTCAAGGACCCGGTCGGTGACGGCCCGTCCTCCCTGGGGGAGCAGTACACGGAGCTGAAACGCTTCGCCGCACGCCTGTGCGACGACGCGGGGGACAGCGGGGCGGAGCGATGACCCACACCGCGACCCCGCGCCTCACCCCCGTGGACCGGGGCACCGCCCCCGCGACTCCTGCCGCCGGGGACCCCCCGCCCTCCGGCGCCCCGCGTCCCGGCCGCGCCGCCGCCTGGGCGGAACTGGTGCGGCTGCCCGCCCTGTTCACCGTCCCCGGCGACACCCTCGCCGGTGTCGCCGCGGCCGGCCGGCGGCCCGGACCCCGCGCCCTGCTCCCCATCGGCTCCTCCCTGTGCCTGTACGCGGCCGGCATGGTGCTGAACGACTGGGCCGACCGCGCCGAGGACGCCGTGGAACGCCCCCACCGTCCCCTCCCGTCCGGACGGGTCCGCCCCGCCGCCGCGTTCACCGCCGCCTGCGGCCTCACCGGCGCCGGACTGCTGCTCGCCGCCCGCGCCGGACGCCCCGCCCTCGCGGTGGCCGCCCCGCTGGCGGCGACCGTCTGGGCGTACGACCTGGCGCTGAAGCACACGCCCGCGGGTCCCGCCGCGATGGCCGCCGCCCGTGGGCTGGACCTGCTGATGGGCGGCGCCGCCGCCGGCTCCGCCCGGGCGGCGGCGCCCTCCGCCGCCCTCCTCGGCTGCCACACCTTCGCCGTCACCGCCGTCTCCCGGCGCGAGACCACCGGCGGCTCGGCGACGGCCCCGCTCGCCGCCCTCGCGGCGACGGGCGCGCTGACCCGGCTGGTCACCCACCGCCGCATCCGACTCCCGGCAGGCCGACGGGCAGCAGCCGCCCCCGGCCTGCCGGGTCCCGCCCCGGGCGGCGCCCGGCCCACGCCCGCCGGCGCCGTCACCGCCGCGCTGGCCGCCGCCTACGCCGCCACGGCCGCGCGGCCGTACTTCCACGCCGCGCTCAACCCCTCACCCCCGCTCACCCAGCGCGCGGTCGGCGGCGGCATCCGCGCCACGGTCCCCCTGCAGGCGGCGCTCACCGCCCGGTCCGGGGCGACCGCCACGTCCCTGCTGATCGCGGCCCTGGCCCCGGCCGGCCGGTTGTTCGCCCGCCGGCACGCCATGAGGGGAGTGAGCATCACATGACCGCGCACGCACCCGCCACGCTCCCGCTGCGCTTCGGCTACGGCACCAACGGCCTCGCCGACCTCCGCCTCGACGACGCCCTCGGCCTGCTGGCCGACCTCGGCTACGACGGCGTGGGTCTGACCCTCGACCACATGCACCTCGACCCGCTCGCCCCCGACCTCGCGGCCCGCACCCGGCACGTCGCGCGCCGCCTGGACGCACTGGGGCTCGGCGTCACCGTGGAGACCGGCGCCCGCTACGTGCTGGACCCCCGGCGCAAGCACGGCCCGTCCCTGCTCGATGCCGACCCCGACGACCGCGCGCGCCGTGCGGACCTGCTGGTGCGGGCCGTGCGGGTCGCGGCCGACCTCGGGGCGCACGCCGTGCACTGCTTCAGCGGCACCCTCCCCGACGGCGCCGACGAGGACACCGCGTGGAAGCGCCTCACCGAGGCCCTCACCCCGGTGCTGGACGCGGCGTCCGCCGCCGGCGTCCCGCTCGCCGTCGAACCGGAACCCGGTCACCTCCTCGCCACCCTCACCGACTTCCACCACCTGCGCCGCGCCCTCGGCGACCCCGAGCCGCTCGGCCTCACCCTGGACATCGGCCACTGCCAGTGCCTGGAACCCCTCGCGCCCGCCGACTGCGTCCGCGAGGCCGCGCCCTGGCTGCGCCACGTGCAGATCGAGGACATGCGCCGCGCGGTCCACGAGCACCTGCCGCTGGGCGAGGGGGAGATCGACTTCCCGCCCGTCCTCGCGGCGCTCGCCGCCACCGGATACCGGGGCCTGACCGTCGTCGAACTGCCCCGGCACTCCCACGCCGGCCCCCGCTACGCCGCCCACTCGCTGCCCTACCTGCGCCGCGCCGCCCGGCTCGCGGCGGAACGCACCACCGGTCCGTCCACCGTCCCCTCTCACGGCGATCCCTCCGCCACCCCCGAAGGGAGCAGCACCCCATGAACCGCCCGCACGCAGCACCGGCCGGCCCGGACGCCGACACCACCGGCAGACCGGCCGCCCCCGGCGACGGCACCACCCCCGCCGTCACCCCGCCCGCCGACCTGCACCGCCGGCTCGCGGCCCGGCTCGGCGGCGCCGCCCGCGCCTGGTTCGACCAGGCCCTGGACGAGGCCACCGCCCACCCCGGCGCCCACGGACCGATCTCGGTGTGGGAGCTGCGCCTGGCCGAGGCGGGCCGCCACTGCGGACCCGAACACGCCGACGCCGCCCGCGTCCTCATCCTGCACGCGGCCCGCGCCGACGCCGACGCCCTGACCCGCGTCTACCACCAGGGCACCGCCGACGAACGACGCGCCGTCCTGCACGCCCTGCCCCACCTGGTGCCCGGACCCGAGGCGCTCCCGCTCGTCGAGGACGCCCTGCGCACCAACGACACCCGGCTGGTCGCCGCCGCCCTCGGCCCCTACGGCGCCCGCCACCTCGACGCCCACGCCTGGCGGCACGCCGTACTGAAGTGCCTGTTCACCGGCGTCGCTCTCGACCTGGTCGCGGACCTCGACCGGCGCGCCCGCGGCGACGCCGAACTCGCCCGCATGCTCGGCGACTACGCCGCCGAACGCACCGCCGCGGGCCGCACCGTCCCGGAGGACCTGCACCGCGTCCTGGCCCTGACCGGGTCCGCCGCCCCGACGCACGGCCCGGACAGCCCGCACGGCCCGGACGTCCCCCACGGCAAGGAGTCCTGATGCGCATCTTCGACCCCCACATCCACATGACGTCGCGCACCACCGACGACTACGAGGCCATGTACGCCGCGGGCGTCCGCGCCGTCGTCGAACCCTCCTTCTGGCTCGGCCAGCCCCGCACCTCCCCGGCCTCCTTCTTCGACTACTTCGACTCCCTCCTCGGCTGGGAACCCTTCCGCGCCGCCCAGTACGGCATCGCCCACCACTGCACCCTCGCCCTCAACCCCAAGGAGGCGGGCGACCCGCGCTGCACCCCCGTCCTCGACGCGCTGCCCCGCTATCTGGTCAAGGACAACGTCGTCGCCGTCGGCGAGATCGGCTACGACTCCATGACGCCCGCCGAGGACACCGCCCTCGCCGCCCAGCTCCAGATGGCCGCCGACCACGGGCTGCCCGCGCTGGTGCACACCCCGCACCGCGACAAGCTCGCCGGACTGCGCCGCACGCTCGACGTGGTCCGCGAGTCCGCGCTGCCGGTGGAGCGGGTGCTGATCGACCACCTCAACGAGACCACGGTCAAGGAGGCCAAGGACAGCGGCGCCTGGCTCGGCTTCTCCGTCTATCCCGACACCAAGATGGACGAGGAGCGGATGGTCGCCGTTCTGCGCGCCTACGGCCCGGAGCGGGTGCTGGTGAACTCCGCCGCCGACTGGGGGAGAAGCGATCCGCTCAAGACCCGCAAGGTCGCGGACCTGATGCTCGCCGAGGGCTTCACCGAGGACGACGTCGACCACGTGCTGTGGCGCAACCCGGTCGCCTTCTACGGCCTCAGCGGCCGCCTCGACCTGGACGTCACCGCCACCGAGGCCACCCACGAGGGCAACTCCATCCTGCGCGGGGCGCCCAAGGACGAGCCGCGGCCGGACACCGCCGACGCCACGGGGGCGTGAGCCATGCGCTTCCGCCACCCCGACGGCTCCACCGTCCACCTCGCCTACTGCACCAACGTCCACCCCGCCGAGACCCTCGACGGCGTCCTCGCCCAGCTCCGCGACCACTGCGAACCCGTCCGCCGGCGCCTCGGCCGGGACCGGCTCGGCATCGGTCTGTGGCTGGCCAAGGACGCCGCCCGCGCCCTGGTGACCGACCCCGCCGCCCTGCGCGGCCTGCGCTGCGCACTCGAACGGCGCGGCCTGGAGGTCGTCACCCTCAACGGCTTCCCCTACGAGGGCTTCGGCGCCGAGGAGGTCAAGTACCGCGTCTACAAGCCGGACTGGGCCGACCCCGAACGCCTGGAGCACACCGCCGCCCTCGCCCGCGTGCTGGCCGCACTGCTCCCCGACGACGTCACCGAGGGCAGCATCTCCACCCTGCCGCTCGCCTGGCGCACCGCCTACGACGACGAACGCGCGGACACCGCCCGCACCGCCCTGCGCACCCTCGCCGAACGCCTCGACGCGCTCGAGGACCTCACCGGACGCTCCGTCCGCGTCGCCCTCGAACCCGAACCGGGCTGCGTCGTCGAGACCACCCGCGACGCCATCGCGCCCCTCACCGCCGTCGGCCACGACCGCGTCGGCATCTGCGTCGACACCTGCCACCTCGCCACCTCCTTCGAAGATCCCGACACCGCCCTGGACGACCTCGCCGGGGCCGGCGTCCCCGTCGTCAAGGCCCAGCTGTCCGCCGCCCTGCACGCCGAACAGCCGCACCTCCCCGAGGTCCGCGAGGCCCTGGCCGCCTTCGCCGAACCCCGCTTCCTGCACCAGACCCGCACCCCCACGAGCGCGGGACTGCGCGGTGCCGACGACCTCGACGAGGCCCTGACCGGCGACGCCCTGCCCGACACCGGCCCCTGGCGCTCCCACTTCCACGTCCCGCTGCACGCGGCCCCCGCCGCGCCCCTCACCTCCACGCTCCCCGTCCTCACCTCCGTGCTGACCCGGCTCGTCGGCGGCCCGCACCCGCTCACCCGCCACCTCGAGGTGGAGACCTACACCTGGCAGGCGCTCCCGCCCGAGCTGCGCCCCCGCGGCCGCGCCCAGCTCGCCGACGGCATCGCCGCCGAACTCACCCTGGCCCGCGACCTGCTGACGGACCTCGGCCTGAAGGAACTCCCATGACCGGCCCCACCCCCCTGCTCGTCCTCGACGTCGTGGGCCTCACCCCCCGTCTGCTCGACCACATGCCCCACCTCAAGACCCTCGGGCAGACCGGGTCCCGCGCCCCGCTCGGCACCGTGCTGCCCGCCGTCACCTGCGCCGCCCAGTCCACCTTCCTCACCGGCGCCATGCCCTCCGAACACGGCATCGTCGGCAACGGCTGGTACTTCCGGGAACTCGGCGACGTCCTGCTGTGGCGGCAGCACAACGGCCTCGTCTCCGGCGACAAGCTCTGGGACGCCGCCCGACGCGTCCACCCCGGCTACACCGTCGCCAACATCTGCTGGTGGTACGCCATGGGCGCGGACACCGACATCACCGTCACCCCCCGCCCCGTCTACTACGCCGACGGCCGCAAGGAACCCGACTGCTACACCCGGCCGCCCGCCCTGCACGACGAACTCACCGAGAAGTTCGGCACCTTCCCCCTCTTCCACTTCTGGGGGCCCGGCGCCGACCTGGTCTCCAGCCAATGGATCATCGACGCCACCCGCCACATCATGGCGACCCGGCATCCCGACCTGACCCTCTGCTACCTCCCTCACCTCGACTACGACCTGCAGCGCTTCGGCCCCGACGACCCGCGCTCCCTGAAGGCCGCCGCCGACCTCGACGCGGCCCTCGCCCCGCTGCTGGACGACGCCCGCGCCGAGGGACGCACCGTCGTCGCCCTGTCCGAGTACGGCATCACCCGCGTGAACCGGCCGGTGGACGTCAACCGCGCCCTGCGCCGCGCGGGCCTGCTCGAGGTCCACACCCAGGACGGCATGGAGTACCTCGACCCGATGGCCTCCCGTGCCTTCGCGGTCGCCGACCACCAGATCGCCCACGTCTACGTGCGCCGCCCCGAGGACCTCGACGCCGCCCGGGAGGCCCTCGACGGCCTGCCCGGCATCGAGCAGCTCCTCGACGACGAGGGCAAGAAGGCCCACCACCTCGACCACCCGCGGGCCGGCGAACTCGTCGCCGTCGCCGAACCCGACGCCTGGTTCACGTACTACTACTGGCTCGACGACGACCGCGCGCCCGACTTCGCGCAGCTCGTCGAGATCCACCGCAAACCCGGCTACGACCCCGTCGAGCTGTTCATGGACCCCCACGACCCCTACGTCAAGGTCAAGGCGGCCGCCGCGCTGGCCCGCAAGAAACTCGGCATGCGCTACCGCATGGCGGTCGTGCCCCTCGACGGCTCACCTGTCCGCGGCAGCCACGGCCGTCTCCCCGCGAGCGACGACGACGGTCCGCTCCTCATCTGCTCCACCCCCCGCGCTGTCGGCGACCGCGTGGCGGCCACCGACGTCAAGCACCTCCTGCTCCGGCTCGCCGGACTCGGCTGACACCGCACCACGCACGGCCGCCGACTTCCGACTACCGAGAGTGAAACACACGGCACTGACAACGGCCGGTCCCGCAGCCGCCGGGACCGGCCACGACCGAGAAGGCAGGCACTCGTGACCCCGTACTCCGACCCCTCCCGCCCCTCCGGCACCGACGCCGCCCCGCTCACCGACACCCCGGACGAGGCGCTGCGCCGCAGCCTCGGCGTGGCCCGGCGCCGCTTCCTGAGCACCTGCACCGCCGTGGCGGCCGGCGCCGTCGCCGCCCCCGTCCTCGGCGCCGCCCCGGCCCTGGCCCACGGCGGAGACCACGGCCACGGCCACGGTCATGGGCACGGCCACGGCCATGACCACGGCCGTGGCCGGGTGCTCGTCCCGCCGCACAAGCGCGGCATCATCCTCTACACCGTCCGTGACGCGACCGCCCGCGACCCGCTCGCCAGTGACCTGCCCTCGGGCTTCCGCGAGGTGTTCAA
Organism: Streptomyces sp. DH-12; assembly: GCF_002899455.1. Lineage (GTDB taxonomy): Bacteria > Actinomycetota > Actinomycetes > Streptomycetales > Streptomycetaceae > Streptomyces. The sequence continues at coordinate 1,339,580 of NZ_PPFB01000001.1, read as the reverse complement.
GCAGCTCGCCCGGCACGGCTACCGCCAGGTCGAGTTCGCCGGCTACCGCCAGCACCCGAACGCGCCCGGCGGCGACAACCTCGAAACGGTGCAGGGCGCGAAGCTCCTGCGCCGCTGGCTCGACGACTACGGACTGCGCGCCCAGGGCAACCACGGCTTCATACCGTCGTCCTGGCCGCTGACCGCCGCCGACAAGGACACCTTCAAGAAGCACCTGGAGATCGCCAACATCCTCGGCATGGACCACATGGGCACCGGCGGCGACCCCACCGGCAGCTCCTACCGCGCCGACTGGGACGTGGCCGCCGACAAGTGGAACGCGCTCGGCGAGATCGCCCGCCGCGAGGGCATCAAGCTCTACACCCACAACCACGACAGCGCGTACGGCTTCCTGCTCGACCGGGGCCCGCTGGACGACCAGGGCCGGCCGACCCGCAGCTCGGGCGTCCGGAAGCTGGAATACTTCCTGAAGGTCACCGACCCGAAGCTGGTCTGGCTGGAGATGGACATCTTCTGGGCGCACGTCGCCCAGTACAAGTTCCACACCTACACCGCCCCCGACGGCTCCACCCGCAGGAGCGTCTTCGACCCGGCGGGCCTGGTCGTCCGGTACAACAAGCGCTACCCGCTGTTCCACGCCAAGGACGGCGTCGTCGACACCGGCAACGGCATGGGCTGGGACATGGTGCCGTTCGGCACCGGCGACATCGACTACACGACGTTCTTCTCCCGCGTCGGGCTGAGCGACTACCGCAACCCGATGGTGGAGGACGACAACGCCCCGAGCGGGACCGACCCCGCGCAGTCACTGCGCGAGGCCAAGATCAGCTACGACAACATGGCGGCCCTGCGCAGGCGCCACCGCTGACCGCGTGACGACGGACGGGGCGGTCGCGGCCGGGCGTCCCCCTCGCACCGCCGCGAGGAGGCCCCCGCGCCCCGCCCCGCTCGTCACCGCCGCACCGCGCGGAGCCGCCCGGCCCGGCCAGCACGATCGTCCCGGCCGCCGCACGCGCGCGGCGACCGGGAGGAACTGTCCGGGGGCTTCGGCCCGCCCTGACGCGGAGCCCGTCGTCGACGGCGGGCGGGCTCCTGGTCCGCGCGGTGCCCGGGACCCGGCGGCTGAGCGGCCGCCGGGAGGGTTCCCGGACGACCGGCCGACGCCCCCCCGGCCGGTCGCGGCCCCGTCGCGCGGGACGTGCCCCCGACCTCTCCGGGACGACGGAAACGCAGGTGAAAGGCGCTCCGAAACCTTGGTATGGTTGTCTATGTCGCCGCGGGGGAACACCCTCGCACGCGACAGACACCTTGTCCGGGTGGCGGAATGGCAGACGCGCTAGCTTGAGGTGCTAGTGCCCTTTATCGGGCGTGGGGGTTCAAGTCCCCCCTCGGACACTTCGTTCCATCGAGGGCCTCGACCACACGGTCGGGGCCCTCGTGGCGTCCCGGGCCCCGGCCGGCGAGGCGGCTCACGAGGCCGTGCCCTCCAGCACCGTGATGTCGGTGATCCGCGGCCGGCCGTACCGGGCGAGGATCTCGTTGGCGAGGGCGACGGTCCGCAACGGGTTGTCCCGCTGCCGGTGGGACGCGATGTCCGCGGCGAGGAGCCCGGCGGGCACGGCCCCGGCATCGAGGAGTGCCCGCCACTCCGCGGGCGGGAGCTCCAGGTACTCGAGGTGGGTGAGCCGGGCGATCTCACGGGGGTCGGCGAGAGTGCCGGGACAGGCGGTGAGGCTCCTCAGGCGCGGCAGACCGAAGACGGGGGCGAGACCGAGGGGCTCCTTCTCCCACACCCCGAGGTCGAGCACCTCCAGGCCGGGGTGGGCGGCGGCCTCGATGCCGGGGAGGGAGAAGCGGTTGACGTGGGCGACGAGGGGTGGCCGTTCGGCCCTTCGGACCGGCCGGCCGTCGAGGTGACGGTGGACGACCATGTCGGTGAGGGAGTCGGCGACCAGCTCCGCGCCGACGGTCTCCTCGTGGCTGATGATGATCACCTGCCCGAGGTGCCCGTCCGGGCCCGGGGTGAGGTCGACGGCGATGCGGTCCCCGCCGCCGTTGTCGCCGAAGACGATCCAGCCCGGCGAGCCGACCAGCCCCTGCACGGCGTCCTCCGGCCACGTCTCGACGGCCTTCGTGGCGGCGTACCGCCACGGCACCTGCCGGGACGCCGCGTCGGCGACGTACACCTCGCCGAGGGGAAGCAGCTCGCAGCCGATGGCGTCGTACGGCTCCTGGTGGTCGGCCCGGTCCTCGTACCGTCCCCGCACGACCTGGTACAAGGCCCTCAGCTCGGGCGGCAGCGGCAGGCCCAGACGCGCCTCGGCCGCCGCGATCTCCTCCTCCGAGGCGCCCACCGCGTCCGGGAGCCGTTCGCGGAGGGTGCGGCGCAGCAGTGCCACGTCCGCGGACGGGGCCGGCGCCGCGTCCGGCACGGGATCGGGCAGGCGGCGTACCGGCTCGGGCAGGGCTCCGTCCGCGAGGAGGAGCGTCCCCGGATGCGCGGTGGCGATACCCGGCTCCGTCGAGGAGCCCGTTCCGATGAGGTGCAGCCGCACCCCGCCGGCGGCGGAGGACGCCTCGACGACGAAGGAGACGCCGTCGCCCCCTTCCTCCCGGAGCGCTTCGACGATCAGGCCCACGGCGTCGTACTGCTCCTGGTTGTCGGAGACGAGTGAGGCACGCCCCCGCTGCCGAGGCCGGCGCGACAGCGGAACACTCCAGCCGCCGGGACTGATCCGCCCGGCCACGTGCCCGCCGGGCGCGGCGAGTGTGTCCGCGTGCTCGGCGTGGACGAGGCGCAGCAGGGGCCGCCAGGTGGCGAAGTCATGGAGCGAGGACAAGGGAAGATCTCTCCGAAGGTGTGATCGACGGTCACGGTCAGAGCAGGACGAGCAGCTTGGTCCCGGGGACCAGCTTCCTGTTGACGGAGGTCGACTGGACGAACACGGTGTAGGCCTCGTTGCTCCCCGGCGTCACCGTGACCTCCGTCGCCGGCAGGCCCAGGAGCTGACGGGCGGCGGGACCGGTGAACACCTTCCCGGTCGTCCGGCCGGTGGCCGGGTCCTTCTCCGCCACGGCGATCTGCTTGCCGGCCTGGATCTTCTCGCGCTTGGACAGTTCGTAGAAGGCGCAGCCCGTCCTGTACGGATGCCCGGCGCTGGTGACGAAGTCGCGGATCGACGTCCGCTGGTCCACCGGGATCAGCACGTACTTGCCGGCGTCCAGGGCCCGGAGGTTCGACTTCACGTCCGCCGCGCTCAGATCCTGGCCCATCGCGAAGAGGTTCCTGGTGCCGCGTACGCCCTGCTCGCGGTCGCGCAGGAACTTCGTGGCGGCCGTCTTGACGGCGCCGATCGCCTCCTCGACGCCCTGGTCCGAGTCGGCGTCCCAGATCGAGATGTTGCCCGTCGGGAAGCCGTACTGCTGGGCGGTGCGCTTGGCCAGGGAGTTCGGCACCATGATGGCCGAGGTCCAGTGGTCCGGCAGGCTGCTCAGCTTGTCGGCGATCCTGCCGCGCCACTCGTCCAGGACGGCGCGGCCGTCGGGCATGAGGTCGTGTCGCGAGCCGGTCGTGTCGGCGCCGGAGGCGTTCTCCTCGCCGTCGGTGACGACGACCTGCAGGAAGCTGTGCTCGCCGTACTCCTCCCATATGTGACCGAGGTCGTCGAGCGCCTTCACCGAGGCCTGGATCAGCGCCGTCGCGCCGTTCTCGACGGTGTACAGCCCCCGCATGGACGGCAGGTGCTTGACGTCCATGTCCCACACCAGGTTCTCGACGAGGTGGTCGAAGGCGTAGAGGCTGATCCGGGTCTCGTGCCCGAGCCGGTCGGACTCCTCCGCCAGTCCTTTCACGAACTCGTCGACCACGCGCACGAGTTGCTCCGAGTGGCCTCGCATCGAACCGGACTTGTCGATGACGAGAGCGACGTGGTTCACGAAGTGCTTCTTGAGCCGGTCCCTCACCGTGGCGCTCATCGCGTCCATCCCCTTCCCCCTCAGCCGTCGGGAAGCTCCCCGACGTCCTTCTCCGCAGGCAGACGTGTCCACCCGAGGCGCGAACGCCGGGATGGATGCTGGTCCGTCCAGATGATGGCTTCACCTTAGGGAGCGGCACTGACATTGATGCTGATACTCAGGTTCCGGTGGTCGTGGCTCGGGCACTGACTGACGCCCTGCTGGGCTGTCCTCAAGTTGTTCAAAACGTGCTGAGCTGCGGTTTCGCGTGCGGGGCAGCTACCGCCTCGCCCGAACTCCTCGCCTGGGAGGAACCGCTGGACGGTCGCAGCGACCTGTACGCGGTGGGCCGCCTGCCGCACCACATGCTCACCGGCCACCCTCCCTTCCGCGGCCGGGGCCCGCCGAGACGGTGACCCGGCGCCTCACCGCGCCCCCGTCCGCCGGCCGACTCGGCGGCCCACCGGGCGTGGAAGTCCCGGCCGGGGACGCGCCCGTGCCGCACGGCGTTGACGCACAGCTCCGCGCGGCGCCGGGGCGGAGGGGAGGAGGGGAGGAGGAAACGCGGTGTCGAACCGGGAGCCGCTCCGGCGTGAGCCGTCTGTCGTCGTCCCGCGGTGTCAGAAGTGGCCGGCCGTCTCTCCCGGTCCCGGGCACCCCGGTGGCAGCCTGATGTGACGTACGGCCCTCACAGACGGCCCCGCCCCCACGATCCGCCGCGGGAAGCGCCGCGTACGGCCAGGCCGTCCGGGACCGGGGAAGTGCGGAGCGGGGAAGTACGGCAGTCCCGCTTCCCGGGGCCTGCCGCCGGTGCCCGCTTCACCGGCGGCAGGCGGGATCAGCAGAAATACGAATGCTCGAGACGGTCGAATCGCTGTGCGAGGAGATCGTCGTGGGGAATCATCCAGCTCACCTCCCCGTCGCCGGAACCGAAGACGTTGGCCTCGGCGACCTCCGCGAAGCACACATACGGTTCGGTGTTCTCCTCGGAGGCCTCCGCCGCTTCCCGGAGGGCCCGGGCGTACAGTTCGTCGAACTCCTCCGGCGCGTCCCTGACGACGGCCACCGCCTGTTCCCTCTTCTCCTGGAACTCCTCCTCGTAGATGGCCAGCCAGTCGTGGTGGTTCAACTGCGCCCCGCGCAGGTCCAGCGAACTGCCCGCCTCGCGGTTCACGACCGGTGCGTCCGGAACCAGGGAGCCGTACTCCTCGATCGCGGCCTCGAGCAGCGGATCGCTCTCCGGCCAGCCGAGGATGTCCCACGCGGCGGGCTCCAGGAGGGTGAGCACCCTGCGTTCCAGGAGCTCCTGGGACTCCTCGCGCATGGTGTAGTAGCTGAAGTCCACGGGCGCGCTGGGTACCAGCGTCTCGGTCCCCGGGGGAACGAAGATCACTGGAGCGTGTCCGTTGTCCGGGAACGCGTCCCGATAATCCGGGCCGGCGAACAGCAGGAGCCGTCCCTGCCGGGGGATCAGGTCGTCCAGCGGCTGTTTCGGTATGGCCGCCAGATCGAGACAGGCGACGAAGTGGTCGCCGGGCTTCCATGTGGAGTGCACGGGCATGTCGGGGAGTCCTCCGACGTAACCGACCACCCGGTCCTCCGGCCGGACGTTGCCGGGCCGCTTGACGTCCATTTTGACCGACGGCTGCACGGACCACAGGATGCGGGTGACGGCGTCGTCGGACACACCGTGCCGACGGGCGTGCTCCCGGAACTTCTTCGTAGGTGACATGCCGTCATCCTTTCTCAGCCCACTGACGACGGATGATCCGGTTCCAACCGCTGGACGCGAGCTGTGGTGCGCCCGGGGACGCGTCGCCGCGAGGGCGCTCCCCTTACCGATCACATGCGCCGCCGGCAGAAATCCCGGACCGCTGACGACCCGCCATGGATCCCTCACCATGGAGGCGATGAGCCCGAGGTCCGTGCGCGGGCGTCAGTGATCGTGTCCTCGGGGGACCATGGGTGGGGACCAGTACGGGTGACTTCGTGCTGCCGTTTCGCATGAGTCCGTGAGCACCAGAGGGGGCAGCGACACGGAGACATCCCTGACGCGCCCGGGCGGTCACCCCCGGGTTCGCCGCGGTGCTCCGGGAAGGGGCGCCCGCGGACACCGCATCCGGACAACTCGCGAGGACGTTCCACTGCACCGTTGAAATAAAGCCGGTTGATGGTTGATGGTTCACCTGAAACTCCATTCCGACAGAGCACTGACCGGAAGGAACCACGACCATGAAGAGCCGATCCAAGAGACTGGCGCTGGGCGCCGTGGCGGCCGTCGCGGTGAGTCTCGCGCTCCCGGCGACCCCCGCTTCAGCCACCGAGGAGATCGACTGCGCCGCCGGCACGGACGCCGTGCGGGTGACGTACCTGGAGAACGGCGCGGAGCGCAGCCGGTGCTGGACCGGCCCCGGTGACGTCCCGCTCGGACAGGGCGGTGTCACGTCCTTCTCCTCGGGCGCCCACGAGGTGGTCGTCTTCTGGAGGACGAACTACGGGTGGGACGTCGCGGTGCTCCCGCCCCACACGCTGGCCCCCTTCACCGGCGCCGACACCTACCACGTCTACGGTTTCCACGTCAGGTAACCGCTGACGGCGGCCGACCGGCCGGTCCGGTCGGCCGCGACGTGCGGCGGCGAGGAGGAGGCCGCGGCCGGACTCGGACTCGGCGTCGGGGTCCGGGGGCGCGGTGACGGCGGGCCGGCGTTCGGCGCGGGTGCCCGAGACCTCCACGCGCAGCCGTTCGCCGTCCGCCTCGGCGGTCAGCCGGACGTGGAGGTCCCGGCCGGGGACACGCCCGTGCCGCACGGCGTTCGCGCTCAGCTCGGCGGTGATCAGCGTCAGCGTCTCGTTGACCTCACTGTCGTAGGGGTGGCCCCAGGCGCCCAGGCAGGGCGCGACGAACAGCCGCGCCAGCCGGGTGCCCCGTGGGGTCGAGGTGAACGACATCGCGCACTCGCTGGCCCCCGTGGAGCCGGCGGAGGGGAAAGCGGTGTGTGCATGCGGCCGGCGTGGCGGCCGGGCCGGGCGTGTCACCAGGAGCGACGCCTGTACGGCCGCGCGCTGTGCACGGCCGCGCGCTGTGCACGGCCGCCGGGCCGCGGCGGGGGAGTGGCGCGAGAGCGCTGCCGCACGGCGGGGTCAGCCCCGGCGGCACCGCTCCCGAAGCTCCGCGAGGACCGCCTTCTCACGGGAGGTGACGTCACCGTCCACGGTGGCCACGCGCTCCGGGTGTACAGCCAAGGGCTGTACGCGCGTGGGCGGACGTGTGCGCGCTCGGCCCCGCCGAAGGGCTGCCGGCGGAACTGGTACGGGCCTCACAGGCCCTGGCCCCGCTGCGCGAACGCGCCCACGCGGGCGCCGTGGCGGGCCCGCCCCCCGGCTCGTACGTACGGCGTTGCGGCGGGAGCGCGGGAGGGCCAGGTGCGTGTCCCCGGACTGAGCGGGGACGACGGCCGGATGCCCGCGGCGGGACGCGGGGCGGGAGTGCGGCGTTCGTCCTTCAGCCGTCCAGATCGGCGCAGAGGGTGGTCACCTTCTCGTGGGCCGCCTCCGCTTCGGCGCCCTCCACCTTGAAGGTCCGCAGGTGGCCGTGGACGTCTTGGAAGGCCTCGTTCAGAGCCTTGTAGCGGTCGTCCAGTTCGGCGGCCGTCTGGGCCAGATAGGCGGCGCTGATGGCGCGGTTGAAGTGGTGCGCGGCGTCCTTGTCATTGTTGGCCAGCGTGCTGAACGCCGGAACCCGCTGCCACGCCTGGCAGGCGCCCGCCGCGTCGGCCGCCGCGTCGTCGACGCCGGTCCCGGAGGCCGCGCTGTCCGGCCCCGACCACAGGAGCCAGCCGACGCCCAGGCCCGCACCGGCGGCGACGACGGCGGCCACCACCGGCGCGACCCACCGGGAGGGGGAGCGACGAGCGGCGGGGGGAGCCGGCGGGGTGGAGGGAGGAGGCGGCGGGGGAGTGGGCACGGTCATCGAAGCGGCTTCCTTCGGTCTACGGGGTACACGGAGAGGCGATCCCGGCACGGGAACCGGCAGCAAGTCAACCACTCCCGTCACCGAGCAGGGTGTCTGGGTGCGAACCGAGTTGGTGAGGCGTCAGGAGCGCTCGGCTGTCCGGTCCGGGTCCGGTACCGAGGGTGTGGAAGCGTCGGAGTGCGTTGCCTCGCCGGTTCTGGTCAAAGGCCTGTGCAGGCCGCCGGTGCGGAGGCCCGGACCGGCGTGTCACCAGCAGCGACGCCCGTACGGGAGGGGCCTGTACACGAGGCCGGGCGGAGCGCCGGGTGCGAAGCCCGGTCAGGAACGCGCACGGCCACCTGTACAGCGAGCGGCAGGTGGCCGAGGTCCAGGAGCGGTGCGGCATTCCGCTGCGCGAGGCCTCATTACTGCTGTGCACCGAGCCGAACTTCGTCCTGCTCACCGCGGATGAGGGGTGTGCCTACGACCGGCTGGGCCCGGACGGCCCCCGCTGTGGGAGACGGTGCTCGCGGCGGGCCGCGCCGAGCTCACCCGCCTGCGGAAGGGCGATCACACGGCATGGCGTGAAGTCGCCGAGGACCCGGTCCGGCGCCGGATCACCCTGCGGGCCGCGCAGTTCGACCGTGCCGAGGACGACCTGGAGCTGCTGCGGCACCTGCTGCGGCACGAGACACGGTCCTCGATGACGGACGAACTGCGGCTCGCGGCCGTGCTGGTGGGCCTGCACGGGGACAGCGGAGACCTGCCGCTGCTGCTCGAGGTCCGGGAGACGGACTTCGACACGGCGTGCGGCCTGGACGGTGTGCCGGAACCGGGGGGCGAGCGCGGACGAGCTGCGACAGTGGGCGCGGGAGCTCGACGAGTCGATGTTCGGGACGGGCCCGTCGGACGAGCCGGTCTCCACATGGACCGGCCTGGCGCGGGACCAGGAGATGACGGAGCTCGCGCGGGTGACGCTGATCCGCGGACTCGACGGCATCGTCATGGACCAGAGCAGACTCCGCCGCCCCGGGGCGCCCCGCACCCTGGCCACGGCTCCGCTGAGCGGGCTCGCCCGGGACTTCGAGGAACTCGGCGACCTTCCCCAGGCGCTGCGGGCCCAGCGCCTGTACGCCGCCCTTCAGGAGACGGCATGGGAGCGGGCCTCGGCCCGGCGCACCCTCGCCCGCCTGGAGCGGGAGGCGGGCCGGCTACCGCAGGCGGTGGACAGTCTGGCCGCCGTGCGCGGGACCCTGGCCACCCCGGGCGACGACTCGCTGTGCCACTGGCACCGGGTCAACCTCGGCCGCTTCATCACCGAGGAGCACTACCGGCTCACCCTCGCCCTGGCCGACGCGGGCCGCCCCGAGGAGGCCCGTGCCCTCCTCGCCGCCGCCGACGCCGTACTCGGAGAACTCTCGGACAACGCCGCCGAGGGCGTCCGCGAGCTCGTCGAACGGACCGCCGCGCGAGTGCGGGAGGCCGGCTGAGGACGGACACGGCGGGCGGGCGGCCCGCCAGGAAACAGGGCTGCCGGAGCAGCCTCCTCGCCCGCTGCTGTCGGGTGGGCGAGGCCGAGGGCCATGCCGGCGCGGGCCGAGATTTAGAGAATGTCTTGGGGGTGGCGGTATCCAGACAGGGGGTGGTCCGGAGGCGACGGCCCGTGACGCTCAGGCAGATCACGATGCCGCCGAGTTCCTCACACAGGTGCACAAGGAGCACCTCCCGCAGGTCGTCCTTGGCGTAGTCGCGCACCTGCCGGTCCACCGCACAGGGGCCGGGCAGCACAGGGGTCCAGGGGCGTAACTGTTCCTTCGCCGGAGTCACCCGGCGTACGCAGCGGTCGGGGCGTCGGCGACGGAGGCGGGCTCGCCCGTGTGCGGGAGGGAACGCCGTGCTCCCCGCGCCCGGTGCGGGGAGCACGGTGCCGGAAGGGTCAGGGGGCCGCGGTGACGGCGGGGTCTCGTACCGTCCGGGCGCGGTGGGCGCTTCGCCTTCGCCGAGCGGGACGTTCTCCGTTTCCTCGCCCACCGTCAGGGCGACGAGGATCGCGCTGACGGTGCAGGAGATTCCGGAACCCGTGGGGCACGCCTCGTCCGCTCGGTCCGCTTCTTCGTCACTTCGGTTCCTCGGCCCGCAGGGTGCCGTCGCGCAGGGCCTTGTCGGTGGCCCGTCCGATGACAGCGGTCGCTCCCGCGTCCACGGCGCCTCCGACGATGCCTCCCAGGATCGGGATCCCCTTGGCGAGCGTGATCGCGGCGCGCTGGGTTCCGTACTTCGCGACGAGGTGGGTCCCGGCCTTTCTGTTGATTGCCCGGATCACCGTGATCGGGATCTTCTTGATCATCTGCTCGCCGAGCTTCTGGCCGACCTTCACGCCGAAGGACGCCAGGACGTTCTGCGCGCTCATCCCGATCGCGAGCATCATCGCGACGGTCCGCACGTGCGGATCGCCGATGTCCCATCCCCGGAGGTGCGCGATGGAACCGGCCATCCGCATGTTGATGGCGAGGGACGCGGCCACGTTCGCGGGGATCGTCACGCCTGCGGTGATCAGACCTCCGAGCCCGGTGACGAACCCCTGGGTCCCGGCTGCGGCCACGGACTCCTTGATGAGGCGGGCGACGACCGCGTCGATGTCGTCCTTCATGTCCTCGGAGGAACGGCGCTCCTCGTCGTCAGGTGCCCGGTAAGCGTCACCCTGCCGACGCGAAAGGCGGTCCTCGGCCCAGGTCACCGACCCCGTGACCGGCCCCACGCCGTTCACCATGACCTTCTCCGCGAGATCGGCGACCCACCGCCCGGCCCTTTCGACCGCGCCCTCGTCAGGAGTCTTCTCGTCGGCCATCACACACCCCTTCCGCGAGCGCCCCACCGAGGGCGTCCCGCACTGCTGCGGGCAGGAGGAGGAGTCCGGTCGCCGGCACCCCGGCGAAGCCGCGGGCGGCTGAAGCCACATCCCCCTTGCCACCGCCCGCCCACCCCTTGCGCCACGACGTCCGCCGCACCGCCCTTCGCGAGCTGAAGTGACCACACCTTCCCATGAAAATGAAAGCGTCGTCAAACCTCATTGGCTTGCTTGCGTGCGTTCGATCCGGAAACGGTGAGTGAACCGGCCCGGCCCGGCTACCCCGCCCCGCAGCCGGCCTCCACCAGGAACGGGCTCGGCTGCCCGGTCCACGAGACGTACAGGCCGTCCCGGGCCCGGGTGCAGGCGACGAACAGCAGGCAGCGTTCCGCGGCGAGGTCGGCCTCGTGCTGGAGCCGGTCGACCTCCTCCGGGGTGATGGCCGAAGGGTTCGGCAGGGCGCGGTCGTGGACGCCGACGACGGCGGTGTAGCGGTACTCGAGCCCCTTGAAGGTGTGCATGGTGCCCACGTTGACCGCGTCGTCCGTGCGGGCGGCTCCCGCACGGACCCGGCTGGCGGGGACGCCGGCTGCGATCAGACGGTCCTTGGCCTTCTCGCAGGTCTTGTTGAACCGCGCGCAGATCCCGATCTCCCCGTACGCGGCGCCACCGTCCACCCACGCGCGCACCTGCTCGACCAGGGCGTCGAGTTCGGCCTCCTCCGTCTCCGCCTCGTGGACGCGGGGCCCGGAGCCGTGCAGGGCGGAGCTGTACCCGATCAGGGTGTCGTGCCGTCCGCTGTCGGCCAGTTCGGCGAAGGGACGGCCGAGCAGAAGTCCTGTCGCCCAGCTGAGGATCTCCTGGGTGGACCGGTAGTTCTTGCGCAGCTTGGTCGAACGGCCGGCGACGTTGATGCCGAGAGACTTCAGCGACACCCGGTTGTCGTAGATCCGCTGGTGCGGGTCGCCCGCCACGAACAGGTCGTCGGGGCGCCGTGGGGCGGCCGCGCGCAGCATCCGCCACTGGGCCGGGTGGAGGTCCTGGGCCTCGTCGACGACGACGTGCCGGTAGCACGGCCCCTGCTCGGTCAGCAGGTCGGTGGCCTCCACGCAGGTGCCGAGGTAGGTGCGCAGCCCGTCCCCGTCCAGCCGGCGGGTGAACTCCTCCACGGTCCGCCACACCAGCGGCCGGGCGGAGGACGGCAGCGCGCTGCCGCGGCCCCGGCGCTCGCAGTGCTCGTACTCCTCCTGGGTGCGGATGCCCTGGGCGAGCACGACGTGCTTGTACTCCTGGGCGAGGAACTGCGGAGTGCCGGTGAAGCCGGTGGCCTGCGCGGCCTGTTCCCACCGGGCGGTCTCCTCGTACCCGGTGAGCGGCCGGCGTGAGGTGTTGACCACGCGTCCGGCGAAGGCGTCGACGGTCATGACGTCGACCCGGTCGCGCAGGTCCGGATCGTCGACGAGCAGACAGAGCCCTTCGGTGAGGGCGTCCACGAGGGCGTTGGTGAAGGTGGTGAGCAGGATGCGGTCGCCGTCGCGCAGGTGCCGCAGCAGGTGCCGCACCCGGTGGAGGGCGACGACGGACTTCCCGGTGCCGGGCCCGCCGGTCACCTGCGCGGGACCGGAGTACGACGGGCGGTAGGCGACCTTGTGCTGGACGGGGTGCAGGAAGACCCGCCAGGCGGCGAACGGCTTGTCGAGGATGTCGCGCAGTTCGTCGGCATCCGTGACGACGGCGATCCGGGTACGGGTGTGCGCGATGGCGGTCGCGTAGTCGGTGGTGTCGACGGGCTCCTGCGAGGCCGCGTCGGCCAGCGCCGGCACGACGACCTCCTGCCACGTCTGCTCGACGCTCGCGCCAAGGGCCAGGTGCTCCAGCACCTTGTACTGGTCCGGCGGGAAGAACCGCCCGAAGACGTCGAGCTGTTCCAGGCTGGTCAGCACGCGTGCCTGCGCGAGAGTGGTGGCGTCGATGCCGAGCGCGGCCATCTCCCCGTCGGAGACCTTCGCGAAGAGCCGCTGCTCCTCGGCGGGCGCGACGCGCTCGTAGGCAGGGGTCAGCTCCTCCAGGGTGGCGATCTCGCGGAGCTCCACGGCGCCGGTGACGGCGTTGATGGTCGCCTTCTGCCTCACCGCCCACTCGGTGGCCTCGTCGTGCGGGCCGACCCGCAGCAGCACGAAGGTGTCGCCCGTCTCGGGCGCGAGGACCACGCCGCGGTACCCCTGGGTGATCCGGATGGTCCGGATCTGCCGGTCCCTGGCGCCCTTGAGGGATTCCAGCTTCAGCCCCGGGTCCTTGAAGAGCTGGTCCAGGGTGAGCCGCTCGAACTTCTCCCAGGCGTCGAACACGCCGTTCCTGACATGCTTCTCAAGCTTCTCCAGCTGCTGACAGAAGGCCTTGTCGAGGGCGAGGTGCGGCATGCCGGGATTTTAGGCCGCCCCGGCGTGGCCGCGGGCCGTTCGGGCATTCGGGCGTTCGTCCACCGGTCTGCCGGCCGGGCTGCGCCGGTCAACCGCCGTCGAGTTCCCGGCGGAGTATGGCCAAGACCTCCGCGGCCTCGGCGGCCACGTCGTGGTGCGGGCCGTGGACGAGCACCACGTCCTCGTACAGGGCCTCCAGACAGGCCCGGGCCTCCCGCGGGTTGCCCTGGCCGATCAGCAGCACGCCGATGTCGCGGCGCAGCTCCACGGCCGCGTCGCTGACGTCGCTCTCGACGGCGCGTTCCACCTCCAGGACGGCCTTGAGCTCCGCCAGGGCCTCGGTCACCTGGCCGAGTTCGCCGCGGCAGCGGGCGGCCTGGGCGCGGCAGTCGCGGGCGGCCTCGTCGGTCGGCCCGTTGATCCGGCCGTACGCCTCGGCCAGCGCCTCGAACTCGGGCAGCGCAGCCCGGTGGTCGCCCGCCAGCTGCCGGCTGACCGCCCGGCGCCGGCGCAGCCGCAGGACGGCCTTGTTCTCGGCGCCCAGGGCCCGCGCCAGAGGCTCGATCATCTCGCCCGCGACCTCGGCGGCCTGCGTGTAGCGCTCCTCCTCCATGAGGGCGATGTAGTGCTCGTCGACCTCCCGCAACTGGGCCCGCAACAGCTCCCGCTCGGGCGGCGAGACCACGTGCTCGGCGACCTGGCCGGGCGCCGCCGCGTCCGGGGAGAGACGGGGACGGCTCTCGGCCCGGGAGCGGGGCGCGTAGGGGCGGCGGTAGAGCCCCGTCGGGTCCGGCGCCCCGGGCGGCCCGGCCTCCCCGAGGGCGGAGGACTCCCCGGGCGCGGGCAGGAAGGGCATCAGCCGCTCGTACACCTCCTGCACGTCCACCGGCCGGCTCTCCGGGGGCTTGCGGAGCAGGTGCAGGACCAGTGCCTCCAGCTCCTCCGGTACCTCGGCGCGTAGTTGCCGCAGCGGGGTGGGCATGGCGCGGACGTGCTGGTCCATCAGCTCGAAGTCGCTGTGCGCGCTGAACAACGGCGTGCCGCAGAGGAGTTCATGGAGCACGCAGCCGAGTGCGTAGAGGTCGGTGCGCGGGGTGACCCGGGTGCCGCGCACCTGCTCGGGCGCCATGTACTGGTGCGTGCCGATGAGCCGGCCGGAGGCCGTCAGCCTGGTGACGTCGGTCTGCAGGATCGCCGCGACGCCGAAGTCGAGGACCTTCACCGTGCCGTCCCGCGCGACCAGGATGTTGGACGGCTTGAGGTCGCGGTGCACCACGGGCACGTCGTGCGCGTACGACAGCACGGTGGCGACCTGCGCGGCGACCGCCACCGCCCAGCTGACCGGGAGGGGCCGCTCCTGGTGCACGTACCGGGTGAGGGGGACGCCCTCCACCAGCTCCATGACGAGGAACAGGTGCTCGTGGCCGCTGTCGAGGACGGCGTCGTACACCTGCGGCACGCCCGGGTGCTGGATGCGGGCGGTGATCCGCGCCTCGCGGCGGAAGCGCCGCTCGAACTCCTCGGCCAGCTGCGGCGTGGCGGCGACGGCCTGCGGCCGGATCCGCTTCACGGCGACCGGCCGGTCCAGCACCGCGTCGTAACCCCGCCACACATCGCCCATGCCGCCGTGGCCGAGCCGCTCCAGCAGCTCGTAGCGGCCCGCGATCGGTCTGTCCGGCACCTGTCCCCGCCCCGCGTCCTCACCGGCGCTCGCTCGTTCTCCCGAGCCCCGTCGGTCGCGGCCAGTTTCTCCGGAAAGGGATCACTGCGTCCAGCCGGGGCCTACGAGGGCGCGGCGGACGGGCCGGATCGCGCCACCGTTTCCAGCGTGTTCACCGTGTACTCGGCCCAGACCGTCTTGCCGGGGCCGTCCGGGCGCGGTGCGCAGCCCCAGCGGTCGGCGAGGGCTTCGACGAGGAGCAGGCCGCGTCCGCCCTCGCCGTCGTCCGTCGCGGTGGCGGGAAGCTGGGGGAGGCTCTCGCCCCGGGTGTCGGTGACCTCGATCCGTACGGTGCGGGTGGCCGGGGTGGCGGTCAGACGCAGGCGGAAGTCCCGGCCCGCCACGTGCCCGTGCCGCACGGCGTTGGCGCACAGCTCCGCGGCCACGAGCGTGACGGCGTCGTGCGCGTCGCTGTCGTACGGGACGCCCCAGGCGTCGAGGCAGTGCTCACACATGCGCCGGGCGAGACGGGCGCCGCGCGGGGTGGAGCTGAAACGCATCGTGAACTGGTGCACCGTGACGGGTGATTGCGTTGCGGTCATGCACTCACGGTGGCGTGGTGTGGCATAGCGTGACCAGGGGTGACGCGCTGACGCGGTGGGGAGTACCCGCGGGCGCACATCGTGTACGGGACGGTACGGCCGCGTGAGCGGGAAGTGGGGTGTGCGGTGTTGGAGGACAGGGAGAGCGGCGTCGACGCCGAGGTGCCGGGGCAACGGCACGCCGAGGACGAGCCTGCCAGGGGCCTGATCGGCGCGTTCGGGCGGCAGTTGAAGCTGCTGCGGACGCGGGCGGGCATGGAACGGGCCGAACTCGGCAGAAGGGTCGGGTATTCGGCGGACACCATCGCCTCGTACGAGCAGGGACGTCGGGTTCCGCAGCCTCGGTTCATCGAGCAGGCCGACGAAGTGCTCGGTGCGGGCGGGGTGCTGGTGGCGCTGAAGGGGGAGGTGGCGCGGGCGCGCTTTCCGGCCTTCTTCCGGGACATGGCGCGGTTGGAGGAAGAGGCCGTCTCACTCCATGTGTACGGAGCACTCGCCGTGCCTGGTCTGTTGCAGACCGAGGAGTACGCACGTGCGGTCTTCACCATGCGTAGGCCCCTGCTCGATGAGGCGACCGTCGAGCAGCGCGTATCCGCTCGCCTGGCCCGACAGGAGATCTTCGCCCGAAGCCCACTCCCGACACTCAGCTTCGTGATCGAGGAGGCGGTTCTGTGCCGTCCACTCGGCGGTGCGTCCACGCACAGAGGGCAACTGGAACAGATCCTTCTCCACGGCCAACGACGGAACGTGGAAATCCAGATCATGCCCACCACCGGCATCGAACACTGCGGCCTCGGGGGCCCGTTCACTCTGATCGAAACAAGAGACGGACAGCGGATGGCTTACGTTGAAGTCCAGCGGACCAGCCGCCTCTACAACGAGCGGGAAGAGGTGCGGGATGTCGAGGAACAGTACGGCATCCTCAGGGCGCAAGCCCTGACTCCGCGTGAGTCGATGGCTTTCGTCGAGGGACTTCTGGGAGAGAGATGAACCGCCAGGCAAGGGAGCCCCACTGGTTCAAGAGCAGCCACAGCAGCGGGGAGGGAGGCGAATGCGTCGAGGTCTGCCTTGCGCCGGACGCTGTACTGGTCAGGGACTCGAAGCGGGCAACGGGCCCAGTGCTCAGCGTTGACGCCAACGCCTGGTCCGCCTTCGTGGAGCAGGCCGCGCGCGGCTGAGGCAGACAGACGCGTCCTGGGGCACCGGCACCGGGTGGGTGCCGGTGCCCCAGGCGCTGTCAGAAGTCGTCCAGCCCTTCCTCACGGCGGATCATCCGCCAGGCCGCGCGGCGCGCACTGCGGTCGAGGTTGGACTTGAAGTCCCGGTCCGTCCCGAAGTACCGCTTGCCGAGCGTGTCGATCGTGGAGACATGGTCCATCATGTTCTCCTCGAACTTCTTGTCGAAGACGACGCCGAAGTTCTCCTCGTCGTTGACGAGGGCGGCGGCCCGGACCTTGGGGTCCTTCTTCGTCGCGTTGAAGGCCGGGAGGACGTCCTCCTCGGTGAACTCCGTGCCGAACTTCGCGTTGAACTTCTCGATCAGGTCCGATAGCAGCGACTTCTCGACGTCCTTCCCACCGCCGACCCCGTCACCGAACCCCTTGAGCTCGGCCGGGCCTTCGGGCACGAGGGACTTGTCGTGCTCGCCGGTCTTCTCGACGCGCAGGTGGCTGAGATCGACCTCCCCTATGTCGACGCCACCGTCCGCGAGGCGCGGGAGCCGGTTGAGCAGGTAACGCCCGTACAGGTACAGCCGCTCCAGGTCGGCGTCCTGGTAGGGGACGATCTGCGCGAGGAAGCCGTACTTGCGGACGTAGTCGTTGAGGTGGGACCGGAACTCCTCGGCCGTCTCGACGTCGTCCTCCTCCTCGCTCTCCAGGAGGGCGCTGAAGCGGGTGACGGCGGGGGAGAGGAGCCGGTACAGCTCGGCGTGCAGCTTCTCCCACTTGGCCTGGGAACCGCCGGCCTTCTCCTGCGCCTCGAAGTACGCGGCGACGAACTGGTCCATGTCCTGCTCCGAGATGATCGGCGCGGACATGACGCGGCTCTGGGCCGTGTAGAGGAGGTTCGGGTCGGAGGGCAGGGTGAGCGCCTCCTCGAAGTACGGGCGGAACGCGTCCTGGATGTCCTCGGCCTCGTTGACGAAGTCCAGGACGGCGAGGTCGGCCTGCGACTTGCGGTCGGCGGTGCGGTTGAGACGCGAGAGCGTCTGCACGGCGGCGATGCCGGTCAGCGTCTTGTTGACGTACATCGTCGTGAGGAGCGGCTGGTCGAAGCCGGTCTGGTACTTCTCGGCGACGACCAGGATCCGGTACTCCTGCTGGCCCCTGCCGCCGGCCTTCGCGGCCTTGTCGTCGGCGCGGGTGTAGGCGAACGCCTTGGGCAGCGCGCTCTCCGGCAGACCGCCGTTCTCCTTGCTCTCGGTGGTCTCCTCACCGTCGAGGGTGAGGGAACCGGAGAAGGCGACCAGGACGCCGAGGTCCGGGTACTTCGTGTCGTACGCGCGGTCCGCGATGTAGCTCTTGATGGCGCGGGCCATCTGCACGGCGGACTGGCGGGACGCCGTGACCACCATGGCCTTCGCCCGGCCGCCGAGCCGGCCGCGGGTGTGGGCGACGAAGTGCTCCACGATCACCTGCGCGTGCTGGGACACCGTGTGCTCGTGCAGGAGTGCGAACCGGGCGAGCAGGCTGTTCGCCTTGGAGGGGTCGACCTCCTTCTCGTCGCGGTTGAGGTTCGCGAGCTTCCAGTACGTGTTGTAAGTGACGTAGTTACGCAGGGGGTCGAGGATGAAGCCCTCCTCGATGGCCTGGCGCATGGAGTAGGTGTGGAAGGGGCGGTAGACGGTCTTGCCGTTCTCCACACCTTCCGTTCCGAAGAGTTCGAGGGTCTTGGACTTGGGGGTAGCCGTGAAGGCGAAGTAGGAGAGGTTGGCGGCCTGTGAGCGCTCGACCGCCTTCGCCTTCAGCTTGCCCTCCACGGTGACCTTGGTCGCGCCCTCGTCGTCCGAGTCGGCGTCCAGGCCGAGGTCGCGCAGGGCGGACTTCACGGCGGTGGCCGCGTCGCCGGACTGGGAGGAGTGCGCCTCGTCCACGATGATCGCGAAGCGGGTGCCCTTGATCTCGGTCGGGTTGCCCTTGATGTAGTTCAGCAGCGCCGGGAACGAGTGCAGAGTGACCGTGACGATCTTCCCGGTGTCCCGGGAGAGCGCGCGGGCCAACTGCTCGCTCTTCGCCCCCTGCTTCTCGTCGATCTTCACGACCAGGCCCTCGGTCTGCGAGAAGCTGCCGACGGTCGCCGAGAGCTGGGCGTCCAGCGCGCGGCGGTCGGTGATGACGATGACCTTGTCGAAGACGGGCTCGCCGGGCTTGATGCGACCATCGGCGACAGCCTCGGCGTCGAGGACGGCCGGGTCGGTGTCGGCGTGCAGGTCGCTGAGGCGGTGGGCCAGCCAGCCGATGGTGTTCGACTTGCCGGAGCCGGCGGAGGCCATGATCAGGTAGTTCTGGCCGGCGCCGTGGATGGACGCGTGCGCGGTGAGCTTGCGGACCACGTCCCACTGGTGGAAGCGGGGGAAGATCGTCGTCTTGGTGGTGCCGCCACCGGGCGTCTTGTGCTTCTGCTGGTGCACGAAACGCTGGAGGAGGTCGAGCCAGTTGTCCCGCTGCCAGACCTCTTCCCAGAGGTAGGAGGTGGCGTACTTGCCGTGGGCGGTCGGCGCCGGGTTGCCGGCACCGCCAGGCTGGCCGGGGCCGTTCGAGCCGGTGTTGAACGGCAGGAACCGGGTGCTCTTGCCGCGCAGTTGCGTGGTGACGAAGACCAGGTCCGGATCAACCGCGAAGTTGGCGATCACGCGGCGCGTGAAGATCAGTTCGGTCGGATCCCGGTCGGTCCGGTACTGCTCCTTGGCCTGCTCGACGCCCTGGCCGGTGAGTGGGTTCTTCAGCTCGGCCGTGGCGACGGGGATGCCGTTGAGGAACAGGGCCAGGTCGAGGCGGTGGCCCCAGTCGGCCTGCTTGGTGGCGTAGGGGAGCTCCCGGACAACGGTGAGGCGGTTGGCCCGGTAGCCGTCGAGGACCGAGTCCGCGGAGATGAGATTGGGCTTGAAGTAGGCGACGCGGAGCCGGACTCCGCGGTCCTTCACGCCGTTGCGGAGGACATGGAGGAGGCCGTCGTCGGCGATGGCCCGGTCGAGGCGCTGCGCGAATCCGCGCTGTGCCTCGTTGGGGTTGCCGCCATAGACGGTGAGGAGTTCGTCCCATTCGTCGGGCTGGGTGGCACCGATGAAGGTGAACAGCTCGTTGGTGTCGAGGCCGAGGTCGGCTTGGTAGTCCTCGGGGTTCGCCTCGCGCCAGCCGCGCTCGCAGAGGGCGGCGACGATCGCGGAACCGAAAGAGGACTCGTCGTGCACGGGGCTCATACGGAGACTCCTTCGGCTACGTTGCGTCCGCTGGCGGTGGATACGTCGAACTGGCCGGTTACTGCGGCGGTGATGAGGGCTTGGCGGCGTTCGGCGAGTAGCTTGATCGACCGCTGCAAGGCATTGCGTACGCGCGCCGTTCTTGAGAAGTCCCTATCGAGTTTCCGCGCCGTTGACGTTTGCACATTCAGGGGAGCCTTGGGCAAGACGCAGTCCTTTACAACGGCTATGGGCAGGTTGTTGGCCATACCCTCTCCTCCGGAGATTCCCATCTTGATGTGCTCACGCACCATGTGGCTGCGAAGCATGCGGGCAACGAATTCGGCTTGTCCCAGCCTGGAGTCCAAACTGAGCCGATAGACCTTGTCGCACAGGAGCAAGTTGTGCTCGAGCCTAGGGACGATGCCAACACTGCCAATGAGCTCCGTTGAGCCGCTTGCTCGTGACATAAGGAGGTCGCCCTCCTTTAGAGCGTATTCTTTGCGCGGCGAAACTTGATCCGGGAGCGCCTTATGCTGTGTAGGATCGAAAATTCCTCCATTGACGCAACCGGCCTTGACTACTCCCCATTCTTGTCCGGATACTTGCCGGTCATCGCATTGAGGTGACCATCCTTGTTCGATGCGCAACAAAATGTGGCGGAGTCGAATGGAGCCGTATTCCTGCGTCAGGTTTTGGTAGACCTCGGAAAGATTACTGACGTCTCTGTCGGCAAGGAGTTGGGACTGGTCGGACTGCCTGAAAGCGAGGTCATCGATGCGGGCGGTCTCGGCGTCGAGGAAGTCGGCAATGTGGCGCTGCTGTTCAACGCTGGGGAATGGGATGTGCAGGTCCCGAATTTGTCCCTCGTTGACATAGGGAAGTGCACCCCCCGCCGAAATCTCGCCCAAATCAATGGTGCTGAGAGCGTACAGCCAGAAGCGTGGCTCGCCAGAGTTGGGGACGATAGCCATCAGATTGTTGTCCATCGCTGCCGGAAGATCGAGCAGGCGGCGGGGATTCTTGAGCATGGCGGCTCCCACCTTGGGGAACACGATGGCTCCCTTGGGTGCCAAACGGGCGCCGAGCGAGGCAAGGTCTGCCTGGTCCACCCAGTTCTGGGCAGTTACCAGGTGATATCCCGAAACCGCTGAGGCGAGGTCGGATACTTTGAGGAACGGGTGTGCTCCCGACGTTTTGCCCTGATATTGGTGCGGAAAGCCAACTCCGCTGATCAGTCGGGCGACGCGCCCGACCTTCATGTCCGGCCAGGGAGTCATTCCGTCACCTCGCTCAAGAGGCTCTGAATCTCCGCCTCCAGCGCCTTCAACTCCGCATCGATCTCCGCCAACGGCCGAGGCGGCTCATACACATAGAAGTGCCGCGTGAACGGGATCTCGTACCCAATCTTCGTCTTGCTGTGGTCGATCCATGCGTCCGGCACGTGCGGGTGAACCTCCTGTGCCAGGTACTCCTCGATGTCCTCTTCCAGCGGAACGTTTTCATAGTCCCGAAGTTCCGAGTCCGACTCAGGCTGCCCCTTGACGAGCTGCACCTCGCCCTCCGGATCCCGCACTCCGATCACATCCCGCAGCGCCTTGTTGAACGGCGCCCCCGTCGGCCACGTCCCGCCGGCCTGGACCACCGCATCCTTCAGGGTCAGCCAGGCCTCCTGCTTCGTGGCCCAACTCGTGCCCACCAGGGACTTGAAGGCGTCCGCCAAGGCCGGGGCCTGGGGCAGCTTCTGGATCGCCTTGGACGCCTCCAGTGCCGCCAGCGTCTCCTCCGTGATCTCGAACCGCAGCTTCAGCGGGCGTTCCACCGTGATCCGCTGGTAGCCGAAGTCCTCGTTGCGGAAGACCTTCACCTTGCCGTGCAGTGGGTGGTCCGCGTCGTCCACCACGGCCAGGGCCTCGCCGTACAGCTTGACGATCGTGGCGATGTGCTCCTTGCCCAGATGCTTGCGCTTGTCGCCCAGCGACTTGCGCATCTTCTGCCACTGGTCGCGGGCGTCCAGCAGGACGACCTTGCCCTTGTGGTCCGGGCTCTTACGGTTGGTCAGGATCCAGAAGTACGTCGAGATGCCGGTGTTGTAGAAGAGCTGGTCCGGCAGGGCGACGATGCCCTCCAGCCAGTCGTTCTCCAGGATCCAGCGGCGGATCTCCGACTCGCCCGAGCCGGCCGCGCCGGTGAACAGCGGTGAGCCGTTGAAGACGATCGCGAGGCGCGAGCCGCCCCCGCCGTCCACGTCGACCGGCTTCATCTTCGAGATCATGTGCTGGAGGAACAGCAGTGAGCCGTCGTTGATGCGCGGCAGGCCCGCGCCGAAGCGGCCGGCCTCGCCGAGTTCCCTGTGTTCGCGCTCGACCTCGTCCTTGACCTTCTTCCACTCCACGCCGAACGGCGGGTTGGCCAGCATGTAGTCGAAGGTCTTGCGGGCGTGGCCGTCGTCGGAGAAGGAGTTGCCGAAGGCGATGTTCTCCGGGTCCTGGCCCTTGATCATGAGGTCGGACCGGCAGATCGCCCACGACTCCGGGTTGAGCTCCTGCCCGTACACCTCCACCGTGGCGTCCGGGTTCAGCTCCGTGATCAGGTCGTCCATCGCGGAGAGCATGCCGCCCGTGCCACACGCAGGGTCGAGGACCGTGCGCACCGCGCCCGGAAGCTGGAGCGCGTCGCCGTCCGGGGCGACGAGCAGCCGCACCATGAGCTGGATCACCTCGCGCGGGGTGAAGTGCTCACCGGCCGTCTCGTTGGACTGTTCCGCGAAGCGGCGGATCAGCTCCTCGAAGATGTAGCCCATGTTGTGGTTGGGCACGACCTCGGGACGCAGGTCCAGGTCGGTGAACTTGCCGATGACCTGGTAGAGCAGCCCCGCGGTGTCCAGCCGCTTGATCTGCTGGGCGAACTCGAAGCGGTCCAGCACGCCGCGGGCGTTGTCGGAGAACGCACCGACGTACACCGCGAGGTTCTTCGCCGCATTCTGCGGGTCCGCGGCGATCTTCTTCAGGGTCAGGCTCGACCGGTTGTAGAAGGAGTGGCCCGAGGCCCGGCGCAGGAAGCGGTCCGGGTCGATGTCACTGTCCTTGTGCTGCTCCGCGATCTGGGCGACCTTCTCGCGGGTCGGCTCCAGCACGCACTCCAGTCGCCGCAGCACCGTGAACGGCAGGATGACCTTGCCGTAGTCGGACTGCTTGTAGTCCCCCCGCAGGAGGTCGGCGACGGACCACGCGTGGTTCGCCAACTCCGTGTGCTTGCTGCTGTTCAAGACTTCTTCCGTTTCCCTTCCGGGGCTGCTACGGGTGACTGTGAGCGCGGCGGGAGGGAGGTGTTCCTCATCCGTCCGCATCAGAGGTGGGGGTGGTTCCAGAGCCTAGGTGGGCTCCGGCACCAGTTGTCCGCCCGTGAGCCCCCCGCTCACGAGCCGTGCCGTCTCCTCGGCCAAGTCCCGTGTGCGCCGCGCCTGTTCACGCAGCGCCTCCACGTGCCGGAACGCCTCGCCGTACCGGCGCTGCTCCTCGAGGGGCAGCAGCGGCACGCGCAGGCGACCCGGTGTGACGTGGAGGGTGGAACTGCCGGTCGAGGCGCCGGCCAGGTTGGCCTCGGCGCTGAGGAAGCCGAGGAGGAACCAGGGGTCGAGTCGTGCCGGGTCCGGCCGGAACAGGTGGACGCCGGGTCCGAGGAGGGCGCCGGCATCCGTCTCGCCGGCAACGCGCGCTACGGGTCCGGTGCCGCTGACCAGGTTGCGGAGCAGAACGTCGCCCACCGCGATCTCGGGCATCTGCTTGGCCTGCACATCCAGGACCGATCCCGTCGGCTCGCTCCCGCGAGCGATGTCACCGCCCGTCAGCGTGCGCCAGCGATTTCCGCTGTAGGTACCGTTCTTCGCGGCGTTCGCCTCGGGCTCGAAGGCCGTCGGCGGAACCGGAGCCGAACGGAGAAGTTTCAGGGCCCCGCCCCGCGCCAGGTCGGCCACTGTCGCCGTACGCCACTCCCGTGCCGAAGCCCCTGCGGCGTCCCACCGCGCCATGCCCGCCAGCCCGGCCACCGTCCGCACCGCCGCCGCCAGTCCTTCGCGGGCCGCCGCGGCCTCGCGGGCCACTTCCTGCGGGTCGACGTCCGCCTGCGAGGCCCGCACCTGCCGGGCCGGGGTCACGTCGACGACCTCGTCGAGCAGGTCGACGACGCTCACCGCCCGCGCCACACCGGCCCGCGCCTCGAAACCGTCCGGGTCCTCGGCGTACGCCGTCCACGCGGAGAGAATCTGCTCCGTCACCCGCGCCCAGTCCACCGAACCCGAACGGCTTCCGCCGCGTCCCGGCGCCGACGGCTCGCCCGCCGCGTCGACGAAGAGCACCGTCTGGTGCGCCGGCCGGGCCGGCTCCGGGCGTTGCAGTATCCACACCTGCAGACCGATGTGGAGCGGGATCGCCGCCCCCGGCGGCAGGGACGCCACCGCGCGCAGCGCGCCGCTGCGGATCAGTTCGGCGCGGATGCGGCGGCCGGAGGAGCGGGACGCCGTGGCCGGCGGGAGGAGCAGCACGGCGTGGCCGCCCGGTTCGAGGTGGGCCAGCGCGTGCTGGACCCAGGCCAGCTCGGACTCGGCGCGGGGCGGGAAGCCGTACGCCCAGCGCGAGTCGTAGGCCAGTTCGTCGTGGCCCCAGTCCCGGTCGCCGTAGGGCGGGTTGCACAGCACGGCGTCGACGGTGAGGTCCGGGAAGGCGTCGGCGCGCAGGCTGTCGCCCGAGCGCACGGTGACGTCCGCGCCTTCCCCGGCCGTCAGGGTCAGGCCGACCGCGGCGCGCCGCGCCTGGACGGGGAGGCTGTCCTGTCCGTACAGCTCGCGCGCGCCGCGCGCCGCCGCGGCCGTCAGCAGGGTGCCGCTGCCGCAGGCGGGGTCGAGGACGCGGGCGGGGGAGCCCGGGACCAGGCGGGCCAGCAGGTCGGCGAGCGGGGCCGGGGTGCGGTAGGCGCCGCTGGCGGCGCTGTCCTCCAGCTCCCGCTCCGCCAGGACGCCCAGCGCCGTCTGCGCGCCCTCGTCGCGGACGCAGAGCAGCAGGGCGCGCAGGACCGTGGCGTCGGCGTCGGTGAACCGGACGGGTTCCGCGTCCGGCACCACGTCCGCGGCCCCGGCCGCCGCGTCGCTCGCCTGCTTCAGCAGGTCGGCGTCGGGCAGCGCGAGCAGACCGGTGAGGTCGTCGGCGGGGCGGCGGGCCGCGGCCAGGACCAGCAGGAGCAGGTCGGACGTGCCGGCGACGGCCCGCTCACGGAGGCGCAGGGTGGTGCGCAGCTCCCCGCTGGGCGTGGCCGCCGTGTGCTGTCCGCGGGAGGCGAGCCAGGCGCGGACCTCCTCCAGGTCGTACAGCGGGCTGCTGTCCGTGCCGCCCGAGGGCGCGGGGAAGTCGTCGTGCCGGCGTCGCCAGTTGCTGACGGTGGCGCGCGTGACCCCCGCGATGCGGGAGATCTCGGCGGCTGTCACCTGGGCGGACGGTGCGGATGGCTGCGGCATGGATGAGTCCTGGCTCCGATGGTCGGCGTGGTCACACCCTACAGCACACGTCAACTCGTGCAAGCTGTTGGACAGTGCTTTCGCGTTCGTGTTTACATGGACTCGCTTCCGTCGGTGAGCAGGACTCTGCGGCGTGAAGCGTCACTTCCTTTGCCACAGCCATGTCCTTGAGCGCCGCCCAGCCCCTCGCTCCACGCCGTCCTTCCGGCGGGACGCCGGGGGACGCGCGGCGCCCCGGGGCCGGGTGACGGCTGATCGACCACCACCCAGGGGGGACCCATGCGCCTGACCATGCCGAGCGGCATCCCGGAAGGAATCCCGCTCACCGTCATGCCGTTCCGCGAGGACGCGGTCATCGGCACCCTGTCCCTCGCGACGCTGGTGCGCCTCGTGCCGTCACCGCGTCAGGAGGAGGACCCGCGCGCCCTCAAGGCCGCGTCCGGGCACGACCGGCGCCGCGCCGAGCTGCGCGCGACCGTGCAGCGGACGCTGAAGTCCCAGAAGGGCAGGAACATCCCGGACTACGCCGAGTACATCGCCGCAGGCATCCTCGGCAAGCACGGCTCCGCCTGGTCCACGCCCCCGATCACGCTCTGGCACCCGGGCGAGATCGCCGCGATGAGCGACGAGCTGGTCCCCGGCTCGGGCCTGCGGACGCTGACCGTCGCCCCGGACGCCATGGTGATCGCCATCGACGGCGAGACCCAGACCACCGCCTGGCACGACATCTACCGGGACCCGGAGTCCTTCGGCCTCACCTACACCGAGCTCGGCCGGCGGGTCCGCATCCCCTTCGAGCTCTACCTGGGGATCTCCCCGGCGGACGCGCGGCAGATCTTCTACGACCGCAACGTCAAAGGCGTCGACGTCGCCAAGAACCTGGCCATGTCCATGGACCAGCGCGACCTCGCCACCCGTCTCTCCTACACCGTCGGCGAGAAGCTCGAGGTCGAGTCGGACGGGCAGCGGATGCCGTTCGGCAAGCTGGTCAACGCCGGCAAGCGGCAGCTCACCAGGACCGACCAGGAGGTCGTGACGCTGTCCGCGCTGCGGGCGCTGATCGTCACCACCGTCTTCGGCAGCAAGGGCGTGGAGTACTCGGCGGCCAACGTCCACGAGGGCAACCTGCCGTCCAACACCGACGCCGACGAGGTGGAGGCAGTGGTCGTCCGGCTGGTGTCCCGGCTGATCGGGGGCCGCTTCCCGGACTTCGCCCGGCGCAGCGCGATCACCGCCCCGGCCGTGATGGCGGGCCTCGGCATCCTGCTGCACCGCGCGACTCCCTGGTGCGACCCCGGCAAGGCCATGAGCTACGAGACGGTCGAGCGCCTGCTCGCCGACGTCCGCTGGGAGCGCGAGCCCGCCTACTGGGAGGGCGTCTGCGCCAGCGTCGGCTCCTCCGGCCGGCTCAACTTCAGCGGCGGTGTGAGGGACTCCGCCGGCCGCGTCGCGGGCGCGCTCCTCGACCCGCACGGCGAGCTGGGCCGGAAGATCCGGGGCCTGCGGAGCTGACAGTCCCACGGTGCGGGTTCCCCGATGCCGGGGCCCGCCTGGACGAGGCCCATCCGCGGGCACGGTCCACGACTCCCGCGCCCGCGTGTCCGTGACGCCCGGGCTGTGACGCCGCGCCCAGTTCCGCCGGCGGGAGCGCCCTCTCCTCCCGCTTCTCAGTCACTTCCCTTCCCTCCCCATCCAGACAAGGAACGACCCCATGAGCCACCCGAACATCCCCGGCACGCCGCCCTCTCCCTCCCCTTCGTCCCCGTGCGCTGTCTCCGCCGTGCCCACGGGCGGTCCCCGGCACCGGACGGCGGCCGGTCGGGCCCCGGTCGCAAGTGCGCCGGGCGCGGCGCCGCAGACGGCCCCCGCTTCCGCGCAGCCGCCGGCCGGGAGGGAGCCGTCGCGGCGCGGAGCGCGGCCCATCCACGGCGCCTCACCGCTCCTCGCGTCGATCGCGGCGTCCCTGACCCGCCCGCGCAGGACCGTCCTCGCCGTGGCCGCGACCGTCGTGGGCTGCTCCCTGAGCGCCTGCTCCACCACCGGCGGCGCTCAGACCGACACCGAGCCGCCGGCGGCCACCGTCAGCGCCTCGCAGGACACCCGGAGCGCCGAGGACGCGCAGGACGTCCAGGACGACTCCGGCAGCGACACCATCATCGTCGCGCTGGACAAGACCGCCACGTGGAACAACGGCGTCAAGGCGCACCTGAGCGGCTTCGGCCGGGGCACCTCCGGCGAGTACGCCAGCCCGTCCGGCGAGGCCTACCTGGCCTTCTCCGTCACCCTGCAGAACGGCTCCGAATCCCCGATCGACCTGACCCTGGTCAGCCTGTCCTGCCCGGACGGAGCCGAGGAGATCTTCGACACGGAAGCAGGCTTCGACGGCACGCCCGACGCGCACCTGCTGCCGGGCAAGTCGCAGACCTGGAAGACGGCCTGCGCGTTCCCCGAGACGGCCAGGAACGCCCAGATCGAGATCACGCCGGCCGACACCTCCGGCTCCGGCTGGTACCGCACGGCCATCTTCACCGGCCAGGTGCGGTAGCCCCGACCGCGGACGGAGCCTGCCGGGCGCCGTCGCCGGCTCCGCACGGCGGCGGCGCACACCCCCGCCGGCACCGGACGCCCGGACGCCCAGGTGCCGGATTCACGGGCCCGCCCGCACCCGCGCCGGTCACACACCCCGCACGGCCCCGCTCACCACCACCCGCGACCCGGAAGGCCATCGTGACGATCACCGAGCACACCGAGCTGATCCGTCGCTTCGCCGACGACTTCACCGCCTTGCAGGAGGCCGTCCTCGCCCGCATGAACGGGGTCTGCGCTCCGGAGACCGCCGCGGTCCTGGACCACGCCTCGCTCACCGGCCCCGTCACCGCCGTCCTCGCCCACGCCGACGTCCTCGCCCGCGGGGCCGTCCGGCGCGCGGAGCTTTCGGTGCAGCCCCCCGAGCGGCTGCGACGGCTGCGCGCCCACGCCCGCAGGGTGCGACGGGCCCGGTCGCAGGCGGAGGCCCGGTACAAGGAGCAGCGTGCCCGCCGCGTCACCGACCGTTCCCGGCCGGCTGACCCGCTGGAGCTGAGGGTGGCGCGCACGGCGTTCGCGGTGGCCTTCGACGAGGCCCTGCGGCAGGAGCTCCGCGACAGGGGGCTGCCGGACGGCGCACCGCAGGCGCCGGAGAGCGGCCTCGTCCGGTGGGCCTGGGACCGGAAGGAGGCAGGCGGCGAACCGCCGGCACCGGTGCGCGCACTGCGGGACTGCGACGACGACGCCTTCGTCCAGGCCCTCCTGCGCGACGCCCGGGAGGAGGAGAACCCGCACCTCCCGCACGACGCGGTGGTCGAACGGTGGAGCCGTCACGCCCGCGTCGCGCTGGCCTGGGGCCGCTACGCGATCGGACAGGCCGAACGGGACGCGCTCGCCCGCTCCCTCTCCGTACGGCGCACCCGGCTCGACGCCCTGGACGACGCCTACCAGGACACCGCGGTCCTCGCCGCCCGCGCACGCGAAGCCCAGCTCCGGGCCACGGACCTCCACGACCGGATGCGGGCCTGCGTGACCACGGGGCCCTTCGCGGAGCTCGTCGCGCAGTGCCGCGCCGCGGCCCTGACGCGCTTCGCCGAGGCCGAGCCCGAGGCGTGGCACCGCGTGCGCGAGCTGACCGCGAGGCACCGGGCGGACTGCCCCGAACGGGCCGACGACTGCCCGCGCTGTCACCGCGCTCTCGCCGCCGTCCTCGCCGACACCCCTCCCGCCGGCACGGCCGAGGACGACGACGAACGTCCGACGGCAACGCTCTCGGTCGGCGAGGACCGCTACGCCCTGCTCGCCGACCTCCCCGACACCGCCGTCGTGGCCGTCGCCGACGCCGCCGTCGGCGACGAGTCCGCGCTGTGCGGCTACGGCTGGGCCGCCGAGGACGGGACCACCGGTCACGGCGACTCCCTGGCCTCGAGCAGCGGTGAGGCCGAAGTCATCGGTGTCTGCGCCGCCGCCCTCAGCCTCCTCGAGCGCCACGAGGACGCACCCGTGGTCCTGCTGTGCGACAGCATCGAGGCGGTCAAGGCGGTCGACGCCGCCCTGCGCTCCGCCGACCCGGAAGCCGCCCGCCGCACCCTCCTCTTCCCGGAGAGCCGGCAGCTCATGGACCGCCTGGTGTGCCACCGTCACCGCGTCCAGGTCCGTTGGCTGAAGGGCCACGTAGGACACGACCTCAACGAGACCGCCGACGCCTTCGCCCGCCTCGCCCTCCGCCGCGCCACCGGCCGCATCCCTTCCTCCGCCGCCCGGAAGGAGGAGGCGCGGATCCTGCGCTCGCTCGGCTCCGGGGCCGGCCCCCTCTCGGTCGCCGCCTGAGCCCACGCCGTCCGCGGACGGCCCCACATCGTGAGAAACGGTCCTCCCGCCCCTGGACGGAAGTGAGTGACGTCCTTCATGGCCCGCCCCCCTCGGCGTCTCTTCCGCGATTTCCCTATCCGCATGCACAAGACCTGGAAAGCAACTGCCTTACCGGACGAGTGAATTCGGAGAAGTCGCGGAGGCAGGAAAATTACTGATCGCTCGTCAGGTCAGAGGCTGCGACGGTGTTCCTGCCGTTGCCAGGCGCTGCTCATACAGCGAAGCATTCGGTCGATGCGCCTTCCTTCAGGCGGGGGTGAAGAGGGTCTTCGAGAAAATCGGGATGGTCGAGAAGTGCCGGGTTTTCTTCTGAGGAGGGCACGCATGAGGGCAGGGCCGCCCGTCGAAGGGGAGGCTTGGGGATGTCGCGTGCTCGAGCGGGCCGGACGGGTGGGAGGGTGCACACCGGGGGTGACGCCGAGGGGGCACGGGCGGCAGCTGCCGCAGTGGTGCGGCTGGTGTGTCCGGAGAGCGCCGCCCGGACCGTAGTTCCATGGGCGACCCCCAATCTCTCCGTATCACCGGCACGGATAATCTTCGGTTGTAGGTTGCATTGATTGATGTGCCGGGGGTGTCGCGGTGGGGTCGCGATTTCCGTGGATTCATCGCTCTTGGTGAAGCTCTGGCCAGTCTTTCGGGTGGTCGTGCGATTGCTGCAAGGGATGCTTGTGGAAGCGGTGGGGGGAGGACAAGTGGGACCCTCCGTGAGGTGTGTGCCGCCGGCTTACGCCGGGCGGCGCCCGTGGAGGGCTGCGCCCGAGAAGGCGTTCGGTAGCGGCCCGCCGAGCGGCGGGTCCAGAATGACGCGGAAGACCGTTCCGTGCCGGGGATTTCACGAAGAGGGCACCGGAACATCTCTTTTGGGGACAGAGTGGACCATTCTTATCAGGCGTGGCAGGACGCGCTGGCCGAGGAGTTCTTCGGGCGGCAGCATGCCGGCCACCCGACGCTGTTCTACGTCGACGACGACGTGGAGCAGGAGCTCAGGAACGGGTACGGCATGGAGGAGCCCCTCGCTCAATGCGTGGGCAAGTTCCTGCGATTGGAGACCGCGGAACCGTACAGTGCGCTGGAGGACTACCGCTGGCGCAGGCGGCAGCAGGACAAGGACGGCGTGCCCGCCTTTCTGCCGCTGCTGGCCTGTTCGGTGATCGCCGCGTCCCGGATGGTGAACGACAGCAACCACCGGGCCACCGCCTACCACGCCCGCTTCTCCGAGCTGTTGACCGGCGACGGGAAGCGACTGGGCAGCCATCACTACGAGCCACTGTCCCGCATGTGGCAGGTGCTGGCCTCCTGGCAGCACAGCCAGCGGGGCGCGCGGGGCCTGTGCACCCTCCCCGCCCCCGCCGACCTGCCTTCCAACCGGAGCATGATCGGATTCGCCCAGTCACAGGCGCTCCTCAGCGGCGCGGACCGGTCCTTCCTGCCGAAGTTCTTCCGGTCACTGCGGGAGCACGGTACGACCTGGCCTCTGCCGGGGGAGACGCTGCTAGCCCAGATCGAGATCCGGGGGATGGAACGGCACTTCTCCAAGAACTTCCGCAACGCGCTGCAGGAGGAGGATTTCCGTCCCTTCCTCGCCAAACTGATCGGCAACTATGCAGCCTCCTGGGACGGTTCGGACGAGCTGGTGCCCACCGGTGTCACCCGGGCCGAACTCCTGGTGCGGCTGGACGCGGGGCGTCTCGGCTGGGTGGCGCGCCTGCGGGCCCCAGAGCGGAAGGGGCGCATCGAGCTCAAGGGCGGCGTCGTCCTCGAACAGCTCGGCGACACCGCCTACTACGAGGTGACGGGCCTGCCCGCCCCGAGCGCGCACACCCTCACCAGGAGCATCCGCCGCGACGGGGACGGCCTGGTGCTCAGCCGCCCTGCCTCTCCCGTTCTGGTGCTTGCCCGGGACGACGTGCTCGGCGTCTGGGCCGGCACTGACGGTTTCCGCCCGGGGGAGGCACACGTGGTGCTCGCCGCCCCGACCGCGCAGCGGGACGTACAGCGGTTGCTGGACAAGGCCGCCACCACCGGCCGGAGCGCCGACACCGGCAAGCTGGCCTGGGTGCCGCAGGGCTGGTCCCTGCACAAGCCCGTCACCTTCGACGACGCGGTCACCCTGCGCCGGGCGCTGAAGGAGGTCCAGGGCGCGGTCGGCCTCCTGCAGCCCCCAGCTCAGTTCAAGCTCCGCCTCGAAGGCGGCCTGAAGCTCGCGCCCTCGCTCAATCCTGACCTCTACCTGCGAGGAGGCGAGCCTCAGGTGGTCCTTCCGGACATTACGGAGAGCACGGGCACTCTCCTGGTCGACGGGAGGGAGCGGCCTGAGCTCAGGAAGGCGATCGCCGCGGGCCGCCCCGTCCCATTGGCCGTACTCCGCCTGGAACCCGGCCCCCACACGGTGAGCTGTGCGGGCGCGGAGATCGGTTTCACCACCGCGGACCGGGCCGTCATCGAGCCGAAGACGACCAGGGTCTGCGGCTTCACCGTCATGAACGGCAAGGCCTCGGCAACACCCTCCCTCCTGGACGAGCAGACCCTGCCGACCGGTATCACCGGCGCCGACTGCACGAGCACCCCCACCCGGGACGCGGCAGCCGTCATGGAGCTGTGCCGCCGGGACGCGGACGAGGTGCTGTTCGCGGCGGTCGACGGACGACTGTGGACGCTGCAGGCCCCGGAACAACCGGACTGGTGGACCGAACGCCTCCCCGACACCCCCGCCCCGCTCCGCTTCGAGGCCGGCTTCCACGGCATCGGCGGCTGGCTCCTGGAGCGCCGGAGCGGACGCTGGAAGGGCCGCCCGGTGAACCCCGGAACACCGGAACCGAAGAAAGCCGTTAACCCGCGGGCCTGGGCCCGCGCCGTCCTCAACGCCCAGCAGGCGTCCGACGAACCCTCCTGGGCCGCGTACGTGCAGGTGGCGAAGGAGCTGGACCGATGACGGGACCGATGAGCAGCACCGAGTTCGGCGGGATCCTCCTGCGCTGGCTGAGCGAGAGCCGCAGCGGCAGGGCGTCCGCACTGCGCGACGGGATCCGCGGCCAGGCCCGGACATGGGGCCTGGAGCTGAAGGAGTACGCCGACTGGGACTGGACGCGCAAAGCCGCCGCCCTCGGCTTCATCGACGTGGACCTGCGGGCCGACCGCTGGTCGGTGGCCCCGCCGGTACTGACCCAACTGCCCCACGCCGACGGCCTCGCGCTGCTGACCGGCGCGCGCACCGCGCGGATCAGCGCGCGTGTCGAGGAGGCCGCACAGGAGTGGATGGAGCTGATCACCGTCCCCCACCGGCCGGAGACCGGCGAGGCGCCGCTGCCCGACACACTCCTGTTCCAGTACGAAGACCTGCAAAACCTCCAGGAAGCCGCGGAGTACCTCAGAGTCCGTTACGTCCCGTGCGCCGCCCTGCAATTGATGGAGCTGCTTCCGCAGGCGACGCCGGGCCCCGAGTCCGCACCACCCGGCGGGAACACCGCCAACACACTGGAGAAGTACGAGCTGCGCCTCCAGCGGTTCGTCCCCGTGGCGAGGGACGACGAGGACGGCCTGTACCGGTGGCGCGGAGCCGACTACGCACGCCTGACCCGTATCCGCCGCAACGGCGTCTTCCACACGGTGGACCGCGAGACGGGCGTCTACCTGGAGCTCGCCCGCCACCGCATCGGCGCGATGCGCTGGCGGCCGGAAGCCGGCCAGGGCCGGGTCGGCGTCGGCCGACTCTTCGTCGACCGGTACGCGCCCCTGCCCGCCCTGCACGAACGCGCGGCCGTCCTGTGCAGCGGCTTCCCGCCCTCGGTGGGCAAGCAGGCGCAGACCCGCGCGTACGACAACGTGCCGAGGGCGCTCGCCGAGGCGATCGCGGCCTCACTGCAGCAGAAACTGGAGACCATGGCGCGACCGGTGGCGGCCGCCGGCGGGAGGACCGAGTGAGCGTGGAACAGCAGACGGCGGCGGTGACGGACACCGATGTCCAGGACGTCATGGGCACGTTCGACGATCTGCGCAGCGCACTCTTCCGCTACTACGACACCCCGTTCAGCGTCGACGACCGTTCCGTCATGGAGGAACGGCGCAGCCTCCTCGACCGGGACAACGGAGCCTGGCGCGACCCGCTGATCGAGTTGCGCCCGCAGTACGCCTCCCAGGGCGTCGGCATCGCGGAGTCCTTCGCCGAGGCAGGGGCGCACCCCGACGCGGCCGAGTTCGCCCGCTTCACCCTCCCCGACGGCGTCTCCAGCCTCTACCAGCACCAGCACGACGCCCTGGCCGCCGCCTGTGCGGGCAAGGACTTCGTGGTCACCGCGGGCACCGGTTCCGGTAAGACGGAGTCCTTCCTGCTGCCGGTCCTCGCCGACCTGGTCGCCGAGTCCGCCCACTGGCAGGGCACCCGTGCGGTGCAGCCGGAATGGTGGCAGGGCGACGGCGACCACGTGCCCAGCCGGCAGGGCGAGCACGGGCACCCCGCCGCCGTGCGCGTGCTGATCCTCTACCCCACCAACGCCCTCGCCGACGACCAGCTGGTCCGGCTCCGGAAGTCGCTGGACAGCCGCGAGGCCCACGCGTGGCTGGACCGCAAGCGCAACGGACACCGCTTCTACTTCGGCCGCTACACCGGGGCCACCCCCGTCTCCGGCAGCCGCGACTCCCGGCCGGCGCACTTCCGCCTCCGGCAGTACCTGCGGGAGGTCCAGGAGCGGCAGCGCAAGGCCGACGAGAAGCTCGGCGAGGAGCTGCGGCCCTTCATCCCACGCCTCGGCGGAGCGGAGATGCACGCCCGCTGGGACATGCAGGCCGCGCCGCCGGACATCATGGTCACCAACTACTCGATGCTGAACATCATGCTGCTCCGCAAGCAGGAGGAGCACATCTTCGGTGCCACGAGGAAGTGGCTGGAGGAAACCCCCGGCGCCCGCCTCACCCTGATCCTCGACGAGCTCCACATGTACCGCGGCACGGCCGGCACCGAGGTGGCCTACCTGCTGCGCAACCTCCGCCACCGCCTCGGCCTGGACAAGAACCCCGAGAAGCTGCGCGTGCTCGCCGCCTCCGCCTCCCTGGAGGCCGGCCGGGACGACGACTTCCTCGACGGGTTCTTCGCCCTGCCCCGCTCCCGGCGCGTGATCATCCCCGGAAAGGCGAAGGAGATCCGCGGCGGGGGAGACCTGGCCGCCCACACCGCGCGCCTCGCACAGGCCGCGAGGAACCCCGTCACCCAGGACGAGGCTGCCGCCCTCGCCCGGGAGACCGGCCTCGGCCCGGCACTCCAGCACGCCCTCACCCCCGGCGGCAGGCCCCGCGCCCTGCCCGCTCCCGAACTGGCGAAGAACCTCTTCCCGGACGCCCCCGAGGAACAGCGCCAGGACGCGCTGCACGGCGCCCTGCGCGTACTCGGCTCCGCCCAGGACCCCGAACTCCCCCAGCTCCGCGCCCACTTCTTCTTCCGGAACATCGAGGGCATCTGGGCCTGCTCCGACCCGAACTGCCCCCACGTCCCCGTGCAGCACGGTCCCGAGCGCCGGATCGGCCGGCTCTTCGCCGAACCCACCTCCCGCTGCACCTGCGGCGCCCGCGTCCTGGAACTCCTCTCCTGCCAGGCCTGCGGCGACCTCATGCTCGGCGGGTACGCCAGCCCCAAGGACACCCGGCGCCGCAGGTTCACCGGCGCCCTCCACACCGACTTCCCGGACCTCGACCTGCTCCCCGACGAGGCCAGCGGCGCGCCCACGGCGGCGAACTACGTCGTGTACTGGCCGCGCACCAAGGGCCTCGGCCTCGATGACCCCGGCTGGTACGCGGGCCTGTCCGACGGTGGACCGCAGGTCGAGTTCGCGTTCCGCCGCAGCGCCTACCAGCCCGCCACCGGCCGTCTGGAGAACCGGGACGTCCAGCACACCGGATGGTCGTTCCACATCTCCGTGCCCCTGGACAAGGAGAGCAAGAAGCCGGCCCACGACCCGGCCCGGCTCCAGGCCTTCCCCACCCGCTGCCCCGCCTGCGGCGACGACTGGGAGATCAAGCACGACAGGGACGGCCGTTTCATCCCGCTGGAGTCCCCCGACCGGCTGCGCAACGCGCCGGTCCGGCGGATGCGCACCGGTTTCTACAAGATCAACCAGGTGCTGGTGACCGAGGCCCTCGGCCACCTCCCCGACGGCCGGCGCAAGGCGATCGCCTTCTCCGACAGCCGTGACGACGCCTCCGAACTCGCCAGCGGTCTCGCCCTGCGCCACTACCAGGACCTCCTCCGCCTGCTCAGCGCCAAGGCCGTCGAGACCCAGGGGGATCCGTTCGGAGACCTCCGGTTGGTGAAGGCCCACTACGCCGGGGAATCCGCCGACCGTACGGGTGCCCGTGCCGCCATGGAACGGCTGCGGGACCGCGACCCGGCGGACTGGGGGCGCCTGAAGGCGATCCTCGCCGACGACCTCGACGCGGAACCGGAACTCCTGCCCGACCTGGAACGGAAGTTCTCCGAACTGCCCTCGCTGGACGACCTCGCCTCCGACCTCGAAGGCATGCTGCTGACGTACGGCACCAACCCCGCCGGTCCCGCGGCCTCGCTCCAGCAGACCTCGGCCGGACAGCCCTGGACCGCGCTCTACCACTGGGAGCGGGACCGGGAGGCGGTGGTGGACACCCAGGCACAGGAGGAACTGCTCCACCGCCTCCGCTCCCGCCTCCGCCTGGAGACCATCGGAAGCCTCTTCTCGAGCGGCGGCCGTGACTTCGAGTCGCTCGGACTCGGCTGGCTCTGCCTGCGCGACGACCGCTCGCCCCTGGACATCGGCCCGGACAGCGACCAGGCCGTGGCGCGTGCCAGCCTGCGCATCCTCGGCCTGATGCGGCGCTTCACCCGGATACGTGGCTCCCTGCAGAGGCCGCCCGCTCCTCTGAAGCGTTTCTGGAAGCAGGTCGCCGAACGCCAGGGCACCGATGTGCGGACGATCGAGGACCGGGTGCTCGGCGTCTGGAGGGACGCCGTGGTCGACTACGTCATCAAGCCGGAGAAGGTGGCGCTCCGCCCCGGTGAGAACAAGACCTGGACATGCCCTTCCTGCCACCGGCCGCACCTCCACCCGGGCGCGGGACTGTGCACCAAGTGCCTGACTCCGCTGCCTGCCGTGCCCCAGCAGTACAGCGGAGTCCTCGAGGACGACTACTACGCGTGGAAGGCCGCCCACCGCACCGGTGACTTCCCCCTGCGCACCGCGGAACTGACCGGTCAGACGGACCGGTTGGAGGCCCAGCGACGGCAGAGCCTGTTCCAGGACGTCTTCCTCGGCGACGACGACATCCCGCAGGCGGACGGCCTGGAACTGCTCTCCGTGACCACGACCATGGAGGCCGGTGTCGACATCGGCCCGCTCAACACCGTGATCATGGCCAACATGCCGCCCACCCGCTTCAACTACCAGCAGCGGGTGGGGCGTGCGGGCCGGCGCAACAGCCCGGTCGCCGTGGCCCTCACCGTCTGCCGCGGCCGCAGTCACGACGAGCACTACTTCGCGCGCCCGGAAGCCATCACCAACGACCCCACTCCGCCGCCCTACCTGGTCCTCGGCATGGTCTCCGTCTTCCGGCGGGTCCTGCTGGGAGAGGTCCTGCGCCAGGCCTTCACACTCCTGCAGCCGGAGGACCGCCGGAAGGGGCCGGACATGACGAGCAACGTCCACGGACAATTCGGCCTCGCCGCCGACTGGCCGGTGCACCGCGGCGCCGTCCGCCGCTGGATCGCCGAGCACCCGGACCGCGTCAGAGCCGCTGCCACCGCACTCCAGACCGGAACGCCGGAGAGCATCGCCGCCGTCGACCCGGTGGCCGCCGTCGACGAACTCCTCGACCAGGTCGACGAGGTGGCAGTCCGGACGGTCGGCCACCCCGACCTCAGCCAGCGTCTGGCGGAGGCGGGTCTCCTGCCCATGTTCGGCTTCCCGACCCGCTCCCGCCTCCTCTACCGGAGCATCCCGCAGAAGACCTTCCCCTGGCCGCCGGCCGACTCCGTCAACCGCGACCTGGCCGTCGCCCTCAGCAAGTTCGCACCGGGCAGCGAAACCCCGCAGGACGGCCGTCTGCTCCGCTCCAACGGGGTGGTCTCCCTCGTCCCGAGCGGTCGCGGCGTGCACGCCGCCGAGGACCCGTTCGGACCGGAGCAGTTGGTCGCCATGTGCCGGATCTGCTCCCACGTGGACCCGCAGGCCGCCGTCGACCCGGAGACCGGCAGCGCCGGCACCTGCCCCGCCTGCGGAGCGGAGAGCAAGTACTACAAGGCCGTTCCCTTCCGGGAGCCCGCGGGCTTCCGGGCCGCCCGCGAAGCACGGGACTACGACGGCTACCGGGAACTCGGCTCCAACGCCACCAGCGCACGGACCGCCACCGACCTGGAGAAGACCGCCCCGCGCATCCCCCGCGCCGCCGACGACTGGATGGTCGTCCACACCGGCAGCGGCGACCGCTACATCGTCAACACCAACGCTGGGAAACTCTTCCGGTTCACCAAGAACACCGGCCCGTGGCGCGGATACCTCGCTCTGGACAATCCCAGGGCGGAGGCCGACCTGGAGATCGCCCTCGGAGCCACCCAGCACACCGACATGCTCTTCATCGGAGCCAAGGACGCCCTCGACACGAGCCGGGTCCTGCGCTTCGACATCTCGAGGTCCCAGCAGATCGACGGCTTCCCCGAGGCCTACCACGGCCGGCGCGCGGCCTGGTACTCGCTGGCGGCCCTGCTGCGCCGTGCCGCCGCCCCGCACCTGGACGTGCAGCCGGAGGAACTCCTCAGCGGCATCCACGGCTCGGACGCCCCGGTGGCCGCCCCCGTCATGGCCTACCTGGCGGACAGCCTCGACAACGGAGCGGGCTTCAGCACCCACCTCGGCTCGGAGGAACACATCGAGGAGTTC
Organism: Streptomyces sp. DH-12; assembly: GCF_002899455.1. Classification (GTDB taxonomy): domain Bacteria; phylum Actinomycetota; class Actinomycetes; order Streptomycetales; family Streptomycetaceae; genus Streptomyces. Next base: position 1,300,944 of record NZ_PPFB01000001.1, on the reverse strand, counting down.
CTCCAGGCGGTCGACCGGTACGTGCACGACCTGGAGGCCGACCACCACGCGCGGAACTGCCGCAGCTCCTGCTACGCCTGCCTGCGCGACTACTCCAACATGCGCCTCCACCCGCTGTACGACTGGCGGCTCGCCCGCGACCTGAACGACGCCCTGCGCGGCCGGACACTGCGGATCGACCCGGAGGAACACGCGGTCCTGCTCAAGGGCTGGGCGGAAGAGGAGCCCAACGTCACCCTGAAGGAGACCACCGCCGGACCGGTGGCGCTCTTCACCTCGGACTTCACCGGCGAGCCCGTCGCGGTCGCCGTCAAGCATCCGCTGGAGTCCGCCACCGAGGAGTGCGGGAACGAACGGCTCCGGGCACTGCGCCATGAGGTCCGTGCCGGAGGCCTCGCCGACAGGATCGCCTTCGCCGACTCCTACGGCCTGGACCGGACCCCTGCCGCGGTGATCGAGCAGGTGCACACCTTCGCGGAGGAGCTCTGATGACAGCAGGAATCCCGCTGGGAGCGGGTCAGGACGAGCAGGCCCATAGGGAGGAGCTGCTGCAACGCGAGATCGCCCGCCGCCTAGCCCTCCGCCAGGCCCGTGTCCAGGGCCAGCCCTCTGAGGAAGCCTCGCAGGTCGCGGAAGCCACCGGCGGCCCTGCTCCGGTAGTTCCGCCGCAGAAGCAGCCAGAGCTTGAACCGGCCATGCCCCAGCCGGTTCCGGAAGGATTTACCGACCGGGAGACCTGGGAACGAGCCCGCTCCTTCGCCGAAATCGTGCTGCCCGACGCGTTGAAGGCGGAGACCGGGACGCTTTCCGCGCAGAAGCTGGCGCAGGCCGCGGCCGGTGCGGCGTCCCGGCAGGGCGACCCGGTCGAGGGCGTCTCCCTGCTCGTCATGGCACAGGACCACGGGCTTGACGTCCTCGACGGCCGGCTCGACGACCGCGCCCGCGCCCTGTTGGAGGACAAGCCCCTGCCGCTCCTGGGGGAGCCGGGCAGCATGTGGCAGATCTACCAGGACGACCGCCGCCTGATGGAGATCAACCTGCCGGCCCCCCGGCAGAGGGCGCTCCTGGCGAAGCTTCCCCGGCCGCTCCTCGACGACTACATCGACGAGGAGTGGATCGGCGCGGTCCCCGAACGCGACGACACCTCCCGTGCCGCCTACTTCCGCGCCCGTCTGGACCCGGCGTCCCTCACCGACGAGGAGATGGACCTGCTGGCCTGGACCCTGGAACGGGAACGCCGGGAGGCCGGCCCGGGAGCCGAGCCCGGCCGTGACTGGCCGCAGGACTGGCGCCTGCTGGTGAGGCTGCAGGCCCACGACGCCAAGGCCGTCGACGAGGAGTGGTCCGACCTCCTGCCGCCGACGCGGAAGCTCCTAGACGCGCTGCGCGAGGTGCGGCGGACCGGAGAGGTCCCGGACGACCTCCTCGCCGACGAGCGGCTGTGGGTCCTCCTGGAGCGGATCCACCCCGGCGTGCGCAGCGCGCACAACAAGAGGTTCAACGGCTGGATCGGCGTGCGGGCCTTGATCAGGGCCGTGCGGCAGATGCACCGCGCACTCCTCCACGGAGACGACGAGACGGCGGGGCAGCGGAGGAGGGCGGCGCTCACCTTGGCCGAAAGGCTCCGGCACCACTCGCAGCCGGTGCGCTGGGAAGCCCGGAACGTCCAGGCCTACCTGCGCGCCGACCAGGAGGCCGCGGAGTCCCTCGGGCTCCTGGAGCAGGATGCCGAAGGCCGTCCCCCGGTGAGGGACCAGCTCGGCGGAGGCGCCGTGGCCATGCTGCGGAAGAACCGGAGCTTCCTGGAGGACCGATCTCACGGGGAACGCGACCAGCCACTCAACCCCTATCTGGTGCTCGGCGTGCCGGACGGGGCGAACGTCTGGAAGAAGGCCTGGCGAGCTTTGCGAAAGGAGCTTGACGACGGCGGCCGTGTCCAGATCAACCGTGCCAAGGACATGATCGAGAAAGCCGAGCGCGAACGGCAAGAAGTACTCAGGTTCGCCGTCCCGCTCGTCCCGCACCGCTGGGAGGATCCCACCGGCACGAGCCACCAGCTGGAACTCCCGCCCGAGCCTCTGCCAAGGCTCACCGAGCCCCCCACGGACAGTGACCGCGCGTGGTCCCGCACCGAGGCGGCCCGGGAAATAATCACCAGGGCGACAGAACGCCTTTCCCCGGCTGCCGAAGACACCGCAGCCCTTGAAGACCCAGAGAGCAGCACATCGTGAGCAACGGAGCCGGTAAAGGCGACAGTGGTTCTGGCCACCGTGACGGATCCCGGCAGAACCAGGAACATGAATCGACGGATGGGAGTGTACGGAGCCTTGGCGAAGCCAGGGCTGCGGAGAGAAAGCCGTGGAGGCACGTCGACAGTGGCATTCCCGAACTCGCTCCCGGGACTCTGGACGCGGCCGCGATCCTGAAGTCGGTCAACGAAACGCTTCTGCCCGTGGTGGAGAAGGAGCTGGAGGTGGCGACGGGTAAGCTGGGTGCCGCTCTGGCCGACAAGGAAACCGGAGCCGATCTGGTCGCTGCCTTCCGCACCGAGCTGATGCGCCGAGTGCTTCCCCAGTTCACCGAAGCCGTGCGCAAGGGTGTACTGGAAAGTATCCGCACACGCCAGATGCACCTGGCTCAGCTGGCCGTTCTGCACAGGCAGGCGCTGGACGCCAAGACCCTGCAGGTAGTGCTGACCCGTCTGGAGGACGAGACGGCGAAGGCCGGCCTGCGAGTTGTCGGCGATACCGGTGATCAGTCGCTGTTCAACGTCGTGGAAGACCAGCCCGGTGTGATGAAGAAGGGCCCGGTCACCTTCGAACTCATCGCACCCGCCTATATCGACAAGGAGTCCGGGAAGCTTGTCGAACGCGGTTGGCTGCGGGCCGTTGCCAAGGTGCCACCCCGGGAAATGACGCCTGGGCAAAGGCGTAGAGCCACCCATGACAAGGCGCGGAGGAAGCAGCCGGAGAAGAAGGCTCCTGTCCAGCAGAGGAAGAGTCATCACCGGGGGCAAGAACCCGAGAAGCAGCAGAACAGAAGCAGCGAGCAGCCAACCGGCGGGGCGCGTCCCCACCGTGGAGGCAAGGGGGACCGCCCGATGAAGCAAAGGGGAACGCGATGACCTTCGGCATCGACTTCGGTACCAGCAACTCCGTGGTGGCCCACTGGAACGGGCATACCGTTGAGGTGCTGCCGGTTGACGGCGACAACGTGCCCGCCCAGTGGCGGATGTCGGAGTTCGAGCAGCTCTTCCCCTCCGTGCTGTCCGTCCGCGACCTCCAGCGCACCCTCTGCTTCGGCTGGGAGGCGAAGACCGGCACCAGCGAACCGCTCGACGCCGTGAAGCGCATGCTCGGCACCCGCTCCGGTGCCGAGAGGGACGGCGACGTCGACGGCCTCGAGATCGCGGCACAGCTCGAGGAACACCACGCCTGGGTCGGCTCGGAGAAGTTCCACAGCACCGTCGCGGCCGCATCCCTCTTCAGCCGCATGAAGGAAGGCGTCTCCGCTCAGCTGCTCGACCTCTCCGACGCGGTCGTCACCGTCCCCGCCAAGGCCACGGGCGGCGCTCGCTACCGCACTCGCGCCGCGGCGGCGCTCGGCGGAGTGCGGGTCCGGGCCCTGCTCAACGAGCCCACCGCGGCTGCGATCTCGTACGCCCACGACGTCCCGATCCCCGGCCGTTTCCTCGTCTTCGACTGGGGCGGCGGCACTATCGACGTCACCGTCCTGGAATACGACGACGGCCTTTTCGAGGAGCAGACCTCCCGCGGCATCACCGCCCTTGGAGGCCTGGAATTCGACAACGCGCTGGCCCAGCTGATCCAACAGAAGATCGGGCTGACCGCGGACCGGCTCACCAAGGCCGAACGACGCCGGTGGCGCCGGTCGGTCGAGCTGACGAAGATCGCCCTGTCGTCCGTGCCGATGGACGGCGCGCTCTTTTTCGACCTCCCGGTCGGCCTCGCCCCCTCGGTCTCGAAGCGCGAGGTCAGGATCACCGCGGCCGAGTACACCGAGGCGATCGGCCCGCTCATCACCCGCGCCCTGGAGCCGGTCCGGCAGGCGCTGGAGGACCTGGCCATCGTCCCGGACGACATCGACTCCGTCCTGATGATCGGCGGCACCTCGCAGATCCCTCAGGTGCGTCACGCCCTGGGCGAGCTCCTCGGCCACGACCGCATCGTCGACAGCAGCCTGTGCCGGCCCATGACCGCCGTCGCCCGGGGCGCGGCCATCTACGCGGCCTCTCTCGACGGCGAACTCGGCGACGACAGCGACTTCTCGCTGGTGACCAGCTACGACCTGGGCACGGCCGTGAGCGCGGGCGAACAGAAGGGTTTCCGCGCCATCATCCGGCGCAACGCCACACTCCCCGCGGAGGGATCGGCCAACTTCTACCCGGACACGCCAGGTGCCTCCTTCGTGCGCGTGCCGGTGATCGAGGGCGAGGTCGGCCACCCGGCCGACAGTGACCGCGCCTTCCCTCTGGCCAACATCGAGGTGAGACTCCCGACCCGCGAGCAGGACACCCGCCGGAACAGGATCGAGATCAAGTTCCGCTACAACGAGAGCGGCATCCTGCGCTTCACCGCCACCCACGCGGGGACCGGCGTGGTGCTCGCCGAGCGTGAGATCGACTCCTTCGGCCCCGACGGCACCCCCTTGCAGCACGGCCTCGACGACGAGCTGACCCGCCTTCTGGCCCATACCGTCCGCCCGTTCGCCGACGGATCCTCCCACGTCCGGCACCTCTCGGCGGCCGAGACGGCCGACGCCCGCCCCGCACCGATCGACATGTCCGTGCGCGTGGTGGAGGCCGACCCCGCGGTGACGGTCAACGGCGAGCCGCAGGGAGTCGTGACCAGGGGCCTCTGATCCGGTCACAGCAGTCGCCCTCCCCGGATGCTGACGCGCACGGGACGGACCGCACGCGGAAGGCCCTCCGCGTCCGAGCGACGGACGCGGAGGGCCTCACCGATCCAGGGCGCTCAGGGGGCCGCAGTGGCAGCCGCCTCCTCGCGGGCCGGAGTCTCGGGAGCCTCGCCCTCCTCCAGCCCCACGTCCTTCGTCTCCCGTCCGATCACCAGCGCCACCAGCGTCAGCAGGGCCATCGCCGAGAGGTAGACGCCGACCAGCCACGGGGAGCCGTCGCCGGCCTCCCACAGGGCCACCGCGATGAACGGGGCGACCGCCGCGCCGAGGATCGAGCTGACGTTGTAGGAGATGCCGGAGCCCGTGTAGCGCACGCTCGTCGGGAACAGCTCCGGCAGCAGCGCGCCCATCGGGCCGAACGTCATGCCCATCAGCGTGAAGCCGAACACCAGCCACAGCACCACGCCGACCGTGCCCAGGCCGATCAGCGGCACCCAGACCAGGCCGAAGACCAGGATCCCGGCCGTGACCGCGATCAGCGTGGCGCGCCGGCCGTAGCGGTCCGCGAGCGGGCCGGAGATCAGCGTGAACGCCGCGAAGAACAGCACCCCGAAGATCATCATCAGCACGAACGTCGAATAGCCGTAGCCCAGGCCCGGCACGTCCGCGTCCTTGGCCGCCCGTCCGTAGCTCAGCGAGAACGTCGTCATCAGGTAGAAGAGGACGTACGTCGCCAGCATGAAGAACGTGCCGAGGACGAGCTGCTTCCAGTGGTTCCGGAAGACCGTGGCCAGCGGCAGCTTCCGCACCAGGCCGGCCTCACGCGTCTTGGCGAACACCGGCGCCTCGACCAGGCGCATCCGCACCCACAGGCCGATCGCGACCATCACCGCGGAGAACAGGAACGGAAGGCGCCAGCCCCAGCTCAGGAAGGCCTCCGACGGCTGGGACGGGTCGGCGCCGGCCGAGGACGGCAGCAGTGCGCCGATGATCAGGAACAGGCCGTTGCCGATGATGAACCCCAGTGGGGCGCCCAGCTGCGGGAAGGTGCCGTACAGGGCGCGTTTGCCCTTCGGGGCGTTCTCGGTGGCGATCAGGGCCGCGCCGCTCCACTCGCCGCCGAGCGCGAAGCCCTGTGCCAGCCGCATCAGCACCAGCAGCGCGGTGGCCACCCAGCCGGCCTGCGCGTAGGTGGGCAGGACACCGATGAGGAACGTGGCGATGCCCATGGTGAGCAGGGAGGCCACGAGCGTTCCCTTGCGGCCGAGGCGGTCGCCGAGGTGGCCGAAGACCACCGCGCCGATCGGCCGGGCGACCATCGCGGCGCCGAACACCGCGAAGGACGACAGCAGCGCCGTGGTGGGGTCGCTGCTCGGGAAGAAGAGTGTGGGGAAGACCAGTACGGCGGCGGTCGCGTAGATGTAGAAGTCGTAGAACTCGATCGTCGTGCCGACGAGGCTGGCGACGAGTACGCGCGACCGCGAGTTGACGGGAGTCGGGGCCGGACTGGTGGTTGATGCGGGCATTTCACGGTCTTTCCACGGGGAACGATCGCTCCACATTCTCAGAAGGTCTCACGGCTCAGGAATGATGTTCCATCATGTGAGACAAATCCGCTGTGACCTGCTGCCGAAAATGCATGGCTCGGCGACCGTCGGCCTCCCTACACTCGGCGGGCAGGCGCGCGCCGTCCCCGGTCGGCGGCCCGCGCGCGTGGAGATCCGACCAGGGAAGGGAGCCCGGCCGTGCGTGACCACACCGCTGTCGCCGTCGTTCCCCGCTCCCGGTCCCGCCGGTCCGTGGTGATCCTCGTGTCTCCGGCCGCCCGGTGCCCGCTGCGCGGCCGGCACCGGATGCCCTGACGCACGTCGGACCGAACCCGTCCACGAGGGGTGCTCGGCGCCGTGCGCCGAGGGGAATCGCGCTGCCCTTTTCCGGTTCCATCCGAAAGGCCACGGGCCATGCGCACCACCGACCCACTCGCCGTCGTCCGCAACCTCGGCATCCTCGCCCACGTCGACGCCGGCAAGACCACCGTCACCGAGCGGATCCTGTACGCCACCGGCACCACCCACAAGCGTGGCGAGGTGCACGACGGCACCACCGTCACCGACTTCGACCCGCAGGAGCGCGACCGGGGCATCACCATCTTCTCCGCCGCCGTGACCTGCTCCTGGAACGGCCACCGGATCAACCTCATCGACACCCCGGGCCACATCGACTTCGCCGACGAGGTCGAGCGCTCCCTGCGCGTCCTCGACGGCGCGGTCGCCGTGTTCGACGCGGTCGCCGGGGTGGAACCGCAGAGCGAGTCGGTGTGGCGACAGGCGGACCGGCACGGCGTCCCGCGCATCGCGTTCGTCAACAAGATGGACCGCGCCGGGGCCGACCTCGACGCAGCCGTCGCCTCCATCCGGCAGCGGCTGCACCCGGTCCCGCTCGCCGTGCACCTGCCGATCGGGGCCGAGGACGCCTTCGCCGGGGTCGTCGACCTGCTCGGCATGCACGCCCTGACCTGGGACGACGAGGGCGAGGCCCGTGATCCGGCACCCGTGCCGGACGTCCTGCGCGAGGAGGCGCTGCGACGGCGACGGCTGCTGGAGGAGGCCGTCGCGGAACTGCACCCGGCCGCGCTGGAGGAGTTCTGCGACACGGGCGCGCTCCGCACCGGGACGCTCACGGCGGCCCTGCGGGACCTGACCGCACGCGGTGAGGCCGTGGTCGTGCTGTGCGGCTCCGCCTACCGCAACCGCGGGATCGAACCGCTGCTGGACGCCGTCCTCGCCTACCTGCCCTCACCGCTGGACGTGCCACCGGTGCGCGGCACGCACGACGGCGCCGAGCAGGAACGGCCCGCCGACCCGGCGGCACCGCTCGCGGCGCTCGCGTTCAAGGTGAACGCCACCGCCACCGGACGCCTCACCTACCTGCGCGTCTATTCCGGAACGATCGAACAGGGGGACACCGTGTGGGACGCCACCGCCGGCCGCGCCGAGCGCGTCGGCCGCATCCTGCGCGTCCGCGCCGACCGGCACGCGCGCCTGGACCGTGCGGTCGCCGGCGACATCGTGGCCGTGGTCGGGCTGAAGGCCGCCCGCGCCGGCGCCACGCTGTGCGCGCCGGACGCCCCGCTGGTGCTGGAGCCGCCCGGCACCGCCGAACCCGTCGTCTCGGTCGCCGTCGAGGCGCTGCGGAGCACGGACGCCGGGCGTCTGGCGTCGGGGCTGGCCCGGCTCGCCGAGGAGGACCCCTCGCTGGTCGTGCGCACCGACGCGGAGACGGGCCAGACGGTGCTGTCCGGCATGGGCGAACTGCACCTGGAGGTCGCGGTGGAACGGATCCGGCGTGACCACGGGCTGGGCGTCGCTGTCGGCCGGCCTCGCGTCAGCCACCGGGAGACGGTGGGCCGCGGCGTGTCCGGGTTCGTGTACCGGCACGTCAAACAGGACGGCGGGGCCGGACAGTTCGCGCACGTGGTGCTCGACGTCGAGCCGCTCGACGGCACCGGGAGCGGCTTCGCGTTCCGGTCGACGGTCGTCGGCGGCCGGGTACCGCAGGAGTACGTCCGTGCCGTCGAGGCCGGCTGCCGGGACGCGCTCGCCGAGGGACCGCTCGGCGGACACCCGGTGACGGGTCTGCGGGTGACGCTCACCGACGGCTCGACGCACGTCAAGGACTCCTCCGACACCGCCTTCCGCACCGCGGGCCGGCTCGGACTGCGGGACGCGCTGCGGGCGTGCGCGATGGTGCTGCTGGAACCGGTCGCCGAGGTCACGGTCACCGTGCCGCAGGACGCGGTGGGTTCCGTGCTCGGTGACCTGGCCGCGCGGCGCGGCCGGGTCACCGGCTCGGTCACCCGGGCGGGCGCGGCGGTCGTCACGGCGACCGTGCCGCTGGCCGAACTCTTCGGCTACGCGACCCGGTTGCGCAGCCGCACCCAGGGCCGCGGCACCTTCACCAGCCGGCCCACCGGCTACGCCCCGGCACCTGCCGGGGTGACCGCGCGGTAGGCGGCACGACTCGGCGGCCTCTCCCGGCTGGGGGAGGCCGCCCGTTGTCCAGCCCCGTGACGCCGCACCCCGGCAGGGCCTGGGCGGCCCGGCGACCTCGAGACCGTCGCGGCCCCGCTCGACCGGCTCGGCCTCGACTCCTGCGTCCCGCAGGCGGTGGCCGCGCCGGCCCACGTCGACCACGCCGCCCCGGCCCGCACGACCGAGGGCTCGGGACGCCGGTGCGCGGACATGATCCGCGGGCATGCGGAGCGGGCGCGGACGGCGGCGCACATCTGTACGCGGGGCACCGGTTCAGGTGCCGCCGTTGAGCAGGGCGGCGGTGAGGACGTGACCGCCCACGCCCCAGCCGCCGTCGGCGACCTCGTCGACCAGCACGACGGTGGTGGCGCGGGCGCGCTCACCGTAGATCTCGGCGTACAGCTCCGTGGTGCGCTCGACGATCGTCTGCTTGTCCTCGGCGGTGAGGGTGCCGGCGGGGACCTTGAAGTGGGCGAACGGCATGACGGGTCACTCCTGACGCTCGGGGCCCGCGGCGGTGCGCGGGCCGGTGTGCCTCCACAGTGCGGTGTGCCGGCCCGCCCAGCCAGGGGATGCCGTCCCCTGGGTCGGCGAGGCGCGCGGCCCGAGAATGGGAGGCATGGGTGCGGCGAAGTACATCGAGCTCGGGGCGTTCCTGCGGTCACGGCGGGACCGCATCCGCCCGTCCGACGTGGGCCTGCCCGCAGGACCCCGGCGACGGGTGCCGGGACTGCGCCGGGAGGAGGTCGCCCAGCTCGCCGGGGCGTCGGTCGACTACTACAACGAGCTGGAACGCGGAGCCGGTTCGCAGCCGTCGGAGCAGATGCTGGCCGCTCTGGCCCGGGCGCTGCGGCTGACCGCCGACGAACGCGACTACCTGTACCGCCTGGCGGACCGGCCCGTGCCCGCCCCGGCCGGCCCCGCCGCACACGTCCACCCCGGCATGCTCGACCTGCTCCAGCGGATGCCGTCGACGCCCGCCCAGGTCATCACCGATCTGCACGTCACGCTGGTGCAGAACCCGCTCGCGGTGGCCCTGCTCGGCGACCACTCCGGCTTCCGCGGCCCCCGCGCCAGCTTCGTCCACCGGTGGTTCACCGAGCCCGAGTCGAGACTGCTCTACCCCGAGGCCGACCACGCGAGCCAGTCCCGCGCCTTCGTCGCCGACCTCCGCGCGGCCGCCGCCCGCCGGGACGCCAAGGACACCGAGGTCACGTCGCTGGTCCACACGTTGCAGCGTGCCTCGCCGGAGTTCGCCGCGCTGTGGGCCGCCCACGAGGTGGCGTTCCGCCGCGACGACCGCAAACGGATCCGGCACCCCGCACTCGGCGTCGTCGAGGTCGACTGCCTCAACCTGTTCAGCGAGGACGGCCGGCAGCGCCTGCTGTGGTTCACCCCCGCCGTGGGCACGGACAGCGCCGGCCTGCTCGACCTGCTGGCGGTGGTGGGCACGCAGGAGGTCTCCTGAGGCACGTCGCATATGTCCCTTGCCGCGGCCTCGCGCTGCGTGATCGGATCGGAGCAGCATCGCGTGCCGGTGACGGTCTGCGTCAGGCATGGAGGTGCGGAACCGAAGGGACTGCCCCACGTGGCCTCCCACCACAGCGACCGTGCGGTCGCTTTGAGCCTGCAACTGTCACAAGCACATCAGGAACTGCGCCGCCGGCTGAACGACATCAAGGCGGATCTCGGACGCCGGCAGTTGAGCGACGACGCACTTGTCACCCACTGCCTGGCCTTTTGCGACGCGTTGACCTCGCACCATCAGGGCGAGGACGACGGGATGTTCTCCCGGTTGCTGCGCGAGCGCCCGGATCTCGAGGCGACCGTCGCGAACCTCGTCCAGGATCACGGAATGATCGCTTCGATCCTGTCCCAGGTGCGTGAACTCGCCGCCAGGGCCGTCGAAGCGTCCGGTCCGGACCTGGAGGCGATCGGCCGTGAGCTCGACGGACTGGCGGCGATCATGGAAAGCCACTTCAGCTACGAGGAACGGGTGATCGGCGCGGCGCTGGACGACGGAGTCGACGACACCGACTGGGCCGACACGGTCTTCCGGTTCGAGGGACAGGTGAGGCCGGCTCCCTGAGAGCAACCGGCCTCACCTCCGCCTCATCTCCGCCTCACCTCACCGTCACGCACCGGCGAGCAGAGCCTCCAGTGCTTCAGCCGCGGCGGGGTGCGTGACCGTCAGGGCGCCGACCGGCGAACCGGAATCGCCGGTCGGCGCCCAGCCGGCGTCACAGCCCAGCAACTCACTCACCGCGTCGCACGCCGCCGGGTACGCGGTCAGCAGTGCCGCGCCCGGTGAGGCGGGTGTGCCGTGCCGCTGCCAGCCGTCCTCGCACCCCAGCAGCCCCGCCACCGCGTCGCACGCCGCCGGGTGGGCGGCCAGCAGTGAGGCACCCGGGGGCGCCGGGGCGGCGGCCGTGCGCCGGGCGCGGACACTGAAGGGGTCCTCCTGCGGCTGCCGCCACGGCGGCACCCACGCATCCAGTGCAGGCAGCCGGCCCGGGAAGACGCGGCCCGCTTCGCGGATCAGCAGCGGGGCCAGGTCCGCGGCGCCCTTGCGCAGGGTGGTGATCAGCAGCGGCAGCCACGGGAGCAGCACCGTGTCCGGCAGGCGGCCGAACGCGTTCGACACCGCCTCCACCACCACGTCCGCCAGCCCCGGCACCGGCTCCAGCGCGTGCACGAAGCCGTTGAGGTAGCGAGGGTAGGAGGGCACCACCAGCGGGTTGTCCAGCAACGCGTCGCACCTGGCGCGCAGTTCGGCGCGCGACAGGGTGCCGAGCTGCACCTGCGCCGCCCACAGCAGGGCCGTCTTCGACGGGTCCTCCGGGTGCGACTGGGCGACCGCCAGCTCCAGCTGCGTACGGTCGCAGCCCAGCGACAGGGCCAGGCTCTCCATGCTGAACAGGAAGCCCAGCATCGCCGCGACCTGCCCCACCGTCGCGTCCTCGTCCCGGAACGCCGTCGGCAGCAGCGTGCAGTAGTGGGCGTACCCCGTCCTGACGAACGACTCGATCCACGACGGCAGTTCCGGCTGGCTCGTGCGGTAGTACGCCAGCAGCGTCCGTGCCCGGCGCAGCACCTCAGGCGCCCCGTCGACCGTGCGTTCCGCGGACAGCACCTTCAGCGCGTGGGTGCCCAGCTCCTCCGCCAGACGCCCGCTGCGCAGGTACAGCAGGGTGTCCTCGACTGCCGCCAGCACGCCTGCCGTGGTCGCCCGCGGCCCGTACGCCTCGCGCCGCAGCCGCTGCTCCAGCACCTGCTCGACGCTGACGCCCTCGTAGCCGAGCTCGATGAGCGCACGCTGATGGGTGCCGAGGGCCAGGTCCCAGGACTCCTGGATCGACCGCTCACCGAGCCGCCGCTCACCCATGATCGGCCGGGCCGCGGCCGCCGGCATCAGCCGCCGCAGCATCCACAGCACGTCCGAGCACGCCTCCAGCTCCGGCCGGCCGGCCATGTCCAGCAACGCCCGCTGCACACCCCGCTGCTGCAGCTTGAGCCCCAGCGGTTCCAGCCGGTCGTACACGTCCCGGGCGAGCGGCGGCAGCGCCTCGTAACCCACCTGCCCGACCCGGTCGCCGCCCATCATGATGTCGACGAGCCGCCGCACGTCCCGCCGCCCGGGCACGCTGTCCTTCTCGATGCAGGTGACCGCCGCGTCCTGGAAGTCGTACGGCGTCGGCTTGGCCCGGTCCCGCATCCCCGCGAGCAGGATCGACGTCTCGAAGACCGCGATGGCGTCCGCGGTGGAGGCGAGGTAGCCGTTGCGGCGGGCCGCCCGCACGATGTCCACGGACCAGCCGAGCAGTTCCGCCTCGTCCAGGCCGTCCAGCACGGGAGGCCGCCGCAGGAACCCGGACAGCCGGTCCGTGGCCGGCGCCGGGGCGGCCGGTGCGGCGCCGGCCGCCGCCTTCTTCGCGCGGGACTTTCGTGCCCCCGCCTGACCCTCCAGCCGGTACGGCTGTATCCGCGTCCGCTGCAGGCTCTTCTGCCACTGCGTCGCCGCGATCGACACCGAGCCGGGCGCCAGGCCGAACTGCGCCTCGATCGCCGCGTGACTCGACGGGATCAGCCCGTACTGCCAGGTGGTCGCCGTGCGCGGGGAGACGGTGAACCCGTCCGAGCGTCCGCGCACGCCGAACTCCTCCACCCGGCTCGCCGCGTGGAACGCCCCGCACACGTACAGGCAGTCCTCCGGGTCCGTGCCCGTCGCCGCCATGTGCTCGCGCATCCGCGTCCACATGTAGCGCTCGCGGTCCTCGTCCACCCGGACCCGGTCGCCGTCGCCCGGCGCCAGCCGCCGGAACAGGCTGCCGATGAGGAACATGACCTGGCGGTAGGTGTCGTGGTCGCTGTCCCCGAGCGGCACCTCGACGTACTGGTGCCACCACTCCGACCAGTGCCGCACCCTCCCGTGGCGCAGCAGATGCTCCTCCAGCTCGGCGAAGCGGGGGCGCAGGTCGCCGATCTCGACGCCGACCGCCTCGCCGTGCAGCGCGGCCTCCTCGGACTTCGGCGCATCCTCCGCGTCGGCCGAAGTCCCCTCGCCGTCCGTGGTGCCGGCGCGGTCCCACTGGAACACGTGGTCGGAGGAGCGGTCCACCAGGACCAGTTCGACGCCCGGGGTGTCCAGGGCGTAGGCGATGGCCTGGTACTCGGCGGACGCCTCCGTGATCGGCGCGACCACCGACAGCGGGGCCCACTCCTGGGGGAAGCCGTCGATCTCGCCGGCGAACGCCTGCACGGCCACGGGGAGCCGGCAGTTGCGCAGCTCGGTCAGCAGCGGCGCCATGTCCTCGCACAGCTCCAGGTACACCACCTTGGGCTGCTTCTCCCGCAGGCGGCGGGCCATGGCCAGGGCGGAGGCGGGGGAGTGGTGGCAGACCGGGAAGATCTCCAGCGGCTCCCGCACCGCCCGGTCGACGTCGTCGACCATGCCGAGAAGGATGCCCTCCAGCGCGTCCGGTCCGCCCGCGAACTCGGTCGCCGCCTCCTGCAACTGCGTACGCAGTGCGGTGAACACACCGCTCTCCTGGTGCCCGCTCACGACAGGGTGGCGATCGCGTCGCGGCCGCCCTCGAGGAACTCGGGCCAGGCCCCGCCCTCTTCCTTGCTGCGCGGCTCGACGACCCCGTGCAGATACTTGTTGAGGATGGCCAGGTCCTCCGGCTCGCGCCGGGTCAGCGAGCCCACCAGCGATGACGCCAGGGTACGGGCGGTCAGGGCGCGCTCGCCGAAGAAGTTGCTGTGCAGCACCGCGTCCTCCAGGACCCCGATCTGCTCGGCCGTCGACAGCGCGGACTCCAGCTTCTCGTCGTCGCTGCCGGCTGCCGCGGCGGAGGCCCGCAGGTCGGCGAAGCTCTGCAGCAGCACGTCGAGCAGCGTCGGCGGCACGTCCAGGTCGATCGCGTGCCGGCGCAGCAACTCCTCGGTGCGGAAGCGGACGATCTCCGCCTCGCTCTTCTTGTTCGTCACCACCGGGATGCGGACGAAGTTGAAGCGGCGCTTCAGCGCGGACGACAGGTCGTTGACGCCCCGGTCGCGGCTGTTGGCGGTGGCGATGATCGAGAAGCCGGGCTTGGCGAACACGATGTTGTCGTCGCCGCCCCCGCTCTCCAGCTCGGGAACGGAGATGTACTTCTCGGACAGGATCGAGATGAGCGCGTCCTGCACGTCACTGGTGGACCGGGTCAGCTCCTCGAAGCGGCCGATGGCGCCGGCCTCCATCGCGGTCATGATCGGGGAGGGGATCATCGACTCCCGCGACTGCCCCTTGGCGATCACCATCGACACGTTCCACGAGTACTTGATGTGGTCCTCGGTGGTGCCGGCCGTGCCCTGGACCACCAGCGTGGAGTTGCGGCAGATCGCCGCGGACAGCAGCTCGGCCAGCCAGCTCTTGCCCGTGCCGGGGTCACCGATGAGCAGCAGACCACGGTCGGAGGCGAGGGTGACGATCGACCGCTCCACGAAGCTGCGGTCGCCGAACCACTTCTGCGAGATCTCACGGTCCAGCCCGTCGGCCCGCTCGGAGCCGAGGATGAACAACCGCACCATCTTCGGGGAGAGGCGCCACGAGAACGGCTTGGGGTTGTTGTCGATCGACTCCAGCCAGTCGAGCTCCTCGGCGTACTTGATCTCGGCGGGGGCGCGCAGCAGTTCGGACATGAGGAATGAGCCTTTCGCAGTGAAAAACGAGAAGTCGGGAGGGTGAGAAGTCAAGAGGGGGAGAAGCCGAGAGAGTGAGATGCCGGGAAGGCGACGGTCACGTCAGGAACGTCTTCAGCTCGTGCACGAGCTTCTTGATGTGGCCCGATATCACCGGCGTGCCCAGGTCCTTGAACTTCTCCCGGAACCAGGGGTTGACGCTGCCGCGGCCGGAGCTGGTCACCGATCCCACCGGGATGAACTTCGCCCCGGAGCGGTGGATGGCGGCCATGCTCTCGAACAGCTCCTCCGTGCGCCATTCGTAGAAGTCGGAGATCCACACCACGACGGTGTTGCGCGGCTCGGCGATCTTGGGCTGGGCGAGCGCCATGGCGACCGTGCCGTCCGTGCCGCCGCCCAGCTGGGTGCGCAGCAGCGTCTCGAACGGGTCGTGCGCCCAGGGCGTCAGGTCCAGAGCCTGCGTGTCGTACGCGATCAGGTGCACGTCCACCTTCGGCAGGCCGGCGAAGATCGACGCCAGGATGGTGCAGTTGACCATCGAGTCGACCATGGACCCCGACTGGTCCACCACGACGATCAGCCGCTGCGGGGTCGTCTTGCGGCTGGTGTGCCGGTAGTAGAGCCGGTCGACGTAGAGCCGCTCCTGCTCAGGGTCCCAGTTGGTGAGGTTCTTCCAGATGGTGCGGTCCAGGTCGAGGTTGCGGAACACCCGCTTGGGCGGGACGGACCGGTCCAGCTCACCGACCGTGGCCTTCTCCACCTGCGTGCGCAGCACCTCGGTGACCTCGTCGACATAGCGCCGGATCAGCGCCTTGGCGTTGGCGAGGGCGACCCCGGAGAGGTTGTTCTTGTCCCGCAGCAACTGCTCGATCAGCGACATGCTCGGCGTCAGGCGCGAGGCGAGCGCCGGGTCGGCCAGCACCTCCCGCAGATGCATCCGCTGCACGAGACCGGCTTCGATGGAGCCCAGCTCCGGACCGATCTCGGGGATCAGCCTGCTCAGGTCGGGCGCGGGCGAGCCGACACCGGTGCCGGTCGGGCTGACGCCTCCGCCGGCGCCCGCCCGACTGCCACCGCGGCCGCCGCGCAGGTCACCGGGCCTGCAGCCCAGCGCCCGCTCCAGCCATCCGGCGTCCGACTGCCAGCGGGCCAACTGCTCGGCGGTGACCGTGCCGCTGCCGGTCGAGAAGACGTTGAGCAGCACCTTCGACGCGAGCGCCGCCCGCCGCACCTCGGCGGCCCGGTCCCGCGCACCGTCCGCGTCCGGCTCCGGCGTCATCAGCCCGTCGAACTCGGCGGCCAGCTCGGGGTGCCGCTGCACCACCGAGTCGACCGACGCGGCCGGATCGAGCAGCGCCACCGGCAGACCGATGTCCTCGACCACGGCGACACTCGCCGACTCCAGCGACGCCTGCTCCTCCGTGTCGAAGAGGCGGGCCAGCAGCCGCCAGTACAGGACCTGCCGACGGTTCTCGTCGGAGTCGGGGGCCGGGACGTCCCCCAGTGCGCCGGTGTTCTCCTCGCTCATTTCCGCAGCAGCCTTCCCGCGCGCTCGCGCAGCACGGTGACGGCGTCGGTGGCCGCCTTCTCGGCCCGTACGCCCGCCTTGTCGGCCGTGCCGCCGGCCCAGGCGCCCGCGTGCACGGCGACGGGCTTCTTCCGCACCGTCCGCTCGACGGCCAGCGGCTGGAGCAGGAACGTCCCGGCGTCCCAGCGCAGCAGACCGAGACACGCGGCGGACGAGGCCACGGCCTCGGCGGTCAGCGGACCGGCGGCAGGCACCCGGCCGGCGTCGACGGCGAGCCGCTCCCCGGCGACCCGGAAGGCGATCCCGTCGTCCTCCTCCTCGACGGCGTACCCCTCGAGCAGCACGGGCACGGCGATCCGCGCCGGATGCCGGTCCACCGGCGTCACAGGGGCGGAGACCGCCGTGGGCAGCGCCACCCGCGCGGTGGTGAAGACCTCCGCGGGCTCACCCGGCGTGGCGCGGGCGTCGTCCCAGATCAGATCGCCCTCGGCGGTGACCGGCATGGAGTCGAGCTCCATGGCGCGGCCCTCGCTCACGGCGGCCAGCAGCGACATGTGAGGCCGCAGCAGCTGCCACAGTCCCGCGCCGACGACGGTGTCCGGCTTGGGCGCGGACACACTGGCCCGCACCAGGCGGGGCGTCCCTCCGTCCGCCGGCTCGAACACCGCGTGCACCTGCGCCTGCACCGCGGTGGCGTGCTCGTGCAGATCGACACCGAGCGGCAGCAGACGGCCGGTGGCCTCCGTGACGGCGGTCGCCCGGTCCGCGCCGGGCAGCGTCAGCAGCATCGCCCGCGACCACAGGTCGGCCCACCGGCGCACCGGGATCCGCTCCAGCGTGGCGCCGGGGCAGGACGCGGCGAGCTCCGCGGCGAACCCGTCGAGCAGCGCGGCGAGCCGCCGCAGCGCCGGCTCGGGCAGCATCGCGGACACCACGGGAGCGGCGCCGCCGACCAGTTCGTGGTCGATGCCCTGCCAGCCGGCCCGCGCCAGATCGCACAGCCAGCCGCGCGCCGCCACCAGCAGGTTCACCGGATGCTCGGCGCCCGCGGCCGGAGCGGCGGACCCCTCGCCGCGCGGCCGCCCGACCGCCTCCTCGACCCGCGCGACGAGCGCGTCGTGCACGGAACCCAGCAGCGCGGTGCGCGCGGCGGCCAGCGCCATGAAGTGGTCCTCGTCCGCGGCCCCCGCCGCGGTCTTCTCCGCCGCCTCGGCGACCCGTCCGGCCAGCGGCGACCCGGCGACGGCGTCGGCCAGCCCGGCCAGTCCGCCCGCCTGCGCCGGCTGCGGGCGCAGCAGTCCGCCGACGAGCACCTGGTCGAACCCGTCCACGGCGGCCAGAGCCTCGTCCAGCCCGTCGACGGCGTCGGTCAGCAGATCCGCCCGCATCACGCCACCGCCCCGGTCGTCGGGAACCAGTGCATCTCCGGCAGGGGAGCGGTCGTCGGCGCGAACTCCAGGTAGGCCAGATGGCGCAGGAACCGGCTGAACACCTGGGCCGCCGCCGACCTGTCCCCCTGAGCGGGACGCGTCGCCGTCATGGCCGTGGTCAGACCGTGGGTGTCCGCCTGCTCACCGGCGACGTCCACCTTCAGGTACCGGGCCACGCGGTCCGCGCCGTACTGCAGCACGGCCTCCCCGATCAGCGCCCGTATGTGGTTGCAGAAGGCGCCGCGCGCCCCGCCGCAGGGCCGGTTGTTGTTCGTGCTGCACGAGAACGCGTACGTCCCCGCCTCCACCGACGACACGTACACCCGCCCGATGTCGGAGCCGCTGGACACCACACCCTGCAACCGCCCGTCCGCCAGCTCGACGAACGGCACCTTGGCGAGCTTCCGCGGCCGCGCGGACGGCACCACCCGCACCGTGCTCGACCTCTCCCAGAGTGACAACGCACCATCTCCCATGCATGCGAAAGGGGATGTCCTCGCCAGATCGGCGGAACACGAGGAAATCTATCGACGGCCACTGACAACGACTCCGGGCTGTGGACAAGTGCGGAGCTGTGGACGTCGCCGTCACCCGATGGTGTGGCCGGCGCGCTCACCGGGGCGGGCCGCGCCCCTCGACTGGCAGGACAGCACGCCTTCTTGACGCACGTTCCCACAGGTCGATACTTGTCCAGCGTGCGTTAAGTGACTGTTCGTGACGCCGTCAGCACAAGGCGAGAAAGTGACGCATGTTCCCGACCGGGGCTTCGCTCCACGAGTGACGCGGGCAGGCTCGACGCGCGAGAGGGCGGTCAAGGATGAAGAAGAAGAGACTGGGCGGGGCGGCCGTCGCCCTCGGCGTCGTCCTGGCGGTGACCGGCCTTCCGGCCCAGGCGTCCACCGGCAACCAGGCCGCCGACGCCCGCGCGGCCCTCCCGCTGGGCCCGGCCGGCCTCGCCGAGACCCGCACCACACAGACCTTGCAGCCAGGCCTGACGCTCACCCGCATCGTGCGCGGCGCCGTGGACCCGGCACACCGCTGGACCGTCGAGGCGACCATCCCCGGCGGCGACACCTCACCCGACCCCGACGCGCCGCCGACCACCCTCAAGGACAAGGCCAGCGCCGACGAACTCGTCGCCGACCTGCGAGGCGACGGCTTCGACGCGCGGGCCGAACAGGTGACGACACCGAGGACGACGGACTTCGCGGGCGGAACGCTCGGCTGGCGCGTGCGCATCGGCAGCTTCTCCTCCCGGTCCGCCGCGACAGCGGAACGCACCCGCGTGATCAACGCCGGTCACACCGGCTCGGTCACCTACACCGGCTGGGACGGTACGACCACGGACCGAGGCCCCTGGCGCATCGACGTCCTCACCATCGACCCGCGCACCTTCCGCGGCACCCTGGACGCCACCCACGGCCCCGACGTCGAGAACCGCGAGACCGTCAGCGCCCTCGCCGCCGACGCCGGTGCCGTCGCCGCGGTCAACGCGGGCTTCTTCGTCCTCGACCCCCGATCCGGCGCGCCCGGCGACCCGGCGGGCGTCGGCGTGTACGACGGACGCCTGCTGAGCGAACCGGTCAGCGGGCGCCCCGGCTTCGTCGTCCACGACGACGGCCGGAGCGCGCAGATCACCCGCCTCACCTGGCAGGGACGGGTCACCGCCCGCGGCACCTCCCTGCCGCTCGACGGCGTCAACCGCGTACCCGGCCTGATCCGCAACTGCGGCGGCAGCGAGGGCGACAGCCCGACCGCCCTGCCCCTGCACGACGTCACCTGCACCAATCCCGACCAACTCGTCGCGTTCACACCGGAGTACGGCGCGAACACCCCGAAGGGCGAGGGCGCGGAAGCCGTCCTGGACAGCCGAGGCCGCGTGCTGGAGCTGCGTTCCGTCCGCGGCGGCCCCCTCCCGCGCGGCGGCAGCTCGATCCAGGCGACCGGCCGGCACGTGGCCGCCCTGACGGCCCTGGCCCGCCCCGGCGAGCGCCTGCGCCTCGAGACGACCCTCCGCGACGACCGAGGCCGCCGAGTGACGCCGTCGCCCGGTACGGACATCGTCAACGGGGGACCCGAACTGGTCCGCGACGGACGCCTGCACGTCACCCCGGCCACCGACGGCATGGTGCACCCGGGTGATCCCAGCTGGTACTACGGCTGGGTCCACAAGCGCAATCCCCGCACCCTCGCCGGGACGGACGCGGCCGGCCGCACCGTCCTGGTCACCGCGGACGGCCGCGGCACGGACTCGCTCGGGCTGAGCATCACCGAGAGCGCGAAGGTGGCCCGGTCGCTGGGCCTGCGGGACGCCGTCAACCTCGACGGCGGCGGCTCCACGACGATGGTGGCCAACGGACAGGTGATCAACACCCCGTCCGACGCGGCGGGCGAACGGCCGGTAGGAGACGCGTTGTTGGTCTTGCCTCGGAAGCGGTGACACGCCGGCACACGGCCAGAGGCGCGGGGGGCGCACCGTGGTCGCGGTGTCGTTCGGGACCGGGGCGGCACCGTCCCGAGAACGGCCGACTCCTGGACTGTCGCGCACCGACTCCTGTGGAGGATGCTGCCCGAGAGCAAGGTGAATACGTCCCGCCCACCGTTGATCCAGTGACGAACCGCACCGCAGGGAGCCGCCGTGACCGCCGTCGTGACCTTCCGAGCCCGTGTCCGTCTCGTCCTCGCCGCCCTGATCCTCGCGCTCGTACCGGCCGCACCGACGCTCGCCGCCCCGGCCCCTGCGGGCGCCGCCGAGGAGCGTTCCCCTGCCCAGGGGGAGACGGGGCGGCGCGGTGCCGAAGTCGTGGCGGTCACGCAGGTCGCGGAGCGGCAGGTCGACCTGTCGGTCCGTTCGACGGCGCTCGGCGGCCGGACCGTCAAGGTCCGCCTGCTGACCCCCGACGGCTGGAACCCGGCCGACCGACGCCAGCACTGGCCGACCCTCTGGCTGTTGCACGGCTGCTGCGGCAATTACACGTCCTGGACCGCGATGACGGACGTCGCCGAGACCGACAGTCTGCGCGACGTGCTCGTGGTCATGCCCGAGGCCGGCTGGAACGGCTGGTACAGCGACTGGTGGAACCACGGTGAGGGCGGCGACCCCGCCTGGGAGACCTTCCACACGGTCGAACTCCGTCACCTCCTCGAACGTGACTGGGGCGCCGGCCGCAACCGCGTCGTCGCCGGGCTGTCGATGGGCGGCCAGGGCGCCCTGCTGTACGCCGCCCGGCACCCCGGCATGTTCAAGGCGACCGCCGCCTACTCGGGTTCCGCGCACCCCCTCCTCAACGACGAGTCGGTCGACCGCATCCTGGGCCTGTTCGCCGGCCAGGGCAACGACCCCCTCCGGGTGTGGGGTGACCCGGTCGCCCAGCGCCGCATCTGGCAGGCCCACGACCCGTTCCACCTGGCGAAGCGCCTCAAGTCGCTGCCCGTCTACCTGTCCTGCGGCGACGGCACGGCGGGCCCGCTGGACACACCGGGTGCGTTCAGCGCCCTCGAGGCGGACTTCAACCGCCAGAACCACGCCCTCGCCGCCGAGTTGAAGCGCGTGGGAGCCAAGCGCCTGACCACCAACTTCTACGGCGCCGGCACCCACACGTGGCGTTACTGGGAACGCGAACTGCACGCTTCCCTGCCGATGCTGCTGGGCGCACTGGGTGTGAAGGGCTGACACGCCAGAGGGGGGCCGCTCCCGCCGCACAGGGGCAGACTCACCCACGCTCCCGCAGATACGCGTCCAGCGCGGCGGCCCCGCGCAGCATCGCCCGTCCGCGGCCGGACAGCCGGCCGTGCCAGTCGCGTAGAGCACCCTCGAGGGGTTCCAGGCCGCCGGCTGTCCGCACCTGAGTGATCAGCGGGGCGATCCGCTCGAGCGGGTGACCGCCGCGCCTGAGCTGACGCACCAGGTGCGCGTCCCGCACGTCGGCCGGGTCGTACACCCGGTATCCGGTCACCGGGTCGCGCCGCGGACGTACGAGTCCGGCGTCCTCCCACTTGCGCAGGGTCGCCGGACGGACGCCCAGTTCCTCGGCCAGGGGGCCGATGAACACCGGCCCGGACCGGCGGTGCCCGAAGGCCGAATCCGTGGACGCCGTGTCCGAGGTGAGCCCGCGCAGCGCGTCCTCCACGGCTCGCAACGTGCGCCGGTCGTGAAGCAGCCGGGTGTGACTCTCGTCGATGAGGTGGAGGGCCTCGTCGACGGCGTCCCGGTTCACGGCCTGCATGACCGCCGTCGCCGTCGCGTGCCCGTGCCCCGGCACGAGGGCGAGGAACGCGTTCAACGCCCGCTCGTGCAGCGGAGCGTAGACGCGGTAGCCGTGGGCCGTCCGGTCGGCGGCCGGGAGGATCCCGGCCTCCTCGTAGTTCCTCACCGCCTGGGTGGACAGTCCGTGCCGACGCGCCAGGTCCACCGGCCTCAGCTTGCCACTCGTTTGAAGGTTGTGACCCACGGTTCCGAGGATACAGAGGGAAAACAGCGATCAAACCTTCAACCGAAAGTTCAACGATACCGTTGAACGCATGGAAACCGGAATCAAGGACTGCGCCCGCCCCGTCGAGGCCTCGGCACTCATGGAACTGCTGCCGACCCGCCCCCGCCTGCTCGCCCTCGGCGAGCCCACACACGGCGAGGAGACCCTCCTCGACCTGCGCAACACGCTCTTCCAGCAACTCGTGGAACAGGAGGGCTATCGGACCATCGTGCTCGAAAGCGACTGTCTGAAGGCGCTGACCGTGGACGCGTATGTCACCTCGGGCGAGGGCTCCCTCGACGACGTCATGGAGCGAGGCTTCAGCCACGGATGGGGCAGCTCGCAGGCGAACCGCGAACTGGTGCGCTGGATGCGCGAGTTCAACGTGGATCGCCCCGCGGTGGAGCAGGTCCGGTTCGCAGGCATGGACGGCCCGCTGGAGATCACAGGCGCCGAAAGCCCGCGCCAGGCCCTTGCCTCGCTCCACGCCTACCTGGCGGCCCACATCGACGAGGACCTGCTGCCCTGCACGGCGGACGCACTCGACGGGCTCCTCGGCGCCGACGCGCGGTGGACCGATCAGGCGGCCATGATGGACCCGTCCCAGTCCATCGGCCGCACGCAGGAGGCACACGAACTGCGGTTGCTCGCCGACGACCTGACCGCCCTGCTGGAGACGCAGGCACCGCACCTCGCCGCGGTGTCGTCACCGGCCGACCGGGACCGCGCGCACCTGTACGGACGCACCGCCGTCGGCCTGCTGCGCTACCACTCCTGGATGGCGGACACATCGTCCGCCCGCATGGCCCGCCTGCTCGCCACGCGGGACGGCATGATGGCCGGGAACCTCCTCGCCCTCGCCGCACGCGGACCGGTGCTCGTCCACGCCCACAACAGCCACCTGCAGCGCGACAAGAGCGCGATGAGCATGTGGGGTCATCCGAAGGTGGAGTGGTGGAGTGCCGGGGCCCTGGTGAGCGCGCATCTCGGTGATGAGTACGCCCATCTGGCGACCGCCCTGGGCACGATGAGGCACCAGGGCGTCGACGCCCCGCCCGCGGACACGGTGGAGGGCGTCCTGCACGCCCTGCCCGGAGCCCACTTCGTGATCGGCTCCGCGCGACTCACCGCCGCGGCACGCGCCGTACCCGTCGTTCCACGCGTGTCCCCGTACTTCGGCTACGCCCCGCTGGACCCGTCCCACCTGCCTCGCATCGACGGCATCGTGTACGTCAAGGACGTCCCGCACGGCTAAAGTCGGTGTGACGGCGCGTACGACGGTCCCGCCCCGTCCGGAGGGGAGGCGACGAAACCGTTGTTCGCACTGCCGGTGCTCGGTCTGTCCGTGGTCTGTGCTGTCGCGGTGCTCATCTCGGTGGCACGGGCCGTCGCGATGGCGCTCCCCGGCCGGCCCCGGCCCTGGGCCGAACACCTGCTGCGCCGGACGGCGGCAGCGTTCGGATGGGCTGCCGGTGCTGTCTATGCCGTGGGGCTGGCCGGTGTTCTGTGGTCGGAGGCGGAGGTCGGCGACGGCGCCGACTCGACCCCGGCGCCGGCCTGCCGCTTCGGCTTCGACCCGGAGACGATCCAGGGCCTGTCCCACCACCGTGCCTCCTACCTCCCCCTCCGCTTCGACTGCGTCCGGGAGGACGGCAGCGTCTACGCCGGCGATCCCGGCCTGGTGGGGATGAACTGGACGTGGGTCTCGCTCGCCCTGGCCGCGGCACTGCTCGTCATCGGCATGCACTGCCGAGCCGAGCTCCGCGCCCGGAAGGCGGCGGCACGGTGACGCTGCTCCTGGCCGGTGCCGGCCAGGACCGTCACGGGGACGTGATCACGACAGCGGACAGGCCGTGGAGCGTGGGTCACAACCAGTCGTCGCAGGATTCGTCCTCCGTGGCGGGGGGACGCACGACCACGACGAGCTGCACCGGTGTGTCGGTGTCGTCCTGTTTGACGCCTACGAGGAGCTCCTTTCCGGGTACCTTCCACGCGCGGTACTCGATGAAGGAACTGACGTCCGCGACGTGCTCATCGGCCTCCTCCGGTCGGTCCCAGGGGGCTCCGCACCGCAGTTGCTCCGTGACTTCCGGCAGCTTTGCCGCGCCTGCGGCGTAAAGGCCGCCCAGGTGCGCGTCCATGTCCGGCGCATCGTCCTGGACCTCGTGGAACCACAAGGTGAACTCGACGTCGACCGGGCCATCGCCCTGGACCCAGGCACGGGCGCCGTGACGATTCCACGTGGTGGCCCAGCTCCTGGACGGATTCCTGTGCTCGCCCGGCCACCCCGCAGCGGTGAGGATCGCCTCCACCGCGGAGCCTTCGAGCTGGTCCAGCTCGAGCAGTCGGGCGATTTCCGCACTTACGTCAACCATTTACTCATCCCGCTCATTCCATTGAGCGTTTTCCGACCTGCCGCGCGAGTTGGAAAGGTGGGCTGACGGGCAGGTGAAGCCCTTGGCGGATGGGTTTTCGACCAAGAAATCCTTCTCCACCAGAGGCTTCGTGTGCTTGTCCGCCCTTCCCCAAGCTCTCGGCTTCGCTCGAGCAGGGGAGACCCCATCGCGTCGACGTGTCCAGCTCTGCTCTGCGCTTCCTGTCCGCCGAGTTCCGCCAACACCGTCGGGGGCCCGGTACCCGGTGGCGGCGCCTGAGCCCCGGTCGGCAGGCCCTGCTCGCCCTCGCCCGCCTCCGCAACGGCCACCCGTACGCCCAGCTCGCAACCGGATTCGGCATCGGCGCCACGACCGCCCACCGCTACATCGCCGAGGCCGTCGAACTCCTGGCCGCCCTCGCCCCAACCTTCGCGGAGGCGGCCCGGACAGCACCGACGAAGGCATTCGTGCTGCTGGACGGCACCCTGCTGCCCATCGACCGGGGCACCTCCCAGCCGAAGGCGGGGGGACGTCGCTGCGGACCGCCCCTTCTGTGCCGGACCGAGCACCCTCTGGTACCGGGCCTGCGCTTCCTCCAGTGACTCGTACCCCGGCACCTCCGTCGCGAAGGCCGGGAACACGATGTGCGTCACAGCCGTGAGGTCGGGATGCTGAACCCGGTGATGGCCGTGGACCTCGGGAGCCGCGGCGGCCACCGCGTCGAAGTCGTAACCGGCCGCGGAGAAGCCCTGAACAGCCGTGAGGGGCCGGTCTGCCCTGGTCAGCGTTTCCTCGTGCCGCCGAGCGAACGCGAGAACGTCTCGCGCGAGCCTCTCGTCGTGCGTGCCACGCTGGTTGGTCTGCAACAGCCGGCGACCGTCCGCCGTCACGGCTCCCGCGAAGTGGAGCACGGGGCCGAGCGACCACGTCCGTGCTCGGTCGAGACCGGTGAGCGGTGCGGCGTTCGGGAAACCGGCCGGTGTGGTGAAGTGATCCATGTTTCCTGCGGCGGGGAGGGAGCTGCGGCTTCCGGCCGTGACCCTGTCCCGTCCGTCCGGTGGGGACCGGCCGTCCGCCGGTCCCCACCGACAGCCCACAGCGGCTCAGCTGTACGGAATGACCAGCACGGACTTGTCCGTGCCCGTCTGCAGCTTCGCCGGGCCGTTGCCGATGGCGCTCCACACCTCCAGGCGTACCGTGCCGCCCCTGAGGTCGCTCAGGGCGCCCGTGGACGACTTGAGGCCGCGGGCCTGGGCGTACTCCTCCCAGCCCGGCACCGGGTCGGTCGCGAAGTAGTGGTACGTCTCCGTCCGGTCGAACGTGCCGTCACCGGTGAAGTCGTAGCTCACCCGCGCCTGCTGGCCGAGGCCGACCGCCGTGCCCGCGTCGACCTGGAGCCGGAAGGCGGTCTGACCGCCCGAGGACAGCGTGCCGTTGACGCCGCGCACCTCGTAGACGAGGGGCTGGTACGGGGTGCCGTCGTGGTTGGCGCCGTTCGCGGAGGGGATGGTGTCGCTGCCCGCCGTACCGCCGGACGCGGTGGTGAGGACGCCGCCGGCGCGCAGCTGGAAGGTGTTGCCGGTCGGCGGCTCCGGGTCGGGATCGGGGTCCGGGTCGGAGGAGCCGGTGCCCGTGCCGGTCGCCGTGGAACGGGCCGGTACGGACAGCTTCTTGCCGTCGGAGAAGGTCACCGTACGGGCCGCCGAACCGTGGTTGTGGGCCACGTACGTCCGGGTCGTGCCCTTGGTGAACACCGCGGAGGTCGGGATGTCACCCGTCACCGCGGCGTCCGGGGCGCCGACGGCGGCCAGGGTGTTGATCCAGTGGTAGGTGTGCGCCTTCGACTCGCCCTCCTCCGGGGTGTAACCGGCGTGGCCGGCGTCCCACTTGGCCTTGGCCGAAGCCGGGTCGGCGAAGGACTCGAACTCCCAGAGGAGGTCGCGCCACTCGACGGCGGGGCCGCCGTTCTCCCGTTCCATCTCGGCGAGGTTGCGACGGATCGCCGCCTTCTCGCCGCCGAGGTGCAGCGAACCGCCGGTCACCGGAAGGACGTTGATGCCGTGGATCTCCTCGGGGTTCGCGGTCCACCAGGTGGAGTACGCGGCGCCGCTGCCCCACACCATGCCCGCCGTGTCGTGGCCGAACGAGGACGGGAAGACCTGCTCGTCGGCGTCGAACCAGTACTGGGCGATCGACTCCGACTCCGTGGTCAGCAGGAAGGCGCCGAGGTCGCGCAGCGAGGTGTCACCGGTCGCGGAGCCCCACAGGACGAGGGCCGCGCTGAGGTTGGTGGACTCGGACGACGACTCCTGGTTGTTGCCGGCGGCGAAGCCCTGGTGTCCGGAGGCCCAGCCGTGGCCCGCGTACACGTCGAAGCCGCGCAGGAAGGGGAACGCGGAGTCGGTGCGGTTCGGGTTCGCGGTGTCCCGGACGAGCGTCTTGACCATGCCGCCCCAGGCCGAGTCCGCGGCCCAGGCCGGGTCGTACTGGGCGATGATCGCGGCCGCGTAGACGTAGTACCCGTAGTGGAAGTGGTGGTCGTTCAGCTCGGTGTCGCTGCCGTAGGAGGCGGGGTAACCGGTGAGGGTCTTCCAGTTCCTGTCGTAGCTGAACTCGTTGGCGCCGCCCGCCGTGAACCAGTCCTGCAGCCTGCCCTTCATCAGGTTCAGCATGCGGTCGCGGATACCGGTCTCACCGATCTGGTCGGCCACGGGCACGAGTTGGGCGAGACGGCCGAGCGCCTTGCCGGTCCAGTAGGTGTCGACCGCGCCGGAGAAGGGGTCGGAGGCGTTCACCACGTCGTTCAGGTAGCCGCGCAGCCGGGCGGCGTCCACGCCGTTCGACTTGGGCAGGGCGGGCAGTACCGCCGCCGCCTTCTGCGTGGTGGTGAAGGACGCCGACTCGCGGACCTTCATGGTGCCGCGCGGCGACACGTAGGTGTACGAGGTGAGCGGGTCCGTGGTGTGCAGCCACTGGTGACGGTAGAGGGCCTGGAGCGTGCCGCGCTCGGTGCCCTCCTTCGCCTCGGTGGTGAGCGTGTAGGTCGCCCTGACGGTTCCGCCGCTGTAGTTCCAGGTCACCTTGGAGTCGGTGACGAAGCTGTAGGCGTACTTCTTGAACGTCGCCAGCGCGCCGGTGTTCGGCAGCACGGCGACGGAGAAGTAGTCCTTGCCGCCGAGACCCGCGGTGACGGTGGAGCCGGAGACGTTCCAGTCGCTGCCGGTCGGGGCGAAGAGGGCGTAGTGGTGTCCGGCGACGGTGATGCCGAGGACGTTGCCCTGGTCGGCGAAGACGCTGGGCGCGCCCGCGGTGGTGATCTGTGCGTTGCCGCCGGAGCCCTTGGCGTACACGAAGGGCGAGCCGTGCCCGATGGTGGTGCGCAGGGTCCGGGTTCCGTCGGACCAGTAGGGGGTGACCGTCCAGTCGGACCAGTCGTCGGCCTTGGTGTCGGGGGAGTTGAGGCCGGTCAGTCCGATGGTCAGGTCGCGCTTGTGGGCGAACTCGTACTGGCGGCCGTCACCGGTGATCGTGGGGGTCGTCGGGTACCCGACGTCGAGTCCGCCGGCGGTGGCCTGGTAGGTGAGGGGGTGCCCGTACATGGGGGTCGAGTACGGGTTGTCGCCGTAGCGCTGGAAGGCGAGGGAGGACCACCAGTCGTTGGTGGGCACAGGGCGGTTCCGTGCGGCGGCGGTCACCTTGGGCGTGACCGGCGTACCCGTGTTGGTCGTGGGGCCGGACGTTCCGGGCGGCCGGGTGTCGGAGTAACTGCCCGCGCCTACGGGGACGGTGGCGGCGGCCGCGGGGGTGGCGGCCGGGCCCAGGCCGACGACGGCGAGGGCCGAGGCCAGCAGCAGAACGGTTGCCGGTCTGGTGCGTGGGGATGGCATGCGTCACCTCAAGTTGTGACTGGGGGAGTCTCTGAGAGCGCTCTCAGATGGCCGGAACGTAAAGCCGATGTAATGCACGTGTCAATGGCTTGAACACAACAGGCTGTCTCGGGCCCGTACTCCGTCATGTCTTCGACGACAGCGGTGAGTTGTGCCGTGGCGTGTGCGGTGGGTGCGTCCAACGGGACGGGGCCCCCGGTGACGACGGGCTCGGCCCGTCCCAAGCCGTCACCGGTACCGGCGATCCGCGCGGGGCTGGTCACGGCGTGGGCGGCCGAGCCGGCCGCTCTCCGGCGGCTGTGCGGGGGAGTGGGGCATCAGCGCATCGAGGCCGGCGAGGAGGAGGGCGAGGTCCGGTCGGGGGCGTTCCTGCCCGGCGGGGTTCTGCTCGGCCCCGCGGACGCGGTCTGGGCGCGGCTGCCTGAGACCGGACGCCACGGCACCTGGGGTGCCGCAGTGGTGCCGTGGCCGACCGGTGACGAGGCGGGTCCCGGGTCCGGGCACTACGTGGGCGCGAAGGGTGCCGGCCGCTGGTCGCTGCCGGACGGCGTGGCCCGTGACGAGCGGACCATCCGTCGATCGCCGCCTGCCTCGACGCCGTGCACCGCACGCTCGCCGAGGGCCCCGCCGACGCCATGGGCGCCGATGTGCCCGGCCGGGTGCGGGGCTGCCTGATCCGGGACGGTTCCGAGGCGCCTCTGACGGAATGCGCGTCGGAGCACCGGCGCCCGATCCGCACCCAGGAGCGACACCGCGGCACCCCGGTGGGCGTCAGCAGTTCGGAATGACCGCCCCGCCGTTGTCCCGCGCCTCGTCGTTCCCCCACCGGGACAAGTAGTACGCGGACACGTACGCCCCGCGCCCGTTCTTGCCCGCGTAGGTGACGTCGAGGTCCGTCTTCAGCCACCAGTGGTTGTACGTGCCGTTCGCGCCGCGGATCTCCTGGCCCCACACCTTGCAGTACACGTAGTTGGTGCCCGCGTTCAGCACGCCCTGCGCGTCGTTGGTGTTCGGCTGGGCGTAGCCCGTGGCGTTGGCGAAGGTGTCGACCCAGTGGCGGCCGGTGCCGCAGCCGTTGTCGCTGGTCAGGTGGTGACTGCCGTAGGAGCCTGGGTAGGCGAGGGCGGTTCCGTTGATGGTGATCCTCTGCCCGACGCCGTTGAGGAGCTGTTCGTAGTGGATGTGGGCGCCGGAGCTGTTGCCGGTGCTGCCGGTGGTGCCGATCTGCTGGCCCTGACCCACGTAGGCGCCATGGGCGACGGAGAAGGCGTTCAGGTGGAAGTAGTAGGTCTTCCAGCCGCCACCGTGGTCGATCACGATGTAGTTGCCGGCACCGTTCGCCTGGTAGTGCCGGGTGGCGGTGCCGGCGGCCGACGCGAGCACCGGCGCGCCGCTGGTCGCGCCGCCGTCGCTGCGGACGAAGTCGAGCGCCTGCCGGACCTCGGCCGAGTGGTGGCTGTACGTCCACTTCTGGCCGCAGGCGAAAGGCGCCTTGAAGAGGGGCGCCGCCTGCGCGGGTGCCGCCACGAGCAGGCTGCCCACGAGGGCCACGAGGCCGACCAGGGCGATGCGGATCGATCGCAAGGCTGTCTCCGAACTGCGACGTGCGTCGCGCGGCGATGTCAGCGGACAGGGACGGCGACCAGGATGCCGTAGTTGATGCGTTCACGACAGAGTGTCGATCCGTGCGATGCGGGGCGGATGCGCCTCACGGCTCCTCGTCGGCGATCTTCTCCGCGATCCGGCCGAGCGCCGCCAGTTCCTCCGGATCGAGCCGGTCGACGAAGTGCCGTCGCACGGAGTCGAGATGGGTCGGCGCGGCTTCCCGGAGCGTGTCCCAGCCCGTCTCCGTCAGCACCAGGAGGCAGCCCCTGCCGTCGGTGGGGTCGGGTGCGCGGCGGATGAGGTCGCGCGCCTCCATGCGGGTCGCGTGCCGGGACAGGCGGCTGCGGGACCACCCCATCTTCGTGGCCTGTTCGCGCAGGGTGCTGGTCCCGTGGGGGCGTTCGGACAGGGTGCTGAGCACCTCGTAGTCCGGCTCGGACAGACCGTGTGCGGCGAGGTCCTGCACGGTGCGGGTCTGTACCGCGATCACCATGCGGCGGTAGGCCCGCCAGGCGCGTTCCTCCTCGGCCGTGAGCCACCGGACCGCGGATTCCTCGTTGTTCGTTGACATGTAATCAATCTAGCGGCTAGTTTCGTTTCCATGACAACGAAGCGGCTTCGCATCCTCGTCCTGACGTGCAGCACCCGGCCCGGCGCGCTCGGCCCCGCCGTCGGCGGATGGCTCACCGACACCCTCGCCCCGGTCGCCGAGGGGCTCGGCGTGGACCTCGTGCCCCTGGCCATCGGCGATCTGGACCTGCCCTTCCTGGACGAGGAGGAGCACCCGTCGACCGGCGTCCACCACCACGAGCACACCCGCCGGTGGAGCCGGATCGTCGACGAGGCGGACGGGTTCGTCTTCGTCACGCCGGAGTACAACTACGGCATGCCGGCCACGCTGAAGAACGCGCTCGACTACCTCGGCCCGGAGTGGGCCTGGAAGCCCGCCGGCTTCGTCAGCTACGGTCACACCTCGGCCGGAACCCGCGCGGTCCAGCACGCCAAGCAGGTGGTGACCACGCTGCGCCTGGTCCCGCTGGGATCGACCGTCGCGATACGGATCGGCGACGCGATGCGGGACGACCGGTTCGCCCCCGAGGCACGCCACGCCGAGGCGGCCGAAGGGCTGCTGGCGGAACTGGTGCGGGTCGCCCACGCCCTCACCCCGATGCGCGAGCGCGAACGGACCGGCTCCGTGACCGGCCCGCTCCCCGGTTCCTACGCCCGGCGTCTCGGCCCGGACGACGCCGCCGAGGTGACCGTGCTGCAGCGCTGCTGCTGGATGGAGGAGGCGCTGGTCAACGACACGCTCGACATCCCCGCGCTGCACGAGACCCCGGACGATGTGCGCGCGTGGCTGGCCGACTGGGACGTCACGGGACTGTGGCGCGACGGACGGCTGCTCGGGATGGTCCGCACCCGTCGAGCCGGCGACGACCTGCACATCGGACGCCTCGCCGTCGTACCCGACCTGCGGGGACTCGGCGTGGGACGGTGGCTGCTGAGCCTTGCGGAGTCGGCAGCCGAGGGATGCCGCCGTGTCGTCCTGACCACCGGCGCCACCAGCCACCGCAACCTCGCCCTCTACCAGCGGCAGGGCTACGTCACGCTTTCCGGCGCGCGGGACGACGGAGCGGTGGATCTGGCGAAGGCCGTCGCCGTCTGAGCGGGCGCCGGATGTGCCGCCCCCGCACGGGTGAGCGGGGTGCCGCTGACCGGTGCGGGGCGGCGTCCCGTAGCGTCCGTAACGGCGACGGCGGCGAGCCGGGACGCGTTGCGCGGGCCCATGGCGCCCTCACTGACGGAGCGCTGCCCGGAGTGGTGGGAGGCCGTGAGGGGCCCCGCCCGCCGGGCGACGACAGCTCACTCCGGGGGCGTGGGGGTCTCGTGGGTGCGGTACATCGCCTGGACGTCCAGCTCCAGTTGTACGGTCGGGCCGACGACCGCGATGCCGCGGGCCAGCATCGAGCGCCAGTTGAGCGTGAAGTCCTCGCGGTGCAGCTCCGCCTTCGCCAGGGCCGCGCAGCGCAACTCCTGTTCGTAGCCGCCGTTCACCATGCCGAGGTACGTCGTGTCCAGGCCCACGGAGCGGCTGGTGCCGTGCATGGTGAGCGTGCCGTTCAGCGTCCACCGGGAACCGCCCCGGTAGGTGAACCGGGTGCTGACGAAGTCGATGTACGGGTACTGCTCGACGTCGAGGAAGTCGGCGGAGCGCAGGTGATTGTCCCGGGTCTTGTTGCCGGTGGTGATGCTGGAGGCGTCGATGCGCACCGAGACCTGGGAGTCGCCCATGTCGGGCGCGACGCGGATGCCGCCGGTGAAGCGGGTGAAGCGTCCGTGCACGTGCGCCATGCCCACGTGCTTGGCGATGAAGCGGATCGCGGTGTGCGGCGGGTCGAACAACCAGGTGCCGGGCGGCGGCAGTTCCAGTTGACGTGCGGGCAGCAGCGCGATGCGTGCCGGGGGTGGTACGGCGCCGGCGGCGATGTCGACGGTGTTGCGGACCGGGGTGAGTCCCTCCGCCGAGACCAGCACGCTGTAGGAGCCGGGCGGGAGCGCCGCCATGAACAGGCCGTACGGATCAGTGGTGCCGTGGGCGACGACCCGGTGGCTGTCCAGGGCGGTCACCGTGACATCGGCGCCGCCCAGGGGCTGTCCCACAGGATCGACGATCTCGCAGCCGTATGCGCCGGCGCCGGCCGGAAGGGGCAGCGAGATGTCCGGCGAGGTGCCGGGGGCGTTGCGGGAACGCCGACGCCGGAGCAGTCCGAGGGCCATGCGGTTCGCCTTCCTTCGTGCGTGTCACCGCCGCGAGCCCCGCACCGATGCACGTGCCCGCGGTCGCCGAGAGCCGCGGGGGTGGGTTGCAAGCGCGATGAAGTCAATGATTGAACAACCATAGATCACGTGACGTGGAGTGATCGTCGTCGAGTTCGGGCACCGCATGCCCTTGTCACGTGCTGAAATGCGAAATTCCAGCGTCCTGGCCTTTTGGGGGGCCGTGCAGCGGCCATCGACTGCGCCTGTTTTGCTTCGGTGCTGTGGCGAATGCCACAGGGGATCGCGAAGGGTTCACACGCGGCTCGCAGTCCCGTCACGAGGTCCTCACGATGCGCGGCCCGGACCGCTGTGCCGACCGGCTTCGCCTGCCCGCGCAGGAGAGGGACCGCAGGGTGGGCGAGTGTGCGGCGACGGGACGGCGTACGCGTCGGGGGAGCCGGACACCGACGGCCGGGACCGCGGCCGGGCCTGTGGGGAACCTGTCCGTGTACGGCACCAGCCGCTCCTTCCGCCTGGCCGCGCGGCAGCCGGCGGGAGAGGTGGCAGAAGCCCGGAACAGGACATCGCCCAGTCACCCGTCCTCCCCGCGGAGGCGGTGGACGCCGATGCGCGGAGGAGGTCCGAACCGCCGCGGACCGGTTCGGACCTCCTCACGCGGACAGCGCGACAACCGCCGGCCCGCTCACTCGATCGAGCATTCCCGCACCGTCAGCGGCTCCGCGCTGCCCGCCGGCCTGCTGCACAGCACCTCCGCCTTCGAGAGCCCTTCCGGCGTTCTGCGGACGCGGGCGAGGACGATGCTGTGACCGTGGCGTTCGCCGTAGAGGGGAGCGTCGGTGAAGTCGATCGTGCCGGTGGCCATCCCCTCGAGCTCGACGCTCCTCAGGTTGACCCAGGTCGCCGCCCGGCTCTGGCGTACGTCACCGAGGCTCGCCGCCCAGTACAGGGCTCGGGTGGCGTCGTGGGAGAGGGCCGTCTGACCGCTGGCGAAGCCGGGGGCGTCGTAGGTGGCCTCGCCCGGTTCGAGCCAGGGAAGGTGTTCGCCCGCGTCCTGGTAGAAGGCGGTCCCGGACGCCGCCTCCCGCAGTTCGGCCAGTGCCGCGTGGTAGAGCGTGATGCGCGGGGCCACGCCGTCCCGGCCGCCCGTACCGGAGAACTTGGCCTTGCTCAGGTCGTCCCCGGTGAGGATCGAGATCTCCCGATTGGCGCAGCCCGGTTCGACGCCCAGCTGGGTCATCAGCGGGCCGATGTCCTCGACCCGTCCCGCGAAGTAGATGACCGACGGGACGTCCTCACCGCGGCAGATGCTCTCCGCGTGCAGCCGCAGTTCGGGCTTGCCGTTCGCCACCCGGTAGGTCCGCGAGGGCAGCAGTCGGAAACCCCTGTCACGCAGCATCTCCCTTCCGTAATAAGCCTGTTCGCTGGTGTACCGGTCCTGCGACGCCTTGGTGTCGCGGGCCAGGACGAGGGCGTGCGGGGACGCGTCCTTGCCGCGGAGCTGCTGTGCGACGAGGCCGAGCGCCTCCGCCTGGTGCTCGTCGGGGGCCGCGAGGCTGAACCAGTTGGAGAAGTCCTCCGGCAGATACGTCGCCGAGTTGGTGCCCGAGACGATGGGCAGGCCCGCCGCGTGCAGTCGCCGCGTCACGGCGGGGCTGCTCTGCAGGTCGCGTCCGAAGCCGACGACGCCGACGACCGTGGGATCGCGCTCGGCGTACCGCGCGATCGCCGTGGCGGTGAAGAGCTGGTGTCCCATGTCCGCGCCGCCGTTGGCGAGCAGCACGCGTAGCTTGACGCGGTAGTTCTCGTTGACGACGCGCTGGGCGAGGTACACGCCGGCCAGCTCCTCCGCGCCCTTGACCAGGGACGGGTCCACCGTGGCCGAGCTGAGCGGACCCGCGTACACCACCGTGACATAGGCACGCGGGTGGTCGCGCGTCACCTTGTCGTTCTCGGCGTGCACCAGGTTCTCCAGGTCGCGCAGCCGCCCGCTCTCCGAGTCGGCCCCGCCCTTGAGGTGGGCGCCGAAGCGCACGCCGCCGGTCGATATGCCGACGCATTCCGTGCCGCCGCCCGGCGCCGGGCGCAGCTCGGTGTCGCGGTCGGCGGTCAGCAGGCCCGCCGAGCAGTACGTGCGGTGCAGGTCGCGGGCGTGCACGACGCCGACGGTGGCGGCCAGGGCGAGGACCAGGGCCAGGCTGTACGCCGACCACACCACCTGCGCCACGGGCGGTCGGTGCCGGGCCCGCACGCACCGCCAGTCCGCCTGCCGCAGCTGGACCAGCTCGTCATGGGGGAGCGCTATGCGCAGCACCCAGGGCAGGGCGTTGGTCCGGCTCGGCGACTGGTCGGCGCGCAGGTTTCCGGCCCATTCGTCGTACCAGTGCCGCAGTCGTTGCTGCAGGCGGGAGGGGGCGGAGCGGGGCTGGGAGCGGGGGTACTGACCGTTGGGGGGTGTGCCGGCGCCCCGGTCGAGCAGCGGCGCCTCGTCAGCGGCCACACCCGCCACGATCAGCAGGGGGTCCAGTTCGCTGCGCCGGCTGCGGACGTCGCTGACCGCCCTGATCAGCTCGATGCCCCCGTTCTCGCGGCTCACCCGGCGCAGGACGAGCACCGGTGGCCGGGTCCGCTTCAGGCCGCGCAGGTCCCAGCTCGCGCGCCGGTGGTTGTCCCGCAGGTCCTCGAAGAGCGCCAGCACGTACAGCTGGAGGGGGAAGGGGCCGCCCTCGCGCATGGCTTCGGCGACGTCGTAGGCGCGGGCCGCGATGGCATGCCAGGAGCGCAGGGGCCGCAGCAGCCGCACGCTGGTCGACTGCCGGCGGGCGGCGGACTGGAGGAACGTCGTGGTCAGGAACCACCGGCTCTCCCTGCGCAGCCACAGGAAGAGGGGAGCGCGCCCGGGCACGTGATTCAGCGCGGCCAGCAGGATCATCAGACCGGTGCCCGCGAGGACGGCGACGTACCACTCGGGACGGGTGAGCAGGGAGGTGAGTGCGCCCAGGATGCCCGCGGGGAGGAACTGCTGCACGTCGTTGAGCAGCGCCTGCCGGTTGCGGCGCGCGGGCCTGCGAGGGCGCCAGCGCTGCCGGGCGAGGATGCGGAGCAGCTGTGTCTGGGCCTGCTCACGCTGGGCGTTGCCGTCCGGCGTGCCCACCGGGGCGGTCGGCCAGTGCTCGCGCATGTCCGGGTCGTCGGTGGCGTCCTGGAGGGCCCGGACGAGACCCAGGCGGGGGAAGGAGTAAGGGCGGTAGGACGCGGAACGGTCGCCCCACTTCCGGCTGTCGCCGAGGTCGCGCAGAAGCCGTACGGCCTGGGCGCTGGGGTCGAGGTCGCCCGGCGGCGGCTCGGTGGGGGCGACGGCCAGGCGCGTGCCGTGACTCTGCTGGCCTTCGCGCAGCTCGTCGACCAGCTCCGTCACGCGGTCGTCGTCGGCGGCGTCCTCCGCGTGCAGCACGATCACCGGCATCGGGGGGTCGCCCGTCCGGAAGTCCTGGATCAGCGACTCCAGTTGCCGCTGGACGTCGATCCCCGCCCCTGTCGACATGCCCGGGTGACCTCCCGGACAGTCCTGTGGGAACATCTGGTCCCGGCCGAGCATGGACACCCCCCGCTGTCGTACGACACACGTGTCACAAGCGCCTAGCGAGGATAACGCTTGCCTCGGACAACCGGTGCTGCTGAAGGGGTGATCGGTTCCGGGCCGGGCGCCGGCCGGGGATGCCCCTGCCGTGCGGCCGCCCCGACCACGGATCGACACCCCCGGCCGCGCGAAGGTTCTGTGCGGCGAGGGGCGGGTGAAGGAGACCGCTGGTCACCGAGCGTTCAACGTCCCGACCGGATTCTCCGCGTGGGTGGCCGCATCCTGCGCCTTCCCGGTGCATCCGAGGACCACGGGGGCCTTTTCCGGTCAGGGCGGGACCAGGGGGACAGCGGTCCGCCGGGCGGGGGAGGACGTTTCCACTCGTGAGCGAGCCGGTCCGACGCAAGGGGAGTGCTCGCCCCGCGAGTACGCGATGTGCGCGGGGCCGGTCGCTGCGTTCCGGCCAGCCGCGCGGCGCGGGGAGCGGGGTGCGCACCGCGCTCCATGAGGGGAAGCGAAGGCGCCCCGGGCGTGGCCTTGCTCATGGTCGCCGCCGAAGACCTGCGCGGAAGGCGTGGAACCTCAGGGCCGGCGCCGGCCCTTCCGTCACCCGCCCGGCTCACCCCGCCACCCGTCCGCGACGATCACCGCGCGCCCCGACGCGTCCCCCCGCACCATGGGCGTGCTGCCGGCCGGCAGCCCGAGCCGGTACCGGTCGGATGCGAAGGAGGCGCCCGCCATGGGTGAGCTGTACATCGACGGGGAGTGGACGAGCGCCGCCGGCGGAGAGCGGCGGGAGGTGATCAATCCGTACGACGCCTCCGTCGTCACCACCGTCGACGAGGCGGATGCCACCGACGTGGACCGGGCGGTGCGGGCCGCCCGCCGTGCCTTCGACGAGGAGGACTGGGCGAACGCCCCCACCCGGCGCCGTGCCGACCTGCTGATGCGGGTGCACGACCTGCTGCTGCGCGACATCGACGAGATCGCCCGCACCGAGACCCTCGACACCGGCAAGACGCTGACCGAGGGCCGCTTCGACGTGGAGGACGTGGCGAACGCCTTCCGCTACTTCGCGGAGCTGGCCGGCAAGGACGGCGGGCGGGTCGTGGACGTCGGGCCCGGCGTCCTCAGCCGGGTCGTCTACCAGCCGGTCGGAGTCTGCGCGCTCATCGCGCCCTGGAACTACCCGCTGCTGCAGGCCTCGTGGAAGGTGGCGCCCGCCCTGGCGGCCGGCAACACCATCGTTCTCAAGCCCAGCGAGACCACCCCGCTCACCACGATCGCCCTGTTCCGGCTGATCGAGGAGGCGGGCGCCCCGCGCGGTGTCGCCAACCTGGTGCTCGGCTCGGGCGCGACCGTCGGCGCGGCCATGACCTCCCACCCCGAGGTCGACCTGGTGTCCTTCACCGGAGGTCTGGCCACCGGGCGCGCCATCATGGCGGCCGCGGCCGAGGGGCCGAAGAACATCGCCCTCGAACTCGGCGGCAAGAACCCCCACATCGTGTTCGCCGACGCCGACTTCGAGGCCGCCGTCGACTACGCGCTGGACGCCGCCTTCCTGCACGCCGGGCAGGTCTGCTCCGCCGGGTCCCGCCTGCTGGTGGAGGACTCGCTGCACGACCGCTTCGTCGAGGCCTTCGCCGAGCGGGCCCGTCACATCCGGCTCGGCAACGGCCTGGAGGAGGGCACCGAGAGCGGACCGCTCAGCTCCGCCGAGCACCGGGAGAAGGTCGAGCGCTACATCGCCATCGGCAAGGAGGAGGGAGCCCGGCTCGTCACCGGCGGCACCCGCCCCGACGACCCCGCCCTGAGCCGCGGTTACTTCCTGCTGCCGACGATCTTCGCCGACTGCGACCGGTCCATGCGCATCGTGCAGGAGGAGGTGTTCGGGCCGGTCGTCACCGTCGAACGGTTCCGCACCGAGGACGAGGCCGTGGAACTCGCCAACGACACCCGCTACGGACTGGCCGGCGGGGTCTGGACCTCCGAGGCCGGCCGCGCGCAGCGCGTCGCGCAGCGGCTGCGGCACGGCACCGTGTGGATCAACGACTTCCACCCCTACGTACCGCAGGCCGAATGGGGCGGCTTCGGGCGCTCCGGCGTCGGGCGTGAGCTCGGGCCCACGGGCCTGCGCGAGTACCAGGAGGCCAAGCACATCTACCAGAACCTCAACCCGGGGCCCTCCGGCTGGTTCAAGGGCAGCAGCGGCGGCTGAGCCGTCAACACCGGCTCCCCGGCCCGTCCGAGCCGCGGCACGCCGCCTCCTGCCCCCTCACCCGACGGCTCCGAAGAAAGGCAGCCCATGGCCTCCACCACCCCTCACGGCGCGGAGTCGGACTACGACTACGTCATCGTCGGCGGCGGTACCGCCGGATGTGTGCTCGCCGCCCGTCTCAGCGAGGACCCCGACTGCCGCGTCTGCGTCATCGAGGGCGGCCCCACCGACGTGGGCGACGACCGCATCCTGCGCCTGCGCAACTGGATCAACCTGCTCGGCTCGGAGTTCGACTACGGCTACACCACCGTCGAACAACCGCGTGGCAACTCGCACATCCTGCACTCGCGGGCCCGCGTCCTGGGCGGCTGCTCCTCCCACAACACCCTGATCAGCTTCCTGCCGCTGCCGCAGGACCTCGACGACTGGGTGGCCGCCGGCTGCACCGGCTGGGACCCGGACACGATCCTGCCGTACCGCGACCGGCTGCAGACCAAGATCGTGCCGGTGGCGGAGGCCGACCGGAACCCCATCGCCAAGGACTTCGTCACCGCCGCCGCCCGCGCCACCGGCGTCCCCGTCATCGACGACTTCAACGCCGAGCCCTTCGCCGACGGCGCCGGCTTCTTCTCCCTCGCCTACGAGCCGGAGGGCAACCTGCGCTCCTCCGCCTCCGTCGCCTATCTGCACCCCGTCCTCGACCGTCCCAACCTCACGCTGATGCTGGAGACATGGGCGCACCGGCTGCTCACCGACGAGGCGGGACGGCTGACCCGGGTCGCGGTGCGCGGCGCCGACGGCGAGCCCGCCACCGTACGCGCCCATCGTGAACTGCTGCTGTGCGCCGGGGCGATCGACACCCCGCGGCTGCTGATGCTGTCCGGCATCGGCCCGGCCGACGACCTGCGCCGCCTCGGCATCGAGGTCGGCATCGACCTGCCGGGCGTGGGGGAGAACCTGCTGGACCACCCCGAGTCGGTGATCGTCTGGGAGACCCGCGGCCCGCTGCCGCCCAACTCCGCGATGGACTCCGACGCCGGTCTCTTCCTGCGCCTGGACAAGGGACAGCCGCGTCCCGACCTGATGTTCCACTTCTACCAGGTGCCGTTCACCGTCAACACCGAACGGCTCGGCTACCCGGTTCCCGAGCACGGGGTGTGCATGACGCCGAACGTGCCGCGTGCCCGCTCCACCGGCCGCATGTGGCTGCGCAGCGCGGACCCGTCCGAGCATCCCGCCCTGGACTTCCGCTACTTCACCGACCCCGAGGGCCACGACGAGCGCACCGTCGTCGAAGGGCTCAAGCTGGCCCGCGAGGTCGCCGCCACCGATCCGCTGAAGGACTGGCTGGTCCGCGAGGTCGCGCCCGGCCCGTCCGTCACCTCCGACGCCGACCTGTCGGAGTACGGCCGCCGCGTCGCGCACACCGTGTACCACCCGGCGGGCACCTGCCGGATGGGCGCGGCCGACGACCCGACGGCCGTGTGCGACCCGGAGCTGCGGCTGCGCGGCGCCGAGGGCGTGCGCATCGTCGACGCCTCGGTGTTCCCGACGATGCCCACCATCAACCCCATGGTGACGGTGCTGCTCGCCGCCGAACGCGCCGCCGACCTCATCACCGGGCGCCGCGGACCGTCCGGCCGGGAAACGACGCGGTGACCGGTCCGCGGCCCTCCGCGACCAGTGAGAACCTCTCGGCCGGACGCGCCGTGGTGACGGCGGGCCGGTTGGGTATGTGCGCCTCGGTGGCCGGAAATCGTCCGGGCGCCCGCGCCGCGGACCGGGCATCGGGTGCGGCGGCAGGCAGCTGAGGCCGAGAAGGAGTGCGACGTGTCGACCATGGGAGACAGGAGTCCCGGAACCCCGGAGGAGTCGCCGCTCGCGGACGCCCCGACGGGCCCGGTGCGGATCAAGCCCGTCGTCTTCTTCGGGGCGGCGCTCCTCGTCCTCGCGATCTCCCTGTGGGCGATCATCACCCCGTCGGGCGCGGAGCATGTCATCGGTGTCGCGGTCGGCAAGATCTCCCACTGGTTCGGCTGGTACTACTTCCTCGCGGCGACCCTCTACCTGGTGTTCGTCATCTTCATCGCCGCGTCCAAGTACGGCACCGTCAAGCTCGGCCCCAAGCACTCCAAGCCCGACTACGGCCTCTTCACCTGGGGCTCGATGCTGTTCGCGGCGGGCATCGGCATCGACCTGATGTTCTTCTCGGTGTCCGGACCCGTCAGCCACTACCTCGCGCCGCCCGAGGGCGACCCGGAGACGCTCGAGGCCGCCCGGCAGGCGGTCGTGTGGACGCTGTTCCACTACGGCATCACCGGCTGGGGCATGTACGCGCTGATGGGCATGGCGCTCGGCTACTTCTCCTTCCGGTACCGGCTGCCGCTCGCCATCCGCTCCGCGCTCTACCCGATCATCGGACGCCGCATCCACGGCCGGATCGGCGACACCGTCGACCTCGCGGCCATCATCGGCACGGTCTTCGGCATCGGCGTGACCCTCGGCATCGGCGTGGTGCAGCTCAACTACGGCCTCAAGGCGCTCTTCGGCATCCCCGAAGGACTGGCCGCGCAGATCGCCCTCATCGTCATCGCGGTGGGCATGGCGACCGTGTCCGCGGTGTCCGGCGTCGACAAGGGCATCCGCCGCCTGTCGCAGCTCAACATCCTGCTCGCCGCCCTGCTGATGTTCTACATCCTCGTCGTCGGCCAGCCGTTCCGGCTGCTCAACGCCGTCGTCCAGAACGTCGGCGACTACGTCAGCGGCTTCCCGTCGATGACCCTCAACACCTTCGCCTACGACCAGCCCACCGAGTGGCTCGACGCGTGGACGCTGTTCTTCTGGGCCTGGTGGGTCGCCTGGGCGCCGTTCGTCGGACTGTTCCTGGCGCGCATCTCCCGAGGCCGCACCCTGCGCGAGTTCGTCGCGGCGACGCTGGTCATCCCGTTCCTCTTCACCGGGCTCTTCCTGGCGATCTTCGGCAACAGCGCCCTGTTCCTGGTGCGCGACGGCAACGCCGAGTTCGGCGAAACCGCCATGAACGTTCCCGAGCAGGGCTTCTACAGCCTGCTCGACCAGTTCCCCGGCTTCATGTTCAGCGCCGGACTCGCCACCTTCGTCGGCCTGCTGCTGTACGTCACCTCGGCCGACTCCGGCGCCCTGGTGATGGGCAACCTCAGCGCCGACCTGCCCACCCCGATGACCGACGCGCCGACGTACCTGCGCATCTTCTGGGCGGTGGCGACCGGCCTGCTCACCCTCGCGATGCTCATCGTGGGCGGTGTGCAGGCGCTCACCAACGCCACCATCATCATGGGCCTGCCCTTCTCCTTCGTGATGTTCCTGATCATGGCGGGGCTCTATCTGGCCCTGCGCACCGAGAGAATGAAGGCCGAGGCCCGCGTCAGCACGCTGCCCGGCTCGCTCTCCGGACGCACGCACCACGGCCTGCCGGGCGTGCCGAACTGGCGGCACCGGCTGGCGCGCGCGATGGCGTTCCCCGGCCGGCGCGCGGCGGCGCGGTTCGTGGACCAGGTGGCCCGGCCCGCCTTCCAGGAGGTGGCGCACGAACTGCGGCAGCAGGGAG
The DNA here is from genome assembly GCF_002899455.1 of Streptomyces sp. DH-12. Taxonomy (GTDB): domain Bacteria; phylum Actinomycetota; class Actinomycetes; order Streptomycetales; family Streptomycetaceae; genus Streptomyces. Next base: position 1,258,393 of record NZ_PPFB01000001.1, on the reverse strand, counting down.
CCGAGGCGGAGGTGGTGGAGGGAACCGTCGAGGAGAACGGCCTCACCCACGTCGGCCTGCGCGTGCCGGTCGGCGACGGCGAGGTGTTCGTCTACGAGGTCTGGCCCGTGGAACGGCCCACCCCCGCCTTCGCCACCCGGTCGGTCGGCGAGCACGACACCTATGTGCGGTTCGAGGTGCGGCTCGCCGAGGGCAACCAGGACTACGACGTGATGGGATACGCCAAGGAGCAGCTCATCGCCGACAGCCTCGACCAGTACGAGCGGTACCTGGAGTTCCTGCGGTTGCGCGACGAGGCGTCCACCCGCTCCAGCCTCCCCGACCACCGCCCGGACGCACCGGACGCGCACCTGCCGGAGGAGTGAGGGACCGGGCGGGGCGGCTCGCTCCGGGCCGCCTCGCCCGGACGTTCTGTACGGCCCCCCGTCAACTGCTGACGGGCGGCCGTACCACGTGCGGGGTGAGACGGGCGAGGTCCGGGTCGCCGAACTCGTCGCGCAGGGCCTGGAAGGCGGTCACCTTCTCCTCGCCGAAGCGGCGGACCTGGGCGGCGTAGGCATCGGGGGAGAGGAACCGCGTGGGGCGCGACTTGGAGTGGAACTTGTCCGCGTACATCACCAGCCGCTCCTCCGCCGTCTCCGCCAGGTAGTCGGCGGGCGGGACGGGGAGGTTCTGGCTCACGACGTCTTCCCGGGTCAGTCCGACCCCGGTGTGGTGGGAGCAGAAGCGGCACAGGGCAGCGGGGAAGCCCTCGCCCTCCAGGATCTCCTGGCCGAGCAGGCCGTGCCGGATGTAGTTCTCGTGGTCCAGCCGTCCGTCCTCGCCGTAGAGGCGGTAGACGCCGATGTCGTGCAGGAGGCAGCCGGCCCGGACCAGTCCGGCGTCGAGGTGGGCGAGGCGCGGCGACGCCAGCAGTTGCTCGGCGACGCTCCAGACGATCTCGCAGTGGCGGTGGACGGAGGCGAACGCCTCGGCCGTCGGCGCGTGCTTCTCGTGCAGCGCGCGGATCTCTTCGGGTCCCGGAATCCTCACCCGGGGAGCGTAACAACCGCAGGTGGGAGCGGGCGGGGGAGTTTCCGGCGGGCGGAAGAGATCCCGAGCGGGGGGAAGAGATCCCGAGCGGGGGAGGAGTTCACGAGAGGGCGGAGGAGTTCCCCGCCGCTGCCCTTTTCACGCGATCCGGTGATAAGGAGCGAAGCGGGCACGTGGCGGCCGTGCGGGCCGTTCGACGGGGTGACGGGGGCGGTCGTCGTCTCCGTGGGACACCGACGACGGGGGGAGACACCATGAGCCTGCAGTTCATGCGGAACGCGGACGGCACGGTCACCGGACGCAACGAGACCAACGGCTTCACCGTGACCCACGCCGACGAGGAGGAGGTGAAGCGGCAGTTGTACGAGGACGCGGGGTGGGAGTACACGCCCCCGCCGCCCCCGGTCCGGCCGGGAAGTCATCGCTTCGTGCTGGTGCACGAGGAGGACGGAGGCTGCGGCTTCGGGGACGAGCGGTACGCGGGGCTGCGCGCGAGGCCGCCCGAAGGGTGCGTGCCCGCGGACCACGGGCACTTCGCCCTGGAGTGCGAGCGTCCCGGGAAGACGCTGCTGGACGCCGTCGCCGGCACGGTCGCAGAGGTCCGCCGCGACCACGGGGTGGTGATGAACAGCCTGGGGGTGGCCGACGGACCGGGGAAGTGGCTCGATGCCGAGGGACGGGACGGTGACGCCCCCGAGGAGGTGGCGCACCTGGTGCTGACGGCCGCCCACCGGTCGAGACGGCTCGGGTACGGGCGGAAGGAGCTGGTACGGCTGCTGGACGCCACGGGGATCGAGTAGCCGGGCGGCTCGCGGGCGCCGGCTGGCGGGCATGCGGTCGAGGGCCGTCGGCTGAGGGAGGCGGTCGACGACGTCAGCACGGTGAGGCCGGCCGGTGACGTCAGCTCGGTGAGATCGGCCAGGTGCCGCCGGCCCGGTGACCTCGGCTCCGTGACGCCTGCTCGATGACGTCACCGGACTGACGTCAGCTCGGGTGGCCTCAGCCCGCCACGAGTTCGCGCGGTGCCCTGTGCATGGTCGTCGCCGGGGCCGTCCGCGTCGCCCGGTGCGTGCGGAACAGCCACAGCACGTCACGGCCGAACGACCACACCAGCAGGCCGAGGGCCAGCGCCACGATGCCGGTGTTCACCAGGTGAGGAAGGAGCGCGGAGGCCGCCACCAGCAGCAGGACGCCTTGGAGCGCGGCCACCGTCTTGCGGGCCGTGCTGGGAGGGAGCGGCGCGGTCAGCCAGGGCCAGACGCGGGCCGCAGCGACGAACACGTAGCGCATGGCGCCGATCAGCAGCACCCAGGGGCCCGTCGCCATCGACACGTACACGCTGAGCACCAGGATCAGGAAGGCGTCGACCTCCATGTCGAAGCGGGCGCCCAGCGGGGTGGAGGTGCCGGTCCTGCGGGCGACCTTGCCGTCGACGCCGTCGAGGACGAGGGCGACGGCCGTCAGGCCGACGAAGAGGGAGACAGGGGGTGTGTCCTGGAAGGAGTCCGCCACCAGCGCGGTCACCCCGCCGACGAGGGTGGCCCGGCCGAGGGTGACCCGGTTCGCCGGCCCGAAGGTGCGCGACCCCGCCCGGTGCAGGGCCCGGGACAGCACCGCCCAGGTGGCGGTCGCGAACACGAGGCCCGTGACCCACCCCGCGGGGCCCATGCCGATCGTGGTGCCGATCAGGGCCAGCAGCAGGATCTGCACGCCCGCCCCCAGGGCGGTCTCCTGCTGGACGAGCCTCGCGTCGTACGTGTTGTTCAGGGCCACCGAACACCCTCCGGCCGTGTGACAGAGTCGATCAGCGCCGCTACCTTGTGCGCGGCCTGTGCACCACTCGGTACGCGCGCAGGATCCCGATCGTTCAGGAGGACTTCGATGAACCGCGTCGCACGTGCGTTCTGGCTCGACTCGCCTGGCCGGGGGGAGATCCGTGACGTGGACCTGCCGGAGCCGGGCCCGGACGAGGTTCTGGTGCGCGCCCTGTACTCGGGGGTGAGCCGTGGCACGGAGACGCTCGTGTTCCGCGGGGGTGTGCCGGAGAGTCAGCACACCGCGATGCGGGCGCCGTTCCAGGAGGGTGACTTCCCGGCGCCGGTGAAGTACGGCTACCTGAGTGTCGGCGTGGTCGAGGAGGGGCCCGGGTCGCTCACCGGGCGGACGGTGTTCTGCCTGTACCCGCACCAGACGCGGTACGTGGTGCCTGCGGCGGCCGTGACGCCGGTGCCCGCGTCGGTGCCGGCCGGGCGGGCGGTGCTCGCCGGCACCGTGGAGACCGCCGTCAACGCCCTGTGGGACGCGGCGCCCCTGGTCGGCGACCGGATCGCCGTGGTCGGCGGCGGGATGGTCGGCTGCTCGGTGGCCGCGCTGCTCGCCCGCTTCCCCGGCGTGCGCGTCCAGCTCGTCGACGCCGACCCGGCGCGGGCGAAGACCGCCGAGGCCCTCGGCGTGGACTTCGCCCTGCCCGCGGACGCCGACGGGGAGTGCGACCTGGTGGTGCACGCCAGCGCCACCGAACAGGGACTCGCCCGCGCGCTGGAACTGCTCCGGCCCGAGGGCACCGTCGTCGAGCTCAGCTGGTACGGCGACCGGAAGGTGAACGTGCCGCTGGGCGAGGCGTTCCACTCCCGGCGGCTGACCGTCCGGGGCAGCCAGGTCGGCACCGTCTCCCCGGCCCGCGCGCACCGCGGCTACGGGGACCGTCTCGCCCTCGCCCTCGACCTGCTCGCCGACCCTGCCCTCGACGCCCTCGTCACCGGTGAGTCGCCCTTCGAGGAACTGCCCGACGTCATGCCCCGCCTCGCCTCCGGCGACGTCCCCGCACTGTGCCACCGGGTGCGCTACGGCGACCCCGGACCCGGCGCACACGCCTGACCTGAGAAAAGACGCGACACGCGCTGAACACGGGAAGGAAGCCAGCCGTACTACTCGACATCCCCGCCTCTCAGACCGGCGGGGAACAGACGCGCCGCACCTGGAGGGTCGTCCGTTGTTCAGCATCACCGTCCGCGATCACATCATGATCGCCCACAGCTTCCGCGGCGAGGTCTTCGGACCGGCCCAGCGCCTGCACGGAGCCACGTTCCTCGTGGACGCCACCTTCCGGCGTGAACAGCTGGACGAGGACAACATCGTCGTCGACATCGGCCTGGCCACACAGGAACTCGGGGCCGTCGTCGGCGAGCTGAACTACCGCAACCTCGACAACGAACCCGACTTCGCCGGGGTGAACACGTCCACCGAGTACCTGGCCAAGGTCATAGCCGACCGGCTCGCCGAACGCATCCACAAGGGAGCGCTCGGGGAGGGAGCCAAGGGCATCGCGCGGATCGCCGTCACCCTGCACGAGTCGCACATCGCCTGGGCGAGTTACGAGCGTGCGCTGTGACCGACACGGCCTTCGACATGCCCGGGACGACGACCGGCAGGACGCGCGACACGACCACCAGGACGGCAGGCCGCAGCGGCGCCGGCCGCCTGGACTACGTGCCCGTGCAGGCGTCCTTCCGGAGGAACGGCGGGATCACCCCCATGTCCCTGCGCTCCGCGCACTTCGTCATGCCGGGCGGGGTCGACGACCCGTCCGCCCCCAGCGGCGGCAACGCCTACGACCGGCGCGTGTGCCTGGACCTGCCCGGCTTCGGCTGGCAGGCGCACCGGCACCCGGTGGCCGGTGACTGGCCCCGCCCCGACGCCGCCGCCCGCGCCGAACTCGCCCGCACCCTGCGCGCACTCCCCGACGGCGCGGTCGTCCTGCTCGACGGGCTGGTCGCCTGCGGGGTGCCGGAGATCATCGTCCCCGAGGCGGAGGAGGGACGCCTGCGCATGGCGGTGCTCGTCCACCTGCCGCTCGGCGACGAGACCGGCCTGGACGCGGCCGTCGCCGCCGAACTGGACGCCCGCGAACGCGCGGTGCTGCGGGCCGTGCCCGCCGTCGTCGCCACCAGCGAGTGGGCGGTGCGCCGGCTCGTCTCCCACCACGGACTCGCCCCCGAGCGGGTCCATGTCGCCGCCCCCGGCGCCGACATCGCGCCCCTCGCGCCCGGCACCGACGGCGTCTCGCACCTGCTGTGCGTCGCCGCGGTGACCCCGCGCAAGGGCCAGCACCGGCTGGTGGAGGCGCTGGCCGCGGTGACCGACCTGCCGTGGACCTGCTCCCTGGTCGGCGGCCTCGCCCACGACCCCGAGTACGTGACCCACCTGCGCGGCCTCATCCGCCGACACGGCTTGGAGGACCGGCTGGAGCTGACCGGCCCGAAGACCGGCGCCGCACTCGACGCCGTGTACGCCACCGCAGACCTGATGGTCCTCACCTCCTACGCGGAGACCTACGGCATGGCCGTCACCGAGGCCCTCGCCCGCGGCATCCCGGTGCTGGCGACCGACGTCGGCGGGCTGCCCGAGGCCGTCGGCCGCGCCCCCGACGGCGGGGTGCCCGGCATCCTCGTCCCGCCGGAGAACCCGGCCGCGATCGCCGCCGAACTGCGCGGCTGGTTCGGCGAGGCCGACGTGCGACGGCGGCTGAAGACGGCCGCCCGCGGGCGGCGGGCCGCGCTCGGCGGCTGGGCCGGCACCGCACAGAGCCTCGCGGGAGTCCTGCGCCGGCTCCCCACCGCGTCCGGGGAGGCGGCATGACACGACCGACCACCCCCCAGCCCGCCGCCGCGATCCCGGCCCAGCCCGGACCCCGGGACGTCACCGACGCGGCACCCGCGACACCAGGGGGCGACATGGCACCCAGCGGCTCCACGGACGGCGCGTCGGTCATCCCCGGCGCCGGACCCGCCGGACCCCGCCCCGGCGAGCGGGCCACCGTGCGGCTGCGGGGCACCGGCGAGGAGGAGCCGCCCCGCTACGCGCCCGAGTGGCTCCAGCTGCGCGAACCGGCCGACGCCGCCGCCCGCTCGTGCGACCTGCTGGACCCGCTGCGCATCCGGCTCGCCAACCTGCCCGGACGGGCCGGCGGCGGTCTCGTCGTGCACGACATCGGCTGCGGCACCGGCTCCATGGGCCGCTGGCTGGCGCCCCGTCTGGACGGCACCCAGCACTGGGTGCTGCACGACCGCGACCCCTACCTGCTGCACTTCGCGGCCGTCGCCTCCCCGCGCTCCGCCGCCGACGGCAGCCACGTGACCGTCGAGACCCGGCGCGGCGACGTCGCCCGGCTCACCTCCGACGCGCTGTCCGGCGCCTCCCTGGTGACGGCGTCCGCCCTGCTCGACGTCCTCACCCGCGAGGAGGTCGGCGCGCTGGCCGCCGCCTGCGCGGGAGCCGGATGTCCGGCGCTGCTCACCCTGTCGGTGGCCGGACGCGTGGAGCTGACGGAGCCGCACCCGATGGACGCGGAGGTCACCGAGGCGTTCAACGCCCACCAGCGCCGCGGCGGCCTCCTCGGCCCGGACGCGGTCACCGTCGCCGCCGAGGCGTTCACCGGGCACGGCGCGACCGTACGGCTGAATCCCAGCCCGTGGCGGCTCGGCCCGGAGCAGGCCGCGCTGACCGAGCAGTGGCTGCGCGGCTGGGTCGGAGCGGCGGTCGAGGAACGGCCGGACATGGCGAAGCGTGCCGACGCCTACCTGACCGAGCGGCTCGAAGCCTGCGCGGCAGGGGAGTTGCGGGCGGTCGTGCACCACACCGACCTGCTCGCCCTGTGCCGGCCGGTGGACGGCGGCGCATGAGCACGCACACGGGGGAGACGGCCGAGGCGGAGGAGCCCTCGACGGGGCCGTCGGCGGCCGGGCGCGGCGCCCGCCGCCCGCTCCGGCGGCTCGGCAGCCCCGCCGTGCGCACCCGCCTGGGCTCCCTCGCCGGTGTGCTCATCCTCGCCGTGCTGTTCTGGCGGCTCGGCACCGGCGCCTTCGTGGACGGGGTGCGGCGCATCGACGGGCCCGCGCTGGCCGCCGCCCTCGGCATCGGGCTGCTGACCACGGCGTTCAGCGCCTGGCGCTGGGCGCTCGTGGCGCGCGGCATCGGCATCGGGCTGCCGTTCGGCGCGGCCGTGGCGGACTACTACCGGTCCCTGTTCCTCAACGCGGCGCTGCCCGGCGGCGTCCTGGGCGATGTGCACCGAGCCGTCCGGCACGGCCAGGACGCCGGTGACCTCGGGCGGGGGATACGGGCGGTGGTGCTGGAGCGGACGGCCGGTCAGCTCGCGCTGTTCGCCGCCGGGGGAGTGGTCCTGCTGACCGTGCCGTCCCCGGTCCACGACCAGGTGCGGCAGGCCGCCCCGCCGGCCGGGCTCGGCCTGCTGGGGGCGTGCGCGGTGGTGCTGGCCCTGCGGATGGACCGGGCGCCGTCCGGGCTGAAGCCGCGGGCCGTACGCGGAATGCTCGCCGAGGCGCGGCAGGTCCTGTTCTCACGGAGCACCGCGCCGGGCGTGCTCGTCTCGTCCGTGGTGGTCCTCGCCGGGTACGTCGCCATGTTCGTCCTCGCCGCGGACGTCGCCGGGGCCGGGGCGTCGGTGACGGAGCTGCTGCCGCTGGCGGTGCTGGCGCTGCTGGCGATGAGCCTGCCGCTGAACGTGGGCGGCTGGGGGCCGCGCGAGGGCGTCACCGCCTGGGCGTTCGGCGCGGCGGGGTTCGGCGCGGGACAAGGGCTGACGGTCGCCCTGGTGTACGGCGTGCTCAGCCTGGTGGCCAGCCTGCCGGGCGCGGCGGTGCTGGTGGCCCGGTGGTACGCGGCGGTCCGCGCCCGCCGCGCGGCGGACCCCGCACGGCCCGCACCACAGTCCCCGGCCGTTCCCCGGCCCCGCCCGCTCGCCCCGGACACGCCGGGGCCGGACAGGCCGGGTCCGGCCGTCCGGATTCCCGCTCAGCCGTCGGAGGCCAGGAGCGAGAAATACGCGGCGAAGGAATCCGCCAGGCTCGCGAGAAGTTCCTTCCCCTTTTCCGCGGTGCCCAGCGACGGCCGGCCGATGACACCGGAATCCGTATAGGCGGACATTCCGGTGGTGAGCAGATGACGCCGGTCGTCCGAGACGTGGTCGGACGTTTCGTAACCGGGACGGAGAACCTCGGGAGAAGTGTGCAGAAGAATGGACGTCTCGATTTCACCCGCGTGCATGTCGGTCAGCAGCGATGTTTCGACTCCGGCGCGCACCCGCGCCGCCTCCCAGTCCTCGGGGGCGGGGAAGAGCGCCATCCGCTCACCGCGCGCGGAGGCCTCCTGGACGACGTTGCCCAGCACGTAGTTGCCGCCGTGCCCGTTGACCAGGACCAGGGTGTCGACGCCCGAGCGGCGCAGCGAGTCGGCGATGTCCCGCACCACCGCGTGCAGGGTCACGGAGGAGAGGGACACCGTCCCCGGCCAGGCCGCGTGCTCGTGCGAGCAGGAGACCGTCACCGGAGGCAGGAGGTGCACGGGGTGGGCGTCGGCGACCGCCCTCGCGATCGCGCAGGCGACCAGGGTGTCCGTCGCCAGCGGCAGGAAGGGACCGTGCTGTTCGTAACTCCCGACCGGAAGTACCGCGATCTGACGTGAGACGCCGGCTCCCCGCGTCCGTACATCCTCAGTAGTGTCCGCCGGCAACAGACCGTGCACCGGGCCGTATGCCGCCGATCGCTCGTGTGAACCACCCATATCCGTCACGGCCTTTCGTCTCTGCTTAGGAACTCGGGAATCATGACAGAAAAAATAGGCGTACTCGGCACGCAGTCTCAGCGGCGGACCGGTGTGGAGCGCGTCGTGAATGCGCCGCTGCCCACTGTGTACGGGGCGTTCCAGGCGGTCGGTTACCTGGACCACGACCGCGGTGACGAACAGGTGGCCCTCGTCCACGGCGACCTGGGCGCGGACCGGGTGCTCACCCGGCTGCACTCGGAGTGCCTCACCGGCGACGCCTTCGGCTCCCAGCACTGCGAGTGCGGGGACCAGCTGGCCGCGGCGCTGCGCGCGGTCGTCGCCGAAGGCGCGGGCGTCGTCGTCTACTTGCGGGGCCACGAAGGCCGTGGCATCGGGCTGCTCGCCAAGCTGCGCGCGATGGCGCTGCAGGCGGAGGGCCTGGACACCGTGGAGGCGAACCTGGCGCTCGGGCTGCCGGTCGACGCCCGTGACTACGCCGTCGCCGCCGGGATGCTCAAGGACCTGGGTGTGCGGTCGGTGCGGCTGATGTCCAACAACCCGCGCAAGCGGGAGGCGCTGGTGCGGCACGGCGTGCAGGTCGAGGAACAGGTGCCGCTGCTGATCGAGCCGTGCGAGAGCAACATCACCTACCTGCGCACCAAGCGGGAGCGGCTCGACCACCACCTGCCGCACCTGGACGCGGTGGCGCACCTGTCCTGACGCCCCGCCGGCCGGCGGACCGGCCACCGCGAGGAGTCATCCGGCGAGTGCCTCGTGCACCAGCCGTTTGAGGTCGCGGAAGACGGTGTGGGAGGACCTGGGCCGCACCTGCGTGTAGAACTGCACGGTCAGGTCGCGGCCGGGGTCGACCCAGAAGGTGGTGGTGGCCACCCCGCTCCAGCCGTAGGCGCCGGGACCGGACGGTTCCCGGGTGCGCGACGGGTCGACGACCACGGAGACGCCGAGGCCGAACCCGACGCCCTCGTTGCCGGGGTCGTCGTGCGGGGGGACGCCCGCGGTGCGCAGATCGGCGCCGCCCGGGAGGTGGTTGCGGGTCATCAGCCGGACCGTCTCCGGGCGGAGCAGCCGCGTGCCGTCGAGTTCGCCGTTGCGGCGCAGCAGTTCCATGAAGCGGTGCATGTCGTGGGCGGAGGCCACCATGCCGCCGCTGCCGGACAGGAAGCGGGGGCGGCCCCGCAGCGGCAGTCCGGCGATCGGCTCGATGCCGCCCGCGTCCGTCTCGCCGTACAGCTCCGCGAGCCGGTCCGCCTGCGCGTCGCTCACCTCGAACCCGGCGTCCGTCATGCCGAGCGGCCGGAAGACACGCTCGGTCAGATACGTGTCGAGGGGGCGCCCGGAGACGACCTCGACGATCCGGCCGAGCACGTTCGTGGCGACGGAGTAGTTCCACCGCGTGCCCGGGTCGAACAGCAACGGCAGGCCGGCGTACACGTCCGTCGTCCCGGCGAGGTCCGTGCCCGGTGCCACCGACGACTCCAGCCCGGCCGCGCGGTACAGCGCGTCGACCGGATGGGCGTGGTAGAAGGCGAACGTCAGTCCGGCGGTGTGCGTCATCAGGTGCCGCACCAGCAGCGGGCCGGACGCCGGACGCGTCCGCACCTCCTCGCCCGAGCCGTCCACGTACACGCGCGGCTCCGCGAACGCCGGGAGGTGCCGGCCCACCTCGTCGTCCAGGGACAGCAGCCCGTCCTCCACCAGCATCAGCGCGCCCACGGTGGTGACCGGCTTGGTCATGGAGTAGATCCGCCACAGGGTGTCGCTCTCCACCGGCAGTCCGGCCGCCACGTCCCGCGCCCCGTACGCCGTCAGATGCGCCACGCGCCCCGCACGGGCGACGGCCACCAGGAACCCGGGCATCTCCCCGTCGTCGACCCGGCGGGCCAGTTCCCGGTCCAGCCGTCCCAGCGCGTCCGCGTCCAGCCCGGCCTCGCCGGGGTCGGCCTCCTGCCGCAGTACCGCCATCGCACACCTCCGGGGAACGCCGGCCCGGTGCGGGCCGTTGATCGAAGCATGACCCAGGACGCAGAACAGAACGCACTGCTCGCCCTGCTCTCCGAGGGGCACGACGGAGTGCTCGTCACGCTGAAACGCGACGGACGGCCCCAGCTGTCCAACGTCATGCACGCCTACTACCCCGACGAGCGGATCATCCGCGTCTCCCTCACCGAGGACCGGGCGAAGACCCGCAACCTGCGGCGCGACCCCCGGGCGTCCTACCACGTCACCACCCCGGACCGCTGGGCCTACACGGTGGCCGAGGGCACCGCCGAGCTGTCGCCGGTCGCCGGGCAGCCGTACGACGAGACGGTGGAGGAGCTGATCCGGCTGTACCGGGACGTCAACGGCGAGCACGAGGACTGGGAGGGGTACCGGGCGGCGATGGTCCGCGACCGCCGGCTGGTGCTGCGGCTGCGCGTCGAACGGGCGTACGGCATCCCGCGCCGCGGCGCCGGGACGTAGGCGCCGGGGCCCGGGGGGATGTCCGGCACATGCCCGCGGTGGCGCGCGCACGTGCCGGACATCCCCGAGCCGAGCAGGCCCCGGCGCGCCCGGTCGCTCAGGCGCCGACGTACTGCGCGAGGTGCTCGCCGGTCAGCGTGGAGCGGGCGGCGACCAGCTCGGCCGGGGTGCCCTCGAAGACGACCCGTCCGCCGTCGTGGCCGGCGCCGGGGCCCAGGTCGATGATCCAGTCGGCGTGCGCCATGACGGCCTGGTGGTGCTCGATGACGATCACCGACTTGCCGGAGTCGACCAGCCGGTCGAGCAGCCGGAGGAGCTGCTCGATGTCGGCGAGGTGCAGACCGGTGGTCGGCTCGTCGAGCACGTACACCCCGCCCTTCTCGCCCATGTGCGTGGCGAGCTTGAGGCGCTGGCGTTCTCCGCCGGAGAGGGTGGTGAGCGGCTGGCCGAGGGTGAGGTAGCCGAGCCCGACGTCCGCCATCCGCTGCACGATCCTGTGGGCGGCCGGCAGCCGCGCCTCGCCCTCGCGGAAGAACTCCTCCGCGTCGGTCACCGACATCCCGAGCACCTCGCTGATGTCGCGGCCGCCGAAGCGGTACTCCAGCACCGACGCGTCGAACCGCTTGCCGCCACAGTCCTCGCAGGTGGTGGAGACGCCGGCCATCATGCCCAGGTCGGTGAAGACGACCCCGGCGCCGTTGCAGGTGGGGCAGGCGCCCTCGGAGTTGGCGCTGAACAGCGCGGGCTTCACGCCGTTGGCCTTGGCGAACGCCTTGCGGATCGGCTCGAGGAGTCCGGTGTAGGTGGCGGGGTTGCTGCGCCGGGAGCCGCGGATCGGGGTCTGGTCGACCGCGATCACGCCCTGGCCGGACGGGATCGAGCGGTGCACCAGGGAGCTCTTGCCGGAGCCGGCCACGCCGGTGACGACGGTGAGCACGCCGAGCGGGATGTCGACGTCGACGTTCCGCAGGTTGTTCGCCGAGGCGCCGCGGATCTCCAGGGCGCCGGCGGGCTCGCGGACGGTGTCCTTGAGAGAGGCGCGGTCGTCGAGGTGGCGGCCGGTGATCGTGCCGCTGGCCCGCAGCCCCTCGACGGTGCCCTCGAAACAGACCGTGCCGCCCCCGGTGCCGGCGCCGGGACCCAGGTCGACGACGTGGTCGGCGATCGCGATGGCCTCCGGCTTGTGCTCGACCACGAGCACCGTGTTGCCCTTGTCGCGCAGCCGCAGCAGCAGGTCGTTCATCCGCTGGATGTCGTGCGGGTGCAGCCCGATGGTGGGCTCGTCGAAGACGTACGTGACGTCGGTGAGCGACGAGCCGAGGTGCCGGATCATCTTGACCCGCTGCGCCTCACCGCCGGACAGGGTGCCCGACGGCCGGTCCAGCGAGAGATAGCCCAGGCCGATCTCCACGAACGAGTCGAGGGTGTGCTGCAGCGCGGTGAGCAGCGGCGCCACGGACGGCTCGTCGAGGCCGCGCACCCACTCGGCCAGGTCCCTGATCTCCATGGCGCAGGCGTCGGCGATGCTGATGCCCTCGATCTTCGAGGAGCGGGCGCCCTCGGTGAGCCGGGTGCCGTCGCACTCGGGGCAGTCGGTGAAGGTGACCGCCCGGTCCACGAAGGCCCGGATGTGCGGCTGCATCGCCTCACGGTCCTTGCTGAGCATCGACTTCTGCAGCTTGGGGATCAGCCCCTCGTAGGTGAGGTTGACCCCGCCGATCTTCACCTTGGTGGGCTCGCGGTACAGGAAGTCGTGGAGTTCCTTCTTGGTGTACTTCCGGATCGGCTTGTCCGGGTCGAAGAAGCCCGACTCGGCGATGACCCGCACCACCCAGCCGCCGCCGGTGTAGGTGGGGATGGTGAAGGGGTCCTCGCTCAGCGACTTGGAGTCGTCGTAGAGCTGGGTGAGGTCGATGTCGGTGACGGTGCCGCGGCCCTCGCAGCGGGTGCACATGCCGCCGGTCCGGGAGAACGTCACCTTCTCCGTCTTGGTCTTCTCGGCGCCGCGGTCGACGGTGAAGCCGCCGCTCGCCGACACCGAGGCCACGTTGAAGGAGAACGCCCCGGGCGGGCCGAAGTAGGGCTTGCCGAGCCGGCTGAAGAGGATGCGCAGCATCGCGTTGGCGTCGGTGGCGGTGCCGACCGTGGAGCGCGGGTCGGAGCCCATCCGCTGCTGGTCGACGGTGATCGCCGTGGTGAGGCCCTCGAGCACGTCGACCTCGGGACGGGCCAGCGTGGGCATGAACCCCTGCACGAAGGCGCTGTACGTCTCGTTGATCATCCGCTGCGACTCGGCGGCGATGGTGTCGAAGACCAGCGAGCTCTTGCCCGAGCCGGACACGCCGGTGAACACGGTCAGGCGGCGCTTGGGCAGCTCGACGCTGACGTCCTTGAGGTTGTTCTCGCGCGCCCCGTACACGCGGATCAGGTCGTGGCTGTCGGCGACGTGACCGCCCGGCCGCTGCGGGCCCGTGCTCGTGACCATGGTCGTGGTTCTCCATCCGTCGGGCGGGGCCGTCGTCGCGGTCCCCGCCGGCGTTCCCCGGCTCGTCCCGGCCGGCGGCGAGGTGCGTCCGGCCGGCCCGTGGCGGCGCGTTCACGGCCGTGGTCCACAGCCGGCCCGGCGGGTCCCCCCGCCCCGGGCGCCGCGCGCCACCGACAGCCTAGGCGGACGGCCCCCGCCGGTGCTTCTCGATTCCTGATCGGTCGCTGACGCGCCGTCGGCACGCCCCGGAGACGGCGACGGCGCGTCCCGCCGGCCGGAAGGGACCGGCGGGACGCGCCGTGACGGTCGGAGCGGTCAGCCCTGCGCGGGCACGGGCGGCCGGGTGTTCCACTCCGCGATCACCGGGGAGCCGTGCTCCAGGGACAGACGGCTCAGGGTGCCCGTCTCCAGGCGGAACAGGCGGCCGTCGGACGGGGGGAGGCCCAGGCGGCGGGCGGTGAGGACCCGCAGCAGATGACCGTGGCCGACCAGCATCACGTCCCCCCGCTCCAGGGCCCCGGCGACCCGGTCCAGCACCCGGTCGGCGCGGGCGCCGACCTGCTCCGGGGACTCGCCGGGGAACCGCTCGCCGGGCGGCACCCCGTCGGTCCACAGATCCCAGTCCGGCCGGGTGGCGCGGATGTCCGCGGTGGTCACGCCCTCGTACGCGCCGTAGTCCCACTCGCGCAGGTCCGGCTCCGGCTCGGCGCCGGCCAGGCCCGCCAGCTCGGCGGTGCGGCGGGCGCGGGCCAGCGGGCTGGCGAGGACCAGGGTGAAGGCACGGTCCGCCAGCAGCGGGGCCAGGGACCGGGCCTGGGCCTCACCGGCGGGCGTCAGCGGCAGGTCGGTGCCGCCGGTGTGGCGGCCCGCCCTGCTCCACTCCGTCTCGCCGTGCCGCGCCAGCAGCAGATCCCCCATGGGCCTTACGCCTTCTTCGCGGACTCGACGGCGTGGCCGCCGAACTGTTTGCGCAGCGCGGCGATCATCTTCATCTGCGGCGAGTCCTCCTGCCGGGAGGCGAACCGGGCGAACAGGGACGCGGTGATCGCGGGCAGCGGCACGGCGTTGTCGATGGCCGCCTCCACCGTCCAGCGGCCCTCGCCCGAGTCCTCGGCGTAGCCGCGCAGGCGGTGGAGATGCTCATCCTCGTCGAGGGCGCCGACGGCCAGGTCGAGCAGCCAGGAGCGGATGACGGTGCCGTCCTGCCAGGAGCGGAACACCTCACGGACGTTGTCCACCGAGTCGACCTTCTCCAGCAGCTCCCAGCCCTCGGCGTAGGCCTGCATCATGGCGTACTCGATGCCGTTGTGGACCATCTTCGCGAAGTGCCCGGCGCCGACCTTGCCCGCGTGGACGTACCCGTACGGGCCGTCCGGCTTGAGGGCGCGGAAGATCGGCTGGAGCCGCTCCACGTGCTCCTCGTCGCCGCCGACCATCAGGGCGTAGCCGTGCTCCAGGCCCCACACGCCGCCGGAGACGCCCGCGTCGACGAAGCCGATGCCCCGGGCGCCCAGCTCCTTGGCGTGCTTCTCGTCGTCCGTCCAGCGGGAGTTGCCGCCGTCCACGACGGTGTCCCCGGGCTTGAGCAGGCTGCCGAGCTGGTCGATGACGTTCTGGGTGGCGGCGCCGGCCGGGACCATCACCCACACCGCGCGCGGCCCTTCGAGCTGGCCGACCAGGTCGGACAGGTGCGGCACGTCGGACACTTCGGGGTTGGTGTCGAAGCCGATGACGGTGTGGCCGGCGTTGCGGAGGCGCTGGCGCATGTTGCCGCCCATTTTGCCGAGACCAACAAGACCGATCTGCATGTCAGTTCACTTCCTGCGTTCGCGGTAGGCGGCCACCAGCGCGGCCGTGGACGGGTCGAGGCCGGGGACGTCGGCGCCCTCGGTGAGCGCGGGCTCCACGCGCTTGGCGAGCACCTTGCCGAGTTCGACGCCCCACTGGTCGAAGGAGTCGATGTTCCAGATGGCGCCCTGCACGAACACCTTGTGCTCGTAGAGGGCGACCAGCTGGCCCAGCACCGAGGGGGTCAGCGCGGTGGCCAGGATCGTGGTGGTGGGGTGGTCGCCCCGGAAGGTGCGGTGCGGCACCTGCTCCTCGGGCACGCCCTCGGCGCGCACCTCCTCGGCGGTCTTGCCGAACGCGAGCGCCTGTCCCTGCGCGAGCAGGTTGGCCATCAGCAGGTCGTGCTGCGCCTTCAGCCGGTCGCTCAGCTCCGCGACGGGGCGGACGAAGCCGATCAGGTCGGCGGGGATCAGCTTGGTGCCCTGGTGGATCAACTGGTAGTAGGCGTGCTGCCCGTTGGTGCCCGGCGTGCCCCACACGACCGGACCGGTCTGCCAGGTCACGGGGCGGCCCTGGCGGTCCACCGACTTGCCGTTGGACTCCATGTCGAGCTGCTGGAGGTAGGCGGTGAACTTCGACAGGTAGTGCGAGTACGGCAGCACCGCGTGCGACTGCGCGTCGTGGAAGTTGTTGTACCAGACCCCCAGCAGACCGAGCAGCAGCGGTGCGTTGGCCTCCGGCGGGGCGGTGCGGAAGTGCTCGTCGACGATCCGGAAGCCGTCCAGCATCTCCCGGAACCGGTCCGGACCGATCGCGATCATCAACGACAGCCCGATCGCCGAGTCGTACGAGTACCGCCCGCCGACCCAGTCCCAGAACTCGAACATGTTCGCCGTGTCGATCCCGAACCCGGCGACCTTCTCCGCGTTCGTCGACAGGGCGACGAAGTGCCGCGCCACCGCCTTCTCGTCCCCGAGTCCGTCGAGCAGCCAGGCGCGGGCGGACGTGGCGTTGGTGACCGTCTCGATCGTGGTGAACGTCTTCGACGCCACGATGAACAGCGTCTCCGCCGGATCCAGGTCCCGGATCGCCTCGTGGAGGTCGGCGCCGTCGACGTTGGAGACGAAACGGAACGTCAGGTCCCGCGCGGTGTGGGCACGCAGCGCCTCGTAGGCCATCGCCGGGCCCAGGTCCGAGCCGCCGATGCCGATGTTGACGACGTTGCGGATGCGCCGGCCCGTGTGGCCGGTCCACTCCCCGGAGCGGACCCGGTCCGCGAAGTCGGCCATCCGGTCCAGCACCGCGTGCACGGCCGGGACGACGTTCTCCCCGTCGACCTCGATCACCGCGTCCCGCGGCGCCCGCAGCGCGGTGTGCAGCACCGCACGGTCCTCGGTGGTGTTGATCCGCTCCCCGCGGAACATCGCGTCCCGCAGCCCGAACACGTCCGTGGCCGCGGCCAGTTCACGCAACAGCCGCAGCGTCTCGTCGGTGACCAGGTGCTTGGAGTAGTCGATGCGGAGGTCGCCGACGTGCACGACGTACCGCTGCGCGCGGGAGGGGTCGGCGTCGAACAGTTCGCGCAGGCCCGGGACGCCCTGCGCGCGGTGCTGTTCCAGGGCGGCCCACTCGGGGCGGCGGGTCGGTTCGGGGACGTCAGACATGGGCGGGGATCTCCTCGGTGGCCTCGCCGCGCAGGGCGACGGCGTACATCTCGTCCGCGTCGAGGCGCCTGAGCTCCTCGGCGATGAGTTCGGAGGTGGAGCGGACCTTCAGGGCCAGCCGGCGCGCGGGCTGGCCGGGCAGGGTGAGCGTGGCCAGGGGGCCCTCGGGGCGGTCGATGACGATCTCGCCGTCCTCGGTGCCCAGCCGGACCGCCGTGACCGCGGGGCCCGCGGTCACCACCCGCTCGACGGGGACCCGCAGCCGGGCCTCCAGCCAGCGCGCCAGCAGCTCCGCGGCCGGGTTCCCCGCCTCCGCCTCGACGGCCGCGGAGGTGACGGGGTCCCGGGCCTGGTCGAGGGCGGCGGCCAGCATGGAGCGCCACAGGGTCAGCCGGGTCCAGGCGAGGTCGGTGTCGCCGGGCGCGTAGGTGCGCTGCCGGGCGCGCAGGGTCTCCATCGGGTTCTCGACCGTGTACAGGTCGGTGATCCGGCGCTGGCCCAGCGCGCCGAGCGGGTCGCGGGAGGGGTTCTCAGGCGCGTCGGCCGGCCACCACACCACCACCGGGGCGTCCGGCAGCAGCAGCGGCAGCACCACCGAGTCGGCGTGCTCGGACACCTCGCCGTAGGTGCGCAGCACCACCGTCTCACCGGTGCCGGACTCCGAGCCCACCCGTACCTCGGCGTCGAGCCGGGACCGGGTGCGTTCGCGCGGGTTGCGGGTGTGCCGCTTGATGACGACCAGGGTGCGCGCGGGGTGCTCGTGCGAGGCCTCCTCGGCCGCCTTGATCGAGTCGTAGGCGTTCTCCTCGTCCGTGACGATCACCATCGTCAGGACCATGCCCACGGCCGGGGTGCCGATGGCCCGGCGGCCCTGCACCAGCGCCTTGTTGATCTTGCTTGCCGTGGTGTCGGTCAGGTCGATCTTCATGGCCTGCGCCAGCTCCGTCCGTCTCGTGCGAGCATCTCGTCGGCCTCCGCGGGTCCCCAGCTGCCCGATGTGTACTGCGCGGGCCTGCCGTGCGACGCCCAGTACTCCTCGATCGGGTCGAGGATCCTCCAGGACTCCTCCACTTCCTGGTGGCGGGGGAACAGGTTGGCGTCGCCCAGGAGGACGTCCAGGATGAGCCGTTCGTAGGCCTCCGGGCTGGACTCGGTGAACGACTCGCCGTAGGCGAAGTCCATCGTCACGTCCCGCAGCTCCATGGAGGTCCCGGGCACCTTGGAGCCGAACCGCACCGTCATGCCCTCGTCCGGCTGGACGCGGATCACGATGGCGTTCTGGCCGAGCTCCTCGGTGGCCGTGGTGTCGAAGGGGGAGTGCGGCGCCCGCTGGAGGACCACCGCGATCTCGGTGACCCGGCGGCCCAGCCGCTTGCCGGTGCGCAGGTAGAAGGGGACGCCCGCCCAGCGGCGGTTGTCCACCCCGAGTTTGATCGCCGCGTAGGTGTCGGTGGTGGAGGACGGGTCGATGCCCTCCTCCTCGAGGTAGCCGCGCACCTTCGCGCCGCCCTGCCAGGCGGCCGCGTACTGCCCGCGCACCGTGTGCAGGCCCAGGTCCTCGGGCAGCCGCACGGCCCGGAACACCTTCAGCTTCTCGGTCAGCAGCGACGCCGCGTCGAAGGAGGCGGGTTCCTCCATGGCGGTGAGGGCCATGAGCTGGAGGAGGTGATTCTGGATGACGTCGCGGGCGGCGCCGATGCCGTCGTAGTAGCCGGCCCGGCCGCCGATGCCGATGTCCTCGGCCATGGTGATCTGCACGTGGTCCACGAAGGACCGGTTCCAGATCGGTTCGAACATCTGGTTGGCGAAGCGCAGCGCCAGGATGTTCTGGACGGTCTCCTTGCCCAGGTAGTGGTCGATGCGGAAGACCTGCTCCGGGTCGAACACCTCGTGCACGATCGCGTTGAGCTCCTGCGCGGACGTCAGGTCGTGCCCGAACGGTTTCTCGATCACCGCGCGCCGCCAGGATCCTTCGGGCGCGTCGGCCAGACCGTGCTTCTTGAGCTGCTGCACCACCTTGGGGAAGAACTTCGGCGGCACGGAGAGGTAGAAGGCGTAGTTGCCGCTGGTGCCCCGGGAGGTGTCCAGTTCGTCGACCGCCTCGCGTAGCTGGTCGAAGGCGTGGTCGTCGTCGAAGTCGCCGGGCACGAACCGCATGCCCTCCGACAACTGCTGCCAGACCTCCTCGCGGAACGGGGTCCGCGCGTGCTCCTTGACCGCGTCGTGCACCACCTGCGCGAAGTCCTGGTCCTCCCAGTCGCGGCGGGCGAAGCCCACGAGGGAGAAGCCCGGCGGCAGCAGCCCCCGGTTGGCGAGGTCGTACACGGCCGGCATCAGCTTCCTGCGGGACAGGTCGCCGGTCACCCCGAAGATGACCAGACCGGACGGGCCCGCGATCCGGGGCAGCCGGCGGTCCCGGGGGTCGCGCAGCGGGTTGGGCCAGCCGGGCGGGGGCGCGGTGAGGGCGGTGACGGCGTCCGCCCGCTCGTCCCGTGCCGCCTCGGGGGCGTCCACCGCCGGTTCGGTGGTCTCGTCGGTCATTCCGCGTCAACTCCCTCGCTGTCGGACGCCGTCGCCGCCGCCTGGCGCGGCCACGACCCGGCGTCCACGAACCTCGCCCTGTCCGGGTTCCCGGCTGCCGCGCCACCACGTCGTACGTGCTCCCGGCCGCCGCGGAGCGGTCCTCCCTCTACAGGGTGTCCTCGTCCGCGGGGTCCTTCACCCCGGTGCACCCCCGTGGCGGCGGCTGTGCGCCTGCTCCGGACCCTCCGGGCGGATCGAACACTCTGTCGCACATGGTGCGGACCACTCTGATCTCCTTCTCTCCCGCGCTCGCGTCAACCGCGCCCGGCGTCCGTCGATTCCGGGCGGCCGGTCGTGCAGGTCACCCGTGCGGGTGCTCGTTCTCGCGGTGCCCTCGATCCGGGCGAAAGGAACTCCGCAGCGCGTTCACAAGTAAAAGTCTGACTTATCCGCACGAAGATTCCGGTGTGCCCGCCCGCGGTGAAAGGGGGCGCTGGGCGCCCCCGTCCGGCGGCCCCCGACGGATGTGCGACGGCCGGGGGAGGCATGACGGGCGGATTCCCCCAGGAGGGTGACGACGGCACCCGGACGGCGGGCGGGGCGACGGCGGCGGAATGAGACCCTTCCCTTCCTGGTCGAGCGTCGAGCGGAGCGTCTGCGGGGCCGGCAGGTCCACCGCTCCTCCCGGGACGCCGGGTACCGCGGAACCGTCCTGGCCATGCAGCCCGGCTTCCTGCCCCGCGCCACCGCCGGGGCCGCTGACCCCTGCCGCTACGACCGGCCGCCGCTGATGCGGCCCGGCTCGCCGCACTCCGCGCCGCGTCGGGACCGGCCGCGCCGTGAGTGCGAGGACGCCGTCACCCTGCCGCTGAGCCCGCACACGGCCGTGCTGCGCCCCCCGCCGGTCCAGCGGACCCCGGCAGCCGACCACGGCGTCAGCGCGTACGCCGACGCCCCCGGTTGTTCCCGGCCGCCTTGGCCCGGGTGGTGCGCGCCGCCACCGGGGGGACGTCCACGGCGTTCATCGACGCGCGGAGGGTGCTGGAGGCTCCCGAGCGGCTCCTCGCGCACGGCAGCGCACGGACACCGCCCCGGCCCCGTTCCGCGCGGCGCCGCTGAGCGTGCGGGGTGAACGCCGACGAGGGCTCCGCGCGGGGCGCGCGGAGCCCTCGTCGGCGGCCGGGAGGGCCGGGTGCGGGGGGGGGCGTGGGGCCGGCGGGCTAGGAGGCGGTCAGCACCTGGACGTAGTCCACGAGCATCGAGTGGCCGGGCTCGGTGCCCGCGTCGGGGCCGCCGCCGAACGCGTCGGGGAAACCGCCGCCCATCGCCACGTTGAGGATGACGAAGAAGCCGTGGTCCGTGGCGTTCGACCAGGTCGCCGCGTCGACCTGGTCCTCCCGGACGGTGTGGAAGGTGTCGTCGTCGAGGGAGAAGCGGATCTCCTCCACGTCCGACGAGCGGTCCCACTCCATCCGGTAGGTGTGGAAACCGGCCTGACAGGTCGTGCCCTGGCAGGTGGTCTCACCGCCGATGCCGCTGGTCTCGTTGCACGGGCCGCCCGGCGAGGTGCCGCAGTGCATCGTGGCGAACACCGTGTTCATGCCCTGGGTGTTCTCCATGATGTCCAGCTCGCCGACGGCGGGCCAGTTCCAGTAGTCGCCCCGGTAGGGGGCGCCGAGCATCCAGAACGCGGGCCAGTAGCCCTTGGCGGCGTCACCGGTGACGTTCGGCACCTGGATGCGGGCCTCGACCCTCAGCTTGCCCCCGGCCGGGGGCTGGAAGTCGTCGCGGGCGGTCTCGATGCGGCCCGACGTCCAGTTGCCGGCGCCGTCGCGCCGAGGGGTGATGCGCAGGTTGCCGTTGCCGTCGAGCGAGACGTTGTCCGGGCTGGACGTCATCGTCTCGATCTCGCCGGTGCCCCAGTTGGCGGGGCCGCCGGGGTAACCGGTGCCGGTGGCGTACTGCCAGTCGCCGGTGTCGACTCCGCTGCCCTCGGGGCCGTCGAAGTCGTCGGCGAAGACCTGGGTCCACCCCGACGGCGGGGGCGGCACGGAGGCGCTGGCGGAGGGACTGGTGAGGGTGAGGGCGCCGGCCCCGAGTGCCAGGGCGCCCGCGAGGGCGACGAGCGTGCGCCTGAGCCGCCGCCGTGCGTGGGGGGACCGGGGGGTGCCGGAGGTGACGTTCATGTGGGGGATGACCTCTCGGTGCCGATGGTTGTGGGGGTGTCTGCCCGGAGCGTCCGGAACTGCTCGTGAGAGCGCTCTCACGATCACGCCAATGTGCTCCGGGGTCTCTCCGGCGTCAAGAGGTGTGACCGTGAAAGTGCTTGCCGGGCAGGGGAGTTCACCTCTCGAATGGGCGCGAACAGGGGAAACCGGGCCGGGGCGGGCGGAGACCCGTGGTTCCCGGGGCCGGCCCCGCGCGCCAGGCGGGGGAAGGCGCGACTCCCGCGGAGCCCCGGACCGCCGGGCGCGAGGGGCGGGCGGAGCGCGAGTAGGGTCGGGGGCGGGCCGTGGCTGCGGGAAGGTGTGGATGTGAGGCTGACGATTCTGGGCGGCGGTGGGTTCCGGGTGCCGCTGGTGTACGGGGCGCTGCTCACGGACCGTGCCGAGGGGCGGGTGACCCGGGTCGTGCTGCACGACGTGGACGCCGGGCGGCTGCGGGCGATCTCCAGGGTGCTGGCCGAGCAGGCCGCCGGGGTGCCCGACGCGCCCGAGGTGACCGCCACCACGGACCTCGACGAGGCACTGCGCGGTGCGGACTTCGTCTTCTCCGCGATCCGCGTCGGCGGCCTGGAGGGCAGGGCGAACGACGAGCGGGTGGCGCTCGCCGAGGGCGTGCTCGGCCAGGAGACCGTCGGCGCCGGAGGCATCGCCTACGGTCTGCGCACCGTCCCCGTCGCCGTCGACATCGCCCGCCGGGTGGCCCGCCTCGCCCCCGACGCCTGGGTCATCAACTTCACCAACCCGGCGGGCCTGGTCACCGAGGCCATGTCCGCCCACCTCGGTGACCGCGTGATCGGCATCTGCGATTCACCGGTCGGTCTCGGCCGCCGCATCGCCCGGGTGCTCGGCGCACGTCCGCAGGAAGCCTGGATCGACTACGTCGGCCTCAACCACCTCGGCTGGGTGCGCGGCCTGCGCGTGGCGGGCCAGGACCGACTGCCGCGCCTGCTCGGCGACGCCGCGCTGCTCGGCTCGTTCGAGGAGGGCCGGCTCTTCGGCGCGGACTGGCTGCGCTCGCTGGGCGCGATCCCCAACGAGTACCTGCACTACTACTACTTCAACCGCGAGGCCGTGCACGCCTACCAGCAGGCGCACAGGACCCGCGGCGCCTTCCTGCGCGACCAGCAGGAGGGCTTCTACGCCGGGACGGCCGACCCGGACGTCTCCGCCCTGGAGTTGTGGGACCGCACCCGCGCCGAGCGGGAGGCCACCTACATGAGCGAGAACCGGGAGGCGGCCGGCGCGGGCGAACGCGAGGCGGACGACCTGTCCGGCGGCTACGAGAAGGTGGCGCTCGCGCTGATGCGGGCGATCGCCCGGGACGAACGCACCACCCTGATCCTCAACGTCCGCAACCGCGGCACCCTTTCACCGCTGGACGACGACGCCGTGATCGAAGTGCCCTGCCTGGTGGACGCCAACGGGGCCCACCCCGTCGCCGTCGACCCGCTGCCCGGTCACGCCGTCGGTCTCGTCTGCGCCGTGAAGGCCGTGGAACGCGAGGTGCTGGCCGCCGCCCGGTCGGGATCCCGCACCACCGCCGTCAAGGCCTTCGCCCTGCACCCGCTGGTGGACTCGGTGAGCGTGGCCCGCCGCCTGGTCGACGCCTACACGGCCGTCCACCCCGGACTGGCCTACCTCGGCTGACAAGAGGCAAGCCGGCCTCGGGCCGGCCGGTCGCCCCCCGTGACAGCGGCCGACCGACCCGAGCTCCCCCCGGTCCCCCGTGCTCCCCCCGGCGGCTTCCCCAGTCGCCGTTCACCATCAAGAGCCCGCACCCCGGGGCCTGATACACCCTGGCGGGAATTTTCTTCGAGGAATTCCCGGAAGGACGCCGGCCGCCGGCCGTCACCGGCCGCTGCGGCGGCGAACCGGCCGCTAGTGCAGTGCTCCCGACGCCGTCCGCGGCTCGACGGGCGTCGCCGGCGCCGGCAGCGCGTCCAGCGGGCCGGTGGCCGCGGGTGAGCCGGTCCGCTGCCGCGGCACGGTCACCGGGAGCAGCGGGCGCGGACCGGACACCACCGTGTAGTCCTGGCCCAGGAACGGCGGGGTGATCTCGCCCGGGTCGTCGCCGAGCGCCAGCCGCACCGCGGCCCAGGGCGCGTTCACCCCGCACAGCGAGAGCTGGTGCAGCCCGCCCGCGGGCCGGGTGTTGACGTCCATCAGCACCGGGCGGTCGCCGAGCATCCGGAACTGGATGTTGGACAGGTGGTGCAGACCGAAGCCCTCGGCGATCCGCCGGGCCGGCTCCAGCCACTGCTCGTGCAACGTGAAACCGCGCCTCCGGCCGTGCTTGGTGCGCCCGACGGCCAGCCGGACGCGGTTGTCCGTGCCGGTCAGGCAGTCCACGGACACCTCGGGCTGCTCCAGGCGCGGCATCACCAGCCAGTCGACCGGCTCGTCGGCCCGCCGCAGGGCCTCCAGCACCAGGCCGAGGGGAACCCGCGGGCCGGGAAAGCCGCTCAGCTGGGACAGCGAGAAGGACTCGCGGGTGATCACCCGGAAGCCGACCCCGCCCGCGCCGGACGCGGGCTTGAAGCACGCCCGGTGCCCGAGCCGCTCCAACTCCTCGACAGCCGCGAGGAGTTCGTCGGCGTCACGGACCCGCCACCACGGCGGCACCGGCACACCGATCGACTCGACCGCCTGGTAGGCGACCACCTTGTCCTCGAACACCGCCACCGCCTCGGGCGGCGGCGCCAGCAGCGCGGTCCCGGCCGCCTCGAACTCGGCGCGGTGCGCGACGATCGCCGCCTGGTGCAGCCGGGGCACGAACACGTCGATCCCGCGCCGCGCGCACTGGGTGAGCGCGTACTCGACGTACGCCGCCGGGGACAGGTCCTCCGGCTCCAGCTCGGCGGTGTCGGCCGCGGCGAGCACGGGGGAGTCGGGGTCGCCGTGAGTGGCGTGGATCTCGACGGCCCGGTCGCTGGGATTTCGCCGCAGCTGATCCATGAAGAACACGTTCTCCGCGTACGTGCGGTTGAGCCAGACGCGTACGCGAGAGACCATGCAGGCCGCCTTTCAACGGTGTGCGGGCAGGGCTCAGCGGCCCGTGCCCGGGCATGACGTAGGGAGTTGTCACCGAACCGCCGTACGGGAAACACGTGTCCATGGCGGTGGTGTCGGGCAGATCATACGACCAAGAAGAGTCGCCCTGATACCACGTCCGGGTGGTGGTCCGCGGTTGTTCCGGCGGGACGGATGTGATCTCGTGGTGAGGTCCGGCGGCTGCTGAAGGGGCGACGAGGATGGTGACGGGTGGAGACGGCCCTCAGCTGTGGGCCATCAGCGATCTGCACATCGGCTATGCCGAGAACCGCGACCTGGTCGAGGGCATGCGGCCCGAGTCGGACGAGGACTGGCTGCTGGTGGCCGGTGACGTCGCGGAGACGGTGGAGGACGTCCGCTGGGCCCTCAAGACCTTGGCCGGCCGCTTCGCCCGCGTCGTCTGGACGCCCGGCAACCACGAACTGTGGACCCACCCGAGGGACGCCGTCACCCTGCGCGGCGTCGCCCGCTACGAGCATCTGGTCGAGCAGTGCCGTGACCTCGGCGTGCTCACCCCCGAGGACCCGTACCCGGTCTGGGAGGGCCCCGGCGGCCCGGTGGCCGTCGCACCCCTCTTCCTCCTCTACGACTACTCGTTCCTCCCCCCCGGCTGCACCACCAAGGAGGAGGGCCTTGAATACGCGTACGGCACCGGGGTGGTCTGCACCGACGAGCGCCTGCTGCACCCCGATCCGTACCCGACCCGGGAGGACTGGTGCCGGGCCCGCGTCGCCGAGACCGAACGGCGGCTCGCGGAACTCCCCGAGGACCTGCCCCTCATCCCCGTCACGCACTGGCCGCTGCACCGCCATCCGACCGAGGTGCTGTGGTACCCGGAGTTCGCCATGTGGTGCGGCACCGTGCTGACCGACGGCTGGCACCGCAGGTACCCCGTCCACGCCTCGGTCTACGGTCATCTGCACATTCCCCGGACGACCTGGCAGGACGGCGTCCGCTTCGAGGAGGTTTCGGTGGGCTATCCGCGTGAGTGGCGCAAACGGCGGGAACCGCCGGGGCGGCTGCGTCGCATGCTGCCCGTGGAGGGGCCGGCCCGGTGATCGAGGACCTGCTCCCGCCGACAGTGGCCGCCGTCGAGGCCTACGGCGACGAGGGCGTGGACGCCCCGCTGTTCCCCGAGGAGGAGGCCGTCCTCACCCGCGCGGTCCTGAAGCGCCGCCGCGACTTCACCGCCGTACGCTCCTGCGCCCGGCGCGCCATGGAAAAGCTCGGCGTACCCGCGCAGCCCGTCGTCCCCGGCGAGCGCGGCGCCCCCGTCTGGCCCGCCGGAGTGACCGGCAGCATGACCCACTGCGAGGGCTACCGCGCCGCCGCACTGGTCCGCGCCGACGACCTGGCGTCCGTCGGCATCGACGCCGAGACGCACGGCCCGCTCCCCGAGGGCGTGCTGTCCACCGTCTCCCTGCCGCAGGAGACGGAGCGGATCAGCCGCCTGCACGCGGAACGCCCGGACATCCACTGGGACCGCCTGCTGTTCAGCGCCAAGGAGTCCGTCTACAAGGCGTGGTTCCCGCTCACCCGGAAGTGGCTGGACTTCTCGGAGGCGGACATCACGATCCACCTCGACGGCACCTTCCACGCGGCTCTCCTGGTCCCCGGCCCCGTCGTCTCAGGCCGCCGCCTCGACCACTTCACCGGCCGCTGGGCCGCCGGGGCCAGCTTGCTCACCACGGCGGTGACCGTCCCGCACGGCTGATGACGGCTCCCACTGCCCTGCGGCCGCCGGGGCCGCCGGGTCCCCGGGGCCGCCCCGGACGCGACGCGCGAAGAAGCGTGCCGCGCCCAGGAGACGGCTACCCCTCGGAACGCCAACCCCTGACCATCCGGAAGAACGACTCCTCGTTCCCCGCCAGTCCCGCCCGCTCCAACGCCGTCTCCGCCTCCGCGAGAACGGAAGGCGGGACGACCGGCAGCACGTCCGGCCCCGGCGGGCCGCACCGGTCGTCGCCGAAGACGGCCCGCACGGTGTGCAGCAGTCTGAGATAGGCCTGGACGGCGGTGCGCTCGCGGTCGGTCAGTACGGCGGTGGGCATCGCTCGGCTCTCCCCGTGTCGTGGTCGTGGGTCCCCACGCCCCCGCACGAACGGGGGCGTATCACCAGCTTGCCGCCCACCACTGACAATCGGCCCGGACCACCGCCCCGTCCGCACGCCGGACACCCCGCGACCCGCCCTGAGAGCTGCGGCTCGGCGGCCTCAGCTCTGCGGTCCCAGATACCCCAGCGACGCCCCGATCCGCCCCGCCAGATGATCCCGTTGCACCGGCCCGCGCAGCGACGAGCCGGCGAGGTACGTCCGGCACTTGCTGGCCAGCAGCAGCCCGAACGTCTCGGCCTCCTTCTCCTCCGCGAGGTCGAACCGGGTGCGCGCGGCGACCCGCAGCACGGTCGCCCGCAGGACGTCGTCGTCGAGGGAGGCACCCCACAAACGGGTCGTGACCTCCGCGCCCGCCACGTGGTGGCCGCGGTGACCGGCCTTCATGTGCCACAGCTCGTGGCCCAGGATCACCAACTGGTGGTCCGGCGCCGTGCGTTCCTCGACCACGACGAGGTCCTGGTCCGCCATGTCCAGCCACAGCCCGCTCGCCGTGCCCGGCGGAAAGGCCGCCGCGCGGAACAGCACCGGCCGTCCCCGGCGCCGGCTCATCGCCTCGCACAGGGCGGCGTAGAGATCGGCGGGCCGCGCCGGGACGGGAAGCGTCAGCTCCGTGACCAACTCTCCGCACAGGCGGCGCATTTCCCTACCGATGCCCACAGTTCTCCCCGGGTCACGACTTGGGCCGCTGGACGCTCTCCAGGAGCATGTCCAGCCACTCCGCGACCTTGTCGCGGTGCTGGTCGGTGGGCAGCTGCGCGGCCCGCCAGGCGATGCCCCGCACCCCGTGGTCCTGCAGCAGCCGCTCCAGCGGGTCCTCGGCCGCCGTGACCGACTCCCGCTCCGCGAGCTTCTGCAGCAGCTCCTGCTCGGTGTGCTGGAGGGCGCTCGCCAGCGCCTCCGGGTCCTCGGCGGTGAGAAAACCGGCGTGCACCCGGAAGAACCGCTGGAGGGCGTCGCAGTGCTCCATGGTGGGCCGCCGGTCACCGTTGATCAGCGCGCCGGCCTGCTGCCGGGACATGCCCGCCCCGTCGGCGATCTCCTGCTGCGTGTACTTGCGCCCGTTCGGCTTCAGCCGCGTACGGCGCAGCAGGTCCAGCCGCTGCAGGAAGCGCGCCTGCACGTCGGGCTCGCCCGCGGGCCGCCCGCTCAGCAGCGCCTTCACCACGGGCTCCGGGACTCCGGACGCCACGGACAGCCGGCCCACGTCGAAGACCTCGCTGTGCGCCACGCCGAGCCGGTCGGCGAGTGCGGTGACGCGGGCGACGACGGAGAGCAGCGCGTTCGTCGGCGCGGCGCCCGGACCCTCGAAGCCACCCGTCACCGAAAGATCTCCTACGTCTCTCACAGGCTTCTCACAACGATTGCCGTGAACCTCACGGAGACTAGCCGGTGGAGCGAACTCCCATCCAGGTCTCGCCACAACTGTGGCCAATTTCAGCCGTCAACCGTGGCGGAATGCCACGATAGTTGACATGTCACGCCTCCGGGCAGCAGGATCGGCACGCCGCGTCAGGGCCGCACAGGCAAGAGGGGTGACCTCCCGATGGCATATCAGGCAGGAGGGCGGCGGCCGGCACCGCGGCCCGGCCCCGGGACTCCCGAGGCCCAGGCATATCTGCAGGACTACGCCGTCCTGCTGGACGCCGTGCCCTTCCCGTCGCTGGTCGTGGACCACCGATGGGACGTACTGCTCACCAACGGTGCTTTCCGGGCACTTTTCCAGGGCGTGGAGCCGCATCCGACGGCCCACCCCGACGCCAGCTTCCTCCGCTTCGTGCTGTTCCACCCGGACGCCGCCACGGTGCTCGGCGACCACGAGGCGAGCTGGTGTCTGCCCATGCTGGCGGACTTCGCCGCGACCGTCGAGCGGCACGCCCACGACCCCGTGCTGCACGCCGTACGGCGGGACATCGCCCAGGACCCCATCATGGACGCCGCCTACCGGCACGGTCTGCCGCACTGGCTGCGCGCGGTGGGTGAGCGGGCCGCCGAACACGACGGCTCCGTACGGCCGTTGCTGCATCCGGATCCGCGCTGGGGCGCCACGGAGTGCCGTCTGTTGGTGGAGACCACGTCCGTCCTCGAGGAGATGGAGTGCCGCCGGGTGACGTTCGTCCCGCGGGAGGCGCCCCGGGCCGCCGGCCGGGACCGCGGCGCCCGCCGCGCCGCCTCCCACCTGCGCGTGGTCCCCACCGGCGACTGAACCCCGGCACGGCCGCCCGCCCACGCCCTGCACGGCGGCCGTGCGACGTGACAGCACCGGGGTGAGCGAGTCGCCGGCCTGCGGTGTCGTGGTGACGGGCGCCGGGACGGCGGACGCCGCCCGCGCCCTGCACGGGGCTCGCGCCGGCCTCGACGTCACCGTCGTCGACCGGCGACACGGTGACCGCCCCGGGCGACGGCCGCCCGCTCCGTCCGCGGCTGCGCGGCACCGGCCGGCCGGCCGGTTCAGCGAGGCGGAGGTGCACCGGTCCCGAGCCGGCGTGCCGTGCGGGCGGGGTCAGCGGCCGGCCAGCAGCCCCCGCCCGCGCAGCACGCGCCGCTCCAGCGGGCTGAAGAGCAGCAGGTCGACGGCGATGCCGACGCACAGGATCAGCAGGATGGCCAGGAACACCTGCGGCATGCTGCTGTTGTTGCGGCCGTTCTCCAGCAACTGGCCCAGCCCGACGCCGAGATCGGGCGAGGAGGCGATGATCTCGGCGGCCATCAGCGAGCGCCAGGAGAAGGCCCAGCCCTGCTTGAGGCCGGCCACGTAGCCGGGGAGCGCGGCGGGCATCACGACGTACCGGGCCTCGCGCATCCCCGTCGCGCCCAGGGTGCGCCCCGCGCGCAGGAACAACGGCGGGATCTGGTCGATGCCCGCCACCAGGCCGTTGGCGATGGACGGGACGGCGCCGAGCAGGATCACCGCGAACATCATCGAGTCGTTCAGACCCAGCCAGATCACGGCGGGCGGCACCCAGGCGACCGAGGGCAGCGACTGCAGACCCGACAGGACCGGGCCGATGGCCGCCCGGACGAAGGTCACCCGCGCCACCAGCAGCCCGAGCGGGGTGCCGATGGCGAGCGCCAGCAGGAAGCCGAGCAGGCCGCGCGAGACGGACGTCCAGATGTAGTCGAGCAGCGTGCCCCGCAGCCAGGCCGCGCGCACCTCGCCCCACACGTCGGAGGGGGAGGCGAGCTTGTACGGGGGAGCGACCTCCGCCCACACCAGGACCTGCCACACCACCAGCACCAGGGCGACGGCGGTGACCGGCGGCAGCACCTTGCGCAGCAGGGTCTCGCGCAGCGGGGTGCGGACCGACCGCGCCGAGTCCAGCGCGTCGAGACCGGCCTCCAGGCCCGCGAGATCGTCCGGGTCCTGGGGCGCGGCGGTGTCCTTCGTGACGCCGGCGGCTTTCTCAGTGCTGGCCATGACGGCGGATCTCCCCACGCAGTTCTTCGGTGATCCCGGCGGACAGCTCCGCGACGGCGGCGTCCTCGAGGCGGCGCGGATGCGGCAGATCCACCGTCCACTGCCGGGCGATGCGGCCCGGCCGGGACGACAGCAGGACGACGCGCTGGGCGAGCCGCACCGCCTCGCGCACGTTGTGGGTGACGAACAGCACCGACAGTCCCGTCTCCCGCCAGATCCGGGTCAGTTCGTCGTGCAGCACGTCCCGGGTGATGGCGTCGAGCGCGGCGAACGGCTCGTCCATCAGCAGCAGCCGGCTGTCCTGGGCCAGCGCGCGGGCCAGCGCCACGCGCTGGCGCATGCCGCCGGACAGCTCGTGCACCCGCTTGCCGTGGGCGTCCCTCAGCCGCACCAGCTCCAGCAGCCGCTCCGCCTCCCGGCGGCGCTCCGGCTTGCCCACCCCGCGCAGTCTCAGGGCGAGTTCGATGTTCCTGCCCGCGGTCAGCCACGGGAACAGGGCGTGCTCCTGGAACATCAGGGCGGGGCGGCCGTCCGTGCCGATCGTGCCGGCGGACGGCCGGTCCAGTCCGGCGATCAGGTTGAGCAGGGTGGACTTGCCGCAGCCCGAGGCGCCCAGGAGGGTGACGAACTCGCCGGGTGCGACATCGAGGGTGATGTCGTCCAGCACGAGCTGCCGTCCGCCCGGGGCGCCCGGAGCGGGAAAGGACTTCGAGACGTGCTCGACCCGTGCGGCGTACACCGCCGCCGTGGTGTCCTCGGCCGTCCCGGCCGTCGTGGTGGCCATGGTCGTCACCTCCTGGGGTGTCGTCGGGGCGCGGGCGTCGTCAGCGGACGCCGAGCCCGGCGTCGTCGACCTCGGGCCTGCCCTCGGCCTTGAGGACCTTGTTCAGCGGCTTCAGGTCGTAGATGCCCTTCAGATCGGGCTTCTCCAGCAGGCCGGCCGACACCGCGTGCGCCGCCTGGGCGTCGAGGGTGGAGGCCAGCGGGTCGTCGAGGAAGGTGATGGACTCCCACGCCGGGTTCAGGACCTCGGCCGGCAGGGCCTTGCCGGACAGCTTCTCCAGCGCCTTGTTCGCGGAGGCCTTGGCCTGGTCCGGGTTGGCGTTGATCCACGCGTTGGTCCTCACCGAGCCGCGCAGCACGGCCTCGACGACGTCCGGGTGCTCCTCGAGGAAGTTCTGCGACACGATGATGTTGGTGATCACGAACTTCTTGTCCGGCCAGATGTCGGACTCGTCGAGCAGCACCTTCGCGCCCTCCGCGACCAGCTTGGACGCGGTGGGCTCGGGCACCCAGGCGCCGTCGACGGAGCCGGACCTGTAGGCGTCCGGGGTGATCTTGTTGTCCGTGCGCACCACGGACACGTCGCCCTTGCCGCTCTGGGCGTCGACCTTCCAGCCCTTCTCGGCGATCCAGTGCAGGAAGGCCACGTCCTGGGTGTTGCCGAGCTGCGGGGTGGCGATCTTCTTGCCCTTGAGGTCGTCCAGGGTCTTGATCGTGTCCGGGTCGACCACGAGCTTCACGCCGCCGGACGCCGAACCGCTGATGATGCGCAGGTTCTCGCCGCCCGACCGGGTGTAGCCGTTGATGGACGGCGAGGGGCCGATCCAGCCGATGTCGATGGACCCGGCGTTCAGCGCCTCGATCTCGGACGGCCCGGCGTTGAACGTCGACGCCTTGATCCTGGTGCCGCCCAGCTCCTTCTGGAGCAGGCCCTCCTGGACGCCTACCAGGGCGGTGGCGTGCGTGAGGTTCGGGAAGTAGCCGATTCTCACCTCGGGGGCGGAGAGCTTCTCCGCGTCCGGGGCGGCCTCCGCCCGAGGGGCGTCGTCCTCGGCGTCGGAACCGTAGCCGCAGGCGGTGAGCAGGAGGGGGAGGGCCGCCATGGCGGCGACGGTGCGCAGGATGGCGAGCGGGCGTGCGGCAGACACGGAGGTGTCCTCTCGGGAAAGGGCGTTCGGGGCGAAGCCGGCGTACGGGCGTGGCTCAGGGGCGTGTGCTCGCGCGGCCGTCGGGCCCGCCTCGCGGAACGGGAGGGGGCCGCGACTCGGTGCGCGGGTGCGGTGAGGCGGGCGGGCGGAGGTGCGCCGCCGGCCGCGGACGCGGTCCCGGCGGGGCCTCAGGACGGCTGACAGATGGCGCTGGACGTGCGGCCGAAGTCGATGTGGCGGCGCGAAGTCAGCAGGGGGCGCGCGGCGTCGTCGTGCGGACGCGCGGTCATAGCCACCCCCTGAGGATCCCTAGTTTTCCTACCTGGATGCTAGGGATCGTGGCAGAAAGCAGCCCTTGCCCCAAGAGGCAGATCACATGATGGACGCCACTCGCTCACATCGTGAGAAACCCCTGACAGGAGGGTGGAATCAGGGATTCACCCAGGCCGTCGGAGTGTCCGCCAACGCGGCCACTCCGGCGGGCAGCCGCGAGGACGCCACGTCGGCGAGGGACACGCCCTCCAGGATCTGGCGGACGTTCGACCGCAGCGCGATCCACAGGGGCAGCAGCGATTCGGCGGGACCCGAGTAGGACAGCTCCGGCGGACGGACTCCGCGCACCGAGACCAGCGGACCCTCCACGACGCGGATGACGTCGGCGATGCTGATCGAGTCGGCGGGCTTCGCCAGCCGGTACCCGCCGTTCCCTCCGCGCTGGCTCACCACGAGCCCGCCCCGCCGCATGTCGTTGAGGATGCTCTCGAGGAACTTGTGCGGGATGTCCTGCGCGTTGGCGATCGCCTCGGCCTTGAGCGGCCCGTCGTCCATGGAGGACGCGAGTTGCAGCGCGGCGCGTACCGCGTAGTCCGCCCTGGCTGAGATCCGCATGCGTTCATTATCCCGTACGGCCCGTGCCGCCCTCCACCCGCGGTCGGGGGACGGAGCCGGCGGTCAGTCCAGCGCCTGCACGGCGTAGAGGGCGCCCACCGCGGTGGCGAGGGAGCCCAGCAGCAGACGCAGCCCGGTCTCGGGCAGCCGCGGCTGCAGCCGCGCGCCGAGATACCCGCCGATCAGTCCGCCCAGCCCGCAGGCCAGCCCCAGGTACCAGTCCGGGGCCACGTCACCGGTGCCGGTCAGGGACAACAGCGCGAAGGCGCAGGCGCCCGCCACGGACGTGACGAAGGTCGAGGCCAGCGCCGCCGGCGCCACCCGCGCGACGGACATGCCCCGCCCGGCCAGCAGCGGCCCGAGCAGCGAGCCGCCGCCGATGCCGTAGACCCCGCCGATCACGCCGACCGCCAGGGCCAGCCCGGTCACGGTGCGCGGCGACGGCTCCGCGTCCCCGGCCGGCCGGAGGGGCCTCAGGGTGCGGCGGACCAGCCACAGCCCGAGCGGCACCAGCAGCACGGCGATCAGCAGCCGGAAGACGGTGGCCCCCGGGACGGCGAACACCCGCACGGCCGAGCCCACCGCGACCCCGGGCAGGGTGCCGCTCACCAGACGGCGGGTCAGCGGATCGCGCAGCAGGCCGGTGCGGAGGTGCCGCAGCAGCGCGCCGGGCCCGGCCACCACGTTGAACAGCAGGTTCGTCGGCGTGACCGCGGGGCTCGGCACACCGAGAACACTGAGCTGCACCGGCAGCAGGAACACCGCGCCGGACACACCCGCGGGCGTGGTCGCCACCGAGATGACCAGGCCCGCGACCAGTCCGGCGAGTCCCGTGGACCAGTTCACGGCACGTGTCCGGGGAGGATTCCGCGGCCCGGCTCCCAGGAGGTCATGCGGGCAGGACGAACGGGGGGTGGGCGCCGTTGAGGAAGTAGTCCCCGACGTCGCGCAGCCGGTGCGCGACGGGCTCGTACAGGGTGTGCGTCCGGGCGTTGCGCCAGAACCGGTCGAAGCCCAGCCGCGCGGACGCCGAGCGCGGGCCGACGATGTCGAGCGCGCGGGTGGCGGACTCCTGGGCCGCCCGGGAGGCCGCGGTCTCGGCCATGGACACCAGCGCGGAGACGTCCGCGTACTCGTCGTACGTCAGGTCCTCGCCGCGCTCCAGCCCGTGCCGCACGGCGTCCAGCGCCTGGTCGCACAGCGCGGACGCGGAACGGGTGAGCACCGTCAGCTCGCCGTACGCGGTGAGCACCTGCGGGTCGTCGGGCGTGCCGGCCGGCGGGACGGGCTGCCACGGGCGGCGCCCGGCCCTGCTGTACTCGCGCACCTCGGCCAGCACCCCCTCGGCCATCCCGAGCAGCAGCTGCACCGAGAACAGCCGCCCGACGGGCGCGGCCAGCGCGGCCCGGGGGGCCAGGTGGTCCTCGTCCGCGGACAGCGAGCCCAGGACGTCGTCGCCGCCCACCGGCACGTCGTCGAACTCCACGCTTCCGCCGCCCGCCAGCCGCTGCCCGAAGGTGTCGCCGGACGCGTCGACCACCACGCCCCGGCGGACCGGGTCCACCACGACGGCCAGGGGTTCGCCGGTGTCCTCCCGCACCGCCCGTACGGCGAGACGGTCGGCCACGAGCACCCCCGTCGGGTAGCTCTGACGGCCGCCGAGCACCAGGCCCCGGGACGTGCGGGACAGCGTCAGCGGAGGGTCCTGCGGGGCGAACCCGCCGCCCCAGCACCACTGTTCCGCCGCGGGGCGTTCCGTCACCCGCAGGGCCGTCCCCGGGTCCGCGAAGAACCGGGCGCTCCACGACAGGAAGTAGTGGGAGCCGAGGAGCCGGCCTATCGGGCCGTCGGCCGTGGAGATCTCCCGCACCACCGCGTACGCCGTGTCCCAGTCAGCGCCGCCCACGCCCGGTCCGGCCGGCGTGAGCAGGGTCAGCAGCCCCGCCTCACGCAGCCGGGACACCTCGTCCACCGGGGCCTTGCCCGCCTGTTCCCGGATCACGGTGTCCGTGGCCAGGTCGTCCGCCGCCTCGCGGGCCACGCGCAGCCAGTGCGCCCGGCCGTGCGCGACGGGGTCGGGCGAGAGCGCGGGGCGGGCCGGCGCGGCGGCAGGGCACATGGCGGTGCTCTCCTCAGGATCGGCCGCGGGCTGCGGCGCGGGGGTTGTCCTGCTGGCCGGGGACGTACTTGTAGCCGATGCTCCGGACGGTCACGATCCGGTGCCGGTGGGCGGCACCCAGCTTGCGGCGCAGACGCGCGACGTGGACATCGACGGTGCGGCCGTCGCCGACGTGGTGGTACCCCCACACGGCCGCCACCAGTGTCTCGCGCGACTGCACGAGGTGGGGCCGCCCCACGAGATGCGTCAGCAGCTCGAACTCCAGGTAGGTCAGGTCGAGTTCGCGTCCGTCGACTTCGGCGGTGCGGCGCGCGGTGTCGATCCGGACGGCGTCGTCCGCCGGCTGCCGCACGGGTGCGGCGCCGTCGGCGGTCACGTCGGCGGCCACCAGGCGGAACTCGGGCCGTGGCCGGTCCCTCACGAACAGGTCGAGGGGGTCGGTCCCCTGGGGGACCAGCAGGAGGTAGCCGACGAGCGGCGCGGACGCGGGGCCCTCGGTGTCGCGCCGCGCCCCGTCGGCCACCATGTGGAGGCGGCGCGCGTCGGGCAGCGGACGGAGCGAGGCGGTCGGGTGCGGAAGTGCCGTGGTCATGGCGGTCGTCCCTCGGAATGGTGTCGGGGCCCGGCGGACGCGGGGTGGTGCGTGGACGCCGGGGAGGCGGGCCGGAGTGCACGGCCGGACGAGCGGGCCGTGCGTCAGGCGCGACAGCAGGCGGCGCTGACGACGTGACCGAAGTCGACGTGCCGACGACGTACGAGTCGCTGCTGCACAGGGGACATGTCCCTCATGCTGCGCACGCGTCGTGAACACCGTCAAGGCTTTCCTAGTAAATCTATAGGGAATTGGGGAACGTCTCATATGCTGAACGCTTCCGATCGCCGCCCGGGCCGCCGTAGTCCGCCGGAAGAGCGGTCGCGCAGACCTGACGGTGCGTTGACACCTCCGAACGGCGCGTGCTTGCATCTCGCCATGCCGCCGCTGGAGCCCCTGACGCGCCGCCGCGCCGTGGACCTCGTCCGCGTGGCCGCAGCGCTGTGCCGCCTCGCCGGCTGAACCGGCGCGCCTCCCCGTTCCTCCGGCGCCGGCCCTCCGCGACGCCGGTCCCGGCCCGCCGCGCCCCCTCCGCTCCTCCGCTGCCGCGACGACCGCCCCTACGACCACGAGGACTGCCGTCATGCCGTCATCCGCCGTGCCCTCATCCCGCCCCGACGAGACCGCCTACGACCGGCACAGGCTGCGCCAGTGGCTGGCCGGCGAGGCCAGGGCGGACGGCGTGAGCCGACGCCGCCTGCTCGCCCTGCTCGCCGCGGCCGGAGGCGCCGGCGCGCTCCCCCTGTCCGCACCGGCCCCCGCCCGTGCCGCCGACGGCGACACCGTCGTCAAACCGCTGCCGCCCGAGAAGTTCGTCCGCCACGGCACCAACGCCGAGACCCGCTGGGAGGCCCTGCGCGGCACCGGCCACCACACCCCCAACGACCTGTTCTTCGTACGCAACCACACCGCCCCGCCCCGCATCGACGCGGGCGACTGGCGGCTGCGGCTGTGGGGGAGCGGCCTGCGCGGCGGGCCCGGCGAGGACAAGGCGGTCGAGTTCGGCCACGACGACTTGCGCCGGCTGCCGTCCGTCACCCGCACCGCGTTCGTCGAGTGCGCCGGCAACGGGCGCAGCGGCTACACCGCCCAGCAGGGCGAGACGGTCTCCGGCACCCCCTGGACGCTCGGCGCGATCGGGGTGGCGAGCTGGCGCGGGGTCCCCCTGTCCACCGTCCTGCGCCGGGCGGGCCTGTCCCCCCACGCCGTCGACGTGCAGCCGCGGGGCCTGGACGCCGAGTACGTCAGCGGCGGGGAGAGCCTCGGCCGGGTGCGGCGGCCGCTGCCGCTGGCGAAGGCGCTGCACGACGTCGTGCTCGCCTACGAGATGAACGGCGAGCCGCTCCCGCCCGACCACGGGTACCCGGTGCGGGTCCTGGTGCCCTCCTGGGTGGGCATCGCGTCGATCAAGTGGGTCGGCGACATCGAGGTGTCCGCGCAGCCGCTGTTCTCGCCGTGGAACACCACGTCCTACCGGCTCTTCGGGTCCGCCCACCCCGAAGGCGGCAGCGCGCCGCTGACCCGGCAAACCCTCAAGAGCGCCTTCGAGCTGGCGAGCGGCGCCACGTTCCGGGCGGGCCGGACCCAGGTGCTGACAGGTCGCTCGTGGTCGGGGGCGGGGCCGGTCGCGCGGGTCGACGTGAGCACCGACGGCGGGTCGAGCTGGCGGCCGGCCCGGTTGCTGGAACGGCCACGTCCCGACACGTGGACCCGGTGGTCCGTCAGCTGGACCCCTCGCGTCCGGGGCACGGCCCGCCTGCTGGCCCGCGCCACCGACGCGGCGGGCCGCACCCAGCCCGACGTCTCCGTCCACAACACCCAGGGGTACCTGTTCGACGCGGTGGTGCGGCACGAGGTGACGGTGCTCTGACACCGGACGGGACGCCGGCGCCCTTGACGCGGGCGGAGACCGTCCCGAGACCCCTGGCCGGGAATCCCGGTGAAACGGCGGGGAACGTGAGGGGCCGTGCGGCTCCCGGCCTCGGCGGGGACGCCGCCTGTGTCGCCCCCGGGCGGCCGCCCCTGCCGACGTCCCGGTTCCACGTCGATCTCGTCCGTGTGTGCGGCGCGGCGGGTTCCGCGGACGGCGCCGCCCCCGCGCGCCTCTGCTCCCTCTCCCGTCCTACCCGCCCCCCCCCGACGCCGTGTCCCGACCGGGCCCGACGGTCCCCATACGCCCGTCACCGAGCGCCCTGGGAGGCCGCCCGGCTGGGCGGGACGCCTCGTGAGCGGAGGGGCGCCCCGCCCGGCCGTATGACCGAGGCCGCCGGGACGGCGTCAGACGTCCTGTCCGTTGCCGCGGCCGCCTTCGGCCACCGCGATGCCCTCGGTGATCTCGTCGAGGACCGTCTGCCGCTGGTCGGTGTCCACGCCGAAGCGCACGACCACGATCTGGTCCGGGCGGGCCGGGGACGGGAAGGCGAGGGACTGCACGAACCCGTCCGACCCCTCCTGGGTCACCGCCTTCCAGCGGACCAGGTACCCCTTCTGCCCGGCCACGGTCACCGCCTTGGACACCAGCACGTCGTGCGAGGTGATCCGCCCGTACGACTCGCCGCCGTAGCTCTCCTCGGCGTTCGCGGCGATGTCCGCCTTCGCGACCTCCTCGGCGGTGGCGCCGCGGGTGCCCAGCACCACGGCCGGCGCCGAGTACGCGCCGCCCTTGACGCAGGTCTTCGAGGTGTCGCCGGGGCAGTCGTAGGAGTCCTTCGACGTCAGCGCGGCGCCGATCTGCAGCTCCTCCCCGTACCAGCCCTCGGGCACGGGCAGGCTGATCCCGCTCAGCGAGTCGGTCACCGAGCCGCTCTCGACGCGGCGCGGGTCGTCGCCGTCGCCGCCGTCCTCGCCGTCGTCCTCGCCGTCCGCCCCGGACCCGTCGTCCGGACCGCCCCCGGGCGCGTCGCGGTCGTCGTGCTGCGAGGCCGCGGTGGTCCGGCCTCCGTCGTCGTCGGTCAGCGCGTACACGCCCACCCCGATGCTCGCGAGCACGGCGGCGGCCACGGCGACGGCTATCCCGATCCGCAGCTTGCGCCCCCGTCCGGACGAGGGCGTGGCGGGGTAGGCCGGATGGACGGGGTACGTAGGGTGCCCGGGGCTCCCCCCGCCGCTCACGCCCGCCGCCTCCCGGACGGCACCCTGGCCGGCCCCCGGCCCGGAAGCAGGGACCTGCCACGGAGCGGCCCGGCCTCCGGCCGCCGGGCTCGCGTCGCCCTGGTTCACGGGTGCGTGTCCCGTGGCCGCCTGTCCTGCGTCGGCATGGCTGTCGCCGGTCTGGCCCGCAGCCGCGTGCTCCGCGTCGGTCTGGCCCGCGCTGCCCCGGTTCTCAGCCGCGTGCCCCGCGCCGGTCCGGCCCCCGGCCGCTTCGCCCGCGCCGGTCCGGCCGACCGCCTGGCCCGCAGCGGCCTGCCCCGCCGGGACCTGGTCCGGGTCCGCCTGACCCGCCTGGGCCTGGTCCGCGCCCGCCGGCCCCGCCTCGGCGGCCCGCTCCGCGCCGCCCCCTTCCGGCGTGGTCTGGGCGGCCCGGTCCGGCCGGCGGATCCGGGCCGTCCAGGCCGTGCCGTCCCACCAGCGTTCGGTGGGCGGGCCGTCTTGCGTCTGTCCGGGGTCGGGGTACCACCCGGGGGGAGTCACCTGCGTCATGCCCCCACCGTATGAGGCGACGGTGAAAGCCGGATGAGAGAGTCCGCGTCCACCCCGGCGACGCCTCCTGCCGGCCCGGCACGTCCCGCGTCAACGGGCCGGAAGGGAACAGTCGTTGACCGACGGGTCCCTGGTGAGGGACGGTTCGCGTCGACTCCCCGTGGCCGGTGTCACTCGTCACGGCAACACGTGCGCCGAGCGGGCTCCGCTGGGCCGGACGGAGGACTACGCTCGGGTCCGGTACGTCATTCGGGCGACTCGGGGAGGCAGCGGGATGACGGAGGTACGGCCATCGGCGGCACCCTCGGCCGCCCTGTGGGAGCGCGACGAGGAACTCGCCGCCATCGCGGAGGCCGTCGACGTCCTGTGCGCCGACCGCCACTCGCCCGGCACACTGCTGGAGTTGCGCGGCGAGGCGGGGCTCGGCAAGACCGCCCTGCTCGCCGAGACCCGCCGCATCGCCGAACAGCGCGGCTGCACCGTCTGGTCCGCCCGCGGCGGCGAGACGTTGCGCACCGTGCCGTTCAACGTGGTGCGCCAACTCCTGCAGCCCGCCCTGGTGTCGATGCTGCCGGAGGAGGCCCGCGAGTACCTGGGCGACTGGTACGACATCGCGGGCCCCGCCCTCGGCATCGCCGACCCCGGCGACCGCCACCCCGACCCGCAGGGCGTGTGCGAGGGCCTGGTCGCCGCCGTGCGCCGGCTGGCCCGCCGGGACTGGCCGCTGGTGCTGCTCATCGACGACGCCCACTGGGCCGACCAGGAGACCCTGTACTGGCTCGCCGCGTTCGCCGAGCGCCTCGCCGACCTGTCCGTCCTCGTCGTGGTCGCCCGCCGCCCCGGCGAGATCACCGGGGAGAGCGCCCGTCACCTGGACGCGATCGCCGCCGCGGCCGGCCGTCCCGTCGCCAGCCTCAGCGCCCTCACCCCCGAGGCGGTGGCCGGACTCACCCGCGCCACGCTCGGGGAGAACGCGGACGCGGCGTTCTGCCGCGAGGTGTGGGCCGTGACCGGCGGCAACCCGTACGAGACCGTCGAACTCCTCGCCAAGGTGCAGGACAGCGAGCTGGAACCGGTCGAGGCGCACGCCGGCGAACTGCGCGAGCTCAACCGCTCCGCGCGCGGCGGCGGCCTCGTCGCCCGGCTGGAGGAACTCGGCGTGGACGCCACCCGGTTCGCCTGGGCCGCCGCCATCCTCGGCGACGGCATCACCGTCGACCTGGTGGCCCAGCTCGCCACCCTCGGCCCCGAGGACGCGGCCCGGTGCGCCGAACGCCTGCGCGGCGCCCGCATCCTGACGGTCCCCGACCCGGCGTCCGCCGGACCCGCGGAGCTGGAGTTCGTGCACCCGCTGATCGCGACCGCCGCCTACAACTCCGTCCCGGACGCGCTGCGCCGCGCCATGCACGGCATCGCGGCCCGTATCGTCAACGACTCCGGCCGCGGGGCCGCCGCGGCCGCCCGCCACCTCCTCGAGGTGCACCCGGACGACGACGAGGAACTCGTCTGGCAGTTGCGCGAGGCGGCCCGCGAACACCTCGCCGTCGGCGCCCCGGACGCCGCCCGCCGCTGCCTGGAGCGCGCCCTGGAGGAGCCGCCCCGTCCCGAGGTCCACGCGCACGTCCTCTACGAACTGGGCTGCGCCACTTTCCTGACCGCGCCCGCCCGCACCATCGGCCATCTGCGCACCGCGCTCGGCATGCCCGGACTGGACGGCGAGCGGCGGGTGGACGCCGTGATCCGGCTCTCCCAGGCCCTGCTGCACAACGACCAGATGGAGGAGGCCGTCCGCACGGTCGAGGCGGAGGCCGCCCGGCTGCCCGCCGGACCCGCCCGGATGCGGCTCCAGGCCGTGCGGTTCATGTGGGAGGGCCTGCACGCCGGTGAGTCCCTCACCCCGGGCCGCTCCGAACGCCTCGCCGAGCTCGCCGCCACCTGCACCGGCCGCGACAACGCCGAGCGGGCGCTGCTCATCCTGCGCGGCTTCGACGCGATGATGCGCGGGGAGAACGCCGAGGAGATCGTCGAGATCTGCGACCGCGCCCTGGTCAACGGCCGCCTCGCGCCCGGCCTCGGCTGGACCGACTCCGAGTGGGGCGTGGAACTGCTGCTGATGCTGGCCGGCTCCTACGCGTACACCGACCGCCTCGACCGCGCCGAGACCCTCTACAACGAGGCCCTGCAGGCGTACGACACGGCCGGCTGGGGCGGCGGACACCTGGCCCTCGCCCACGCCTACGTCGGACTCGCCCACCGCAGGCGCGGACGACTGGAGGCGGCGGAGGACTCCCTGCGCGAGTCGCTGCGCCTCGCCGAACGCGTCGGCCGCGGACTGCCGTTGTACTGGACGGCCACCTGCAACCTCGTCGACACGCTGCTCGCCCGAGGCCATGTCGACGAGGCGTGGGCCATGGCCGAACGGCACGGTTTCGCCCCGCCCTACCCGTCCACCGTCGTGCTGCCCGACCCGCGTTCGGTGCGCGGCCGGCTGCTGCTCGCCGTGGGCCGCGCCAAGGAGGGCGTCGACGAGCTGGAAGCGGCGGAGAAGGCCGCCGCCGCGCGCGGCCACCACAACCCGGTGCACGTCTTCGCCGCCGCCGACCTGGCCCGTGCGCTCGCCACCGAGGACCCGGCCCGCGCGGCCCGGCTCGCCGTCGACCTCCGGCGCCGCGCCGAACGCCTCGGCACCGACACGGCGATAGGGGAGGCCCTGCGGGTGGCGGCCGCCCTGGAGACCGGGCAGCGCGCGGTGCGCCTCGCCGGCCAGGCGGTCGCCTGCCTGGAGTCCTCGCCCTGCCAGTACGAACACGCCGCCGCCCGCATCGAGTACGGCGTGCTCGCCCGCTCCGTGCCCGATCTGGAGCGGGGCGTGGCGCTGGCCCGGTCGTGCGGGGCGGACGGCCTGGTGGAGCAGGCCCGCGCCGAACTGGCCGCGGGCGTCGGACTCCGGTGACTCCCCGCCCCTCGTCCCTCCTCCTCGTCGAGCACCCGCTGGGCGACGGCGAACGCCGCGTCGGCCGCCGGGACCCCGCAGTGGACGGCCGTCTCCGGCAGCACCGCGCCGTCAGCGCGACCATGCCGCGTTCGCGGCGGGACAGCGCCGGGCCGGTCCAGATCTCGCCCCGGGCGTAGCGGGAGACGAAGTCCTGGACGCGGGTGGTGAACGGCGTCTGCCGTGCCTGCGCCCGGTCCACGTGCGCGGCGCCGAGCACCGCGCGGCGCACCGCCGTCCTCCGCCCGGCGTGCCCTGCGAAGTGCGCGCGGCGCCGTGAGGACGGCCCCCGGGCGCTGCGCGGGCGCCAGGTGCGAGGCGCCGGGGATCTCCACGAGGGACGCGCCCGGCACCGCGTCCGCGATCCGCCCCGCCGCCCGGTGACGCGCGCGCTCAGCGTCCCGACGCCAGCAGCACCCACACCGGTCCTGGCGCGACGTTCACCGGCCCGCCGTCCGGCGAGG
The DNA here is from genome assembly GCF_002899455.1 of Streptomyces sp. DH-12. Classification (GTDB taxonomy): domain Bacteria; phylum Actinomycetota; class Actinomycetes; order Streptomycetales; family Streptomycetaceae; genus Streptomyces. The sequence goes on along the minus strand of NZ_PPFB01000001.1, from coordinate 1,215,427 downwards.
TGAGGGACGTGCCGTCCGCGGCGGCCGGCCGGCTCCAGGACGCCGGGTAGGCGCGCCCGTCGCGCAGCACCGTCGCCTTCCCCGAGCCCACCGTCTCCGTGTACGGCGTGTTGTTGCCGAGGGAGTCGCGGAAGCCGGAGCGGCGCACGGTCACGTCCTGCACGACCACCGTGGCCGCCGTCAGCCGGTCGCCGTCCCGCGTGGTGGCGGGGGAGCCGTCCATCGACACCTGCCAGCCACGGTCGGCGTCCGACCAGGTGAAGGTGAAGCGGGCCGCCGGGAAGCGGACGGTGGCCTCGTCCTCGGGCGTGCCGCCGGCGGGCGCCGGACCCCGGCGGAAGCCCGTGGTCAGCGCGGCCTCACCGGGCGGGTCCTCGAGCACCCGGTCCGGGCGGAGGTACAGGTTGTGCGGGGCCGCCCGCGCGGAGTCCCGGGTGAAGGCGCCGGCGTCCGACTCCGGGGTCACGGGCGTCAGCGGCGCCCGGTCGATCAGCGGCAGCAGCTTGCCCTGGGCCCCGGAGAAGACGAACAGGGGGCGGCCGAACTGGCGCAGCAGCTCCAGGTCGGACTCCCGGGCGCTGCGCACCGGTCCCACCGACTCGGGCAGCCGGGTGGCGTACACCGCCATCAGCCGGCTCAGCCCGCCCTCCACCTGCTCGACGTAGACCACGTCCGCCTCGTCGAGCCCCGTCGGGGGCCGGGCGGCGGGCGCGTTGTCGATCTTCACGGCGAGGACGGGAGGAGCCCCCGCCCCGTCCGCGTCCCGCGTCGCGGCCGGCGACTCCCGCGCTCCGCGTCCGTCGTCCCCGGACCCGCCCGACGTGCAGCCCGCCGCCAGTCCGGCCGCCAGCAGGGCGGCCAGCAGCACTCCGGCCCTCCTGCCGCCGCGCCGTCGCGGCGCCCCTCGTTCTGTGCCCACCGTCGCCACCGGCCGTCCTCACTCATCCGCTGTTCCAATTGTGCGCTTTTCCGATCGTCTACGTCCCTGCCTGGCCGGACGGGATTCCGCGCGGTGGAGTCCGCCGATCGGCCCAGCGGCGAGCGGTTCGGCGTCCCGCGCCCCGGGTACCCGGACGCGACCGCACGGGCGGCGCACAGGCGCGCACGGACGTGACACACCGGCCGGCACGGAGGGAGCAGGCGGCGATGAAGGCACTGACCTGGCAGGGCAAGCGGGACGTACGGGTCGAGACCGTCCCGGATCCCAGGATCGAGGAGCCGACGGACGCGATCATCCGCGTCACCTCCACCGGACTGTGCGGATCCGACCTGCACCTGTACGAGGTGCTCACCCCGTTCATGACCCCGGGCGACATCCTCGGCCACGAGCCGATGGGCATCGTGGAGGAGGTCGGCGCGGCCGTCCCCGACCTCCAGGTGGGCGACCGGGTCGTGGTGCCCTTCCAGATCGCCTGCGGCAACTGCTGGATGTGCCTGACGGGCCTGCCCACCCAGTGCGAGACCACCCAGGTCAGCGCCGAGGGCAAGGGCGCGGCCCTGTTCGGCTACACCCGCCTGTACGGCGCGGTGCCCGGTTCCCAGGCCGAGTACCTCCGGGTGCCGCAGGCCCAGTACGGCCCCATCAAGGTGCCGGAGGGCCCGGCGGACGACCGCTTCCTCTACCTCTCCGACGTGCTGCCCACCGCCTGGCAGGCGGTCGCCTACGCCGACGTTCCCCAGGGCGGCAGCGTCGCGGTGCTCGGCCTCGGCCCCATCGGCGACATGGCCTGTCGGGTCGCCCAGGTCAAGGGCGCCGGACGGGTGTTCGGTGTGGACCTGGTCCCCGAACGGCTGCGCCGGGCCGAGGAACGCGGCGTGGAGACCTTCGACCTGCGCTCCTTCGACGACGAGAAGGGACTCGTCGAGGCGATCCGCGACCGGACCGACGGCCGTGGCCCCGACGCCGTGATCGACGCCGTCGGCACCGAGGCGCACGGCAGCACGGCGGCCCGCATGGTGCAGAACGCCTCAGCGGTGCTGCCCCGCAAGCTCGGCGGCCCGATGGCCGAGCGCTTCAGCGTCGACCGGCTCGCCGCCCTCTACACCGCCATCGAACTGGTCCGCCGCGGCGGCACCATCTCGCTCTCCGGCGTCTACGGCGGCATGGCCGACCCGATGCCCATGCTCACCCTGTTCGACAAGCAGGTGCAGATGCGCATGGGCCAGGCCAACGTGCGCCGCTGGAGCGACGAGATCATCCCCTACCTCACCGACGAGGACCCGCTGGGCGTCGACGACTTCGCCACCCACCGCGTCCCGCTGGACGAGGCCCCCGAGGCCTACGACATGTTCCAGAAGAAGCGGGACGGCGCCGTCAAGGTGCTGATCAAGCCCTGAGCCACGGTGTCCGGGGCACGGCCCGCCGAGGATCTCCGCGAGGTCGTGGCGGACGGCCTCCTCCAGCTGCGCGTACGCGCAGCTCTCCGGGGTGCGGTCGGGGCGCGGCGGCGGAAACGGCAGCCGGGCCGGGTCAGGAAGCCGGAACCCCCGGCTTCCTGACCCGGCTCCTACGGCAGGGGAACGCGGGTCACAGCTCCTTGATCCGCACGTCCCGGTAGGAGACGACGTCCGTCGTGCCGTGCACCTGCAGTCCGATGTAGCCGGAGGCGTACCGCCGCCCGTCCGTGCCCGGGTCGTCCGAGCGCGGCGGGGAGAAGTCCAGGCCGCCGACGTTGTCGAACTCGTTGATCAGCACGCCGTTGCGGTAGACCTCGTAGTGCTGGTCCACCACCCGGATCTCGTAGTCGTTCCAGGTGCCCTTCTGCGTCACGCCCGCGCCGGCCAGGCCCACACGGTCGAAGCCGTAGACCGAGCCCGTCTTGTACATGTCGCCGGTGGGCGAGTCGAACACCTGGATCTCGTGCCCGAACTTGATGGCGGCCCACTCGGGACGGGGCTCCTCCGGGTGGTCGTGGATCTGCGGGAACCGCACGAACACACCGGAGTTGGCGTTGCCGGTGCCCGGGGCGTCGTCACGCCACTGGAGCTTCAGCGAGAAGTCGCCGTACTTGCGCTCCGGGAACCACAGCATGCCGAGCCCGCCCCGGGTGGTGCCCGAGGTGATCGACCCGTCCGGGTTCAGGCTGAACGAACCGCCGCCCACCTGCTCCCACCGGGCGAACGACGCCTCGGTGCCGTCGAGGATGGTGCGGTAGCCCTCGGTCCGACCGGGCGTGCCGATGCCGGACTGCCGGGCCGCCTTGTTAATCGCCCGGTACTCACGCCGGTCGACGACCCCTTCCTCCTCCAGCGCGTCCAGCACGGCCCTGACGTGCTTCAGGAACAGCGCCTGCGAGGTCCACTCCTTCTCGTCCTCGATCAGCTCGCCGATCCGGCACCGGTTGTCGGTCACCCGGTTCGGCACGCCCGAGTCGACCGTGCCGACGATCACGGTCAGCCGCTCGTCGTACTCGGGGCAGGGGGGCGCGGGCACCCCGCCGGACACCACCGTGAAGCTCACCGTGAGCGGCTCGGAGGTGTTGCCGGCCTCGTCGGTCGCCCGGTAGGCCACGGTGTGCCGGCCCGCCCGGTCGACCACCACGGGCGCGGTGTACGCCAGGTACGGCCCCGCGTCGAGGGAGTACTCGACGCGCGCCACTCCTGACCCGCCGTGCCCGTCGTCGGCGCTGACCGTCACCGTGGCGCGGCCGACGTAGGCGCCGTCGGAGTTCTTCGTGCCCTGGACGGTGACACCGGTGGTGGGCGGGGTGGTGTCCTGCGGGGGAGCGGCGACGACCGTGAACTCCACGCTCTTCTCCGCCGCGGCGTTGCCCGCCTTGTCGGTGGCCCGGTAGCGGACGGTGTGGGTGCCCGCCTCGTGCACCATCACCGGACCGGCGTACGGCTGCCAGGCGCCGTCCGCGCCGAGCGCGTACTCGATGGTGTTGACGCCGGAGCCGGTGTCGGAGGCGGTGACGGTGACCGTCGCCATGTCGATGTAGTGACCGTCGGCGTTCTTCTCGCCGTCCACGGTCGCCGAGGTCTCCGGCGGCGTGGTGTCGTCCGTCGGCGGAGCGACGACGGTGAACTCGACGCTCTTCTCCTCCGACACGTTGCCGGCCCTGTCCAGGGCGCGGTAGCGGACGGTGTGCGTGCCGACCTGGTCGACCACGACCGGGGCGGTGTACGGCTGCCAGGCGTCGTCGTCACCGAGCGCGTACTCGATGCGGTCCACGCCCGAGCCCTCGTCCGTGGCCTCCAGGGTGACGCTCGCGGACCCGACGTACGCGCCCTGGCCGTTCTGCGTGCCGGTCACCTTCGCCGTGGCCTCCGGCGCGGTGGTGTCCTCGCCGCCGCCCTCGGTGACGGTGAGCACGCCCCGCATCTCGCCGTGGCCGGGGATGGTGCAGTGGTAGAGGTACCGGCCCGGGGTGAGCGTCACCTCCGCCGTGTGCCGGCCGCCCTGCGCGTCGGTCGGGTTGGCCAGGATGTTCAGCTGGACGTCGTTGTTGTACTCCGGGTCGGAGGTGACGAACGTCAGGGTGTGCGGCATGCCGGTGGTGTTGCCGGTGGCCACGCTGTTCTCGAAGACGATCGTCGCGGGACCGGCCACCGCGGTGGCCGGTGCGGACAGGTACCTGTCGATGTCGTTGCCGGCGGTCCAGGTGAGGACCTGGGCCGCCGCGCGGCCGCCCTCGGCCTTCGGCTGCCCGGCGGCGGGCAGCGCCTGCAGGCCGAGCACCATCATCAGGCCGGCCAGCAGCGCGGCCCACACTCTCGGTCGACGTGTCACTGCGTCCCCCTCGCCAGTTGCCCGGCGGCCGGGGTCGGCCCGCCGCCCGTGTAGGTGACGCGCCACAGCGCGGACTTGGCGTCGGAGGTGAAGAACCCGCGCCCGTAGTCCAGCACGTACAGCGCGCCGTCCGGGCCGAACGTCCAGCCCATCAGGTTCCTGATGCCGTCGTCGCCGACCGGCACGATCTTCTTCAGGGACTCCGAGTGCACCGGCAGACCGCCGTCGCCCTGTGTCCTCGGGTCCATCAGCACCGCGTTGCGCGGCTGGTCGGCGTCGTAGAAGTCGCCGACGAACCACTTGCCGTCCCAGTACGCGGGCCACTTGACGTCACTGGGGTTCGCGTCGTCGTAGCGGTAGACCGGGCCGTTCATCGCGGCCTGCCCGCCGCCCCTCAGCCAGGGCAGCCGGTACGTCGCCTCGTCCTGCTTGTAGGACGGGACGCCGTTCTCGTCGCGCGGGAAGCCGGGGCCGCCGCCCTGCGGCGAGTACCAGATGTTGTTGCCGGTCACCGGCGGCAGGTTGACCAGGCCGTCGTTGTTCGGCGACTCGTTCTTCGGGTGGTCGCAGTCGTACCAGCCGAGCGGCTTGGACGGGTCGGGCAGGTTGCGGTCCCGGTAGGGCTGCTTGTCGCCCATGCAGTACGGCCAGCCGCGGTTGGACGCCTTGGTGATGACGGCGAACGTGTCGTACTTCGCCGGTCCCCAGGTCGTCGACGGGGCGCCGGCGTCCGGGCCGACCCAGCCCGCGTAGAGGACGTCGGTCTCCTTGTCGACGGAGATCCGTGCCGGGTTGCGCACGCCCATCACGTAGATCTCGCCGCGGGTCTTGCCGCCGCCCTCGTCGGTCTCCCTGCCGGTGAACAGGTTGCCCTCGGGAAGGGTGTACGTGCCGTCCGGCTCCGGGTGGATGCGCAGGATCTTGCCGTTGAGGTTGTTGGTGTTGCCGGCGGTGCGGCGGGCGTCGGCGAAGGACACGCCCTTGTAGTGGGGCTCCGGGTTGTTGCCGGAGTAACCGCCGCTGAAGCCGCTGGAGTTGTTGTCACCGGTGGCGATGTACAGGTTGCCCTTGGAGTCCCAGGCCATCCCGCCGCCCGCGTGGCAGCAGCTGTGGATCTGCACCGGCCACTTCAGCAGCACCTTCTCGCTGCTCAGGTCCAGCTTGCCGGTGGCGTGGTCGAGCGTGAAGCGGGAGACCCGCCGCTCGGCCATCCGCTTGTCCCGGTCGATCCCCGAGTGCGGGGTCCAGTGCAGGTACACCCATCCGTTCCGCGCGAACCGCGGGTCGAGTTCGATGCCGAGCAGGCCCTCCTCGACCTTGGTCAGCTCGTCGCCGCCGCCCTTGTTGCCGAAGACGGTGAGCGCGCCGGCGAGGGTGACCTCCTCGGTCCTCGGGTCGTAGACGTGGATCTCGCCCGTGCCCTTGCCGACATCAGGGTCGTTCCAGTCGGTGACGACCGGCTGCGAGGCGTCGGCGCCGCCCCGGCCGATGTAGAACACGCGGCCGTCGGGCGCGGTGACCAGGCCGTGCGGCTCGCCGATCTGGTCGTTCTGCCCGGGCTGGTTGGGCTTGGTGAGCCGCTCCGCCTTGTAGTTGCCGGTGATGGTCGCCTTGCAGTCGGCCCGGACCAGACGCGTGGTCCACAGCAGGGCGCCGCGCAGGTGCTCGCGGAAGTCGGTCTCGTCGTACGACGACACCGTGCCGCCCATGCCGGTGTAGAAGGAGCGGCCGCCGTCGTAGTCGCGGCACCAGCTGACCGGGTGGTCCCAGCCGTTGGCGCCGGCGCCGGGCTTGTAGGTCGACTCGCGCACCCGGGCGACCGTGTGGACGTCGCCGGAGGGGTTCTTCGCCCAGTTCAGCCACTTGTCGGGCCGCTTCCACTCCAGCGGAAGGCTCCTGGTCGCCGGGTGCAGCCGGTCGCCGACCTCCACGGTCGCCCGCTGCACGGTGGCCTGCCCCGCGGCCGGGCGGGCGCCGATCAGCCCGGTGAACCAGTCCGAGTAGGGCTCCGCTCGGGCCGCGTCGTGCAGGCCGACGAACCCGCCGCCGGCCTCCATGTACGCCTCCAGGCCCGCCTCCTGCTCCGGGTCGAGGACGTCCCCGCCGCCGGTGAGGAAGACGATCGTGTTGAAGCGGCTCAGCTTCTTGTCGTTGGTGAAGACCGACGCGTCGCCGGTGGCGGTCACCGTGAAGCGCTGGTTCTCCGGACCGGTCTGCCCGATCCGCTCGATCGCCGCGATCCCGGCGTTCACCAGGGGCGACTCGTCGCCGTCGGCCGCCGAGCCGTGGAACAGCAGCACACGGACGTTCGCGCCGCCGGGCGGCGATGTGATGGACATCGTTGTCAGGGACGGATCCGGGGCCGGGCGCGCGCTGGCGGCGGGACCCGACAGCAGGCCGGCGGCGACGGCGCCGGCGGCCACGGCGGCGGCCCAGGCGCGTCGTCCTCTTCTCGTCCTTCGTGCGTTCGAGGTGCTCGATGTGCTCAACCCGCGTGTGTGCGCGGGCTCTTGACGCGATGTGGACCGCACGTGGCCACCCACCCCTCCTCGGTCGCAGCAACAGCGTCAAGGAAGCTAGACCTCTTTGCGCCGGACGCCAATACCTATCGCAGCAAAGAAACGAACTTTGTCCTGAGTGTGGATAAACCCAGAGCCGACCGCTACGGTTTCACAGGTTCATGACAGCCAGATGGGGAGTTCGGCATGGACAGACGCGGTTTCAACCGGCGGGTACTCCTGAGCGGCGCCGCAGTGGCGACGACATCGTTGTCAGCCGCTTCCGGGGCCGCGAGCGCCCCCGCGACGGCGAGGACCGCGCCCGCCGGGGGCGAGGTGCGCCGGATCAAGCTGTACGCCGAGCGCCTCGCCGGCGGGCAGATGGGCTACGGCCTCGAGAAGGGCAAGGCGACGATCCCCGGCCCGCTCATCGAGCTCAACGAGGGCGACACCCTGCACATCGAGTTCGAGAACACCATGGACGTCCCGGTCAGCCTGCACGTCCACGGCGTCGACTACGAGATCTCCAGCGACGGCACCCAGCAGAACCGGAGCGCCGTCGAGCCCGGCGGCACCCGCACCTACACCTGGCGCACCCACAAGCCGGGACGGCGCGCGGACGGCACCTGGCGGGCGGGCAGCGCGGGGTACTGGCACTACCACGACCACGTCGTCGGCACCGTGCACGGCACCGGCGGCATCCGGGGCGGCCTCTACGGCCCGGTGATCGTGCGCCGCAAGGGGGACATCCTGCCGGACGCCACCCACACCATCGTCTTCAACGACATGACGATCAACAACAAGCCGGCGCACACGGGCCCGGACTTCGAGGCCACCGTGGGCGACCGGGTCGAGATCGTCATGATCACGCACGGCGAGTACTACCACACCTTCCACATGCACGGTCACCGCTGGGCCGACAACCGCACCGGCATCCTCACCGGCCCCGACGACCCCACCCGGGTCGTCGACACCAAGATCTGCGGCCCCGCCGACTCCTTCGGCTTCCAGGTGATCGCGGGGGAGGGGGTGGGCGCGGGCGCCTGGATGTACCACTGCCACGTCCAGAGCCACTCCGACATGGGCATGGTCGGCCTGTTCCTGGTCCGGAAGCCGGACGGCACCATCCCCGGCTACGACCCGCACGAGCACGCCCACACCGCGGGCGCCGGGGAGAAGTCGCGGCACGAGCACTGACGGGCGGCCCGCACGCGGCGAGAGCGCTCTCGCCGCGTGCGGGCCGGGGCTATCCTTTCGGCCAACCGCCAGGTGAGGAGCCCCGAAGTGAGCGAGACGGCGTCACGTCCCACGCTGGAGGCCGTGGCCGCGCGGGCCGGGGTCTCCCGGGCCACGGTGTCCCGTGTGGTCAACGGCTCCGACGGAGTGCGCGAACCACTGGCCGAACGCGTCCGGCGCGCGGTGGACGAACTCGGCTACGTCCCCAACCAGGCCGCCCGCAGCCTGGTCACCCGGCGCCACGACGCCGTCGCCGTCATCGTGGCCGAGCCGGAGACCCGGGTCTTCGCCGACCCCTTCTTCGCCCGCCAGCTGCGCGGCATCAGCAAGGAACTGACCGCCCACGACAACCAGCTGGTGCTGCTGCTCACCGAGGACCGCGACGACCACGCGCGCGTCGCGCGCTATCTGGCCGGCGGCCATGTCGACGGCGCCCTGGTGTTCTCCCTGCACATCGACGACCCGCTGCCCGGACTGATCCAGCGGGCCGGACTGCCGACCGTGTTCGGCGGCCGGCCGCACTGGAACGGCGGCGAGGACGGCGTGCGGTACGTCGACACCGACAACCGCGGCGGCGCCCGCGACGCCGTACGGCATCTGCTCGGCCTCGGCCGCCAACGGATCGCGCACATCACCGGCGCCCTCGACCAGACCTCGGCCGTGGACCGGCTCGACGGCTTCCGGGACGTCATGGCCGACCCCGACCCGGCGCTCGTCGAGGAGGGCGGCTTCACCGCCGCCGGCGGCGAGCGGGCGATGCGCGCCCTGCTCGGCCGCCGGCCCGACCTGGACGCGGTGTTCGCCGGGAACGACCTGATGGCGGCCGGCGCCCTGCGGGCGCTGCGCGAGCACGGCCGGCGGGTGCCCGAGGACGTCGCGGTGGTCGGCTTCGACGACATGCTGCCGATCGCCGAGCAGACCGAACCCCCGCTCACCACGGTCCGTCAGGACATCGAGGAGATGGGCCGCCTGATGACCCGCCTGCTGCTGCGCGACCTGGACCGCGGCACCGCGCCGGACGAGACCGCGGGCGCCGGGCCGTCCGGGGTGGTGCTGCCGGTCACGCTGGTCCGCAGGGCGTCCGCCTGACCCCTGCCCCGGCCGGCCGCGGCCCGTCCGGGTGCCGTCCGGGCGATCGTCGGTGAGGGGTGGAAGACTCGACGGAGCAGGCGACGGGACTCCCCGGAGGAGGCACCATGCTCACCACCCGCTTCGTCGACGGCGCGCCCTGCTGGATCGACGTCGGCACGCCCGACCCGGAGGGCGCCGCGTCCTTCTACCGCGCCCTGTTCGGCTGGTCGTACCGCTCCGCGGGACCCGAGGGCGGAGGCTACGGCTTCTTCGAGCGGGCCGGCCGGATCGTCGCGGGCTGCGCGCCGGTCGCCCGCGACCAGGGACCGGCCGTCTGGACGGTGTACTTCCGCAGCCCCGACGCCGACGCCACCGCCGACGCGGTCCGCGACGCCGGGGGGAGCGTGCCGGAGCCGCCGGTCACCGTGGGGGAGCAGGGCCGGTCGGCGGTCGTCGCCGACCCGGCGGGCGCCCCCTTCGGCGTCTGGCAGCCCGGGCGGCGCGAGGGCCTGGAGTCGGCCGGCGAGGCGGGCAGCCTGTGCTGGGCCGAGCTGTACACGCCGGACATCGCCCGCGCCGCCGCCTTCTACCACGCGGTCCTCGGCTGGGAGACCTCCGCGGTGACCCTCCCCGGCGGCGTCTACACCTCCGCCGGCCCGCGGGCGGCCGGTGAGGGGGGCGCGTTCGGCGGGATGGTGCCGCTCGCCGACGACCCCGTGGAGCGGGACGAGGGCCGCTCGCACTGGCTGCCGTACATCGGCGCCGAGGACCCGGACGCCGTGGTCGCGCGCGCCTCCGAGCGGGGCGGCCGGGTGCGGATGCCCGCCGCCTCGGTCCCCGGGGTGGGCCGGCTGGCCCGCCTGGAGGACCCGTACGGCGCGCGCTTCGCGGTGCTCAGGGGCGACCCGCGCCAGACCTGACGTCCGGCGCGCCGCCGTGCGCGGCCGGGCCGCCGGGCGTCATCATCGTGCCCGCCGCGCGGCTTCGCCGGGCCCGGGGCCGCCGCCCCGGGCCCGGCGTTGATGCCGCGTTGATCGAACGTTTTTCCCGCTCGGGCACGCTTCCGGCCATGCACACCGACACATTGACGCCACCCGACCTCACCTGGCAGGAGGAGGCGCTGTGCGCGCAGACCGGGGGAGACTTCTTCTTCCCCGAGCCCGGCAGCTCGGTCCGTGAGGCCAAGCGCATCTGCGGCCTGTGCCCGATCCGCGCCGCCTGCCTGGAGTACGCCCTCACCCACGACATGCGCTTCGGCGTGTGGGGCGGCCTGTCCGAGAAGGAACGCCACGAACTGCGGCGCGCCGGACGCCGGTAGGGCCGCCCCGGGCCGCCCCGGCCGGCTCAGCCGGCGGCGCGGGCGGCCATCCGCGCCTTGCGGGCGGCGAGCTTCTCGTCGAACGTGCGCGCCTCGGCGTCCAGCCCGCCGAGGAACACACCGAGCTCCTCCTGCGCCTTGAGGCCCTCCGGGCCCAGCCCGTCGATCTCCATGACCCTCAGGAAGCGCAGCACCGGCTGCAGCACGTCGTCGTGGTGGATGCGCAGGTTGTACACCTCGCCGATGGCCATCTGCGCGGCCGCCCGCTCGAAGCCGGGGATGCTGTGGCCGGGCATGCGGAAGTTCACCACCACGTCGCGGACCGCCTGCATCGTCAGGTCCGGGGCGATCTCGAACGCCGCCTTCAGCAGGTTCCGGTAGAACACCATGTGCAGGTTCTCGTCGGTCGCGATCCGCGCCAGCATCCGGTCGCAGACCGGGTCGCCGGACTGGTGCCCGGTGTTGCGGTGGGAGATGCGGGTGGCCAGCTCCTGGAAGGCGACGTAGGCGACCGAGTGCAGCATCGAGTGCCGGTTGTCCGACTCGAAGCCCTCGCTCATGTGCGCCATGCGGAACTGCTCGAGCTTGTCCGGGTCCACCGCGCGCGAGGCGAGCAGGTAGTCGCGCATCACGATGCCGTGCCGGCCCTCCTCCGCGGTCCAGCGGTGCACCCAGGTGCCCCAGGCGCCGTCCCGGCCGAACAGCGTGGCGATCTCGTGGTGGTAGCTGGGGAGGTTGTCCTCCGTCAGCAGGTTGACCACGAGCGCGATCCGGCCGACCTCGGTGACCTTCGACTGGCCCTTCTCCCAGGCCTCGCCGTCCTCGAAGAAGCCGGGGAAGTTGCGGCCGTCGCTCCACGGCACGTACTCGTGCGGCATCCAGTCCTTCGCGACCTTCAGATGCCGGTTGAGTTCCTTCTCGACCACTTCCTCCAGCGCGTACAACAGCCGGGCGTCGGTCCAGACGGAAGGGCTGCCGAGGTGGGGAGGAGTGAGTGTCACGGGTGGCTCCAGGGGGACGGGGACGTGCGGACGCGCCGGCGAGCGGTGCCGGACAACCTACGGCATCGTAGGCTACGTATCCGTAGGTTACGTGACCGTAGGCTAAGAGCACCGTAAAACCCCGCCGGTCAGCGGGGTTCCTCCGGCGCGGACGGGACCGTCACGGGTACCCGGATCCGCGCCCCGGGCACCCCGGCTCAGCCCGTGGCCCGCCGCAGATGCTCTCCGGTGAACGACCCCGGCGCCCGCAGCAGCTCGGCCGGCGTGCCCTCGAACACCACCCGGCCGCCGTCCTTCCCGCCGCCCGGGCCCAGGTCGATCACCCGGTCCGCGTGCGCCACCACCTGGAGGTTGTGCTCGACCACGACCACCGTGTTGCCCGCGTCCACCAGCCGGTCCAGCAGGCCGAGCAGACCGTCCACGTCCGCCATGTGCAGCCCGGTCGTCGGCTCGTCGAGCACGTACACCGCGCCGTCCCGGTGCAGCCGGGTGGCCAGCTTCAGCCGCTGCCGCTCCCCGCCGGACAGGGTGGACAGCGGCTGGCCCAGCGTGAGGTAGGTGAGCCCGACGTCCCGCAGGGCGCGCAGCCGCCGCCGTACGCCCGTGTCGTGGAAGAAGTCCAGGGCCTCGCCGGCGGTCATCTCCAGCACGTCGGCGACCGAACGGCCGTCGACGGTCAGCCGCAGCACCTCCTCGCCGAACCGCCGCCCCTCGCAGTCCGGGCAGGTGGTGGTCACCGGGTCCATGAACGCCAGGTCGGTGTGGAGGATGCCGCGGCCGCCGCAGGTGGCGCACGCACCGGTGGAGTTGAAGCTGAACAGGCCCGGTTCCGCGCCCGTCCCCCGCGCGAAGATCTTCCGCACGGTGTCCATGACCCCCAGGTACGTCGCCGGGGTGGACCGCCCGGAGATGCCGATGGACGACTGGTCGACCACCACGACCTCGGGGTGGGCGTCGGTGAACTCGGCGACCAGACTGCTCTTCCCGGACCCCGCCACCCCGGTCACCGCGGTCAGCACCCCGGCCGGGAAGCACACGGTGACGTCCCGCAGGTTGTGCCGGTCCGCCCCCTTCACCCACAACTCACCCGTGGGCTGCCGTACTTCCGTCTTCACCGCGGTGCGCCGCCCGAGGCACCGCCCCGTCAGCGTGCCCGAGGCGGCCAGCTCCCGCGGCGTCCCCTCGAACACCACCCTGCCGCCCTCGGCGCCTCCGCCCGGCCCCATGTCGACGACGTGGTCGGCCAGCGCGATGACGTCCGGGTCGTGCTCGACGACCAGCACGGTGTTGCCCTTGTCCCGCAGGCGCAGCAGCAGTTCACCCAGCCGGTGCACGTCCCGCGGGTGCAGTCCGACGCTCGGCTCGTCGAAGACGTACGTCATCCCGGTCAGGCTGGAGCCCAGGTGCCGTACGGTTTTCAGCCGCTGGCCCTCGCCGCCGGAGAGCGTGGACGTCGCCCGGTCGAGGCTGAGATAGCCGAGGCCGATCCGGTCGATCCGCTCCAGCGCGGCGACGGCGGCCGCGGCGACCGGCCCGGCCACCGGGTCGTCGATCGTCCGCAGCACCGGGATCAGGTCGCACACCTGCATCGCCGAGAGGTCGGCGATGTTCCGGCCGTCGATCCGGGAGGCCAGCGCCGCCTCGTTCAGCCGGGCCCCGCCGCAGTCGGGGCAGACGCCCTCGGTGAGGAACTCCCGTACCAGGTCACGGGTCTTCTGGCTCATCCCCTCCAGGTCCCGCTTCAGATACAGCCGTTCGAAGCGGTCGGCCAGTCCCTCGTACTCGGTGGTCCAGGTGCCGCCCGTGCCGTGCACGGTGACCTTGCTGCCGGGCCGTCCCCGCATCAGGAACTCCCGCTCGGCGGCGGTGAAGTCGCGCACCGGCTTGTCCGGGTCCAGCTCGTCGCTGTTGGTGTACGCCTGCCCCTGCCAGGTGCCCGGGGCGAACGGCGGGAACCGGACCGCCCCCTCGGCGAGGGAGCGGTCCGGGTCGATGATGCGGTCCCAGTCCGGCCGTACGGTCCGGCCCAGTCCGTCGCAGCCGGGACACATGCCCGACGGGTCGTTGAACGAGTACGCGGTCGCCGGTCCCGCGCTCGGGGTGCCGTGCCGGGAGAACAGCACCCGCAGCACCGAGTGCACGTCCGTCATCGTGCCCACCGTCGACCGGGAGTGGCCGCCGACCGGCCGCTGGTCGACGACGATCACCGGCGTCAGGTGCTCCAGCGCCCGCGCGTGCGGCCGCTCGTACTTGGGCAGCCGGTTGCGGACGAACCAGGTGTACGTCTCGTTCAGCTGCCGCTGCGACTCGACCGCGATCGTGTCGAAGACGACCGACGACTTCCCCGATCCCGAAACGCCGGTGAACACGGTCAGCCGGCCCTTCGGGATGCGGAGCGAGACGTCCTTCAGGTTGTTCTCGGTGGCTCCGGTGAGGGTGAGGTACGCGTCCTGCTGGGTCATGCCGCCGACGCTAGGCGGAATACCCGACAGCTTCTGGCGTGATTTCCTTCAGCTCCCCTCCTTCCATCAGCAGCCAGCGCGTGATGCCGACCGACCGCAGGAACGGCAGGTCGTGACTGGCCACGACCAGCGCCCCCTCGAACGACTCCAGCGCCGTGGTGAGCTGCCGGACGCTCGCCATGTCCAGGTTGTTCGTCGGCTCGTCCAGCATCAGCAGCTGCGGCGCGGGCTCCGCCAGCATCAGCGCGGCCAGGGCCGCCCGGAAGCGTTCGCCGCCGGACAGCGTGGCCGCCCGCCGGTCGGCGCGGGCGCCCCGGAACAGGAAGCGGGCGAGCCGCGCCCGGATCCGGTTGTCGGTGGCGCCCGGCGCGAACCGCGCCACGTTCTCCGCCACCGTCAGCTCCGGGTCGAGGACGTCGAGCCGCTGCGGCAGGAACCGCAGCGGGACGTGCGCCGCGGCCTCGCCCGACACCGGCGGCAGCTCCCCGGCGACCGTGCGCAGCAGCGTCGTCTTGCCGGCGCCGTTGCGCCCGATCAGCGCCACCCGCTCCGGGCCCCGCAGGTCGAGACCCTTCACCCGGGCGCCGTACGCCGTTTCCAGATCCGCCAGGGTGAGGACCTGGCGTCCCGGCGGCACGGCGGTGAACGGCAGGTCGACGCGGATCTCGTCGTCGTCCCGCACCGCCCCCACCGCGTCGTCGAGCCGCTCCTTGGCCTCGGCGAGCTTCTCCTCGTGCATGATGCGGTGCTTGCCGGCGGAGACCTGCGCCGCGCGCTTGCGCGCGCCCATGACGATCTTCGGTTCGCGTTTCTGCTCCCACATCTTCTGGCCGTACCGCCTGCGGCGGGCCAGCTTGACCTGGGCCTCGGTCAGTTCGCGCTTCTGCTTGCGCAGGTCGGCCTCGGCGACGCGCACCATGCGCTCCGCCGCCTCCTGCTCGACGGCCAGGGCCTCCTCGTAGGCGGTGAGGTTGCCGCCGTACCAGGCGATCCCGCCCGGGCGCAGGTCCGCGATCTGGTCGACCAGGTCGAGCAGTTCCTGGTCGTGGCTCACCACGACCAGGACGCCCGGCCAGCTCTCGACGGCCGCGTACAGCCGTCTGCGGGCG